>CAZFTO010000062.1:0-1054 GCA_964521735.1 uncultured Oscillospiraceae bacterium | reverse complement strand
ATATTGTATTATATCTACTAGAAAAATTTACAGTGAACCCAGGGTTGATTTTATGGAAAAAGTATTGCAGTTTATAAAATCATATTTCACAGCAGGTGGCGCCGCAAATATCGTGGCCAAAGTGTTTTTGTTGCTTTTGGTTACGGCACTTTTCTTCGTGGTGTTCTACTATGCAAAAAAACGCAATCTAGGCGTTTATACCGTGGTTGTTTGCATAACGCTAGCAGTGTTGGTTGTTTTGGCGCTTTTCGACATTCCCAACTTTCCAATCTACGTTTTGCTTACACTTGGAACGGTGATAATTTCTTGCCTTATGTTGTTTGAGCAAGATTTTCGCAGAGATATGTTCCGCCGTGCTCGTAAACGCCGCATCAAGGAGCAAGACGGCGAAGAATTGGGTCGTGAAGAATTGCAAAGTTCTGTTGAAGAAATTATCAAGGCTTGTCAACGCCTAAGCAAAACGGATACCGGCGCACTAATTCTAATTGCCGACACAATTTCCGATAGCATTTTGGATAGTGGCACAACCATCAACGCCAAAATTTCTGCCGACCTGTTGCGCACGCTGTTTTTCCCAAAAACGCCGTTGCACGATGGCGCCGTTGTCATTATGAACAACAAAGTTGTAACGGCCGGTTGCTATTTGCCCTTGACGCAAGAAGATATCTATCCTCGCGAATTCGGCACTAGACATCGCGCCGCCATTGGCGTTTCCGAAGCATTCCCCGGCCTCACAGCTATTGTTGTCAGTGAAGAAACGGGTATCATTTCGGCCATGCACGACAGAAAAGTTAAAAGATATTTGGATGCAGAACAACTTCGCGAAATTTTGTATTGCGCTTTTGGTCTTTCGGACGAAGGCGACGAAGAACGCATTTGGGGGTGGACAGTAGATGAAAAGGCTTAAAAACGACGTGAGTTTCAGTAAAAAGTTTACTCACTTTATGAAGCACTATTTTGGATATTTGGTGTTAGCATTCACCTGCGCGCTTGCAACCGTTGTTTTGGTTGGCCTGTGCGTTTGGTAAACTCGGCAAAAACTTTCCGCAACTTT
>CAZFTO010000061.1:0-1135 GCA_964521735.1 uncultured Oscillospiraceae bacterium | reverse complement strand
TGTCTACTTACTTTGATAAACATAATTTTTACCTTCACTTTTTTTGAATTTTTGCTTGACACAAAATCAAAAAACACATATACTCTTATTGTTGGAAATGTTCCAACAATAAGTAAGTAACGGTTTTGACTTTGGGTCAAAGATATGCTTACTTATTTTTTTTTGCGATTTTTCTTATAATTACGAATTTTAGATTTAACCTTTGGAAAATCTTCTTTCGAAAATTCAAAATTTCTTTTTACTCGACTATAACAATCGTGTTTATCTCGAATTATTCCATTGCGAACATATGCAGGTTCGTTTTTTGTCTTTTGAGGATTTTTTGACAATGGCATATTTTTCTTTTCAAAAGTTTTGTCTTTGCTTGTTATTCCGACGCTTGAATACTTTTTACCATCATCCTCAAAAACGTAAGTCATATGGTGTTGATTAGCGTTATATCTAAACTCATTTTTGGCAATTCGCTTTTTCTTTTTTGCCATTAGTATTTACACCTCTCTATTTATTTTTTTCTAAAAGTATCTACTATTCCGTTCTTTATGAATATAATATAATTAACTCTGTAGAACGCTCAGACACCAACCACAAGGTTACTTTTTTGTACAAAAAAGCCGATTGATCAGTTCAATCGGCAAAACTCCGCAAGCAATCACCGATTGCGCCCTTGCGGTGGCGTTTGGTGCAGTAATTCTTTCCGGACGTCACTGCTAACCGTCTAACACGACCAAGTTTATTTTCAATTTGTCAGATTGTCGAGACTGGGACAAACACCGAGTGCTTTGTTTATTTGCGCCCTGCACTTCTGGGCAATGGATGTGGTAATGTTTAAAGACGATACCACAAAACGTCAAGAAGGGAATTGAATGAGCTTTATCTGCCAGTGGGGCGGTAATTGTAACGTTACCGCTAATCGTTTATGTGGCGAAATTGGTCAAAACCACTCTGCAAACACTTTCCAAATAAGACAATGCAGAATTTTCGTCAACCGTCACAGACACAATGTCTTCTTGTCGCATATTGAACCACGCTGCAATGTCGGCCACGGAAACAAGTGGGTTAGAATATTTCAAATAAATACAGTAAAAATCATAATCTTCAACAAAGATACGTGTACCAATTTTTGTTTTTCCAATAC
>CAZFTO010000060.1:0-1209 GCA_964521735.1 uncultured Oscillospiraceae bacterium | reverse complement strand
ATATCTAAATTAGTAAGCCAACATATACCGGGGACAAATCCATGTTTTCTACCAAATTCATCAATAAAGGCTTTACCTTTTAATTCGTAATTATCTGGCATAATAAACTCAAAAGTTTTATTGAAAGAAAATCCAGCCCATAACTTTCCGCTCATAATTAAAGGGAATATTTCCTTATATTTTATTGTCTGCATATTCGCAATAATAAGGAACTTTTTGTTATATTCAAATAGTTGCGCTATATATTCCTTAAACAATGAAAATGGTGGATTAGTAACAACAATATCTGCTATTTTCAAATACTCAATACATTCTTCTGAACGAAAATCTCCGTTACCTAATAGTTTTTTAACTCCGCGTTTTTTACTTTGTAACAAGTTTAAAATATCGTCGTCCGTAACGCCTCTGCCGTTTTTCATTGGAACTTCTTTAATATCTATAACATAACCGTTTCCAACAGACATTAATTCGTCATTATCATCAAAAATACTTAACTGCTTATAAGCCACGTTAGATTTTCCATAACAAGTACAAATCAATCTTTTCAATTTCAAATAATTGAAATTTCTAACAAAGAATTGAAAAAAGTTGCTTTCATAAGGGTCATCGCAATTACAAAAAACCACTTTCCCATTAAAATGATGCTCGTAATGATTAAGTTCTTCTTGAATTGTTTCATAAATAGTATAAAACTCATCTTTTCTATTATCTTTAGCTTTTGCTAAACCCTTATTATTAGCCATACATTTGATGCTCCTTTTGTAATGCGGATGAGCATCAAACAAAATAAAGGGCGCACAAAAAAGTATTGAGTGTACATAAAAAGTTAAAATATAGTATAAACGAAAGATATTATACCTATCAATATGCATTGATTTTTCTCGTAAAATCTGCTATAATAAATTAAAATGTGCATCAAATATTTTGTTTGATGCACAGTTTTTAGTTGTATTTAGAGTAATTTTCCGAGCCTATTCATCATCTCCGCTTTGTGTTCGAGTAGCGAGTGCGCATAGCGGTTGAGCGTAATCGTTGCGTTTTTATGTCCGAGCAGTTCGGACAGCGTTTTTACGTCCATTCCGCACTCTAACGCACGCGTGGCAAACGTATGCCTTAAAGAATGAAAACCCTTATGCGGAATACCGAGTTTCTTTAACAAAAGCCCTTTTCCGAAGTCAATATCTTGCCAAGTGAGAGCAAGCAATTCGC
>CAZFTO010000059.1:0-1297 GCA_964521735.1 uncultured Oscillospiraceae bacterium | reverse complement strand
ATAATTAGGCTATTATAAATTCAAGTTTGGAGGCAGAGCGAGAGCAAATGGCATTGGATAATTCGATCCTGGTCGATCTTCCCGAGCATGGGATAGCCTACAAAAAGGTCTCCGGCAAGACCTATGTGTACTACGTCACAGCGACATACCGCAACAAGAACGGCAATCCGACCTGCGACCGTTCCTCGATCGGGCGGTTGGATGAGGCCAGCGGCAAGCTGATCCCCAATCGCAACTACTACGAGATATACCTGAAACAGCCCGCGCCGCCTGCCGGGGACATCTTCTCCTGCGGCGTTTATCGCGTTTTTGACCGCATTTGCGAGGAATTGGGCATCAAAAAACTGCTCGACTGCTACTTCCCGGAGCACGCAGCCGAGATGCTGACTGCGGCGCAGTATATGCTGTCCGAGGGAAATGTCATGTACTACATAGATAATTACACCGAGACTCACCGGACGGCTTGTGGCGGCGTGATGAGCGATAAGCAATGCAGCAAGATGTTCTCGGAGCTACGGGAAGAGGACATGATGCTGTTCTTTCGTGAGTGGATGAAGCATCGCCAAAAGGATGAATATGTCGCCTATGACGTGACCAGCATCTCGTCCTACAGCCGCAGTATCACCGAGCTGGAGTGGGGCTACAACCGGGATAAGGAGCGCCTACCGCAGATCAATCTCGGAATGTATTACGGCGAGGAATCGAAATTTCCGTTGTACTATAAGGTCTACCCGGGCAGCATATCCGACAAAGCGCATTTGAAATATATGCTGGGCGAAAATGAATTTATCAACGGCCAAAAGACGCGATTCGTGATGGATCGAGGCTTTTACAGCGCGGAAAATCTGAAATACATGGCAGAGAATGGATACAGATTCGTCATAGCTCTTCCGAACAGTCTGAAATACTGCCGTGAGCTGATCCAAACGCACGGAAATGAGGTCAAGGATCGCTCGGAATGCCGACTTGGTCAAAATTTGCCGTACGGAAAGAAATTTGAAACAGCCGAGCTCGGCTTTCGCATGAACATCCACCTATTCTACGACGCCGAAAAGGCTCTGAAAGAGGCGGATGCGCTGTGGCAGTTCATCGAGGCGCAGGAGAATGACCTGCGGGACATGACCGAGCCGCCGGACAGAAAACTGCACTATGACAAGTACTTTTTCATCAACCGCGCTAAGGACGGCAGCCTCGGCTACCGCCGCAACCACGCCGCCATTGACGAAGCCCTGTCGCTGTGCGGATATTTCCTGGTCGCCGAGACCGACTTCACCAAAACGACGGCGGAGATACTTAA
>CAZFTO010000058.1:0-1350 GCA_964521735.1 uncultured Oscillospiraceae bacterium | reverse complement strand
GTTGTTTATTATCCGCAGTGTGAAACGATTACTATGAGGTACATGACATGAAAAAGATTTTAATTGTTTGTTTGCTTGCAGTTCTGCTTTGTTCAGTTGTTTTGCATGGCGGAGCGGCGTTGGCCGCAGCGAAATTGGACACTTATACGTTATACATTTATGTAAATACCGGTGTATCTAGTGTTACTGTAAACAACGGAATTGAGGACGTTACGTATACAACTAGTACAAGCATTACTGTGTTAAGGTCATCTGTAACCTGGTCAGCAACAGCAAAAGATGGTTATACCATGGATGAATCAAGCGGTACACTAACTCTTGTTTCCGACGACTTGAACACATTGTCGCCGACGGCATCTGAAATTGTTGTAACTAAATATAAATTGTATGTAAATTTGGGTACTGGCGTAAAAAGTGTTAAAGTTATTGTTAATTCAACAACATACAATTTTTCGTCTAGTAGTTACATGACTGTTGATGCAAATTCTTCAATAAGCTGGAGCGCAACAGCAGCGTCCGGGTATAAAACGTCTTCTGGCGGCGGTTTTGTTTTGACGCAGGAGACTACTATTTCTGCCACTGCAACGGTTGAAAGTTTCACGGTGACGGCGACGGTAACACCATCGGATGCCTCTTGTACGTTAGGATGGACGTTAGCATGGGTAAGCGGAAAATCCTTGTCAGGATCCGTTTCGGACTACGTGACAATGACGGTAGCAAGCGACGGCAAAAGCGTGACGTTGACGTTTGTAAAAGACTTCAGCGCCGGCGAGATGGTTTTGACATGTTACGCAACGGCAGATCCCACGGTTAAAGCAACCTGCACGGTGAAGTGTGGAAGCTAAAATGATGCAAGAAAAAACATGAAAGAATTACTTCGGGGAAAATATTATTGGCACAGAGACGCTTCGCCAAAACACAAGCATCCAGCACAAGTATACAAAAAGAACGACAAGAAAAATCAATATAACATCATTTGCTTCACGTCATCAAAGGGAAGAAATAGAATCAAACTAAACAAAAATATCAATCCAAAATCCACAAAAGACTGTTATGTTTTGCGAACGCCACGAATTGCGAAAAGAAAAGATTTCGGAAGCGAATTGGTCGGATATAAAGTAACAGATAAACAAGATAAAGCTGTGATTGAGTATATAAAGAGAAAAAAGAAGTGAGCTCGTGTGCTCACTAAGCACTCTGAGGAGACGCTATGCGCCTCCAGAACTCACTTCTTTGTTTAAGTATAGTCCATTCCGCAGAAAAATACAAGTACTTTTTCAAAAAAAGAAAGAAACATGAAACGAAAAATTTGGATAAACCTACTGAAAATAATGGGAGTTGTTTTTGCAG
>CAZFTO010000057.1:0-1354 GCA_964521735.1 uncultured Oscillospiraceae bacterium | reverse complement strand
AATGCAAACAATTGGCAGAACAACGTGCTTTATATTGGCAATTGCCTGATAGAAGCAAAAACAACAATTGAAACCTGCACGATAAAAGAAGACACAACTGTTATTGCTGATTACGCATTTGATGGTTGCACAGCGCTCACACAAATAACCATTCCAAACAGCGTTGTCCATATTGGCTACAGGGCATTTCGTAACTGCACAAAACTTTCGAGCATAAATTTTGAAGAAAACAGCAAGTTGCGAGCCATTGGCGACCATGCATTTTATGGCTGCACAGCGCTTACACAAATAACCATTCCTAAAAACGTGACCAGCATCGGCGACGAGGCATTTTATGGTTGCACAAATCTTTCCAGCGTAACGTTTGAAGAAAACAGCAAGTTGCAAACCATCGGCAACTATGCATTTAACGGCTGCACAGCGCTTACACAAATAACCATTCCCGAGAACGTGGCTAGCATCGGCAAAAGTGCGTTCCAGAACTGCTCAAAAATTTCAAGCGTAACTTTTGAAGATCCCAACGGTTGGCACTGCACTTCAACGGCAAACGCAACAAGTGGAACGACGCTAACTTTGACTAATGCCGCACAAAATGCAACCTATTTGACGGATACATACGACTACTACTACTGGTATAAAACTGTAACACCAATAACGGACAAGTCAGTTTATCTGGCATTTGTAGTTACCGAACCTGTGGCTGACACAACTTATAAACTCGCTTTGTGGCAAGCATATAAGCAGAAAGTTCTTTATGCAACTGCACAAATGAGCGGCAACGACATCAAGTTGACGGAAAACTTTGCAGAAGCAGCAGACTTCGAACTTGAAGCTACCACGAACGGCTACTTCCTGAACCTTGGCGGCAAGTACATCACCCTTACAGGATCTTGGGGCGGCAGATACGTTAAGGCTGCTGTTTCTTTGACAGACACCGCTAGCACCGTGTTCACCATTGGCGCTAACAACGAACTTATCGCATCCGTATCCGCAAAGGACGATAACGGCGCAGATCAAACCGACACGTTCTATCTTGGAACATATGGCACCTACAACACAATCAGTGCAAGTGCAACGTCCTACATCAAGGATACAACCACGATTGACAACACTCAATTCCCCGCTCGTCTTGTTGACGGCGCAGTTATCAACGCAACAGAAGAACCTGATCCCGCAGGATCTCCTGCTGCATCCATCGATTGCACAAGTGGCCCTTCCATTTCCGTAACCAAAGAAGGCACCTACAAGGATTATGAAGGCAACGACATAACCGGCGGCATCCAAAAGACAATGACCGTTAACGGCATCACCGTCATCAACGATATTGGCACCAGCACCAGTGAAGTTACCACTC
>CAZFTO010000056.1:0-1500 GCA_964521735.1 uncultured Oscillospiraceae bacterium | reverse complement strand
TTCGGCGCAACATCACTCGACCAGTGAGCTATTACGCACTCTTTGAATGAGTGGCTGCTTCTAAGCCAACGTCCTGGTTGTCTTAGCATTGTCACATCCTTCTCCACTTAGCGTTCATTTGGGACCTTAGCTGTGGGTCTGGGCTTTTTCCCTTTCGACCGTGAGACTTATCTCACACAGTCTGACTCCTGAACTCATTTGTCCGGCATTCTTAGTTTGATAAGAGTTGGTAGTCTCTCGACCCCTCGTCTATTCAGTGCTTTACCTCCGGCAAATATATTCAAGGCTAGCCCTAAAGCTATTTCGGGGAGAACCAGCTATATCCGAGTTCGATTGGAATTTCTCCGCTATCCACAAGTCATCCGCCAACTTTTCAACGGGGGTCGGTTCGGTCCTCCATTGAGTTTTACCTCAACTTCAACCTGCTCATGGATAGGTCACCCGGTTTCGGGTCTATTACATGCAACTATACGTGCTGTTCACACTCGGTTTCCCTGCGGCTCCGCTACTTAATAGCTTAACCTCGCTGCATACAATAACTCGCCGGACCGTTCTACAAAAAGTACCACATCGCACCTTAACGTGCTTTGTGTGCTTGTAAACATAAGGTTTCAGGTTCTATTTCACTCCCCTCCCGGGGTTCTTTTCACCTTTCCTTCACAGTACTTCTCCACTATCGGTCATCAGGTAGTATTTAGGCTTGGAGGATGGTCCCCCCATATTCTCACCGGGTTCCACGTGCCCGCTGATACTCTGGATACCGTCCACTCATCGCGCTTTACGTCTACGGGGCTATCACCCTCTTTGGCAGGCTTTCCCACACCTCTCGACTTAACTTGATGAGCTGATGACGGTCCTAACCCCAACGGTATTGCTACCCTTGGTTTGGCCTCTTCCGCTTTCGCTCGCCACTACTCGCGGAATCTCGGTTGATTTCTCTTCCTCCCGGTACTTAGATGTTTCAGTTCCCGGGGTTCCCCTCATACACCTATGTATTCAGTGTATGATACACGGCTCTTCGCCGTGTGTGTTCCCACATTCGGAAATCTGCGGATCGAAGCTTATTTGCAGCTCCCCGCAGCTTATCGCAGCTTGTCACGTCCTTCTTCGGCTCCTGATGCCAAGGCATTCACCTTACGCTCTTATTCGCTTGAACTTCCTTTTCTCTTTCGAGATTTCGGTTCTCTTTGAATTGCTTGAGTTTCTTCTAAACATTTGGGTTTTGTTTGTTTGCATATCGCATTAAAAAGGTGTTCCTTCTTTATGCTATATCTTTAATTTCACCTTGCGGTGAACCATTTCACCTTGCGGTGAAATTGTAGTAATTACCCTAATAGGAAAGACCAATCATTTTTTGACTTGGCTTTAGTCAGTCTTTTGACTTCCCTTTAGCTAATCTCGTAAAAATTAATTTGTCCTCTTCTATCTGTTCGTTTTTACTCTATATTCTTTATTCGGTTTTCAATGAACAATTTCTTTGTTTGCTGTGTTTTGATACGC
>CAZFTO010000055.1:0-1731 GCA_964521735.1 uncultured Oscillospiraceae bacterium | reverse complement strand
ATATGATTACAAAAATGTGTTCCGACGAGGACACGAAGGAGGTAAAATGAAATTAGTAAAAATTCAAGACAAACATATAATCAATAAAAAGAATCTGCCAACTTGGCAGCAAAAACTGTATGACGGCAACGGTTGTCATACTTACGTACTGTATGACGACAAGTCTAAAAATGGAAAAACCCAATACAAATTACTTGCCACATCGCATTATTATGATCCGGACAAGGTTACAAGAATCAGGAAGAAAAATGCTATTTTAATGCGTTTTAACGATTTGAAAGAGCCAACAACGGTTACAAATGTTAGATATGCGAAAGACACACATGGTCGTCAGTTTTCCGAAAAATACAAGGATATGCAAGTTGTTGGTTTTGTGTCAAAATATCAAGAAAAACGTATTCGTGATTTTTTGAATGAAGATAGAATTAAAACTTTTAGAAACAAAGGGAAAAGGGACTGAAAAGTCCCTTTTGCTAACGCCATAATGTATATTAATACATTCGTGGAAAAAACCCGTGCTTTTTACCCACTGTTGTCAATTGACAGTAATATTATATTCAATTTTTAACTAAATTGCAATACTTTTTCCGAAAATTTTCTCAAAACTGTTGCATATTCCATTTTGCGGTGGTATAATTTGTGACAGATTATAGAGGTATGACTATGAATCAAGTTGAAATGCTCAAAAAAGCAATGAAAAAACAAAAAATAACGCAAACGGTACTGGCTGAAAGAACCAATCAGGCGCAAAGAAACCTTTCTAATAAGTTTGTTCGGAACAATTTCAGAATTTCCGAATTTGAACAACTAGTTGCAGCTCTTGGCTGCAAGTTAGAAGTAACAATCGTTATGCCCGACGGCGAACGACTGTAAGACGAAAAAAGTTAAAGGGGGAAGTGCGCAGTAAGCGGGGTAGCGTGCGCACTCCCCCTTTTTTCGTTCTGTCGTGCGCTCGATTGTTTCTTGCAGACTTTATTGCCGTTGCGAAAGCTTCGGCTTTTTTATTTGCGTCGGGCATTGTCGACTATCCAACGTTTGGTGGCGTGACGGCAACTGCCGACGAACTGCGGTCAATGAACAGTTATTTCATTAACGATATGATTACAAAAATGTGTTCCGACGAGGACACGAAGGAGGTAAAATGAAAAACAAAAATATAATTAAAATAAACAAAGTCGCAAAGATAAAAACAAGCGACTTGCCTATTTCTCAGAGAACAGGACAACCTCAAATGCATTATGTGTTTGTTCGTGACTACAACATTGAGACTAAAAAGTATAGTGTGAATATATGTACCCATTTAACAAAATTTAATAGAACTACAAAAACAACAGACTATAATATGCCTCAAATTAAACAAATTAAGAAGGGAAATGTTTACCCGGTGCCTTATAATAAGGCTAATTTTCCCGAGTGGACAGGTATTAAGAAGAAGGTACATAAAGTAGATAAAGGAAAAATGTACGATTTTGATTGCGTAAGGATTGATAACAATCACAAGAAAAACTACACAAAGTTTTTCAAATAATAAAAAAGCCAACATCACTGATGTTGGTTTTTTTTCTTTCTTACCAGCAACCTTTCGGTTCGGTCCCTTTCTAAAGCACTATTAGTATATACCAACTTTATTAAAATTGCAATACTTTTTCTAAAATTTTTCTCAAACCTGTTGCATGTTCCATTTTGCGGTGGTATAATTTGTGACAGATTATAGAGGTATGACTATGAATC
>CAZFTO010000054.1:0-1854 GCA_964521735.1 uncultured Oscillospiraceae bacterium | reverse complement strand
GGGGGGGTACTGTAGCCCTTGCATCTGAAGACAAATTAGCCCCAGCCATTGTTTCCGTTGGCGGTATTGCAATCGGCAGCAGTGGTATAGGCAATTTACCTTCGGCAATCGTAAATGAAGAATATAAAGACACAGATGGTAATAACTATAAAATTATTGCAACAGGTTCGGGAAAGCTCACCTATTCTGCAAGAGAATACGAAACCGAAGGATATGGACGTATGCCACAAGGTTTGCACCTGAATTCCGAAACAGGTGAGTTCTACGGAACAATTACAACGGCAGGCACTTTTGGTGTCAGCATCACAGTCAGCAACGAATATGGCGGAACCAACGTTATGTGCTATATCTCGGTTTACACCGAAAGCGACAAGCCTGTTATTACAACCGATAGTTTGCCAAACGGTGCTGTTGGTTCGTATTATTCTCAATATATTAGTTATGACGGATTAAAGTCGGCTTTGGACATATCTATAAAAAGTGGAAATTTGCCTACAGGACTTTCACTTGGAAAGAGTGGTTTTGATGCGTGGATTTGTGGCACACCTACCGAAACAGGAACTTTCACTTTTACGGTAAATATGAATAACGGTGCTGGAATTGCAACCAAAGAGTTTACAATTGAAATTAAAGAAGAAACTGTAAGACCCCAGCTTTTAATGACGGCAACCATTGTAAATGCAAGCGACAAATATTCGACCGTTGACTCGAATGGATATATCCATGTGGTTAAAGGCAAGGAAGTAAATATTCAGCTTGTTGCGAGCGGAACGAACACTACGGATAATCCTATAAAATATGAATTGTACGGAACAGGAAGCGTTTTACCGGAAAGCTTAACGATGTCAGAAAGCGGTTTGATTACAGGAACTGTTTCAAACGATATAGAAACTTCGGGTGGTCAAAAGTACATCCTAACACAAGTAAAAACAGGAAATAAAACTGTTAGTGGCGAACCACAATCTTCCTCAATTAACATCATCATAGTAGTGCATGATGACGGTTATGTTGATAAAATAAGCATTAATCCAAATGACACAACAGTAACAAAAGGTGGAACAAGACAGTTTAACATCGTTTGGACTGGATATGGAGATATTGATAAAGATGATGTTACTTGGTCGTTCTATAGTGGTTCTTTGCCAAAGAGTTCATCAACCACAATTTCTAATACAGGATTACTTACAGTAGGTATTGATGAAACATATGCAGGAACTATTTGGGTAGAAGTAAAGCATAATCCGTCAGGAAAAACAAAAACTGCTACTTTTACAGTTGTTGACCACACTCACACAACAACCCTTGTGGAAGAAAAGGCAAAAACTTGCACAGAAGACGGAAATATCAAACACTATAAATGCACAATTTGTAATGCTGTATTTGAAGATGTGCTTGCAACAAAGTCTTTAACGGCAGATGCTGTAAAACTTTCAGCAGGACACGAATGTGGCGACATTATTCCAAAGCAAGATGCAACTTGTTCATCTACTGGTAAAGAAGCACACTATCAATGTTCAGTATGTGAAAAAATATTCACTTCTGAAATGGTTGAAACAACTGAAGCCGACCTTGTAATTGTAAAAGATGAAACAGCACATAAGTATGGCACAATAATAGCCGAAGTTCCTGCAACTTGCACAAGCACAGGTATGCAAGAACATTATGAATGTTCAGAGTGTCATAAATTATTTAATTCAAGCAAAGTTGAAAAGAATGAAGAAGACCTTAAAATTGCAATAGATCCAACTGCTCACAAGTTTGGCACTTTACAAGCAGAAGTTCCTGCTAATTGTGCAGAAGAAGGCACAAAGGCACACAAGGATTGTGAGTATTGCCACAAGCATTTTGACAATG
>CAZFTO010000053.1:0-1870 GCA_964521735.1 uncultured Oscillospiraceae bacterium | reverse complement strand
ATTATATATAATATACAGTCCGACAAATAGAAACAACGCACTACGGCAAAAGGCACAAGCTCAACAGGTCACAGCCGTGCCCCACACCGCAGTGAGATGCGCCTACGGCACCATTCAGCGCAAAGGCAGCATGCTTTGTCGGGAAATTACAGACATCCATTCCGGCCCCGGCCATTCGCTAAAGATACAACCATGTCGGCAATCAACCTTTTCTTTTCGCTTGTAAATCTGCGAAAACCTAACGGAATATGCTTTTGAGCGGACGGTGTTCGTTGCGCCACAATTTGCTACCGGGGTAGTGTTTTGCAAGTACGGCAGTTTTTCACTTAGCACGAACCTCTCCTTGCAATGTAAAAAATAGGCACCCCTCTCAAAATGAAGCAAGGATGTCAAAACGGCCAGACAAAAATCACCAAGCAAAACGGCAATTATTGGAAGCATTGCCGACAAGAGATATACGTAAACAAAAAAACCGAGTTTAGCAAAATTGCAAACTCGGTTATAATTAATGTTTGATTTATCCGTCGATGCTAAAAACACAACGACGCGACGAATGCTAGCGCATAAAATCTTCTGCCAAAATGTTGCGATCCACCAGCGACATTCTTTCATGCTTGGCAAAATCCACAGCGGTTTTGTCAAAATAGGTGTTTGTTAGCGCCATCACATTGCTTGCAGGATAGTGCGCACTGCCTTGCAATATGCAACGAATATCCCCTTCACCCAAAACTTTGGTAGTAAGCACGCAGCCGACAGCAATGGTAACACCCATTTTTTCCACCAGCAAATCAACATTGTAGTTATCAATTACCGGAGTGAACTTGACCTGATAGCCCTTGCGGCTGAACAAGCGTGCCACGTAAATTACAAATTGCGTCTTGTCCATCTTGGAAATTTCCGCAAACTTTTCTTCAACGGACTGTCTGTCGCCCATATGAATGAAATTGTATACGTTTTCGCTTGGGACGTAGCGGACTTTTTCCTCCGAAACTTCATAGGCGGCTTGGTCGGGAGCTACAGCGCCATCGGCCGAATCGTGCGCAACAACGCCCTTTTTGTTTTTGGATTTTTCAACCAGGCCAACCACCAAACACAAAAGCCCAACGAAAATAAGCACCAAGCCAACAACCAACAAGATTGTTACGAAAAGCGGTTCGGTGAAAACGTTTGAAAATACCCTTGGCAAAACAATTGCCGCTAGGCCAACAACAAACAGCAACACGGCCAAGACAATATATTTTGCGTAACCATTTCTTTTTTTAGACATACTTGCACTCTCGCACTTTTATTATATTGTTATTTTACCACACAAAGACGAGGGTGTAAAGCAGGTTTTTGAAAGATTGAAAACGTGAAAACACTGTTTTTTAGCACATACACGCCTTAACGAAAAAGTTTGAGGACAACCAGCACCGAACATAGAAATTTATTTTTTGACTAGACTTCGCACACTCAATCCAATCAGACGCTCGCAACACAAATGTACCTCTAACCCAAAACACAAACTTATTTGCCACGGTTATATTATCTGCACGGCATTTAACAATTGTCCGCCTTATCTTTACAGCCAAGATGCCACGCAGTGATGTGGTCCGCTCCCCATAGACATTTCACAGCGACTGCACCATAAAAAACTTAACTACAGCAACTAACATGATTTTAACAATTAAAATGGTTCACCACCAGAGAAAAACTATAATACCGCCAAAATAACCTTCCTATCTTTCACCGCATCCTTTATATAATTCATTCAAAACTCAAAAAAGTCCCACTTTGCGAATGAACGTTTTGCACCAAAATATATATTAAGCAACAAAAAAGAACCCGTTAAGGGTTCTAAAATGGGCATAAAAAAAGAACCAATTCTCGT
>CAZFTO010000052.1:0-1967 GCA_964521735.1 uncultured Oscillospiraceae bacterium | reverse complement strand
AAACGATTTTTGCTGCAATGACGCAGAGTTAATAAGAGTAAATTTATTCAAGGATCTAAAATTGCTTGCGAAAGCAAGCGTATCGTAATTATACGATCAAGCTACGAAGAGCGTATGGAGGATGCCTTGGCACTAAGCGCCGAAGAAGGACGTGACAAGCTGCGATAAGCTGCGGGGAACTGCAAATAAGTGTTGATCCGCAGATTTCCGAATGAGGAAACTCACTGCATAGAAGATGCAGTATCTTCACACAAATACATAGTGTGTTGAGGGGAACCCGGTGAACTGAAACATCTCATTAACCGGAGGAAAAGAAAGTAAATTAACGATTCCGAAAGTAGTGGCGAGCGAAATTGGAAGAGCCCAAACTTTTGGTAGTGATATCAAAAGGGTGACGGACCCACGTAATCATTGAATGTTGGTAGTCGAAGCGGTTGGAAAGCCGCGCCAAAGAAAGTGAAAGCCTTGTAGGCGGCATCGACATCAAGTGGTGGGTATCCAGAGTACCACAGGACACGAGGAATCCGGTGGGAATATGCGAGGACCATCTCGTAAGGCTAAATACGACTTAGTGACCGATAGAGTATAGTACCGTGAGGGAAAGGTGAAAAGAACCCCGGGAGGGGAGTGAAAGAGAACCTGAAACCATATGCTTACAAGCAGAGAGAGCACGACTTAACGTGTGATCTCGTACTTTTTGTAGAACGGACCGGCGAGTTACGATGTGTTGCGAGGTAAAGACATTAAGTGTCGAAGCCGAAGCGAAAGCGAGTCTGAAAAGGGCGATTTAGTAGCATGTCGTAGACCCGAAACCGAGTGACCTAACCATGGGCAGGGTGAAGCCGCGGTAAAACGCTGTGGAGGCCCGAACACACGCCTGTTGAAATAGTCGGTGATGACCTGTGGTTAGCGGAGAAATTCTAATCGAACTCGGATATAGCTGGTTCTCCTCGAAATAGCTTTAGGGCTAGCGTCTAAATAGAGTATTGCAGGTAGAGCACTGAATGGGCTAGGGGACTTCGCGGTTTACTGAACCTTATCAAACTTCGAATGGCAATTACTTGTTTTTAGGCAGTCAGACAGTGGGAGCTAAGTTTCATTGTCAAAAGGGAAACAGCCCAGACCTACAGCTAAGGTCCCTAAGTTCAGGTTAAGTGGAAAAGGATGTATTGTTGCTTAGACAACCAGGATGTTGGCTTAGAAGCAGCCACTCATTCAAAGAGTGCGTAATAGCTCACTGGTCGAGTGACAACGCGCCGAAGATTATCGGGGCTAAACCTGACACCGAAGCTTAGGAATTGGTGTAAATCAATTGGTAGAGGAGCAATGTATGCACGCTGAAGCCATATCGAAAGGGGTGGTGGAGAGCATACAAGAGAGAATGCCGGTATAAGTAGCGAAAGCGGAGTGAGAATCTCCGCCATCGAAAGTCTCAGGTTTCCTGGGGAAGGTTCGTCCCCCCAGGGTTAGTCGGGGCCTAAGTTGAGGGCGAAAGCCGTAGATGATGGACAGCAGGCAGATATTCCTGCACCACCACAGGACGTTATTACTGATGCAATGACACAGAAGGATAGTCAAACCCACCCGGATGGTAAAGGGGGGCTGTAACGCGAGGCTGATGCGTAGTGAAGTACGCGCATCGTGAAGGCTGGGCGTTGCGGGGAACGAATTAAAGTAGTGGAAGTTGATGAATTCACACTGGCGAGAAAAGTTGCTAAGGAGAAATGTGGTGCCCGTACCGCAAACCGACACAGGTAGACGATGAGAGAATCATAAGATGATCGGGATAACTCTTGTTAAGGAACTCGGCAAAATGACCCCGTAACTTCGGGAGAAGGGGTGCCACGTAAGTGGCCGCAGTGAAAAGTCCCAAGCAACTGTTTACCAAAAACACAGGTCTCTGCTAAATCGTAAGATGAAGTATAGGGGCTGACGCCTGCCCAGTGCTGGAAGGTCAAGGGGAGCTG
>CAZFTO010000051.1:0-1969 GCA_964521735.1 uncultured Oscillospiraceae bacterium | reverse complement strand
GACACCTACAAAACCGGGACTATCCTGCAAAGCGATCTATGGGAGCTTTACCCCGAAGACAAAGAGGCGTATTTTGATGGCATCACCGAAGCTGACGTTGCAGAGTTCCTTGACTATATGTCAAAGCAAAACCATAAAGCCTACCGCCCGGTAGAACGGCTCTCCGAAATGACCGCTAACGACTTTTACCGTTTCTGCGCTCTTGGTTACAAAGCTATGGGCTATGACGGCTGCGACCTACCTCTCCGCAAGCAATATGACAAGCACGCTGACGGTCGTGATGAGGGGCTTGAAGAGATTGATCCCGATTTACCCGAAGCTTTCCGAAAATGGCTCGTTGATACCCCAAGAGGCGGTGGTCATCCATGGGAAGTTTGCCGTGGTGGCAATTCCGCGCATATTTCTCTGCACGTTGGCAAGGACGAGAGTGGTTATTATACATCACTTTCCGGCTCTGCTTACGGCAGAAGTGCGGAAACCATAAAGTTTTATCTTGCTCTCCGCCGAAACGGCATCCCGGTACAACTCCACGATGGCGACCACCTGGCTGACCGAGTACAAGGCAAAGAAAAGGTCGGTGTTGTACCTCAAGGTGTGATACCGAAATACAGGCACAGCGATTTCCCCGGTGAGGACATTATCGTCTTTATGAATCTGCCCTTTGAAGACACCGAAGCCGTTGCTGCAAGATGTGTGTGGCAAGATATAAGAGAAGTTAAAATAATCGATAAGGAGGAAAACGATGGGTAAGATATTTTTTACAGCGGATACGCATTGGGGACACGAAAACGTAATCGGCTTTGACACCCGCCCCTTTAAAACCGTAGATGAGATGGATGCCGAACTGATCCGCCGATGGAATGCCAAAGTAGGCAAAGGTGACCTTGTCTATGTCCTTGGAGATATGATTTGGAAAACTCGCAACGATACCGCTGAAGCTCTCATCCGAAGTCTGAACGGGCAGATTATCCTTATCAAGGGCAACCACGACCGTTTTCTTCATAACGCAAAGGCAAAGAATGCCCTCGCTGGGGTTAAGGACTACGACGATATTTGCGTAAAACTTGAGGACGGTTCGGAGCGAAGGGTTATTCTTTCTCACTACTATATTCCGTTCTACAATGGGCATCGTTATCAGGCGGTGCATTTACACGGTCACTCCCACAACACCGAGGAGTGTATGCAAGAGGAGATTATAAAGCGTTCTCTCGCTGCAAACGGCTTTGTTACCCGTGCCTACAACGTTGGCTGTATGCATTGGAACTACGAGCCTGTCACACTTGACGAGATACTCGTTTATGACGATATCATTCAGAAAGCCGAAGCCGAACTGAAATCAAAAGTGATGGCAGAGGCTATTGAAAAAAGCTCTCGTACTTATGCCCCCAAAAAATAATACGCATCAAAAGCAAAGGTGGCAGGGACTCATCATCCTTGCCACCGATTTATTATTTTCAGCTTAACTTCTTATAGCAAAATACTGCCGTCTCACTCACATACGGCTCTCCGAGCATAGCATACAATTCCGTATTCACACCGCCGACTGTAAAACCATTTTTCTTATAAAACCTCGATGCCAAAACATTATTATCCTGGCATTCAAGAGAGAGAGCCTTTAGGTTATTGGCTTTTGCCCAGGTTTCGGCTTTGCCTATAAGTTTTGAGCCGATCCCTTGACCTCTGTAAGCCTCGGCTATGCTGATATCCTCGATGTGAGCATAATTGTTCCAGGTCTTTGCAATCAATATCTGCCCAACGCAGTTCTCTCCGTCATAGGCAAAATATGCGACTCTGTCCGTTGAAGAGATATAGTCCTCTGCCTCTGCACCGTCATAGTTTGGGTATTGCTTGCGGGATACGGTATCGGACAGAACCTCGCTGTATTCCCACTTTCCGTTCTCAAACCGAATATCTAAACGACCAATGATGTCAAAGGGCTGATTCGCCTTGTTCAAGTCGTTTTTATTGG
>CAZFTO010000050.1:0-2069 GCA_964521735.1 uncultured Oscillospiraceae bacterium | reverse complement strand
ACGGCACGACGGAATTGACAAATCTTGCTATCACAGGCGGCACCCACACCTTTGGTACATGGATTGACGAAGTTCCTGCAACCTGCAAAGAAGCAGGCACAAAGGGCCACAAAGATTGTACTGTTTGCCAAAAGCACTTCGATGTCGATGGCAACGAAATTACCGACCTCACAATTGCAGTAACAACCACCCACACCTTTGGTACATGGATTGACGAAGTTCCTGCAACCTGCAAAGAAGCAGGCACAAAGGGCCACAAAGATTGTACTGTTTGCCAAAAGCACTTCGATGTCGATGGCAACGAAATTACCGACCTCACAATTGCAGTAACAACCACCCACACCTTTGGCACATGGATTGACGAAGTTCCTGCAACCTGCAAAGAAACAGGCACAAAGGGCCACAAAGATTGTACCGTTTGCCAAAAGCACTTCGATGCCGACGGCAACGAAATTGTCGACCTCACAATTGCAGTAACAACCACCCACACCTTTGGTACATGGGTTGACGAAGTTCCTGCAACATGCACAACTGGCGGCACAAAAGGCCACAAAGATTGCTCCGTTTGCCAAAAGCACTTCGATACCGACGGCAACGAAATTGAAGATCTTCAAATTGAAGCACTTGGACACGACTGCCTTGAAAACGTTTGCCAACGCGAAGGCTGCGGAAAAACGTTGACGGCACAAGAAATTGTCGATGCTCTCTATGCACTTGCAGCAGACGAATCTTTGTCCGGAACTTACAAACTAACCGGTGTTATCAAAAAAATAAACACAGCGTGGGATGAATCCTATAAGAACATTTCAGTCACCATTTCCGTATGTGGCAAAGACGTTGTTTGCTACCGCATGAAGAGTGGTGAAGGACAAGATGCTAGCACGTTGGCAGTTGGCCATGAAATCACCGTAACCGGCGAGCTCATATACACCTACGGCAACAGAGAGTTTAATTCTGGTTGCGTGCTCAAAAACGTTGCTATTCTCACCTACACACTTACTGTTCCTGCTGTAGAACACGCAACAATATCCAATTTGAATACAAGCTACCAAGGCGGTTCAACCGTTTCCTTCACAGTAACGGCAGATGAGGGCTACAAAGTAGAATTTGTTAAAATTAACGGCAGCATTGTTCTTGCAGACGACGAAGGCAACTACTCATTCACAATCGCTTCCAATACGGAAATTGAAGTTAGTGTTGTCGACGAAAATAAGCAAACTGCCGAAAACGCTATTTTGAAGTACACCGGCACTAGCACAAATATGAAGAAGGACACCAACAATGCCGCTTTAGTCAATTTGGATGAAGAGTTGTTCACCGTAACTTCTAATGCTACTGGTACGCAGAAAAACCTTTATATTGGTCTTAACCAAGATGGTGGCATACGCTTGTACGCTAACAGTGAACTGACCATCAAAATTTCCGATGATTATCGTATCACTAGTATTGCCATCGTAATGAAGTCTAACACAGAAGTTGCGATTGATAAAATCACAGTTACTGCTGGCGAAACACAATTGACTGCAACGTCTAATGGTGTTTATACCATCAATGCAAATTCTGTCAAACTCACAAACGGCAACAACAAACAATATCGTATTGAAAGTATCACAATTTCCTACGTTCTCGCTGCCACTTGCGAACACGCAAACGCAACAAAAACGGAAGCAGCTGAAGCCGATTGCGAAAAAGCAGGCAACGTTGCTTATTGGCACTGCGCCGATTGCGACACATACTTCAGTGATGAAGCTTGCACAGAAGAAATACTTTTGGAAGATACCGTAATTGCTAAACTTCCTCACACCTATAACAAAGAAGTAGCAACTGCAACGTATCTTGCTTCCGCAGCAACCTGCACGGCAAAAGCAACCTACTACAAATCTTGTACTTGTGGCTTAAAGGGCACCGATACTTTCGAAAGTGGTGAACCTTTGAATCACTCCTTCACAAGCTACGCTTCCAACAACGATGCAACTTGCACGGCCGACGGAACAAAAACTGCAACTTGCGACCGCGAAGGCTGCTCCGCAACAAGCACCATAGCCGACGAAGGTTCCAAACTTGGCCAC
>CAZFTO010000049.1:0-2074 GCA_964521735.1 uncultured Oscillospiraceae bacterium | reverse complement strand
CGCTTGCGCTTCGAGACGAATCCCTCTGCCTCCGCCACGGTCGGCGACTGCGCCTGTCTTTTCAACGTGTTTGCCCAAAATTCCCAAACAAAAAAGAGGAGTTTCCTTTGGAAATCTCCGCCGTTTGCATTGTGTGCAAAACAAAATTTGTCGTTTTGCGCCTACGCCGTTGCCCAGTGCAACGCCTGCTTCCAATTCCGTCCAGTCGAAAACACTTGTGCTACCTTTATAGCTTTGTCCGTCGATGGTGATGTTCAAGCCTTGGAACAAACCGTTATCCATTGCGGAAATGATGGTGCAGTATTTGATGCCTACGGTGCTGCTGTTGTTAACCTTGAAAAGTGATTTTTTTCGTGTTTTGGTCTCAACAAAAAGTCGTGTATCCGCCGTGATACATGAGTTTTGCTGAGTTAATTATTTTTTTGAACAGTTGCACAGGCTGTAAGCGTTTTTTTGGCTCCATTCGGGCGCAAATACGCTGTTTGTTTTTATCCAACTCTTTTCCATCTCTTTTTGTCTCCAAAAAAACACTTTTTCACAATGTTTTTCTATTAAAAAGGCCTTTTTGCAACAAAAAAGGCCGTGCATCGCAGGGATACACAGCCCAAATTATAGTATTTTTTTTGGGTTAGGCCGCAGTTGCTTGTTCAACGTGCGTTTGTTGCTCTTTTGCGTGGCTGCGTATGTAGCGCGTCCAAGCAATGTAGCCATAGGTGGTGTTGGTAAGATAGCCAAGCTTCAAAATCAGCAAAATCCATTGTCCTGCCATGATGTTTATCACCGTTTCGATAATTGCACAAATATACCAAGCAATCCATTGTTCGCGGTACCTAAGCAAAATAAGCAAACCATTAACAATGCCCACGGCCGATGCGCACGCATCCAGGTAGCACGCTATGTTTTTGTAGGCCACGTTGTTGCCAAAAATTCCGCCTTCCACTTCGATGAGGGTTAGCAAGTAGCCAACGCCAACCGTCCAAACGGCAATGCCCAAAACAATCAAAACGTCCTGCCACCAAGTAAGTTTTTTAACAACGGTAAGTTCTTCCTTTTGCTTGTCGGGGTGGCGGTGCCACAGCACGAAACTGATAATATCGCAAGGAATCCAAAACAACAACGTCGTAACCATTGTTGCAAAACGGTACATGCAAACAACACACACCAAAATTTCTACAATTTCCACCCCAAGCGAAACAATAAAATTCCATTTGCTCTGTTTGGAAATTAGCAATTCGCACGTTATGTTGAGAACGACGTCCAAAAGGTACAAAAAGGTTATTATTGCAGCGCTAACCAAAAACCTGTTGTTGGTGATTGTGTAGCCTTGGTATTCGCCTGCCTCTAGCTTGACAATTTGGCTAAGCAACGTAACTGAGCCACTGGCAATGGAAACGTGCAATTCGTCCCCCTCTTCACCACTATCGGCATAACATTCCAACTTTATGCGGCTGTTTTTGTTAACGCTAACGGGCAATTTTAGTGTTAGCGTGGATGCCTCGGACGGATCCACCGTATGCTCGGAATAGGCGTGTTCACTAAAATGACCCGTGTAGTCGATAAGTGCAAATTCCTTCCACACGGGTTCGCCTTTTTCGTCCGTTTCGTTGCTTACGTAGACGGTGTCTATAACAAAAGTGCCCACCGTGCCTTCAAAATTTAGAGCGTCGAATTCGCCGTCCACTTGACAAAAGGCACTTTGGCTAAATTCCAACGCTTGCGTGGGGGTATCTTCTTCCGGAAAAATAAATGCAAAAACAATTGCCAACACCAAAATAGAAACGTACCAAATTTTTTCGTACGTGGTGAAATAGTTCCACAATGCTTTTGCTCGTTGAACAAACTTGTTTTGTTTCTTGTTTTGCTGCGATTCTTCGCAGTGCTTTGGTGCATCCATTATTTTTGCCTCTTTGTTTTTTTGGGGATGTTTGTAGCATAGCACAAATATTTTTTTTGTGTCAAATATTTCAAAATAGTTGGCTTTCTGTTTTTTGCAATTTCGACAATTTGGCAACACAACGGGCGCAGAAAATACAATTTATTCACGTTTTCTTTTGGGTTATTTTGCCCGACTTGC
>CAZFTO010000048.1:0-2265 GCA_964521735.1 uncultured Oscillospiraceae bacterium | reverse complement strand
GGCTGGCAGCATGGTACAAGGATCTTCAGGAATACGCAACCGGCGCACTGCTTGCCGGTGATGAAATTCCCGGCTTTAAGCTGGTGGAGGGCCGCAGCAACCGTACCTTCTCCAACGTGGATGAAGCAATTCAGGCTTTGATTGCGGCTGGCTATGATGAAGCACTGATCTATGACCGCAAGCCTAAGACCCTGACCGAGCTTGAAAAGATGCTCGGTAAGAAAGACTTTGCAAGTCTGCTGGCTCCGTTTGTGGTCAAGCCGCAGGGCAAACCTACACTTGCACCGGCTTCTGATAAACGCGCCGCTTTCAATTCCGGCGCGGCAGAGTTTGAAGGTGTCGGCAATGGCTGAGACGGTCTATCTGCTGGACGGTAGCATGGAAGTCATTTTGGAACCCAAAGACATTTTTCTTGAAAAGCTGATCCGTGAAAAGCTCGGTGACGATGCGGCACGGTGCTTCAGGGAACATCTTGCGGAACTGAATGACGAACATGAATACACCGGCGAACAGGTAAAGGAGTTTGAAGAAGTGGCAGACGGCTATCTTCAGCTTTGCCATGACGCTTGCGATTTCTTTACTGAAATCATGGGGCTATTGGAGGCCCCACGGCTGAACCGTGAAGCACTGAAAAAGGCAACACGGAACGCCTATGAAGCAATTTGGAAAAATCTATAACTAATGAAATCTATGAACTTATGGAGGAATTAAATCATGTATCAGAATGACGCAAAGAGAGTTTTGACCCCCGAATGCCGCCTGTCCTACGCGAACCTTGTTACGCCGAAGGCACCGGCCAACAACCCTAACGCTGAGCCGAAGTACAGCGTGACCCTTCTGATCCCGAAGTCTACCGGCATCAAGGCTGAACTGGACGCAGCCATGGAAGCTGCTGCTCAGGAGGCCGTCAACGCGAAGTGGAACGGCATCCGTCCTCAGCGCCTTGAATCCGTCGTGCATGACGGTGACGGCGTTCGTCCTTCCGGTGAGGCTTTCGGGCCTGAGTGCAAGGGTTGCTGGGTTGTTACAGCATCCAGCAAGAACAAGCCTTATGTCTGCGGCATCGACAATACGCAGTGTGAGCTTGAACCCACTGACATCTACAGCGGTATGTATGCCCGTGTGAGCATCAACTTCTACGGCTACTTTGCTGCTGGTCGCCGTGGCGTTGGCTGCGGTCTGCGCGGTGTCATGAAAACCCGTGACGGCGAACCTCTGAGCGGTGCCGTTGTGACCGCTTCCGAATTTGCCGGTGTTGGCAATCAGCCTACGGCTGCGCCCCAAATCAACCCGTTGACCGGTCAGCCCATGTAAGACAAGTGGTGCGAGGGAGGGCGGCTACACAATGGCCGTCCTCCCGATAGAAAGCAAAGGAGGCGAATGATGTGAGCAAACGCATCGACGTTACAGGTCAGCGCTTCGGAATGCTTGTTGCAGAATCATTTGTTCCGGGACATGAAAAGCGCCCGCGTGGGAAATGGCGTTGCAGGTGCGATTGTGGCAATTACTGTCTTGAAACGTATAGCAACCTTGCGGGCGGCAAAACGGTCAGTTGCGGGTGTAAACGTCGCAAACAGGCGGGAGCATTGAATCAAACTCACGGCAAGTCAAAAACACGGCTGTATTCAATTTGGTGCGATATGAAAAGCCGAACTTCCAACCCGAATGTTCCTTGTTATCCTGCTTATGGTGGTCGGGGTATTCGGATATGCACTGAATGGCTTTCAGACTTCATGAGCTTTTACCGCTGGGCATTGGCAAACGGATATTCCTACGATCTTACGCTTGACCGCATCAATAATGACGGGGATTATACCCCCGATAATTGCCGCTGGGCGACAATGAAAGAACAGGCAGCAAACCGAAGAAGCTCGATATTACCTAAGAAGGAGGTTGAGACAAGCAATGCGTATTCATCTTGATTTTGAAACATTCTCTGATGTTGACATCAAAAGAGCCGGGGCGTTTCGATATATCCAAAGTCCTGCGTTTGAAATTCTGCTGTGCGCATACAGCATAGATGGTTCGCCGGTTCGTGTTCTCGACCTTACCGTTCCGCAAGACAGAGATTATTTTAATACCGCTTTTAAGGATCTGATCTTTGCCAAAGACAGCGTTCTTGTGGCTTACAATGCCGCATTTGAGGCGGGCTGTATTGCCCGACATTTCAACGTTGCCTTTACACCCGACTACGCAGCAAAGTTCCGTTGCACAATGCTCCACGGTCTGTATGCGGGCTATACGGCGGGCTTGGATGCCACAGGA
>CAZFTO010000047.1:0-2455 GCA_964521735.1 uncultured Oscillospiraceae bacterium | reverse complement strand
GGTGAAACAACTGCCATTATCGGCGGTACGGGTAGCGGTAAATCCACGGTTGCTTCACTTATGATGCGTTTCAACGAGGTTACGGACGGCAAGGTGCTTTTGAACGGTGTCGATATTCGTGAAATGCCACAAAGTCAACTCCGTAAGCATTTGTCTTTTGTTCAGCAAAGAGCATGGCTGTTTTCGGGCACGATTGCAGATAATCTGCGATATGGTAATCCCGAAGCAAGCGAAGAAGATTTATGGCACGCTTTGGAAATCGCGCAGGCAAAGACTTTTGTTGAAGCACTTCCCGATAAATTAAATTCCTTTGTGGCGCAGGGCGGCACAAACTTTTCGGGTGGACAGAAACAACGCCTTTCTATTGCACGCGCTTTGGTAAAGAAACCCGAACTTTATATATTCGACGACAGCTTTTCAGCACTTGACTTCAAGACCGATGCGGCTCTCCGTAAGGCATTGATACCCGAAACAAAGAATGCAGCGGTGGTCATTATCGCTCAACGAATCAGTACCATTCTTCACGCTGATAATATCATCGTTCTTCATGAGGGTGAACCCGTAGGCATGGGTAAACATGAGGAACTGCTTGAAAACTGTGCTGTATATAAAGAAATCTATGAGTCGCAGACCAAGGAGGCAGGCGAAAATGAGTGAGAAAAAGAACGTAAAGTTCGATAAAGAAGTTCCTGAAAACGTAGGAAAAACCGCCAAGCGTTTGTTCGGACAGTTGAAAAATCAGCGGGGACGATTAACCATTGTTGGTATCTGTATTGTTTTTTATGTAGTTCTCAACATATATACCCCCTATTATAGCGCGGGTGTTATTGACCATCTTTTATCAACCATTCGTGATTGTGTAGAAAATGGAACAAAATTTTCAATGGAGTGGGAAACACTCGGCGTTGAAATGCTTTCAATCTGTGTAATGTATGCGCTGACGGGCATATTTTACCACTTTCAGGGTTATTTAATGGCGAATGTGGCTGAAAATCTGATACTTACATTGAGAAAACAGATCAGTGACAAACTGAACAAATTGCCCTTGCGCTTTTTTGACGGTAATAAACCCGGCGAAATATTGAGCCGTGTAACAAGTGACCTTGATAAAGTATCTGAAACCTTGCAAACAGGTCTGTTGAAGCTCATAACTTCGGTAGGAACGCTTATAGGCGCATTGGCGTTTATGTTCTATTACAGTTGGATTTTGACACTTATGTTCCTTGCGTTTACTGTTGTCAGCCTTCTTGTTACAAAATTGATCTCAAAGAAAAACCTTGAATGTTCTGCGGCTCGCCAAGAAGGACTCGCATATCTTACGGGTATCGCAGAGGAATATTACACGGGTCGTGATGTAATACGAGCGTATAACCATGAAAAAGAGAGTATCGAAACAGTAAATGAAGCGGTTGACGAGCTTCGTATTGCCACCAAGAAAACCGACTTCCTGTTAAACTGCGTCAATCCGTTAATTCGTTTCCTTTCTCGTTTGTCGCAGGCAGCAATTATGCTTCTTGCCTGTTCGTGGATGCTCGAAGGCACAATGACAATCGGTATCGTGCAGGCGTTCTTCCAATACATCAATATGGCGGCAGAACCGTTGACCGAAACCTCTTATATGATCAACTCCTTGCAGGCGGCTCTTGCTTCTGCGGAGCGTACCTTCAATTTCCTTGACGCAGAGGAAGAAGTAAAAGACACAGTCACACCCATGAAGCTTGAAAACGCCAAAGGCGAGATTGCTTTCAATAACATCAGCTTCGGTTACACGCCCGATAAAATCTTGATGAAAAACATCAACTTTACTGCCAAGCCCGGACAAAAAATTGCTGTTGTCGGCTCAACGGGTGCGGGTAAAACTACCCTAATTAACTTGCTCATGCGCTTCTATGAGGTCAACGGCGGTCAGATCACCATAGACGGTGTTCCTACCACCGACTTGACAAGAAAAGACCTTCGCCACAATTTCGGTATGGTTTTGCAGGACACATGGCTGTTCGGTGGTACGGTTGCCGAAAATATTGCTTACGGTAAACCCGACGCCACGATGGAAGAAATCAAAGCGGCGGCAAAAGCGGCAAAGGTTGATTACTTTATCCGTACAATGCCGCAAGGCTATGAAACCATACTTGATAATGAGGCAGGCAATCTTTCTGTTGGACAACGACAGCTTATTACGATCGCCCGTGTATTCCTTTGCAATCCTCCCGTTATCATCTTGGACGAGGCAACATCAAGCGTTGATACCCGTACCGAGGTTGAGATCGGTAAAGCAATGAAAAAGCTCATGAGTGGAAGAACAAGCTTTGTTATTGCACACCGTTTGTCCACAATCCGTGACGCAGACATAATTCTATTCATGGAAAACGGTAATATCATCGAGCAAGGAAATCATAAGCAGTTGCTTGAAAAGAAAGGTGCATACTCTGCGCTGTATTACAGCCAGTTTGCGTAA
>CAZFTO010000046.1:0-2682 GCA_964521735.1 uncultured Oscillospiraceae bacterium | reverse complement strand
CAACGGTGGATTGACATCTTCCGGACAGTCCTCTATGATAGGAGCACAAAGGAGGAATGAACCCATGCAATTTCCATCCGGATTATTTACCGATATCCGATACGAGACCGTGTTCACCACGGAGCTGACCTACGAAAACGGCACCCTGAAGCAGAATAAGACCGCTACGGAGCAGGGCGTCTTTATCCGTGACTTCGATGGTGTCCGCTGGTACTACAGCGCCACCACGGAGCTTGACCGTGTGCAGCAGGAGATCGATCAGCTGGCTTCACTGGCGGTGCCCAGCGAGAGCATTGCCGAGAACCCTGTGGTGAAGAAGCTGCAGGCCAACCGGGATGTCTGCCTGCGCTTTGCAAACTGCGACGTCTCCCGCATCCCCAACGGGGAGAAGGTTCAGCTGGTGGAGTCCTATCTGCCGCTGTTTTCTGAGCTGGACGATCTTCAGACCTATACCATCTCTTATCTGGATAACCACACCGAGAAGCATATTGTTTCCAGCCTGGGCTGCGATGTGACCTTCGACTATCAGCACTGCGCCCTGCGCCTGAGCTACGCCTTCGGCTGCGACGGAACGCCCTTCCGGAACATCCAGCAGCAGTACCGCCAGCGCTTTGACGACCTG
Source organism: uncultured Oscillospiraceae bacterium (assembly GCA_964521735.1). Taxonomy (GTDB): domain Bacteria; phylum Bacillota; class Clostridia; order Christensenellales; family CAG-314; genus Fimimonas. Next base: position 2,060 of record CAZFTO010000046.1, on the reverse strand, counting down.
CGCACCTGCCACGAGCAGCTGCGGGCGGCCATGAAGCGGGACTGGAATTACGCCCACAATGCCGTGGCCGTGGTTCCCGGCATCTACACCTGCGTTTTTGCCCCGGAGGTGACGGGCGTCTTTGCCCACGAGAGCTTCGGCCACAAGTCCGAGAGCGATTTTATGATCGGCGACGAGACCATGAAGCGGGAGTGGGCGCTGGGTACCCGCGTGGGCGCGGAAATGCTGAATATCTACGACACCGGCTGCCCCGACGGCTCCGGCTACGTCCCCTACGATGACGAGGGAACCAAGGCCGCCAAGACCTATCTCATCAAAAACGGCATCCTCACCGGCCGGCTCTACAGCGCCTATACCGCTGCCTCGCTGGAGGAGGACGTCACCGGAAACGCCCGCGCCATGAGCTTTGAGTTCGAGCCCATTGTCCGCATGACCTCCACCTGCATCGGCGGCGGAGAGCTGACGGTGGAGGAGCTGATCGCCGGAGTCCGGGAGGGCGTGTACATCCAGGATTATAAGCACGGCTCCGGTATGTCCACCTTCACCATCGCCCCCAATGTGGCCTATATGATCCGCGACGGCAAGCTGGCCGAGCCGGTGCGTATCGCCGTTGTCACCGGAAACGTCATGGAGACGCTGCACAAGATCGACGGCCTTGCCAACGATGCGCGGCTGTGCTCCTCGGCCTCCGGCGGCTGCGGCAAGATGGAGCAGTGGCCGCTGCGGGTGGCCTTCGGCGGCCCGCATATGCGGGTTCGGGATATTACGGTGCAGTAAGGAGGAGACAAGATGCTGAAAGAGTTATTCCGAATTGAGGTGCATCAGACCTCGCTCAACGTGACCCAGGGCGTCATCGATTCCGTCCGGCGCAAGCAGCTGGTCAAATCCGGCTGCCGGGTCTATGACGGCGGCTTCGTCGGCATTGCCGGAACGCTGGGCGAGGCCACGGAGGCGACCTGGCGGCAGGCGGAGGAAAACCTCGGACGCCGCGTTCCCTATCCCTACCCGGTCGAGACCGGCAAGACCCGCCACGAGGATCGGGCGAAGGAAAATCTGGATATCCAGACCTTCACCGCCCGGTGCGAGGAGCTGCTGACTCGGCTGCGCGAGAGCTTCCCCCGGCTGGTTTTCTCCAACAAGCTGAATATGGATGAGATCGTTTCCACCCTGACCAACGATCAGGGGCTGGATTACCGCTGCCGCGACGTGCAGTACAGCGTTTCCCTGCTGGCCAAGGACGTGGATTCTCCCGCCGTTTTTGAGACCGGAGCCATGTATCAGGGCAGAAGCTTTGATGTGGACGAGGTCTTTAAGGCCGTGAGGCCTGTGCTGCGGGCGCATGGGACGCTGCTGCCAATGCCGGAGGGGAAGCACCTGCCCATCATCTGCGAGACGCTGCTGCTTGCGCCGCTGGAGCAGCTGCTCAACGGCCAGCTGTTCTACCGGGGCGCGTCGCTCCTGTCCGGCAAGCTGGGAGAGCAGCTATTCTCCGAAAAATTCACCTTCCGGGTGGACAAGTCCGCCGAGGGGTGGGACGACTGTTTCTTTGACTCCGAGGGTACGGTTCTGCCGGGAGACCGGCTGCCGCTGATCGACCACGGCGTTCTGGTTCGGACGCTGGCCGACAAAAAGACCGCCGCGGAATTTTCCTGCGAGAGCACGGCCTGCGGCGGCGGTCGGTATGACGATCTGCCCCAGCTCACCGGAGCCATGACCTCTGCTGCACCCTCGGAGCAGACGCTGGAGGAGCTGCTGCACGGGCGGGAGGCGGCGCTGGTCATCATGGCCAGCGGTGGCGACTGCACCGCCGAGGGCATCCTGGCCACACCGGTTCAGACGGCCTATCTCTACCGGGACGGCAAGCTTCTGGGTCGCCTTCCGGAGTTCAACGCCCGTGGCAGCCTCTTTGAGATCTTCGGAAAGGACTATCTGGGTGTCAGCAGCGACAAGCCCTTCTGCGGCGTCCGCTGGATGGCCGTCGAGGCGGAGCACTTATAGATAAGGTTCAATAAATTGCGCAAATTGAAAATGGCAAAAAAGTAGACACGGCTTGCCGGTCT
>CAZFTO010000045.1:0-2772 GCA_964521735.1 uncultured Oscillospiraceae bacterium | reverse complement strand
ATCCTTGAATAAATTTACTCTTATTAACTCTGCGTCATTGCAGCAAAAATCGTTTGTTTGATTTTGCATATTAACACTCGATTAATATTTGATTACTCTAAACTTTAATATTGTTTTATGCAGTTGTCAATGTTCCTTTCTGCCACATCAGTGGCCTGTCGTTGTCGACAGCCTATTTATAATAACACAGCGCCAAATTAGTGTCAACTGTTTTTACAAACTTTTTTAACAATTTTTTTGGAATTTTATTTCTTTCAAAATTGTTTGTTGAACACGCTTTTAGCAACGTATTATCAACTTCCGCCAGCCATCGTCGTTTTTCAACTTCATCGGCCATTTTGAGCGGAAATCCTACATATAATACTACGAGGCAAAGAATATGTCAAACAATTTTCAACACAAAATTCATAATTTTTCGCAAGAATTTTGCTTGTCTTCCGCAACAGTGGGAAAGAACTACGTTATATGCCGATGCAACTTGGCAGAGCCAACCAAAACCCGACTGGCCGAGCTGGGCATGGTTAACGGCGCAACCGTTGCCGTTGTAAGAAGGGCACCCACGGGCAGTCCGTTGCAACTGGCCGTGCAAGGGTATTGGCTTTGCTTGCGAAAGGAACAAGCACAAGGCTTTTTTGTGAGAGAAAAGTTTGAATAGCACCAACTACACCATTGCACTTTGCGGAAATCCTAATTGCGGCAAAACGACGCTATTCAATTTGCTAACCGGCGACAATCAAAAGGTGGGAAATTGGCCCGGTGTAACGGTGCAACAAAAAACCGGCGTTTGGATGTCGTGGTCAAACGCATGCGTTGTGGATACCCCAGGAACATATTCTTTGAACCCCTACACAGAAGAAGAAAAAGTCAGCTGCCAATACTTGCACAGCAAAAAAGCAAACCTGCTATTGAACGTAGTTGACTGCACACAGCTTGTGCGCAGTTTGTTTTTTACCACGCAACTGTTGCAACTGGGCCTGCCGGTTGTTGTGGCACTAAACTTTTGCGACGAAGCGGAAAGGAACGGAACGTTCGTGGACGAAAAAAAGTTGCAAGCGACATTCGGGTGTCCGTTTGTGAAAATTTCCGCAGCGAAAAGAACGGGCATAGCGCAACTTTGCGAGCAGTGCAAAATCGCCTTGCAAAGGGCAAGTGCAAACAAAACGGCCGCACCCACAAAACTTTGCACAAAATTTCCGCAGAGCGAAAGCGCATATGCGCAAGCACGGCGGCGCTACAACCTTGTCGGGCGCATTGCAAAAGATGCCGTTTCGCAAACGAAACATACCAACGCCCAAAGCAGGCAAAAGCAAACTACGCAAAAAATTGATGCAATTGTCCTGAATAAGTGGCTTGCGTTCCCGGTTTTTGCCACGGTTATTGCGCTTGTTTTCTTTTTATCGGTGGGCAGCGTTGGCGCGTTTTTTGCCGATACAATAAACAACCGCCTTACACCACTTTTGCAAAACGCCGCAAACGTTTTCTTTTTGAAATACGGCACGCCGCGTTTGGCATCGCTCGTTTCGGACGGAATAGTTGCCGGAGTTATGAGCGTGGTTGGCTTTTTGCCGCAAGTAACCTTGCTGTTCGCCGCCCTTGCCACTCTGGAAGCTAGCGGCTACACCGCGCGCATAGCCTTCATAACCGACGGACTGCTTGGAAAAATTGGATTGGGTGGCCGCAGCGCTGTTGCCATGATTTTGGGGTGCGGGTGTTCCGTGCCGGCAATAACGTCTTCCAGAACAATAAAAAGCACTACGGAACGCAACGCCACCATCACCCTTGCGCCATTTATGCCTTGCTCGGCGAAACTGGCAATAATTGCTTTTTTAACTTCCGCAATGTCAAACGGCGCAGTTATTGCCACAAGTTTTTATTTGCTTAGCATCGTGGTAATTGTAGCCAGTGGCCTATTTTTGAAATGTCGCAAAACAGCAAACGATACAACTTTTATTATGGAGTTGCCCACGTACAGGCGTCCCTCCGCGCGCAACGTGCTAAAACAAACCTGCAAAAGGGCCGAATCCTTTTTGACAAAGGCCGGAACGGTTATTTTGGCCGCATCCGTGGTGTTGTGGCTTGCGCAGCACTACAACTTCAAATTGCAGTGGGTTGATACACAAAACGGAATGCTTGCAACGATCGGAAAAATAATTGCGCCTTTGTTTTATCCGCTGGGATTCAACGACGGCGGCTATGGCTGGCAATTTGCCGTAGCCACACTAAGCGGTTTTTCTGCAAAAGAAACGGTTGTTGCCACTTTGCAACTGCTTTTACCTTGTCGACCTGACAAATGCATTTCCATACTTGGTGCATATAGCTTTGTTGCGTATAACGTTCTAACCGCACCGTGCGTTGCGGCAATTTCGACAATTTTTGCCGAGCAAAGAAAAGATGCGTGGAAATCGCTGGCCTTTCAAATCACAACGGCCTACGTGGTCTCGCTGACAATATACCAGGTGGGAAGTGCAGCACAACGCTACCCTAAAATTTTTGTTACGCTGCCAACTTGTTTGCTAATTGCAGCATCAACAGCCCTTGCGTTGAAGCACAACGCCAAAACAGCGTGCAGAAATTGCAACGGTTGCAAAAGACAGTGCGCAAATTTTCAAAAACACGATTTCAACTAGACGGCACAGAAAAAACATGCTCTTGCTATGCTTGCACCGTGTTATTCAACAATCACAAACACCACCATCAAACAGGCGGCTACGCGACGACAAAACAGTATATAATGTTTTTATATATAGATATAACTATATATAATATATAGCC
>CAZFTO010000044.1:0-2938 GCA_964521735.1 uncultured Oscillospiraceae bacterium | reverse complement strand
GAACGACTACGGCAAGGTCGCGAAGACTTATGTGTACAACTCCGCTCATCCGCAGGACGTGCTGGACTTCTCGACGAACGCGGACATTCAGGTGCTGGTGATGAACGTTCAGGCGTTCAACGCGCGCGGCAAGGATGCGCGGCGAATCTACATGGAGCTGGACGAGTTCGCCAGCCGCAAGCCCATCGACATGATCGCGGCGAACCGTCCGATCCTCATCCTCGACGAACCGCAGAAGATGGAGGGCAAGGCGACGAACGAGATGTTGCCCTTGTTCCATCCCCTGATGATCCTTCGCTACTCCGCGACGCACAAGACGATCCGCAACCTCGTCTATCGGCTCGACGCCATCGACGCATTCGAGCAGAAGCTCGTGAAGAAGATCGAGCCGGTGTGCATCGACGTGACGAACAGGGCGGGCGTTTACGCCTACGTCTATTGCGCCGAGATACGTCCCGGCAAGGACGGCCCGGAGGCTCTTCTGGAGTTTCAGGTGCAGCGCAAGACAGGCGAGATCGTCAACGAGACGAAGGTCGTCCGCATGAACGACGACCTCAAGGAGCTCTCGAACGGCGTCGATGCGTACCAAGACCGCTATCGCGTGATCGGACTGAACGCCAAGGACGGATACGGCATGCTCGAATTCGAGAACGGCCTCACCCTCATTCCGGGGCAGGTCACGGGAGATGTCTCCGAGAAGGAGCTGCGCCGAATCCAGATACGCGAGGCGATCAAAGCGCACCTCGACAAGGAGACGCAGCTTTTCACGCAGGGCGTGAAAGTGCTGACGCTCTTCTTCATCGACAAGGTAGCCAACTACCGCGTGTATGCCGACGACAACGAGGGAACGAGCGGCGAGTACGCCGTCATGTTCGAGGAGGAGTACACGCGGGCGATAAACGAGCGGCTGTCAACCCTCGAAGGCGTTGGCATCGACCCTGCGCTGAAGAAGTACTGGGATGGAATCGCCGCCGCCAAGACGCACGCTGGGTACTTCGCCGAGGACAAGAAGCACCGTCTCGTCGATTCCAAGGACGGCAAAGAGAGCGAAAGCAACACGAGCGCATACGACCTCATCCTCAAGAACAAGGAGCAGCTCCTGTCGCTTTCGGAACCCGTGCGGTTCATCTTCTCGCACTCCGCGCTGCGCGAGGGCTGGGACAATCCCAACGTGTTCGTGATGTGTCCGCTGAAGAAGCCGGATTCCGGCAACGACGTGGCGCGTCGGCAGGAGGTCGGGCGAGGCCTGCGGCTGTGCGTGGACCAGAACGGCGAGCGCCAGGACGACCCGACGACCGTCCACGACGTGAATATCCTCACCGTCGTCGCCAACGAGGAGTTCTCCACCTACGTCAACGGACTTCAGAAGGAAATCATGGAAGCCTGCGCGAGGCGTCCCGTGCTGGCTGACGCCAGTTTCTTCAAGGGCAAGGTTCTCAAGGCGGAGGTCGAGGTCAAGAAGCCTGTGGTCGAGAACGGGAAGACGGTCGAAAAGACCGTGCGGGAAACGGTCAAGCACGTCGTCACCGAAGTCGAGGCGAAGGCTCTCAACAAGTGGCTCTACAAAAACGACTTCATCGACGACAACGACAATGTCCTGCCCGCGTGGCGTGAGGCGAGGGACGCGGGAACGATCCCCGAATTGCCGCCGACGCTTGCAAGCCTCACGCCGTTTGTCGAGGACGTCAAGACGCTCGTCGATTCCGTCCGCGATCCGAACGCCGCCAAGAAGTTCATCCAGCCGAACCGTCCAAAGCCGCTCAAGACGAACAAGAACTTCGACCGCGCCGAGTTCAAGGAACTGTGGAAGCGCATCAACCACAAGATGGCGTACACGGTGGATTTGTCGAGCGAGGAACTCATCAAGAAGGCAATCGACGCCCTCGACCGGCAGATCGACATCCCGAAGCTCACCTATACCGTCAAGAAGGCCACGCAGACGGCGGGCAACACGTTCGCCGCCGGGGTACACGAGTCGCACAAGGTCGATGAGCATTACACCGACACGGGCGTCAAGTACGACCTCATCGGAAAGGTCGCCGAGGGAACGGTTCTCACGCGCAAGACCGTGAGGGACATCCTTGCCGGAATGCAGAAGTTCCGCTTCGACCAGTTCAAGAACAACCCCGAGAAGTTCATCGCCGAGGTGATCCGCATCATCAACGAGCAGAAGGCGACGATGATCGTGGAGCATATCCAGTACCACATTCTCGAGGACACGTATTCGAGCGACATCTTCACCAAGAACCAGATGATCCTTCCGGCGCACATGGCTCCGATCCGCGACGACGGCAAGCCGCTCCAGAAGCACATCTACGACTTCCTGACGACCGACTCGTCCGGCGAGAAGTGCTTTGCAAAGGAGCTGGACAACTCGGCGGAGGTTGTCGTTTACGCCAAGCTGCCGGGCGGCTTTGCGATCCCGACGCCGCTGGGAAGCTACAATCCCGATTGGGCGATAGCGTTCAAGGATGGATTGGTGAAGCACCTTTACTTCGTGGCGGAGACCAAGGGATCGCTCTCCGAACTCCAGCTCCGCGAAATCGAGAAGGCGAAAATCGCGTGTGCGAGAAAGTTCTTCCTGTCCCTCGGCACGAAGGACACGCAATACCACGTCACGTACAGGAAGGTCGCGTCCTACCACGACCTCATGAACATGGCAAACTCCGATAGCGGTGATTAGTGGGCAGGGGATAGTGGTTAGTGAATGAGGAATGGAATGGGAAAGAAGTTAGACGATAAGGACAAAAACAACTTCCAGAACCTCGCTGACGAGCTGAAGCCCCGCGAGCAGATGGCGTCGTTGCCCTCGGTGACGATGATGTCCTCCTCGTCGCTTCTTGCAATCATGCTCGGCCACGGCGTGAACGGGATCAACGTGCTGGAGCTTTCCAACCGGCTCATCACGGCGTTCGGATCGGCCACGGAGCTTGCCAAG
>CAZFTO010000043.1:0-3182 GCA_964521735.1 uncultured Oscillospiraceae bacterium | reverse complement strand
CGAATCCTATCACCAGCACCAAGCGGCGGCTTGCTTTATTGTCGCAAACGAAAGGAACAACAAAAGCGTTGTTCCTTTTTCTTTTGCTCCTTTTGGCTTCGCCGCCTTGTGCACAGGCGTATAGGTATTGTCGAAATAACGTAGCGCTCCGCACTACTTCCCCATAATATCCAGCAAATGTTGATATGTGTCTGCAACGCCATAGTGAACGTTGCCATCGTTCAACGTTGAAAACAACTTTTTGGCGCAATTGATTTTTGCCCATTCCACCTTTTTCAGTTGTAACGATGACATACTCCCTTTTGTTTCGGCAATAAAATAAACGTACTTAACCTTGCCGTCGTTGAAAGCTATTGCCCAGTCCGGCGAATAGTTTCCCACGGGTGTGGGAATTTTGAAGCCACGCGGCAACTTGGCGTACACACAAACATCGCCGTCGTTACGTTCCAAATCTTCAGCAAATTGTTTTTCCGAATCGCTATCCGTAACAATCCAAGGTGTAACATGTTTCTGCGCTCGCACTAACCTATCCACACTCACTGCACCGCTTTGAGCTGTGAAAATTTCGCTAGAATAGGGCTCTTCTTCCGTCACGTTGTAGGTTATTGCCTCAACAATCATCGTTGCTTTTTGTTCGTTTATTATCCCTGTTGCTTTCGAAATGAAATCTTCAGGATTTTTGCAGAACATGGCAAATTTATCCGCAAGAATACCTTTCAAAATTGCCGCGACAGTCTTTCTTGTCAACGTCGTGCCCTGACAAATTTTCCCAATCAAATCGTAGGAAGCTGTGGAATTTCCAACGCTATTTAGTCGAATGTCCTTAACCTTTTCTTCGGCAAAATCGAACGAATCTATTGCCTGACGGCCTGTCGTGCGAATGTACTTCAATTCTCGCACGTACATTTGCTCGTTTATGGCGCTGATAGCCTTGTTAATCAACTCGTCGCTATCAAACGAAACAGTATATGCATACTTGTGGTTGATTTGTTTCCACAGCGCTTGAAATTCCTTTTTGGCGAAGTTCTCGTTAAGTTCGTTGGCGCCCATTTTCGGCTTGTTTGCCACCGTAACCATGCTGGCAAACATCTTTTCGTCAAACACACCTTGAACAAGCTTGTGAATTCCATCCGCCATTCCACTGATAGCATCGGACATCGCCGCAAAACTGCCATTGGCTTGAGCCTCGCGGTATATGTCTGTTACATTGCCATCTTCATCAACATATCCCTTTGAAACAAGGTAAAACCAGATTTTTTGCGCTTCATCATGGCTGATTTCATGCAGAACACTGCCAAGCTGAACTTTTTTCCCTTGAAAATAGTCCGCCGTTGCCTTGGTTGGGCGTTCGTAGAGATTCTCTTTTATTTCCTTTTGCAAACCAGCAACAAAACTTTTGTAACTGTCGCTTGCCACAACCGTCAATATGTTCACATCGTGCACGTTCACGCCCCAAGTGCTACTGTCAATACGATCCCCGTTGACATCGACGCACAATCTCATGCCCCTGCCCACTTCCTGACGCTTGTTAACCTCGCTGTTAGATTGTTTTAGCGTGCATATTTGGAACACGTTAGGATTATCCCACCCCTCACGCAGTGCAGAGTGAGAAAATATAAACCGTGTGGGTTCTTCGAATGAAAGCAGCCGTTCCTTGTTTTTTAAAATGAGGTCGTAGGCAGAAATGTCATCGCACACGCCACGTTTAACCTCAGAATTTATTGCCCGATTTGTTCTTTTATCAATAGAAAAATATCCTTTGTGCGTTTCCTGCACGGCAATGCCATTAACGTAGCGCGCATAATCACTATTGCCAAGTTGCTGTTCTTGCAATACATTTTGATACTCTTCTTCGAACATAACGCCAAAGTCGCCCAGCACTTCGTTGCCGTCTTCGTCATATTGACGGTAATGGGAAACTTCGTCAATGAAGAATAGTGACAGGCACTTGATGCCCATATTAAACAACCTTTCTTCCTTTTCAAAATGGGAAAGAATGGTTTCTCTTATTTGTATGCGCCGCATTTCCATTTCGGAAATATCCCCGACGACCTCGTTGACTGCAATTTTTTGGCCGTTCAAAAGCGTTATCGAACCGTTGATTGCATCAATTTCTTTCACAACGTAGCCGTTTTTGTACTGTTCCAAGGCAGGCATTTTTCCGCTTGCCGACATTTGATACAAGTTGTCGTTAACTTTGACGATTCTGCTTTCACGCGCAATGCCATTAGCGCGGTTAACCTCAAAAACGATTCGTGCCGTTGGAGCTTTTTGGGGGTCCAACAAAATTTGAGATAGATAAACGAATCCATCCGTGCCACGCAAGTTACAAAGTTCAAAACCTTTCACTTCTATTTTCTTCACCAATTTCTTTTGGTAAGCATCCAATGCATCCAAAACGTACACAAGGTTGTGAACGTCCTTGTGCGTGGCGGAATAGTTCAGTGTGAACAACGGATTGAACGCCTTTATGCCCTCTTGCGTTGCACCACCGCCCAATTTTTGGGGCTCGTCCAAAATGACGATGGGGCGATTTGCAGAAATAACGTCTATGGGCCTGCGCGAACCAAAACTATCTTGTGCACTGTAAATTATTCGTGCAGTCTCGTTTTTGGCGCCCTCTTTCAACGACAGCGCAAAAGCCTGTGCATTGATGATCATCACGCAAATATCTTTGCTTGCGGAAAAGTTGTCCAGTTGATTAAGGTTTTTGCTGTTGTAAACAAAATATCTTGCCTTTTTGCCGTATTGCTCAAAAAAGTGGTCTTCCATCACTTCAAAGGACTTTTTTACCCCTTCGCGGATAGCAATAGACGGCACCACCACTATAAACTTGCTCCAACCGTACTTTTTGTTGAGTTCGAACATAGTTTTTATGTAGCAATAAGTTTTGCCTGTGCCCGTTTCCATTTCCACGTCTAACGCACAACGGCAATTGCTTCCAAACGGCTTGGAAAGTTCTGTTGATTGTCTGATGTTGCCCAGTAGTTGCAGCGAACGAACATTATTCAGCAACTGCATATCGGAAAGCTGTATAGGTGCGTTTTCAAAACCGCTACCGTCCAAATCCATATAGTGCAAATCGTCTTCGAACAACGAAGCTTGTACGTTTTGAGTCTGCTTGCCCAAATCTCGCAAATACGAAATTCTGTCGTTAAATGGTTGACCGTCAAACGCCTTTA
>CAZFTO010000042.1:1959-4285 GCA_964521735.1 uncultured Oscillospiraceae bacterium | reverse complement strand
ATGAAACGAAAAATTTGGATAAACCTACTGAAAATAATGGGAGTTGTTTTTGCAGCAATATTGCTTTGGTACGTGGTTTACACTTTTAATCAGGTAGAAATATGAAAAAACAAAAGAATATTCGTGCGGCACTGCGCAGACGGTTTCGTTTGTGCGGTCCACGTAGAAAACCCGACAGGTTATATCTGTCGCTATGTGTAATATTGTCGGCAGTCTTCGTAGTTTACGTTGGCTGCCGTTGTAGTTTGGCGTTGTTGCGAACTGTTTCGTCCGTGTGGGACGTTGTAACAAGCATTGGTTACTACGGATATAACTTTTACGCAGTTTTGTTTGAGACAGAAAACAAGCTGTCTGCAAGCGTTGTGAAAGTGTCAATAACAAGTGACAACGTTTTGTTTCCGCAAACGCTTGAAGCGTTCAAGTTGAAATTGGACGGCTTTGGGGAGTTGTTTGTTTCTGAAGAAAACATTAAAGGATTCTTTGCAAACTTCCCTGAAGTTATGTACAACTTTTCCATTGCAGTTATGTTTGGCTTGCCCATTGTGTTGTTGCTTGTTTTGTTGGTGAAGATGACGTTGGACGAGCAAAACAACGATACGGACGTTGTGACGACACCGTTGCAACGTTGGCTAGAATTTGTTCGGAACGTTGTTCAACCGGTGCGACATAGGGTTCAAGAGTTTTGGCAGTTCGCCAGAACTCGCAAGTTTGCGCTGTGGTGGCTGTTGTTAGCACTGCTAGCATTGAACGTGTACACCTATGTGTTAGAAGGCATAGCGTTCTTGTTGTACTTTGCTTCGTCTTTTGACGTTGCAAATTTATACACACAGTTTTACAAGTTGCTTGTTGACTTGGATATTATGTTTTCTTCGTTGCCGTTGGCGGCGTGGATAGTTCTTTGTTGGCTGTTTGTTGTTTGGTTGCGCATACGCATTGGTAAAAACAAATTAAGACGTATGGAGTTGAAAAACTGCGCCTACGTGAATACGTTCGGCGTAGCAACAATGCTAACCGGTAACATGGGTGTTGGTAAAACAAAATTGAACACCGACATGATTCTAACGTTTGAAGACAAGTTTAAGCGTGATGCAAAAGATATTCTGTTTCAAATTGAACGTTGGTTCCCTCATTTTCCGTGGGCAACGTTGCAAAACGTTTTGAAGCGTGCTATTTGGTGCCACGAAATTTACAGTCTTACTACGGCGGAAGAATTTGCGCACAAAAAGCGTTTTCGCTTTGCGAAGAATCCTTCAAAAACAAAGTTGTGGGGCTACGACTATCTTACTTATGGATTGAAGTATAACGACGAACTGCAATTATGGGACATCTTCGATTGCCTCGAAGAATACGTCAAGGCGTTCTTTGTGTATTTTGTTTCCAAAAGTCTTGTTTTGGGCAACTACTCTATACGTGAAGACGGAATAATGGCAGATATGGGGAACATGCCCATGTGGGATTACGACTTTTTCAGTAGAAGCCCGCTTTCGGAAGAAGACTACAGCTACTATGCAAACATTTTGGACTTTGACGTGCTACGTAAAGGTAAGCACGTTGTTAAAGGCAGCAAGTTGGCGGATACGTTTGAGTTCGGTATAGTTGCAGTTACTGAATTAGACAAAGAACGAGGCAACACTCAAGACAACAAAGAGTTAAAAAAGAGTGCCGAGGATGCCAACCAGAAAAACGACTTATTCAACTATTCTGCCAAAATGGGACGACACCCGGCAACTATTATGTACAAGGCATTTGTACGCTTTATGTTCGACCAACAACGTGCAATGAAGACGGAAGCGGACATGCGTGAAATTTGCGACAAAGTTATTAACATTGACGATGTGAAAAAAGACAAGTTAGCAATGCCTTTGTTTTGGGTTGAAGAAATTTTGTACGGCATTGTAAAACCACGTTACGACAGTATGTACGAAAACTACCGTTTCAACCGAGGCGACAACAGTTTGTTGTTGCATCTTGCTAAAAGGATTTTTGGCAGATTTTTGAACTGGTACGAACGGACCTACAATAAGTTTGGCTACGACGTTTACACACTAGTTTCCGACAGTGGAAAACTGGACGGAACGGCATTAACGTCGGACAGATACTACTTGCTGCACAAAAAAGCATTGTCTCACAGGTATAGTACCGACTGTTACAAGGATTTCTTCCGAGCGAAGTCTGCGAAGAAGAACGTTGGCATTGTCGACTATCCAACGTTTGGTGGCGTGACGGCAACTGCCGACGAACTGCGGTCAATGAACAGTTATTTCATTAACGATATGATTACAAAAATGTGTTCCGACGAGGACACGAAGGAGGTAAAATGAAATTA
>CAZFTO010000042.1:0-1859 GCA_964521735.1 uncultured Oscillospiraceae bacterium | reverse complement strand
TTCCATTTTGCGGTGGTATAATTTGTGACAGATTATAGAGGTATGACTATGAATCAAGTTGAAATGCTCAAAAAAGCAATGAAAAAACAAAAAATAACGCAAACGGTACTGGCTGAAAGAACCAATCAGGCGCAAAGAAACCTTTCTAATAAGTTTGTTCGGAACAATTTCAGAATTTCCGAATTTGAACAACTAGTTGCAGCTCTTGGCTGCAAGTTAGAAGTAACAATCGTTATGCCCGACGGCGAACGACTGTAAGACGAAAAAAGTTAAAGGGGGAAGTGCGCAGTAAGCGGGGTAGCGTGCGCACTCCCCCTTTTTTCGTTCTGTCGTGCGCTCGATTGTTTCTTGCAGACTTTATTGCCGTTGCGAAAGCTTCGGCTTTTTTATTTGCGTCGGGCATTGCAGCCAACCACCGTTGCGAGTGATGGTAGCAAAGACGTACCCGTCTTTGCGTATACAGCACAAATAACTTTTGGCGGCGGCAGTCAAGGATAAAAGCAAAAAAAAGTCGTATAAAGCCTTTTTTATGCCGACTTGTTTTTGCGCCTTGACGGCTGCAGACAAAAGTAAAACGCAACGTTAAACAGCAACAAGCAGGAGGGGAACAGACAATGGGAAAAGTACGCAGTTATTTAAGTTATACGCAACGATTGGTGATTGAATCATGGGTAAATGCAAAACGACCGGTGAAAGATATTGCAGAACACGTTGGCGTGCACGTTTCTACCATTTACAAGGAATTGAAACGTGGAGCGTATGAAAAGCGGAAAACGGAACGTGACTATATCGGCAAAAAATACTACCGCATGGTTTCGAGTTACAGTGCGGACATTTCACAACAACGTTTTGAATATGCACAAACAGCAAAAGGACGTCCTATTAAACTTGGACACGATTATTGTCTTGCGCAATACATTGAACAACGTATCTTAAAAGGCAAATTGTCCCCACTTGCGGTAATTGGTGAAATCAAACGTGAAAAACTTGTTTTTAATACAAGTATTTGCGTTTCTACATTGTACAGTTACATTCGCAAGGGTGTGTTTCTGTCGTTATCTATGGCCAATTTGACTATGGTACCGAAACAACAGAAACAACATGTTCGGCGAGCTAAACGAGCTCCGGCAGGAAAATCTATTGAACAACGCCCGAAAGACATTCTGCGTCGAAAGGAATTTGGGCATTGGGAAATGGACTGCGTTTGTGGTCCGACGAAACCTTGCCTGCTTGTGCTTACCGAAAGAATGACACGGCAAGAAATTATCTTCACTATGCCTGATCAAACGGCAACAAGTGTTGTTCATTGTTTGAACAGACTTGAGTATAAGTACGGAAAGTTGTTTCGAAAGATTTTCAAAACAATTACCGTTGACAACGGCTCAGAGTTTTCTGATGTAAAAGGTCTGCAAAGAAGTATCTACCGAGGACAACGTACTACGGTGTATTATTGTCATCCGTATTGTAGTTGTGAGCGTGGAACAAACGAACGTATTAACCGTGAAATCCGCAGACAAATTTCCAAAGGTTCTAACTTGGAAAATTATACGCAAGCCGACGTTGACGCTGTGGCCGACTGGGTGAATACCTATCCAAGACAAGTGCTAAACTTTGCAACGTCGCAAGAACTATTTAACGAGCAATTGCGCCTGTTGGGCTAGCCCAACACCGTCAACAAACACTAGACAAGTTCCTACTTGTCCTTTTCTCATACGCTTTTATTTCTTTTCTTGCTGAAAACAACAATACTATGCTTCAGAGGGCACTGCGTTACCGCAGTGCCCTCTACATTTTACCTAAATTTATGACAAATTAAAATTTTTTCCAACTTTTTTCGCCTTACATCTTGACATTTTCAA
>CAZFTO010000041.1:0-4514 GCA_964521735.1 uncultured Oscillospiraceae bacterium | reverse complement strand
GGGAACAGCAAAACGTCGCGGATGCTTTGATTGTTGGTATAGAGCATAACCATTCTGTCAATGCCAATACCAACACCACCTGTGGGCGGCATGCCGTATTTAAGCGCGGTGATAAAGTCGTCGTCCATCATATGTGCTTCGTCGTCGCCTTGCGCTTTGGCCTGAACTTGTGCCAAGAAACGCTCGTATTGATCGATAGGATCGTTCAATTCGGAAAATGCGTTGCCCATTTCGGCGCAGTTAATGAAAAATTCGAAGCGTTCGGTAAGGCGTTTATCGGTTGGCTTTTTCTTTGCAAGGGGGCTAACTTCAACGGGATAGTCGTAGATGAAGGTGGGTTGCACCAATTCTTTTTCAACAAACGCATCGAAGCATTCGTACAAGGCGTGTCCCCAAGTGCGTTTGCCTTCGGGTAGTTCAATGCCCTTGCTTGCAGCTGCTGCAACTGCTTCTTGTTCGTTCAACGAACCAAAGTCGATGCCAACGTATTTTTGCACGGCTTCGATCATGGAAAGTTCTTCCCAGTTATCCAAATCGATAACAACGTCACCATAGGGCAACTTGCGAGTGCCCAAAACAGTATCGGCGCAGTAGCAATACAAACCCCGAACAAGATCCATCATGCCACGGAAATCGGTGTAGGCTTGGTACAATTCGATTGTGGTGAATTCCGGATTGTGCTTTTGATCCATGCCTTCGTTGCGGAACTGACGACCAATTTCATAGACCTTTTCAAAACCACCCACAATAAGGCGTTTAAGGTGCAATTCCGTTGCAATGCGCATATACATGTCGATATCCAACGTGTTGTGATGAGTTATGAAGGGGCGCGCATTTGCACCACCGGCAATCGTGTTCAAAATGGGAGTTTCCACTTCCAAAAATCCACGCTCGTCCAAATAGTTGCGAATGGCCTTCATAATTTTGGAACGAATAACAAACGTACGCTTAACTTCCGGATTGGCAATCAAATCCACGTAGCGTTGACGATATCTTGTTTCAAGGTCTTTCAAACCATGGAACTTTTCCGGCAACGGCAACAACGATTTTGATAGCAACGTGATGCTGGTTAGGCGAACGGAAATTTCCCCCATGTGAGTGCGGAAAACTTCGCCCGTGCCGCCGATGATATCGCCAATATCCCACGTTTTAAATTCCTTGTAGACGTCTTCACCAACTTCGTCACGTTTCACGTAAAGTTGAATGGATCCATCGCCATCCATAATGTGACAAAAACTTGCCTTGCCCATTATGCGGCGAGAGGTCATTCTGCCGGCAACCGTAACAATTTGCGGCGTATATTCTTCGCCTTCGGCGTGATCGACAAAACTACCCACAATTTCTTTGGAGGAATGGGTTTTGTCGAAACGGGTAATTTCAAACGGATTTTTGCCTTCGGCAATCAAGTTATCCAACTTGTCGCGACGAATTTGCAAAATCTCGTTCAAATTTTGTTCTTCTTGTTGTACGTTTTGTACGTTGTTCTTTTCTTCGCTCATAACTACTCCATCGCCACAACGGTGCGGCAGTGTGCAAAAACTATCTTGTAACCTTAATAACTTTCAAAACCTTTATGCGACCGTTGGGCAATTTAACTTCCACAGTTTGGCCGTTTTGAGCTTTAATAAGTGCGGCGCCGACGGGCGATTCGTCACTGATGCGGCCGTTGGCAAGGTCGGCTTCCGCAGTGCCCACAATCGTGTAGGTTTTGGGTTGCATTTTTGTTCCATCCACTATTTCACAGCAAGTAACCGTTGTTTCGTGGATGATTTTTGCCATACGCAATTGCGCTTCGATTTCGGCAATTTCGCCTTCCATTTCGGCTTGCGCTTTGCGAGCGGCATCGTATTCGGCGTTTTCGGAAAGGTCGCCAAAACCTCTAGCCGTTTTAATTTCTTCTGCAATTTCGGCACGACGAACGGATTTTAGATATTCCAAACGTTCTTCCAGTTCTCTGCGTCCGCTTTCTGTCAATTGAACTTCTGCCATAACATTCTCCTTTATTTTTAGGAAAATCAACCCGAAAGCTGCGCCTTCAAGTTGATACCATTCCAATCCGCATAGATTTTACTACACAACCATTTTGTTGTCAAGTGTTTGCAAAAACTAGCAACCCCGCACTACAAAACGGAAGCGATTTTTTCTGCCAAATCGAAAAAGCCTTGCGCTGCAACGCACGCGTTATCTTCGTATTCTCCGCTGCCACCAAACAAGCTGTCGGCAATGCACTTAACCATAAGGCACGCAACGTTGTTGAACTTGCACGCAAACAACACGCCGGCCGATTCCATGTCGCATATTTCCGCGCCGAAATTTGCGTTTAGAGCGGCCTTTTCGCCTGCATCACCCACAAATCTATCGGCCGAAGCGCACCGCACGACGGAAAGGTTTTGCACCTTCAAAGCCGCCGAAAGCAATGTGCTGTCGCAGGGCACTGCAACATCGTCGAAACAGCAATAACGCCCCACTGCAACGTCGTCTATTTGCGTTGTATCCATTGCATAGTGCACCACGCTGCCCACAAGCACCGTTTTTAGGGCAGATGCCTGCTCCGTCAGTGCGCCAACAACGCCAAAGTTAAACACCACGTCCACTTTGAAACGAGAAATTAGCAGTTGACATGCGGCGGATGCAGCAATTTCACCAACGGTGGGCGGACAGCACAAAACTGCATCGTGGCTGCCCAGCTTGAAGCAATAAATTTGAAAACCGCCAATGCACGATTTTTCTACGTCGCCTTTCAAAAAACTGTCGGCCTCTTTTTGCATGGCCGTGAAAATGCCTATTTTCATGATTTCTCCCTGTTGCCAAGAATTTGTTTGTGCAAACATTTTACCATAGTTGCGCAAAATAGTAAAGAACTGCAACAACAAAAGCAAGTTTTGGCGGCATTTTGTTTGCAATTAGCGCAGCGGTTTTGCCACAAAACGCAAAACGCTTGCTTGCCGCACTGCGGCCGCTTGCAAAAAAGGTCGAAACGATGCTTGGCACGAACTCAAAAGACGTGCAACATTGCTTGGCAAACAACATAAACTGGCATTTGCCGGCACCACGCCATAGTGTCAAAATGGCAAAACAAACTGCGCAAAACAATAAGTTATACCCATGGAATATTCGATAAAAACGATTTCGCCCAAAACCACCAAACTTTTGTTTGCGCCATCCAACTGCAACAAAAACAGCACGGCAAAAAAAGTGCGCACCAAACAAAATTGCCACTTTTAACATTATGCAAAAAGCGCAAATTGGACGGCAACGTGCATTATTTGCGCAGCGCGGTGCAGGCATCTAGAAATGTGCAAAATTGTTGCCTTATATTTTGAAAAACGCATTGCTTTTTCGAATGAAATTTGGTACAATAATGGGCGGTGAACAGAATGAAAATTTGGGCTAAGACAGTTTTAGAAGAAAAAATAACGCGAGATTTGCTTTTTGAGTGCGCATCGGTATGCAACGAGGAAGAATTTGTTGCCGCCATGCAGGAAATTTGCAATGCAATGGATATTCCCACGCCCGTTACAACATATGTAAACTTTAATCATTTTGTTTTGTTCAACAACACGCGATTTAAGCCACGGGATTTTGTGGAACACGTGGATTTCGACTTGTTAGACGTCGAAGCCGTGCCCGACAGGCGCAAATAGTTTTTGCGGGTATAGTTTAGTGGCAAAACGACTGCTTCCCAAGCAGTAGTTACGGGTCCGATTCCCGTTACCCGCTCCACTACGTTTGCAAAGTATTTGGGAGGAAATCATGAACAAATTTATGCACGAAGCAATATTGGAAGCACGTGCCGGCATTGCTCACAACGACGGCGGCCCCTTTGGCGCAGTTATTGTGAAGGACGGCGAGGTTATTGGCCGTGGACACAACCGTGTTGCCAAAAATAACGACCCCACTTGCCACGGAGAAATGGAAGCCATTCGCGATGCTTGCAAAAACCTTTCCACCTTCGATTTGAGCGGCGCAGATATCTATACCACCGGCCAACCTTGCGTTATGTGCTTGGGCGCCATTTTGTGGGCCAACATAAACACCATTTATTATGGTTGCTCCATTGCCGAAAACGATATGATCGGTTTTCGCGATGACGTTTTTAGCAAAACGTTGCAAATAAACATGGACAAACTGCAACACCGTGTTGTGCAGGTTGACCACGAAGAATGTCTGCAACTTTTCCGCGACTACATGAACATTACGGATAAAACAATGTACTAGTAGCGGCGTTGCAAAAAAGCGTTTTGCAATCGCTATGCCACAAAAAATTTGATAACACACAAAAATCCATCGGTTCCAAACAAACCGATGGATTTTTTTTGAATTGTGCTTAAACGCTATGCGGCGGAATTTGTACCTGTATAAACAGCAATGTTGGTTACACGCACTTGTGAAGTGAGTGCAAACGTTACGCTATTGGTCGGTTCGGTGAAGGTGATGGTTAGCGTTGCTCCATCTACCACTACCGTTGCGCCGCTGATGGAAATATCGTTCTTGAAGTTTTTGCTGCCATCGGT
>CAZFTO010000040.1:0-5261 GCA_964521735.1 uncultured Oscillospiraceae bacterium | reverse complement strand
CCGTCGTCGGTGGAACGAGAATCGATAACTTTGCTGTCTTCACAGCCACAATACATACACTTCATTTGTGCCGCTCCTTATTCTTCACACACGCTTTTTAGGCGGCGCAAAATTTCTCTGTATTCAAAAGACGGATCATCGCCGTTTTCGAATTTGCGCAAGGTGTTTTCGTCCCAAAAACGGGCAACGTTGGGGGAAATTTCATCCGCAACAACCAAACGTCCGTTTATGCGGCCAAATTCCACCTTGAAATCGGCCACGACAATGCCAACACGCTTCATAAGCGACGAAAGCACTTTGCTTATGCGTGATGCCTGATAGCACATAACGGATAATTCTTCCGGCGTGCACAGTTCCATTGCATAGGCGTGATATTCGTTAATCACCGGGTCACGCAATTTATCGTTTTTGTAGCAAAATTCCAACACGGGATATTTAAGTTTTTGATGCTCGGGCAAACCCAAACGGGAAGACATTGTTCCTGCCACGTAGTTGCGAACCACCACTTCGATGGGAATCATGTTGGCTTTTTTAACCACACAAGAATTTTCGTCCACTTTGCAAACAAAATCGGTGGGAACGTTGTTTTGTTCCAACACTTTCATAAGCAGCGAACTTATTTGGTTGCACAAACTAGCTTTGCCTGGAAAATAGAGTTTTTTCTTGCCGTGATACATCATTGCATCGTCGGAAAACTCCACTATCAAATGTTTGTCGTCGTCCGTTTCCCACAGGCGTTTGGTTTTGCCTTCGCCTAGAAGTTTTTTCTTTGAGTACTGCATAACTACCTCGCAACAAATTTATACTGCAATTCCACTGCTTTGCCTGCGGCAATCGTGCAAGTGAAACGCTTGCCTTCCGGTTTTTCTTGAAGGTTGGTTTTTAGAAGTTTTTTCACGCCCTCCGGAAGCACCAAATCCACTTCCGTTTGCTTTTTGCTTTCTAACTTTATAAACAGCGTGTTTTTGTTTTCATCCACTTTCACAGAAACAGCCACGCCGTTTTCGGCAAGCAACCCGCTAAACTGAACGTTGCTCCAATCGGAAGGCAACGCCGGGAAAATTTTGATGACGTTTTTGCAAGAATACAGCAACATTTGCTGCACGTCGTTGGCAAAAATCATGTTGGCGTGCAATTGAACGGGCGTCCAAACACCGCTTCCGCAAATACCCATTCCACGCCAATCCTTATCCACAAACACAAGGTTGTTCATTGCACAGCCTCGAATAGCGTTGGTTAGGCAAATTTTTGCACCGTAGGCATCGCCCAGACGCGCATACACTGCGCCAAGCACCGTGACGTTGTAGCTGTTTTGCACCGACGGAACACTGCGTTTTTTATCGGCAGTGGCAAGATAGGCTTGCAAAGTTTCTTCGTCGGATTGCCAGCTGACGTCGTTGCCGAAATAGGCTGGATAAAGCGTGCCGTTGGAAACACCCGTGTAGTCGACGGAAATTATGGAATTTACAAATTCCTTTATGGAACCATCACTTGCTAGCTGAATAGGCGGAATTTCATCCAAAAGTTTTTGCCAAGTTGCATCCACTTTCACTTTGCACGTTTCGCACGCTTCAATAAGGTTGGTTAGCAAATCTTTTAGCAAGCAAAAATCCAGCTGACTGTTTTTGGCGACAACGGGCCTATCGGTGATTTTGTAGCTATCGGCAATGCGCATGGGCAAAACCGAGGGGTTTGTTTCCAAACCGTTGGGCGTGGAAACAAGAAAATCTGCATAGAACGCCGCAACCTCTTTCATGAAAGGAATAAGGCGGGTTTTAAGGAATTTTTGGTTTTGCGAATAGCACGCGTACTTATAGTAGAAGTTGCATATCCATGCACCGCAACCGGTGAAATGAACGGCAAAAACGTCGGTGCTGCCCAGCCTTCCCGTTTTTGGAGCGGCAACAACCGGCACCACTATGCCACGGCATCCAAACAAACGCTGTGCATTGTTGCGATAGTCTTCCACGTTGTTTTCGAAATAGTCGAAGGTTTTTTCCAACGAACCGAACATATTGCCGCAAAAAGCGTGCAAATAGGTTAGCTCCAACTCTCCAGAAAGGCACGTGAAGGCTCTGTAAGGCTTGTAACAGCCGTTCCACAATCCACAAGGAGAAAGAAAGTTGCCGTCGTCTGCCGTCCCTGCAACCATCAAATAGCGCGAAAACTTATATATTTTTTCCACCAACAACGGGGACAAATTGCCGCCGTCCGTTTCGAGCAGCAAGTCTTCGATGAAGGCATCCTTTTGCGAGCAAAGAGAAACGTCCACAGAACCATACAACTTTGCGTGCAATGCGGCGTGCGTTTTAAACAACTTGTCGTAGCCATCCTTGATGGAATTTAGCTGTGTTTTTAGGTTTGCCCACTCCTTTTCGCGCGAGCCTTCCACAAAAGTTTTTATAAGGATTGTTACCGACTGCGCGTTGGATACGTACGTAACACCGTTTTCCGTGCGAACACCTCCGCCCAACACGTTTAGTTTGGCAACTGCGCCAAAATCCGTGCCGTTATCGTCGTTGCGCGCGGCAAAGGTTAAAAATTGTTTGTCGTTGGTTGTTTGCACACCTTCCGGCATTATGCAAGTGCCTTCGTACGTGCGGGAATTAACCCTGTGCATAAGCGCAAAGGACAAATTGAAATTGATTGGTGCGTTGCCCTGTTTAGTTATGCGAAAAGCCACCAAATTATCCGCGCGAGAAACAAACGTATCCCTAACGAACTTGGTGCCGTCCACCACATAGCTAACCGTTGCTTGCCCCGTTTCCATGTTGAGCAAGCGGCAATAGTTTGTGGGAATATCCGAATGGGAAAAGTGCAAATCAAGTTCGCACAAAGGCAGAGGATATTCCGGCTGAGAACGGAAATTTTTTTGTTGCAAGGCGGATGGCAAAATGGCCTGCGCCCCCATAAAGTCGCCTGCATCTATTTTTTTGCGGACGTCGCGAATTTTTACGGAAATATCCGGCACCACCGTTGTGCGGCCCATCCATTTGAGGGCGGCATCGTTAATAAGAACCCTCTCTTCGGCGGCTCCGCCATAGACGTTTGCGGAAATTTTTCCGTTGCCAAGGTACAAACCTTCGCGCCATTTTTCACCCCACCAGCGTGACGGTGTGCAGAATTTTAACACGTTTGCGAATTTGTCTGCCATACTTCACCTTCTAAACGTATTTCTTCCATATAGTATACCAAAAAAAAGTCGTCGTGTCTACGGCGTTTTGATACAATTTTTTGTCAGTTTTGGGTTGTTGCATTGAAAAAACCGATAACACAGCACTTCGCCGATTGTTTTTAGTGCGATTGAAGGTTTTTGCCTCTTTTCGTGCGGCATTGTTTTGCGCCCCATGTGTTTTTGCAATATTAGCGTCAACACGCAACAGTCGCCGACAAAAAAAACGGCCGAAAATTTTCGACCGCGATTTTTTGGTATCTGCTTGGACGTTACAAGCACGGTTATTAAGCTGATTTACGCTAGAAGGAAATTTGTTGCACAAGTTCCGTTGCGTTTTGCAAAACATTTTCCAATTCTGGGCAAAGCCTGAGGGTGGATTTTAGCGCAAGCCAACTAACGCCAAGAATTTTGGGATTTTTAAGATGCAATGCATTGCAAAAACAATCGCAAGCAAGCAGCAAATCGTCCTTGACGGCCACGCCGGAAAAAGAACAGAAGGCGCGAACGTCGTCGCAAAGCGCAAGCAAATTGGCAAGAACACCGCTGGGAACGTAAATTTTTTCGCCCTTGAAATATCTTTCGGCGCGAATGGAGTGTTCGACGTTTAGGCTGTCGGGGTCGACAGAGTGCAAAATTGTTTCGCCAGCCTGCTTGAAGGGGCGCAACACTTCGTTTGCAAACTTTTCGTAGCCGACGTTGCTATCCATTTCGTGATAGTATTCCTTCAAAAAATCCAAAAAGTTGCGACGGCCGGCGTCCACTTCGGTTAGCAAGCACACCACGAACGCAAACAAGCGGTTGCGTTCGGCAGGCAATTTAAGCCGAGCTTCCACCGTGCCGTCCGGCTTTGTCCAAGTTACGCGGGCACGGGAAAATTCCGTTACGTAGCTGGTTGTGCGAACGGTTTCGGAAAGGCACTTGCACAGCGTGGGAACGGTGGCAACGCATTTTAGCACTTGCGCAATGTTTTTATCCACCAATATCAACTTGCCTTCGATAAGGCGGTTGACGGAATCGGTGAAATAGGCCAATTCGTTCTTCATAAAAATTTCCTCTTTGGTTTTGATGCAATAAGTATACCATATTGCAAAGTTATTTCCAACTATTTTTTTCAAAAAGGGCAAAAAGTGTTGTTACAAAACGAAAAATGTTGTATAATCTTTTTTACTACTACAAGGAGAAAGGCACTATGCAAGCAGGTATCACGCAAGACAGCACCATAAACAAGTTGATACTTTTGTTTGTGTTTGACAAAATGGAAACAGCCTTGACGGAAAACACCATTTTGGATCTTTGTAGCTACAAAAACAACTGGATAGATTTTACCAACTGCAAGCAAACTTTGCTGGACGTTGTTGAAAACGGATTTGTGTACAAAAGCGACAACGGCAGCGGCTGCTTCTACGACCTGACGGCGGAAGGCAGATGGTGCCTAAAAAATTTCTACACTCGCATTCCTTCCAGCGTGCGACAGTTGATTTCTGAAGACATAAAAACCAAGCGCATAGAATATCGCAGAAGACAAGACTACGTTGCCACCTACACAAAGTGTCCCGATGGCAGCTACGACGTTATTTTGAAAATTATTGAGCCAACAAAAACCACGTTGGAAGTTAAACTTAACGTTATGACACGCAACATTGCCAAATATATTGAACGCACTTGGCAAGAAAAAGCCCCCACTGTCTACAGCAAAATTCAAGACACCTTGATTGACTAAAATTGCCACAAGGCAAGCTGCAAAAGCAGCTAGAAAACTTTGTGCTTTGGCACCACTACGCTAGCAACGCGCACAACTGCGGCAAACACAGAACTTGCGTTTGACATTTGCAAAATATAGTGCAAAGAAATTTGCTAAAAATAATTGACAAATTGCCAAGAATAAACTATCATAGATAAGCAATGCGAGATTGGCGGAATCGGCAGACGCGCACGTTTAAGGGGCGTGTGGGAGACCGTGTGAGTTCAAGTCTCACATCTCGCACCAACAGGCGAACAGGCCGAAGTGCTTGTTCGCCATATTTTTTTATTGTGGGGGTATGGCTCAGTTGGTAGAGCGATGCGTTCGCAACGCATAGGCCAGGGG
>CAZFTO010000039.1:3737-5704 GCA_964521735.1 uncultured Oscillospiraceae bacterium | reverse complement strand
CAGAAAGAGCACTTGCATTGCAGGTGCTTTTTCAATTTGGTCCGCATTTTGCAGAATAAATACACTTGTGTGAATGAAATCGTACGCGATGAAATCTTGCTATACAAGGCTGTGTACGTGCGAATTTGATTTCGTCTTCGGTGGTACGCCGAAGATTTCATCCAAACTTGCTTGCATTTAATCACAGCATGCTACTTGTTTTTTTGTTTCTAATTGGTACTATCGACTTTTTCCTTTGCGCAAGTTGCTTTTTTCTTTCCATAGGTGTATAGGTGTAGGTTGCATCCTCAGCAAAAAATCAAATTTGTCTTGCAACTTTTTTTATTTTGCTATACAATTATCAAAAAGGAGATTTGTTATGAACGAAATTATTGAAAATATCCGTAGTAGAAGAAGCGTAAAAAAATATAAAAGCGATGCCCTTCCGCAAAAAATTGTGGACGTCATCACCGAAGCCGGCACATTTGCCCCGTCAGGCCAGAACAAACAGTCGCCCATAATTTTGCAAGTAACAAACAAAGCGGTGCGCGACAAACTTTCCCGCCTTAATGCGCAAGTTGCCGGCATGCCTAGTGGCATTGATCCGTTCTATAACGCACCTGTCGTTTTGGTTGTGTTGGCCAACACGGACGTGTCCACCTACGTATACGACGGTAGTTTAGTTATGGAAAATTTGCTTTTGGCCGCTCATTCTTTGGGCATTGGTGCATGTTGGATACACCGTGCAAAAGAAACTTTTCAAACTGAAGAAGGAAAAGCTTTACTAAAGGAATTGGGAATTGAAGGTAACTATGAAGGTATTGGTAATTGCATTTTGGGTTATGCTGATGCTGAGCCGATTTTCCGTCCGCGCAAAGATGGATATGTTTATAAGATAAACTAGCTTTTGTATGCCTTTTTTAAACTTAACAGCAATTTTTGCACGGAATTTTGTGCCGCAGAAGAAAATTTGCACGCGGATATTCAAACTGCCATTGACGACGTTCCCGAGCGCTACAAAGAAAAAATTTTTTCCAACGTTTTGAAGTTGCTTTCTAAGCGAACGGATGAAGTAGAAAACTGCGATACCGTCACCTTTTCTTTCAAAACAACCAAACTTTCCGAGAATGCACGCTTCTACATACAGAACGTAATTTTACCCATTCAGTCGCAATCGTCGTTTTATCGAAAAATGTTGGTTGTCTATTCAGGTAAGCCAAAAAAACGAGCGTGAAAAAATAATCTACAAAGAACACTATGATGTTTTACAAAAGGCCTTGAAAAAGAACTTACGTGTTAGCATACAACTGGCTAGCGGTGTACTTGCCGGCGTTTCGTTGCACTTTGTTCACTCATCCAAAGACGAGTTATTTAACTACGTTTTGCTTTTCAACAACAAGAAAAACGTTATGTTGCGCTTGTCTAGTATTCGCAATGTAACGGTGCTCACAACATTTGCCAATATTCCCGATAAAAACGTTGCAATGTTCGATAGGCAAGTGGCATGCTTGGTGCAATATCCCATTTATAGCACCGACGACAAATTTATTAAGGTTAAACTTGCGCCAACGGGCAAGCAACTGTTCGATAAAATTTATTTGTACCGCCCAACAGTATCGATAGATGGCGACGTTTACACATTCAATTGTTTGGGGAATCGGCTACTTTATTATTTTGAGCGTTTTGGTGAACATGTGCTGATCTTGGAGCCCAAACGTTTGGGCGTTTTTATGCGCAATTACCATTACTATGCGCTTAAAAAATATCGCACGCTATATTCTGCTGAATAGCGTTAGAATTGGTGTTTCGCCTGATAGGTACCTGACAGGTATTATTGTGTGCAAGCGGCGTTCTACATCTTCGCAAAGTTAGCGTTTGCCGTTTCGATTGACGGTCTGGATAAAACGAATAAAAATCATTTGGTGCGTTGTTGTTCTGCTGAATAGCGTTAGAATTGGTGTTTCGCCTGATAGGTACCTGACAGGTAT
>CAZFTO010000039.1:0-3637 GCA_964521735.1 uncultured Oscillospiraceae bacterium | reverse complement strand
TTCTGCTGAATAGCGTTAGAATTGGTGTTTCGCCTGATAGGTACCTGACAGGTATTATTGTGTGCAAGCGGCGTTCTACATCTTCGCAAAGTTAGCGTTTGCCGTTTCGATTGACGGTCTGGATAAAACGAATAAAAATCATTTGGTGCGTTGTTGTTCGGCGCACTTTTTTATTAAAAAAAATGTGGTGCAACAAGCATGCGACCCAAAAAAGGCGTTTAAGTGTTGTTCTTTTTGTCAATAGTCTGTGTATGAAAACAAAAATTCAACACAAATTCGGCGCAAACGCCGATGAGCGTGAAAGCCGACTACCTAAAAAGTTAGAAGGAATGCGCGCTTTGGCTGAAAATCAAACAAGAAACAGCATTTTGGGTGAAAACAATGAGTGATGCAAACAGAAAATTTGCAGGTGAAATAACAAAAGACAACTACAAGCAATATGTTTTTAAAAAAATGCCCAAAAGTTCGCATTGGAAAAATATGTTTTGGGCTTTTGTTATTGGTGGCACAATTTGCACAATAGGGCAATGTTTTGTAGAGTTGTTTTCCATTTGGTTTCCCAAGGAGGATGCATCAATTTTGGCATCGGCAACGTTGGTTGTTATTGCCGCATTGCTAACGGGGTTTGGCGTGTACGACAATATCGGCCGTTTTGCCGGGGCTGGCTCTACAATTCCGATAACAGGCTTTTCCAACGCGGTTGTTTCACCTGCGCTGGAGTTTCGTGCTGAAGGTTACGTATACGGCGTTGGCGCAAAAATGTTTCAGGTGGCTGGGCCTGTCATTGTTAACGGCGTATCCATTTCTGTTATAGTTGCCGTTTTGACGCTGATTTTTGGTGGTGCATGATGCCATACTATAAAAAACGAACACTTCATTTTCAAAACGCCAACGTATTAGATGGTTTCACCGTTGCCGGTCCCAAGGAAAACGACGGGCGTTTTCACGGAACTTTTGACGTGGCGCTTGCCGACGATACCTTTGGCCAGCAAACTTTTGAGCGCGCCGAGCGAAAAATGTTTGAACGTGCCATAGACGGAGCAATAGCCAAGGCAAATTTGTCCGATTGCGACGTGGATGCCGTGTTGGGCGGAGATTTGCTAAACCAAATAGTATCCGTATCGTTTGCAGCGCGTAAACTACACGTTGGTTTTTTAGGGTTATACAATGCGTGCGCAACCTTTGTGGAAAGTTTACTGCTCGGTGCATCCATGCTTAACAATGGGCTGGATAACGTTGTGTGTGTTGCAGGCAGTCACTTTTCCACTGCAGAAAGACAATACCGTTTTCCATTGGAATTGGGCGTTTTGCGCTCGCCGGTTACGCAATGGACAGTTACCGGTGTTGGCGCAACGGTTTTGTCGGCCTGTTCGGAAATTGCTGTTCCCAAAATTACGCGCGCCACAATAGGACGAGTGGTGGATTACGGCATTTTGGATGCTAACAATATGGGCGCGGCAATGGCTCCTTCCGCTTGTGACACGCTAGTAACTTTTTTTGAAGATGCCCTCGCCTCTGTTGACGACTACGATGCAATTTTCACCGGTGATTTGGGAAAACTAGGTACTGAAATTTTGCTAGATTTGGCATGGCAAAAGGGACTGGATCTATCTGAAAAACTCATTGATTGCGGTGCATCCATGTTTTTTGACGAACAACAAACATACCAAGGTGGCAGTGGCGCTGCCTGTTCCGCGCTGGTGTTTAACAGTTATATTTTAAGCAAGCTAAGGCGTGGGGAATACCGCAAAATTTTGCTTGCCGGAACGGGCGCACTTATGAGTCCGACAACTTCTTTTCAGGGGGATAGTATTCCTGCTATAACGCACTTGGTGGAGGTGGAAGCGTGATGGTGCTAACCTTTGTAAAAGCATTTTTGGTTGGTGGCGGAATTTGCCTTGTAGGGCAAGTAATAATAAATTTCACACATCTAACAAACGGAAAAATTTTGGTGTTGTTTTTGCTGATAGGTGCGGTTTTGGAAGGTTTTGGCTTGTATTCACCTCTTATTGAATTTGCCGGCGCTGGCGCAAGTGTGCCTATTTCCGGATTTGGCTGCGCTCTTGTTAAGGGGGCAGTTAAGGCGGCCAAACAAGAAGGTTTCTACGGTGCGCTAAAAGGTGGACTTGCCGCATGCGCAACGGGTGTGACGGTGGCAATTGTTTCTGGCTATTTTGTTTCGGTAGTGTTTCGTCCTAGAACAAAAAAGAAGTAACCTTTGCACAGCATTGTGAATATACTATGGAAAAAGGCGCTTAAATATGGGTGGCTACGTTGTTGTGAACCATGCGGAAGCAAGAAAAAAGCGAAAAAGAGTTATCAAAAAAATAGTGTGGAGCGTTGTTGCTGTTATTGCTTTGGCAATTATTGTTGCGCTGTGGCTTTATTGGCGTTCGTTGGCGCCCACCATTTTGGAAATTGTCAAAGTGCGGGTGCTTTCAGAATCTACCCGAGCTATAAACGAAGCGGTGCTGGCAACATTTAGTCAAGGCGTTGGATACGGCGATCTTGTGTCAATAGAAAGAAATGGCGCAGGTGAAATCGTGTTGCTTTCGGCCAACAGTGTGCTAACAAACAATCTTGCTCGGAACACTTCGTTGCTTGCGCAAACAAAAATAAATGCTTTGTTCGCTAGTTCCATCGGTGTGCCGCTTGGCACCCTTTCCGGCATTCCGCTTTTGAATGACGTTGGACCAGAAGTGGAAGTTGAAGTAACGCCGATAGGCGCGGTTGGTTGTGCGTTTTTATCCGAATTTGTAACAGCCGGAATAAACCAAACTTTGCACCGAATTTATATTGAAGTTTGTGGGCAAATTGATTTGGTTATGCCAACTATGCATTATTCCGTCCAAATAAACACACCTATATTGGTTTGCGAAACAGTGATAGTGGGCAAAGTCCCCGAAACTTTTTTGCAAGGCGGTTTTGCGCTTGGTTCATCATAGTTTTTGATATTTTGCGACTGTGTTCTGTTTTTTCTGCCAAATGTATAAAACTATTACAGACATAATAACCCCAAAACACCTATATTTCGTTCAAAAGCCATGTTATTAACGCAAGTTTTGTTCGAAAGGCGCATCTTGGCCTTTCGAACATTTTGTTTGTAGGTAAAAGACCTTTTACTGCGGATCGTACGCGCCCTGTCCTAGCCCGAAGGTTTTTATGAGTTTTTAGATTCGGCAAAGCAGTATGTTTCAAGGTTTTAAAGCAAGCTACTGGCTGAACCATCGATTTTGATTTGTATTTCGATGTTGCAGAGTAGCCACTTTGTTAATTATTGAAACAATTTGATTGTCAGTTATAGCGGAACAACCTTCGCAATTAGATTTGTTTGTTAAACCGTGCAAATTCGTTGCGTCATTTGTCTTTGCTCAACCGAACAAATTTTGTTGTTATTTCAATTTATATTCTTGCGCGTTTTGGTATGTGAACTATTATTATATTATTATCATAAATTTTGTTGTCTTTTTTCAATTTTTTTGTTATACTGCCTTCAGTACACATCGCCTCCCCCGGAGGCGGGAAGGGAATGAGGGAAAAATGGCAAAGATCGCGTTGGTGACCGGTTCCTCCCGGGGCATTGGCCTGGCGGTGGCGCTGGAGCTGGCCCGGGAGGGCTATGACCTGTGCCTGAACT
>CAZFTO010000038.1:0-6340 GCA_964521735.1 uncultured Oscillospiraceae bacterium | reverse complement strand
TTGAACCTGCGGAGGCTGTTAACCTCGCACGCTTTCCAAGCGTGTGCCTTAAACCGCTCGACCATCTCTCCAAGCGCAATGCTTTTCCATTGCCTAGGAAATATAACACATTTTTTGCTTTAAGTCAATCGATATTGACCATTTTTTACTCCTGTGCGGCACTTTTTTGTTATTATCGCCCCAGCTCTTGTATTATTTGTCCAAAGTGCAACTTCGTCGCTGTTTTGCTGCGCAATTGCGTTTTTTATTCCATTCTATTTCAAAACTGTTGTTGGCACGACGTCAAATTTGGCGCTGCAAGGCAGTTTTGCATCAAAAAATCTTTTTAAGGTCGCTTATGTTGTCAATTGCAAAGTCGGCAAAGCCGTTGCCAAGTGCAATGTTTTGTTTTGCCGAAATTCCTTTGCGAATCCAAACCGTTTGCATGCCCAGCGCTTTTGCCGGAATCATGTCGTTATCCAACCTGTCACCCACCATAACGGCGTCGCTAGGCGAACAGTGCGCCATTTCAAATGCTTTTTCAAAAATTTTTTTGTCTGGCTTGGTTGCGCCGACTTCGGCCGATGCCGCAATCACGTCAAAGTAGTGCAGCAATCCCCAGTTGCGCAACCTGTCTTCCGTGCCAAGCGGTTGGTTGGCAATAACCCCCAGTTTGTATCCGCGCTTTTTAAGATAGTCCAGCGTTTCGGCGCTGTCTTCAAAAGGCGTTTCGTCTTCCGAGTGCCACGGAGTTTTAATCAAATTGAAAAATTTTATTGCCGCCTGGTTGCCATCTGCGCCAGTTTGGGCAAGTTCTATTCGTTTTTCTTCAAACATTTCACGCGTAACGCCGGTGCCGGCCGTAATTTCGCGCAGTCTGTGTTCCAGTGCTTCCGTTTCGTCCACCAAAGTAGAACCAACATCTAAAAAAATCCATTGTTTCATATGTGTTGCCTTCCGTTTTGTTATTATTTGTGACCAACGGTCGTTTTCCCGTCAAACAAGCTCAAATTCGCTTTTAATAAAGGCTATGCGGCATGGCTTAATTGTATATTCTTCCATAAACCGGCGCCCGGCGATGTATGTATCGCGTGCATAAAATTTAATAACGCCAATGCAGATGCGTTTTCTTCTTTGGATAATTCTCCGTCGTAGATAATTTCGGCAAAACAGTCAAATGTGTGCATCTTGTCACAGCTTGGCAGGCGGCGAAACACACGTTCTTTTCAATCTTTTTTTGCGTATTTGTGCAATTCGGCTATCTTTTTGTCAAAAACGTCTATGTACATGTCGTGCCAGTCGGCGTTTTCATGGTCGTTTCGGTATAGTTTAATCAGAACTGTGTTTTTCGTTTTTCGCCTTTTAGTGTTGAAAAATTCAGAACCCTGCCTGTTATTTCTGTTTGTGCAGCAGTGTTGCTAGCGGTTGTAGATAAACTTGCAAACGTGCCTTTGTTCGCCCTGATAGCTGTCCACGCCGTCAAAAACCTTTTCAAAACCGCATTTTTGCATAACTTTTGCCGATGCTACGTTGTCGGCAAGGCACACGCCCAAAATTTCCGCCACACCAAGCGTATCCAAAATTTGTGGCAAAAATGCCGCCACGGCTTCGCTTGCATAGCCTTTTCCCGTGAAGGTTTTGCCAATGTGGTAGCCAATTTCCCACTGATCGTCCAGCGAAATTGCTTGAATGTATCCAACAAAAGTGCCGTCTCGAAGCAAAATGGGGTAAACAAACGGACCGTCTTCGGATGCGTAGCGTTGCATCAAAAAGTTTATGGTATCCAGAGCATCTTGTTCCGTTTCAAAAACTTCGTCGGGCACAAAACGCCTGTTGTCGTCGTCCAACGAATTGACGTGCAAGTCGTGAGCCATGCTTGTGTCAAATTGCGTTATAACAAGTCTTTCCGTTTCTATTTTCATTTTTTCCTCCACGTTGCATAACTTAACTATTATACCAAAAAACACCGTCCTTTGCAATAGAAAAAAATATTTCCGCATGCTTGCTTTGCGTAAAAACGCAAATGGTTGCATTTTGTATGCTACGTAGGCAAATTTTTTTACAAAAATTTCCCTTGTTGCAAAATGTTGCATATTGACAAAGCTATATAATTGCGGTAAAATTGTTCTAATACAATGCGGATGGTGTGCCTATGGATGAAGTAAGAATAATAGAAATCAAAAAAAGCGTTTTCGAAGGTAACGATAACGATGCCAACGCTTTGCGTAGGGAGCTTAAAGAAAAGGGTGTGTTTTTGCTCAATCTTATGTCTTCCCCGGGAAGCGGAAAAACCACAACGCTTATCGGCACGATAAACACCCTAAAAGACAAGCTTAAAATTGCCGTGATGGAAGCGGATATCGATTCCGACGTGGATGCAATAAAAATAAAGCAAGCAACGGGAGTGCAGTCCATTCAACTGCATACCGGCGGCATGTGCCACCTGGATGCAGAAATGACACGTCAGGGGCTTGCCGGTTTGGATTTGCAAAACGTCGATCTTGCCATTTTGGAAAACGTTGGCAACCTTGTTTGCCCTGCGGAATTCGATACAGGCGCAAGCAAAAATTGCATGATTTTGTCCGTGCCAGAAGGCCACGACAAACCGCTTAAATATCCGCTTATGTTTTCCGTTTGCGATTTGGTTCTAGTCAACAAAATGGACGTTGCGCCCTATTTCGATTTTGATTTGGAAAAATGCAAACAATACGTAAAAATGCGCAACCCCAACGCAGAAATCATTCCCATTTGTGCAAAAAGCGGCGAAGGCTTGGATAAATTTGCACAATGGATTTTGAAAAATATTGAACAATGGAGGAATAACTGATGCCCGAAATTAGCAAAAAGTACACGCCGGCTCACATGTTCGACAAAGAGCCCAACCCTAAACTCTTGAAGTTTGTAAGAGGCGTTACCGATAGATTGCCTGGCAAACTTAAGGGGATAAAAGCCGAAGACCCCGAATATTGGGGATTTGCTTGCATTTTCGAAGACGAAATGACGCCGCAAGAACGTGACGATTCGTTGGATTTGCTTTTGAAAATGAAAACTCGCAAAAAGTATACGTATGGCGAATTGAAGCAAATGTCCGGTTACGAAAAGGAACGTTTCGATGCAATTGTGGACAAACTTTCCTACTTTGGAATGTTGGAATACGACTTTGGCGATAAGTACACCAAGGATGGTCCCATCCCCGGAACAACTCGCGAACGTGAAGACAGACACTACTGGGTGCCGTTGTTCGTTCCGGGTTCGGCTGAATATACCAACATGAACACCAAATTGATGGATAGACACCCCGAATTGGCAATGTTCTTCGAGCGTATGACCTTTTTGCCGTTGGAACACGTAACGGCAATGGTTCCGCCGGGAGGCGCAGGCGTGGGCATGCACGTTATTCCCGTGGAAAAAGCCATTTCTATGGAAAACACCACAATGGATATCGAGCACATTTCCTATTGGCTTAAAAGATACGAAGGACATTTGGGCGCATCCATTTGTTCCTGCCGCTACGGAAGAAAGCAACTAGACGAAGGTTGCGGCGACGATTATCAAGATTGGTGCATTGGCGTGGGCGATATGGCCGACTACTGCAACGAAACCGGTCGCGGACACTCCATCACCTACGATGAAGCAATGGCTATTTTGAAGCGTGCCGAGGATAACGGCTTCGTTCACCAAGTAACCAACATCGACGGCGAAAACAAAATATTTGCAATTTGCAACTGCAACGTGAATATTTGCAACGCACTAAGAACTTCGCAATTGTTCAACACGCCCAACATGTCGGCATCGGCATATCGTGCGCACGTAGACAAGGAAAAATGTGTTGCTTGCGGCGCATGTGTTGAAGCTTGCCCGGCAGGAGCATTGAAACTTGGTCAAAAGCTTTGCAAAGCCGATGGCACCGAACAAAAATATCCCAAACAACCTTTGCCCGACGATTTCTTCTGGGGCAAACACATGTGGGACGAAGACTATCGTGATAAAAACAGAATCAACTGCCACGATACGGGAACTTCCCCTTGCAAAACTGCTTGTCCGGCACACATTGCCGTTCAAGGCTACCTCAAAAAAGCATCGCAAGGCAAATATAAAGAAGCGCTTGCCATCATCAAGAAGGAAAACCCCTTCCCCGCAGTTTGCGGCAGAGTTTGCAACCGTCGTTGCGAAGATGCTTGCACGCGTGGCGCTATCGACAAGGCTGTTGCCATTGATGCCGTTAAAAAGTTTGTTGCCGAACAAGATTTGCACGACGAACACAGATACGTTCCGGAAATTGTCGTTGCCTCCAACAAGGGCAGATGGCAAGAAAAAATTGCCATTATCGGTGGTGGGCCGGCCGGCTTGTCCTGTGCATTCTATCTTGCACAAATGGGCTACTATCCCACCGTGTTCGAAAAGAACCAAAAACCCGGCGGAATGCTTACGTACGGAATTCCTTCCTACAAGCTAGAAAAAGACGTTATCGATGCCGAAATTGACGTTATGCGCGAAATGGGTGTGGAAATTAAGTGTGGCGTAGAAGTTGGCAAGGATGTAACAATCGAACAACTTCGTCAGCAAGGCTACAAAGCGTTCTACGTTGCCATTGGTTGTCAAGGCGGCAAAAAGGTTAATGTTCCCGGCGTGGATGCAAGCGGTGTAACCACCGCGTTGGATTTCTTGAAAGTTGCTAACTGTGGCGGATATGCCGTTTCCGGCAAAACCGTTGTTGTTGGTGGCGGCAACGTTGCCATCGACGCAGCAAGAGTTTCCGCTCGTTCCGGCGCTAGTCAAGTGCAAATGTTCTGCTTGGAAGATCGCCAAACAATGCCTGCTTCCAACGAGGAAGTTTCCGAAGCGCAAGAAGACGGCGTAATCGTCAACTGCGGTTGGGGCCCCAAAGAAATTGTTGTTCGTGACGGCAAGGCTGTTGGCATCGTGTTCAAAAAATGTCTTTCCACTTTGGACGAAAACGGCAAGTTCAACCCCGTCTACGACGAAGAACAAACGCAAGAAGTTGCCTGCGACAACGTTATTTTTGCTGTTGGCCAAACGGTGGAATGGGGCAATTTGTTGGATGGCAGCAAAGTGGAATTGCGCGGCATATATCCCGTGGCCGATCAACTCACCTACCAAACGGCACAAGAAGACGTGTTTGTGGGTGGCGACGTCTACACCGGCCCCAAATTTGCCATCGACGCTATCGCACAAGGCCACGAAGCAGCCGAATCGTTGCATCGCTACGTGCAACACGGTCACATGACCATTGGCAGAAATCGTCGTCAATTCATTCAACTTGATACCGACGATATTTTGGTGGAAAGCTACGACAACTCTTCTCGCCAAGAAGCGGGTCTGGACGAAACAGTCGAAGCAAAATCCTTCAAAGATGCACACAAGACGCTAACAGAAGAACAAGTCAAAAAGGAAACGGCAAGATGCCTTGGTTGCGGAACAACCGTTGTGGATCCCAATAGATGTATCGGTTGCGGAATTTGCACAACCAGATGCAAATTCGATGCCATTGCATTGCATCGTGATCACCCCGAAGCATCCAAAATGACCGTTGCGGAAGACAAATTCAAATATATTTTGCCCTATGCCGCAAAACGTGCCGTAAAGATAGTGTTCTCCAAGAAGGATAAGGATCAAAAGAAATTTGTTCGTCAAAGAAAGCAGGCGTACAAAAAGGAAAACAAATAATGCACGAACTTGGTGTAGTGTTTCATTGCATAAAACAAATAAACGAAATCGCTGCCGAAAACGCAGTGAAAAAGATAAAAACCGTAACAATCGAAATTGGTGAAGTTTCCACCGTCATCCCCTACTATTTTGAAGATTGTTGGAAATGGGCGGTAAAAAAGGAAGAAATTCTTAAAGAATCCACTTTGCGTATCGAAAAAATAAACGCCGTAACGCATTGTGAAAACTGTCACGAGGATTATTCCACCGTCCAACACGGCAAAATTTGCCCGCATTGCGGTAGCGAAAACACCTATTTGTTGCAAGGGAACGAAATTATCATAAAGGAAATAGAAGCCCTAGAAGGCTGAAAAAAACTGCAAAACCGTTTGGTTTTGCAGTTTTTTTGTTGTGGTCTTGATGGTTACCATTGAGAAAGGTGTTATATGGAAGGTCGTTGTCGCAAAAATGGTTTTAGT
This sequence comes from uncultured Oscillospiraceae bacterium, assembly GCA_964521735.1. Classification (GTDB taxonomy): domain Bacteria; phylum Bacillota; class Clostridia; order Christensenellales; family CAG-314; genus Fimimonas. Next base: position 215 of record CAZFTO010000038.1, on the reverse strand, counting down.
TGTTTAGTTTGTTGATAAACGTCAAACATTCATCTGTTTTCGCAACGCGTGCAATGGCGGGCATCTCGCCGCAACACTTTCAAAGTAATCAACACAAAATTTCATATTTACAATAGCTCGTTGCGCAAAGCGTTTTTGTTGCAGTAGCATGCTGCAAAGCAGTGCACCACAAAAGTTAAATGCTTTTGGGGTGCATTTTTATAGCAAAAAGATAA
>CAZFTO010000037.1:0-6590 GCA_964521735.1 uncultured Oscillospiraceae bacterium | reverse complement strand
TCCGCCATACGGTGGCTCGCTTGTGAGTCGCAAAACAAAAGGAACGAAAATCTCGTTCCTTTTTCTTTTGCTCCGTTGGTAATTTGATTGTGGCGCAACTAGGCGTTCCACTGGGCCAAAAGCTCGTCTACAGTGGTGATCTCCGCACCGTAGATGTCGTGCAAATATTTTAGGCCGCTTACGTAGTCTTCTTCCGTGAAGGAGTTTGTTGCATCCTTCGCCACAACAACGTTATAGCCCAAGCAATAGGCATCGGCGGAAGTGTGACGAACACACATGTGCGTGTGCAAGCCGGTCATAACAACGGTATCTATGCCCAATTCGTGCAACAACAAGTCCAAATCGGTGTGGAAAAAGCCACTATAACGGCGTTTGGGCACAACGTAGTCCTTTTCGCAAAGGTGCAATTCGGGAATAACTTCGGCGCCCTTGGTGCCAATGATTGCGTGGTCGCCCCATAACTTTAATTCGTGGTCGATACCCTTAACGTGAGCGTCGTTGCAAAAAATAACGGGAACGCCGACTTTTCTTGCACCGTCCAACAATTCGGCCGTTTTGGGAACAATGCCCAAGCCTCTTTCGCACTTTAACGCACCTGTTACAAAGTCGTTCAACATGTCAACTACAAGTATGGCTGTTTTCATTTTAGTTTGGCAAGGCAAAAAGTTGCACTTGTCGTTTCCTCCCTATACATTATTATAATAGCGCATGGCGTAGTTTCATAATACCGCAATATGCCCGTGTTGTCAAACGGTTGAAATATTTTGTGGCATCGCCGCACAATGTTTTTTGCAAATAGAAACTGCGCCAAAAGAGCAAAGCAACTTGCCTCGCCACCGTTTTCGCAAACGCACCGAATTTTGCCACACAATGCCCGTTTTGTGTATTTGCTTTTTGCCAGCATTGTGGTATACTAGAAAGGTAGGAGCGTTGGCACATGCACCACTTGTGCAACCAACACCTGCTCCCACAAAAATACGAGGAGGATAACTATGGAAACGTTACGCAGCAAAAAAGGTTTTATTTGTGATATGGACGGCGTAATTTACCACGGCAACACGCTTTTGGACGGCGTGAAAGAATTTGTTGACTGGCTAAACAAAAACGGCAAACATTATTTGTTTTTGACAAACAACAGCCAAAAATCTCCCGAAGAACTTTCGCAAAAACTGAAAAGAATGGGATTGGACGTTTCGGCGGAACATTTCCACACGGCGGCACTGGCAACGGCAAGTTTTTTGAAAAGCCAGGGGGCTTCCACCGCATACGTAATTGGCGATGCAGGGCTGACCAACGCGCTTTATAACGTGGGTATAACCCTGAACGACGTAGATCCGGAATTTGTTGTTATAGGCGAAACGGAAAACTACAACTTCGACAACATTTGCAAGGCAACACGCCTTGTGAACAAAGGCGCACGCCTTATTGGCACAAACAGCGACATCACCACCCCCACCGAAAAGGGAGAAATGCCGGCATGCAAAGCACTTATTGCTCCGGTGGAATTTGCAACGGGACGCAAAGCCTACTACGTTGGTAAGCCCAACCCCCTTATGATGCGTGCGGCAATGGAACGCTTCCACGAATTTGACATCCATTCTCCCGACGTTGCCATGATAGGTGACAGAATGGATACCGACGTGGTTGCCGCAATTGAAAGTGGCTTGGATTCCGTTTTGGTGCTTTCGGGCGTTTCTTCAAGGGCAACGGTGGAACGCTTCCCCTTCCGCCCCCGTTTGATACTTAACGGCGTAGGGGATATAGCCGAATAGTATTCGGAAAAACAAATTCGTTTTAAAACAACCAATTATCACTAACAAAAAGGACGAACTATTCCTGCCGGAAAGCTCGTCCTTTTTTTGTTTTTACGTTTTATTGCATTAGATAACCCATTCGCCATCACGGAACAACGCCACAATTTCACCGTCGTAGGTGATGCCATCGATGTTGATATCTTTTGTTCCCACCATGAAGTCGACGTGTTGCAAACTTTTGTTCATGCCGTGTGCGGCAAGTTGTTCTTCCGTCATATCGTTGCCGCCCTTAACCGTTGTGGGATAGCTTTGTCCAAACGCCAAGTGGCAACTTGCGTTTTCGTCGAAAAGTGTGTTGAAAAACAAAATTCCGCTTTCGGCAATGGGAGATTTTTTGCCGATAAGTGCAACTTCGCCCAAACTTAGAACGCCTTCGTCGGTGGTGAGTATGCCTTTTAGCGCATCATAGCCCACTTCGGCGGAATAATCCACCACTTTGCCATTTTTGAAGGTGAGAGAAAAGTTATCTATAACATTGCCGTTGTTTACAAGAGGAAGTGCGTTGACAACCGTGCCTTCAATTTTTTGATTGTGCGGTGCAGTGAAGATTTCTTCCGTGGGCATGTTTGCTGTGAAGCAAATGCCGTCTTGGCCTTGTTCTTCGGCGGCGATCCATTGATGATCGGTGGCAAGGCCAACCTTCAAATTTGTGCCGCGAGCATTTGTTAGGTGCACATATTCGAAATTGTGTTTGTTCAAAAAGTCGGCACGGCGATGCAACGTGTCGATGTGGTTGCGCCATGCGGCAACGGGGTCGTCGCAATCCAAACGCATTATGTGGCCGATAGCTTGCCACATTTTTTCCACTGCAACTTGCACCGGTTCGTTGGGGAACACTTTTGCCGCCCATGCTTCGGTGGGAACGGAAACGATTGTCCAACGCAGATAGTTAGACATTGTTGCATTGCGGAAAGCACTGCGCGCCTTGGAAAATGCACGTTGATAGGTGGCAAGTTTTTCGGGGTCGCAACCGGAAAAAATGGAGGGATTGCCTGCCGAAACAGAAACAAGACAACATTTGTGTTCGATGTAGTAGTTCCATCTTTCCACCGTGAAATTGGGGATTTCGCTCAAGGCTTCCGTCGATTCGTTTAGCATTCTTATGCGTTGCAAATCTTCGTCACCATATTCCATAATTATTTTTTTTGCACCAAATTCGTAGGCCTTTTGTGCAATGAGGTGCGCAAAATCCTTGCACTTTACGTCGCAACGGATAACGACTTCTTGTCCCTTTTGCATGTTTGCGCCCACTTTTATTGCTAATTCGGCAAAATTTTCCATTTGTTTTTTAGTAAGCATAATAAAAACTCCTTTGCGCCAACGGCGCTTTACACCGCCTATTATACAAAATTTGCGTGGTAAAGTCAAACAAACGACAATGCGAAACGTTGCCGCTACTAAGTAGAAGATTTTGTGCACCCGCGCAGTGCACAAACAACCCGCAATTACAAGCGATGCATCGAAACTTCCACGAAAAATACGAAACGTTTGCTAGCTGAACAAATTGCCAAAATTTGTGCATACGAATGCTTTTTTTGCAAACAAACATATTATCCCATGTTGACAATTTTGCTGGTTGTGATAAAATGGACAAGGTGAAATGCAAATATTGCGTATCCCCCCAAAAAAAAATATTAGTTTCAAGGAGACAAAAGATGAAACGAATTGCTAAGCTTTGCACCGCAACGTTACTTTTACTAGCACTTGTTTTAGCGTTAGTCGCTTGTGACACGACGGTTTCGGTAACCTACGAAAAGGGCAACGATGCTGCAACGGGAGAATTGGTTGTTGTGACGGCAATCGTGGGCGATACGCTTACCATTGCCGAAAATCCCTTCACGTTGGACGGATATCTGTTTGTGGGTTGGACGGATGGCGAAAACAACTATGCCGTAGGCGACAAATTTGTTGTTCCACTACACGACGTTGAACTTACCGCTCGTTGGGAAAAGATAACGACGTTTTCCGTAAGCTACCAAAAGGGTAACGATGCCGCAACGGGTGAACCGGTTGTTACAACTGCAACCGTGGGCGATACGCTTACCGTTGCGGAAAATCCATTCGCGTTGAGCGGGCACCTGTTTGCAGGCTGGACGGATGGCGAAAACAACTATGCCGTGGGCGAACAATTTGTTATGCCCGAACATAACGTTGAGTTTACCGCTTGTTGGGAAAAGATCTTGACTGTTGCCGAAGCGTTGGCTGCATGCAGCGATCAAAGCGGATGGGAAGCCGACGGCCGTGTTTACGTGCGCGGCACAGTTAAATCCATAGACAACCCGTCTTACGGACAAATGACTTTGACGGACGGCACTAGCGAAATTAGCGTTTACGGATCGTACAGCGCCGACGGCCAAAAACGTTACAGCGAATTGGACGAGAAGCCTTATGCCGGCGACGAAGTGTTGCTATACGCTTTGCTTAAAAACTTTAACGGTTCAAAGGAAATAAACAGCGGCTGGATAGTTAGTTTCACTCACAATCAAACGGAATTTGATATTAGCGACTACACCGCAAAAACGATAGCACAAGCAAGACAAGAACAAGTTGGCGCAAAAGTTATTTTGGAAGGCGTGGTTACGCAAATCACCTATGCATTTGGCATGGTGCCTTCCGGATTCTACTTGGTGGATTCCACAAACTCCATCTACGTTTACGACTCACAAATAACACCTCAAGTTAGCATTGGCAACAAAGTTAAAATTGCGGCAGAGCGCACCAACTGGATTTTAGAAAGCGAACAACAAAATGCTGCCCGTTTTAACTACACGGGTTGCATTCAAGTTGCAAGCGCTACCCTGCTGGAAAACGACAAAGGCAACAACAACATAGACTTTGGTTGGGTTGCGGAAAGCACCGTTAAAACCATCATGGATACGCCTGCTTCTCAAAACATAACCACCACCATTTTTAAGGTTAATGCTTTGGTTAAAGAAGTGATTAGCCCGGGATTTTTGAACTACTACATAGACGACTTGGACGAAACAACGGGAAGCTACGTCTACACACAATGCAGTGGCGGCGATTTTGGCTGGCTAAAACCCTTTGACGGCAAAATTTGCACAGTGTACCTTTCCGCAATAAATGCAAAATCTTCTGCATCCGGTTGCGTTTGGCGCTTCCTGCCCGTTGCCGTATCGGACGACAACTTTACATTTGACGTTGCCAATGCACCGCAATTTGCCTTGGACTACTTTGTGGCGGATAAATTTGTTGGCACCTACAACAGCGACCCGAAAGTGGAACTTGTGACGTCCGTTTCGTCGCAACTGCTTGGGTTTGAAAACGTTGCAATCACCTATTCGTCTGCCGACGAAAGCATTGCCTATTTCTCCGTAGAAGAGGGCGTAACCTACTTCCACACAGGCGAATACGGCACAACCACCATTACGGCAACAGCCAAACTGGGAAGCAACACTGCAACGAAAACAATTACCATAACCGTTGAAGAACCAATTGAGTACGATGCAGTTGGCGTTAAAGATGCCATTGATGCGGAACTTGATTCCACCGTTACAGTGGTTGGTATTGTTGGACCTTCGGTTGTTAACAAACCGGCATTCTACTTGATAGACGACAGCGGTGTTATTGCCGTTACAACCGATTCCGCCACTTTGGCATCACTTTCCATTGGCGACAAGGTTGTTTTGCAAGGTAAGCGCGAAAATTACAGTGCAGATAAAGGCACCGTGCACACCTGCTTGACAAGCGCAACGGTGCTTGCTAACTACTACGGAGACCACGAATACAGCAAAAAGAGCTTCATAACAGGAACCACTTTGCAAGATTTTGCCAACTTGAACTACAACGAGGACCACACCACGGAAGTTCGCATTGTGAAAGCAACCGTTGTTGTTATTTCCGACCATTACTACACCAGCATAAAATTGCAAGACGGCGCCACCAGCGTATCGCTATATTGCAGCAGCGCAAATCAATACGAATTTTTGAAGCAATTTGCGGGAGAAGAAATAACCGTGGAACTTGTTGCTTGCAACTGGAACGGCAAAAACTATTATGCCGGCTGTGTGCTTTCGGCGACCGATTCGCAAGGCAACGTTGTTTACAACACGCTAAACTTTAGCAAATAACCAGCACAAAAAACTCACAAAAAGGGGCACAACGCCCCTTTTTTGTTAGAAAAAATAACCGACGTATTGAAAAAACACACCAGTAATGTAAAATTAAAGACCCTAATAAAAATATTAAATTTACCCAATTTGCTTGCTATTTTACATGAATTATAGTTAAAAAAACAGAAACTTTGGTTTTTTTAAATTTTGTGTTAATTTTTGCGTAAAATGTTAATTGCAACCTCAAGTTGCTAAAAGTTCCAACTATAATATAACTTCATCGTCAATGAGGAAATCGGTTAGAGAACTTGCTTCTTCAATGACAAATTTATTGCTTTTATATATAAATACGGATTTTACCGAAATTGGTGTCATCGCAGCCGATTTGGGTTTTGTCAACTATTAAAATATTTAATTGTTTTATTTGTAGAGCAGCATGGAAGTCAACGACCAAGAAAAAAGTTTTGCATAAAAATAACGTTTAACGATTTTGTTTCGCTAAGCGTTATTTTTTTATATTCAAATTTTCAGTAAAAGTTTTTTCCGTTGACTTGCGATTTTCTTTATGCTACTACCGAATACCGAAAAGGCAACTCAATCGGAGACATTACGTTAATCATAAAAAAGTGTCCATAAAAATGTGTCACAACAAGCACACGCGAGGATCTCAAAGTCCCCAATTTATTTCAATTATATACTAAAA
>CAZFTO010000036.1:0-6902 GCA_964521735.1 uncultured Oscillospiraceae bacterium | reverse complement strand
AAGCGGCCTTTTGCGAATAGATTTATGCGCGTCGCGATGTGGGGCGGAATGAAGAAAAACAGAAAAAACCACCGCTACGACATTAAAAAGTTTTTAAGCACCGCTTTGTCTCGACTAACCTCCCTACTGTTTTGGCAACCGTGCAATGCGTGTGGCAATATTGTTTTGTGATGCTTATGTTCAGTTTGCGATTTTTCCTTTCGGAAATATTGCGTTGCTCCATTTTCAATAACGAACTGCATAAGTACACTTCTATTTGTACGACTTCGGCTGGAATTTGCACCACCTGTGCGACGTTGTGCGAAACTTATTTGTTTCAATTATTCGCAAAATATTGATTCGCGTGGCTAAATATGGTATACTATTGATATGTCAAAAACGTATTTTAACAATCGAGATCTCGACAATGCCGAGAAAATAGAAAGAATTCTTGTGGACGATTTGCCCGATTTTTGTCGTGAATACTTTGTGGGGGTTTCTGGAAACACCACTACGCTTACGCGCCTTAACTACGCGTACGATTTGCGCACATTTTTTAAGTACATGTGCGATCACGTTCCGCGCTACAAGGACAAGACCACAAAGCAACTGACAACGTCCGACGTTGAGCGACTGACGCCCTTTGAAATTGAGGCGTACTTGAATTTTGTTGAAATTTACAAAAAAGATGGCGTTGTTGTTCGTAATGGAGAACGCGGAAAAAGCCGTAAATTGGCGGCAATTCGCTCCCTTGTGCGCTATTTTGAAAAGAAGCAAGCAATCCGCTATAACCCCACAGCTTCTGTCGACACACCCAAATTGCATGACAAGGAAATAATCCGTTTGGATAGCAAAGAAATTGGCACCATGCTGGATGTTGTGGAGTCGGGCGACGGGCTTTCCGAACGTCAACTGCGCTATCAAGAAAACACACGTGTGCGCGATTTGGCTATTGTTAGCTTGCTACTTGGCACGGGAATTCGTGTTAGTGAGCTTGTTGGGCTGGATTTAGACGACGTAAACTTTGAAAAGCTTAGTTTTGTTGTGACGAGAAAAGGCGGCGCAAGGGTTATTTTGTACTTTTCTGAAGAGGTTGCAGGTTACCTTTACGACTACTATTCCATGCGAATTGGCGACGAATCACTTAAGGATGAACCGGCGTTGTTTTTATCGTTGCAAAAAAGGCGCATAACCACGCGCGCAGTGGAAAATATAGTGAAAAAATACAGTCAAATTGCTACGCCGCTAAAACACATAACTCCGCACAAGTTGCGCTCCACTTTTGGCACACAACTATATCGCAGTACCGGGGATATCTACGTAGTTGCCGACGTTTTGGGACACAAGGACGTTAACACGACCAAAAAACACTACGCAGCTATAACGGACGATATTCGCCGCAGTGCTTCTACAAAAGTCAGCTTGCGCAGTGACGATTTGGAGGAAAAATAGATGGCGGATATTCAAAACGTTGCGCTTGTATATTTGGAACAGCCTTCTAGCAGTAGCATAGAAGAAATTGCCGAGCTGCAAGAATTGATTGCTTCAGCGCATGGAAAGGTGTGTTTGTTGGTAAAACAAAGTCGCAATACGCCCGATGCGCAAACGCTTATTGGCAGTGGTAAAGTTACCGAACTTAAAAACGCAATTGAAATTTGTGAAAATAAGATTGATGTTGTTGTGTTTTCGCAACGACTTAATGCATTGCAACGCAAAAACCTGCAAAGTGTTTTGGAAATTGACGTGATAGATAACGTTGACCTTATTTTGGATATTTTTGCGCTTCGCGCCACCTCTGCTGCCGGCAAAAAACAGGTGGAGCTGGCGCAACTTTCGTATAGTTTGGCGACGCGGCCGGAAAAGAACTATTCTAGACAAGGCGGTGGCATTGGGACACGCGGCCCTGGTGAAACGCAGTTGGAAACCAACAAACGAATTGCGCGCGAAAAGATGCATAGATTAAAAGCGGAATTGAGCGAGATTGAACGTCAGCGTTGTGTTACGCGGCAAAAACGTCTGGATAACGACGTGTTTACCGTTGCTTTGGTGGGCTACACGAACGCAGGTAAATCTACGCTGTTTAACAGAATAACAAACAACGATGTTTACGCTGACGACAGACTTTTTGCAACATTGGATACGACGGTTCGCAAAGCCACAATTGATGGTATTGATGTTTTGTTTTGCGACACGGTTGGGTTCATAAGAAATTTGCCAACGGCGCTGATTGAGGCGTTCAAGTCGACGCTAGAAGAAACCACTTTTGCCGATCTGGTGTTGAACGTGTGCGACTCTTCGGCGGAAGACGTTGCTTCGCATATTGAAGTTACTGAGCAAATTCTGTGCGATTTGGGGGTGAGCGCACCACTTATTCGGGTGTACAACAAATGCGACAAGACGTCGGCGATGAGCTTATGTGAGCTTTCATCGAAACAAGCCGTTTTTGTTTCGGCAAAAACAGGCGAAAACGTGGATATTTTGCTTGATATGGTTAGACAGGAAGTTGCCAAACAATATGCTACAATTAAGCTTAGAGTGCCTTTTGCCGAGAGTGGCCGGGTGGCCTCGATGCTGCAAAAATATTGTAGTACACACAGCGCAGAATATAATGACGACGGCGTTATTTTCACTGCCGCTATGCGCAGAAGGCACGTTGATAAGTTTTTGAAATATTTGGTATTGTAGTTATTTTTATCTAACGGTCGTTTTTGGCGGCCGTTTTTTTTGTTCTAAAATGTGCGAAAACGTTCTATTTAATCATTTTATTGCTTGCGCGTATTTTTTTACAAAAGTAACAAAATAGAACTTTTTTACGATAAATACATATTATTATAAACATAGTGTTATACAAAACTACAAAAGCATAGGGCTTTGCGCCACTTTTGAAAAAATTTAAAACAAAAGATTTACAAAAACTCTTGCAAATTTATGAAACATGTCTTATAATGTGTGCATGAGAAAAGGCGAAAAGAAACTTAATATGATCTACAACTACTTGCGGGATTTTATAAACGAAAATGGTTTTCCGCCTTCGATAAGAGAAATTGCCGCAAAATTCAACATCAAATCCACGTCCACTGTGCACTACTATTTGGAAAAAATGAAAGCACGTGGCCTTATTTCACTGGAAACGAACAAAAAGCGAGCCGTTGCTATAAACCGCAAAAATCAAGCGCTAACCAATTATATTCCGGTTGTTGGAACTGTTAGTGCCGGTCCGGGTATGCTTGCTCAAGAAAATATCGAAGGTGCTTTTCCGTTGCCTGAAAATATTTTTCAAGGCGACAACCTGTTTATTTTGAAGGTTGAGGGCGAAAGCATGATTAAGGCTGGTATTTCCAACGGAGATTACGTCGTCGTTCGCAAACAAGACCAGGTTTTTCTTGGAGACATTGCCGTCGTTATGTGGCACGACAAAGCTACGATCAAAAGAGTTACGCGTTTCTTCCCCCATTTGGTGCTACACCCCGAAAACGACACAATGGAAGATATTGTGATTATGCCGGACGATATGCCCACCGTGATTGGAAAGGTTATTGGAAACATCAAAAGGTTTTAGCGCACTATTGTTTTGGGATGGCGTTTTGAAATCCGCATAAAATAGGCGAATACCACCAAAACTTTGCGCCTTTTTCATTGTGATTATCAAAAACTGTTTTTATAAACATTGCATTGGGCAACGATGCACTATTTTGTGCCGCAATATCTAACGAATAGAAAATGAACCGCGAAATTTTTCACGGCTCTTTTTTCATGCTTCAAATTGAGTTCCATTATATTTTTAAAAGACGATGAAAATTTTCTTGCGTAGAAATTCATCTGAACAAATACCGCGGTAATTTTGTCAATGTTGCTCTTGAACCCTATAAAAATTGAATAGATAGGAATGAGCAATGAAAAATGTGCAAACAAGCTCGACGCTTGCTATTTTTCTATTGCACGTCTTTTAGAAAATCGTATTCCTGCAGCTGTTTTGCATACGTTTTGTAGCGTGGCAGGTAGTTAGAAACGGTATTCCAAAAATTTCCGTCGTGCCCGTCGTTGGTGAAATGTGCAAATGCGTGCACTATCAAATATCTTTGCAATTCTACCGGCAGTTGACAAACTCTGTAATCTAGTGCAATAACTTTTTCGCATGGTTGCGTGCACTTTATCCAACCGCCCGAAACATTTTTGAATTCAATCTTCGTGGGGCACAGCGAAGCGTTGCTTCCGAATTTTGAGATGGCATCGGAAACGTTTTGCACAGAAATTTTCTTCAAATAGGATGCCAGTGCTTTAAGCCGAGTATCGCGCTGCGCAAAGTGTTTTTCTGGCATGAAAATGCAATTGCCGTCAAGATAGCACTTAGACTCCACCGACGGGCGCACAAGTACAAAATCGCCAAACAGCACACTGCTTTTCCCATTGAACACGTCGGCAATTTGCCCCGCGCTTAAGCCCGACCGTTCGCCACTTATCGTGGCAATTGTTTCGTCCTCGTGCCGTTTGAAATGCGTGCGATCTTCAATTTGCGCCGATACCCAAGCGCGCTTGCTTTCGACAAATTCTTTCACTCTCTCTAGTGAAAGTTTGCGATTTGCCAGCACCTGCAAAACGCCATTTTCGTCAACACGCATACTTATCACATTTTTTGCCGTTCTTGCCACAACTACTTTCATACTTCTGTTATAACCTTATTCTAGCGGGAAAATATAAAAATTCCTGTCGAAATGGCTATTTTTGTGTCCAAAATCAATTTTTTACCTATACTATGTCAAAAATAGTAGTATTTACTATTGACAAAAAAACAGTAATAAACTAAAATTACTACAAAGGAGGCGAAAAAGCATGAGCGGTGACTTTTCGTTTTTGAAAGGCAATATCAACACCATTATTTTGTGTTCGCTATACGACAAGGACCCCAAAAGCGGAGACAAATATGGCTACGAAATCGCCAAGGAAATTAAAGAACGCACTGAAAATAAATATGAGATAAAGCAACCTACGTTGTATTCCTACCTTAAAAAACTTGAACAACAGGATTTGATCACTTCCTATTGGGGGACGGAATCTAATGGTGGGCGCCGCCGTTACTATTCGTTGACGGCAAAGGGTCGTCAGGACTGTGAACGCTTTATGGCGGAATGGGAATACCACAAAGCCGTGCTAAACACTTTGGTTACGTCGGCCGATACACCCATTGAAGTTAAACAAGAGGAAGTTACGCCGTTGTTTGGCAATCGCAACAAGAAACCTAAAACGCACGTAAACTTTAACACGCAAGAATTCCGTGAGCAAGATGAACTTTCTAGGCAGCTGGATGCTCTTATAGGCGGCGGAGAAAGTGACGAAGCCACCACTTCGCCTGTGGAAGAATTTGCCCGAGAAGACGCGTTTGAGCCGATCGAGCAAGTTGCTGAAGAGCCTGAACAAGAAGTTGTTGAGCAGCCCGTTGAAGTTTACGTTGAAGAACCCATTGTTGAAGAACAACCGGTGGCAAAGCAAGAAAGACCTCGTGCAAACTTTGACGTTAATCAGGATAACGCCGACGACTTTATGCTTCAATTCGAAGAACGCGCACGCGCCATTTCTGAAACATTGGAAACTAAAACGGAAAATAACGAAAATTATCAGCACGTTTTGATGAAAGTCATTGGCGATCAACTGGACGACATGCGAGATTTCGATTCCGAACAGGAAGCCGGTTCGCAAAAGTACTACACCGATCACCCCGTTGCACTAGAAGACGTTGCAGAGAACCTTGCGCGCCAAGGAATTCGCATGAGGCTTTATAACCACGCTTCGTCGCACTTCAAATCTAAAACGCTTATGCCCGTTTCCAACGTTATATGCAAAGCAACGTGGCTAACCTATGCGGTTGCGGCAATTTTCTTTGGAATTTTGTTGTTTGCATCAATCGCTATCGATAACTGGATGCCATTCCTCGTAACTACACTTGTGCTACTAGTTTTGCCTGTAGGCGCAACAATTTACGCGTTGTACGATCCTTCCCGAAAGGAAAAGCCCAAGTTTGCATTTAATAGGCTGATAATTGCAACGTCTATTCTTACAATTTTTGTCGTTTTGTTGGCATTGGGACTTAGCATTTTGAACCAAATTGAACTTAACGATTTTGCCGCTGTCGGAACAAAAATTCTTATTCCCACAGGCATTGCAATTTTGCCGCCGATTTTTGTCGTTGTTTTCAACTACTTCTACAAGAAGTACTAACCCGACGATACCACCAATTTCCAAACTGAAAAGCATCCACACTTTGAATGTGGATGCTTTTTGTATGGTTTAGTTATAAAAGTTATTGCACCATGCTGTGCAAACTTGCTACTGTTCTTGCAATTTGTTGCATTGCACTATTGCTGCGCGGGCAAGCTCGTCGCAACGTTCGTTGTATTCAACTTCCGCGTGGCCTTTCACTTTGATAAACTGTACGGAATGCCTTGCGACTTCGAACAAAAGCGCATTCCACAAATCGACGTTTTTAACAGGTGATTTTGATGCTGTCTTCCAGCCGTTTGCTTGCCACGAATCCACCCATCCTTTGTTGAAGGCATCAACGACGTATTGAGAATCGGAACAAACTTCACAAGCCCAACCATCTTTAACTGCGCGTAGCCCTTGGATAATGGCCATGAGTTCCATTCGATTGTTAGTTGTTTCTTGTTCGAAACCGCTGATTTCTTTTTTGAGTCCGTTATATAGCAGCACTGCAGCCCAACCGCCAACGCCAGGATTGCCGGAGCACGCACCGTCGGTATAGATAGTAACTTTTTTCATTTTTCACCAATAAATAGCGTCAAGTGTTTGACAATAATTGTTAATTTTATTATAATAGTACTGTTAATTTATTGCAAACGTTTTGCACTAGATTTTAGGGGAGTGGCTCAACGGTAGAGCAACGGTCTCCAAAACCGTCGGTTGCGTGT
>CAZFTO010000035.1:0-8665 GCA_964521735.1 uncultured Oscillospiraceae bacterium | reverse complement strand
AAATTGCGTGTAACTTAGCCCATGCCCGAAACAATACAGCGGCTGGACGTTGAAACTATCGAAATATCGGTAGCCGACGTATATGCCCTCGTTATAATCCTGCTGCAACGTGTCGCCGTTATGCGAAAATTTTTCGGTAGAAGGAAAATCTGCAAGATTTTTTGCCCAAGTAGCAGTTAGCTTGCCGCTTGGCGAAACCTTGCCGCTGACGACATCGGCAAATGCATCGCCACCATTCATGCCTGCTTGACAATAGTACAATATAGCGCTGACGTTAAGCCCTTCTACATAGGACAAATCGATAAATCCGCCTACATTTACTACGACAAGAACGTTTTTGTGATGCTTGCAAATCTTGGCAAGGTTGGCTTTTTCCAAATCGTCCAGTTGATAATCGGCGGGGCGATCGTATCTGTCCACGCCCTCTCCTGCTTGACGCGCGATCACGTATATTGCGTCGTCGACGTTGTCGTCAATGTCGCAGTCCTCAATTGCAATTCCCGTAGGGTATACGAATTTGTTTTGAGACACTACTCCCAAAATCTTGAACAAGTCGTATACGCCGACTATTTTTTCTTCTATGCCCTTTTTCCAATTGGCATACGTCGTGTCGTAATAATGGTCGTATTTGTTCAGCCACGACGTTGTTGTTATCTGGTAACCGGCATTTAGCAAACCTTCTTCGATACTCACGTAGTGCCTTGCGTGCGTTGCCCCCGAGCCGGTTCCTCCCGCAATGGTACGCCTGGCTCCGCTGCCATACAATGCAATTCTTTTGTTTACAAGAGGAATCATTCCGTCGTTTTTCAATAGCACCATGCCCTCTTGCGCAAGCTGACGCGACAGTTTCCCATGCGCGATCTCGCGCGGAGATACTTCCTTATTGGTTGTAGCTAAAACAATCTTTTTCATAACAGCCTCCGCTTTGCAACCAAGCATTTTTAGCATGGTTAGCAATTTGGTTTTATTTTAGTAGTATTTTGAAATTAGGTATTGCATTTTTTTAAGTTTCGTTGTAAACTTTTACTATTAAATATTGATGGGTGGGAAAACATATGACTTATGAAATGCTAGATTTTTACTGTCAAAAGCAAAGTGTTTTGTTTAATTGCTCGATACGTTTATACAAGAGCGGTCAATTTGTGAAGTTCTTTTCGCCAAACAAACTTCATCCCAACGACAAGAAATTGCCGATGAATCTTATCAGCATTACTTTCAAAGAAAACAAACCTGTCGAAGTATACGAAGAGGAAACGTTTGTGGTAGGCTACGTTAAAGACGAAAACAGCGATTACTCGATTGTGGTAGGCCCCGTGCGCTTTGGAGAAATTACCGAAAGCGACATCACGTCCGTCGTGGAAAAGCACAATCTCCCACAAATACTAAAGGAAAGCATTCGCGCCTTTTTGGATAATACTCCCATTATGCTCACAGAAACGTTTTTTGAATATTTAAGCATGCTGTATACAATCCTTAATGGCAAAATTTTGGGCGACAATGAATTGTTTGAACGTTTTCCTCACGAAACAAAAACGCCACAATCAATTGTGCGAAAAACAATACGAACACAATCGTTAGATCACATTCCTAGCGAATATGAAGAGACACTTATATATTGCGTAAAAAACGGTTTGGTAGAGGAAATAGGCAAGTTGCAATACGATCAATTTAAAGGACGAGTAGGCAAACTTGGGCCATCGCGGCTGCGCAGCATAAAAAACTCGCTAATAATACTCAATTCGATGTGTATACGCGCAGCAATACAGGGCGGAGTAGAACGCGAAACTGCTTGCACTCTTGGCGAACTGTATGCGCAAAAAATAGAAGACTGCCAATCGATAAGCGAGCTTGCAAAACTTTCGTCTATAATTAGGCACGACTACTGCCAGCGCGTATACAACGTAAAAACGCCCAAAATAGACAATATTTTGATTTTACGCGCGACAAAGTACATTAACGATAATATCTACAAAAAAATTACTGCAAAAGAGATTGCCAAATATCTTAAAATTACTCCCGAATATCTTTCGGCAAAGTTCAAAGAAACTTTGGGCAAGTCGGTGCCCGAATATATAAACGGACAAAAAATAAGTGAAGCCAAAAAGTTGTTGCGCTTCACCGACAAATCGCTAGTAGAAATATCCAATCTGTTGACTTTTTCGTCGCAAAGCTATTTTCAAAACCAATTCAAAAAAATACGCAAAATCACGCCAGCCAAATACAGAGAAAAATACCGCAAAACAACTAACGTATAAATTTCGCTTTAAAATAGTATAAAAAATCGTAAATATTTACAATACCAACCACCGCGAGCAGTATTACAATAGAGTTATGAAATACTATGCTAATCCGTTAAACGTACCCTATCGCTATCAATTTAACAAAGATATGCGTACGGGCAATTTGCAAATTTGCCGCGAGGCGGCGGATCCCTCGATGATACTTTTTGAAGGAAAGTACTACGTATTTGCGTCTATGACGTTATCCTACTGGGTGTCGGACAATTTGGTTGAATGGGAGGAAAAACGACTTCCCGACTCTTTGCCGCTATTCGACTACGCTCCCGACGTACGGGTTATAGGCGACTACGTCTACTACTGCGCTTCGGCACGGGGCAAGATGTGCAACTACTACCGCACTAAAGACTTTAAGTCGTTTGAAGAAATAAAGGGAACGTTTGAGTTTTGGGACCCGAACCTTTTTGTCGACGATGACGGAAGGCTGTACTTTTACTGGGGCTGTAACAGCTTGACACCAATATGGGGCGTAGAGCTAGACCCCGAAACGTTAAAACCATTATCCGAAAAATGTGAGCTTATTTGGGGCAACGTTCCCGATCACGGCTTCGAACGCGTAGGGGAAGACCACTCCATAGAACCTGCAAGCGATGAGGAAATAGAAATTAAGCTGAACGCCTTGCTAAAAATGAAGGGACTAAAACGTGAAAATTTGCCAGAACAAACCATCAATATGGTGCGTGGAAACTTGGCTGCGCGACCGTATGTCGAGGGTGCGTGGATGACAAAGCACAACAGCAAATATTATCTTCAATATGCCTGCCCCGGTGCACAATACAACACCTACTGCGACGGCGTTTACGTGGGCAAAAGCCCGTTAGGCCCCTTCACGTTTGCTAAAAACAACCCCTATTCGTACAAGCCGGGAGGCTTTATTCCCGGTGCAGGTCACGGTTCCACCATGCAAGATAAGCACGGAAATTTGTGGCACACATCTACCATGCGTATAAGCAAAAACCATATTTTCGAAAGACGCGTAGGCCTGTTTCCGGCAGGATTCGATTGTGACGGCGAATTGTTTTGCAATCAACGCTACGCCGACTGGGTGCTGCCGCTTCCAAACGGAAAGTTCGACCCGTGGACAACCCCCGAATGGTATTTGTTGAGTTACGGAAAGATCGCGACAGCATCTTCATGCGACCAAGATAAAACGCCAGATAAAGCTATTGACGAGAATGTTCAAACCTGGTGGAGAGCAACTAGCAATGCTCCCGGCGAATGGTTGCAAATTGATTTGGGCAAAGAGTACGACGTGCACGCCGTTCAAATAAACTTTGCCGACGACGGATTGAAACTTACTGTCCCCGGCGAAATGCACGGAGTGGACAGCATGCCTAGGTATATAGACGAACGCGACGACCACGTTACGCGCTGGATTTTGGAAGGCTCGAAAGACGGAAAAAATTATTTCATTATTGCGGATAAATCCAACGCAGACACAAACCTTTGCCACGATTTGGTAGTTTGCGAAAATGGCCTAGACGTTAGATTTATCAAACTGACGGTAAAAGAACTTCCGTTTGATCAGACAGCTTGTGTTTCGGGATTGCGTGTATTCGGCAAGGGAAACGGGGACAAGCCGCTTGCGCCAACCTACACCGCCCTAGACAAAGGCAACAACACGTTGACTGTCCAAATAAACGGCAGTGCGCTAGGTTACAATATTTTGTGGGGTTATCGTCCCGATAAGCTTTACCACTCGTATATGGTCTTCAAAACAGAACAAGATATAAAAGCAGTTATACGCGGACAGGAAATATATATGCGCGTGGACGCATTTAACGAAAACGGAATTACCGAAGGCAAAATTAAAAAAGTTATTTGATTTTTATTCTTTTCTCCTATGACAATACCGACGAACATTTGGTTCGTCGGTATTGTTTTCTTTTCAATTCATATGCGAAGTCACGTCTTTTTCTTGATAAACGTGGACTGTAACTACGCGTCTTCGTTTGTCAACAAAAACGCCTGTTTGTATCCACAAAATTTGCAAAAACTATTTCAAATAAGGAAACGTGTGTGCTAGGAGTGCACCACCCCACCTATCATTTGCAACAAAATTCAGAAAGGTTTCTACATCTAGTGTAGAAACCTTTCGTAAAATGTCGTATAAAGCTATTTTGCCAAAGAAACTGCAACTGCGCAAGCAACGGTTGCACCGACCATGGGGTTGTTGCCCATGCCGATGAGGCCCATCATTTCGACGTGAGCAGGAACGGAAGAGGAACCTGCAAATTGAGCGTCGGAGTGCATACGTCCCATGGTATCCGTCATGCCGTAGGAGGCCGGACCTGCTGCAACGTTATCGGGGTGCAAAGTTCTGCCTGTGCCGCCACCGCTAGCAACGGAGAAATACTTCTTGCCGTTTTCGATACACCATTTCTTGTAGGTACCTGCAACGGGGTGTTGGAAACGAGTGGGGTTGGTGCTGTTACCGGTGATGGAAACATCAACCTTTTCGAAACGCATAATTGCAACACCTTCGTTAACGTCGTCTGCGCCGTAGCAACGAACCTTGGAGCGTTCGCCGTCGGAGAACGGAACTTCGCGCACGATTTTTAGTTCGCCGGTGTAGTAGTCGTATTGAGTTTGAACGTATGTGAAACCGTTGATACGAGAAATAACGTATGCGGCATCTTTTCCAAGACCGTTCAAAATTACGCGGAGAGGTTTTTTGCGAGCTTTGTTTGCGTTACGAGCAATGCCGATAGCGCCTTCAGCTGCTGCAAAACTTTCGTGTCCTGCCAAAAATGCGAAACAATCGGTTTCTTCGCGAAGCAACATTGCGCCCAAATTGCCGTGTCCCAAACCAACTTTACGTTGATCGGCAACAGAACCGGGGATGCAGAATGCTTGAAGACCCAAGCCGATGCATTCGGAAACTTCCGCTGCGGATTTTACGCCTTGTTTGAATGCAATTGCGCAACCAAGAGTATATGCCCAAACAGCGTTTTCGAAAGCGATGGGTTGAACGCCCTTAACGATTTCTTCAACGTTTACGCCGTGAGACAAGCACAAATCGCGTGCTTCTTCCAAGGAAGCCAAGCCGTACTTTTTAAGTTCGGAATTGATTTTGTCTATTCTTCTTTCGTAACCTTCAAATGTGATAGCCATTGTCTTTTCCTCCCTTATTCGTTACGCGGAATAATATATTTCGCTGCATTTTCGAAACGACCATAGTGTTTCTTTGCCTTTTCCAAAGCTTCATTGCCGGAAACGCCTTCGGAAACCAACTTCATCATAACGCCCAAGTTGACGTATTCGTAGCCGATGATTTCGCCGTTTTCGTCCAAAGCACATCTGGTAACGTAGCCTTCGGCCATTTCCAAATATCTGGGGCCTTTAACCTTTGTGGAATACATTGTGCCAACCTGGCTGCGCAAGCCTTTGCCCAAGTCTTCCAAACCGGCGCCGACAGGAAGTCCTGCATCGGAAAATGCCGATTGCGTGCGTCCGTAAACAATTTGCAAAAACAGTTCGCGCATTGCAACGTTGATAGCATCGCAAACAAGGTCGGTATTCAATGCTTCAAGCAAAGTTTTGCCGGGCAAAATTTCTGCAGCCATTGCAGCAGAGTGAGTCATGCCGGAGCAACCAATTGTTTCTACAAGTGCTTCTTCGATGACGCCTTCTTTGATGTTAAGCGTAAGTTTGCAAGTGCCTTGTTGGGGAGCACAGCAACCGCAACCGTGAGTGAGACCGCTGATATCTTTGATATCATAGGCTTTTACCCATTTGCCTTCTTCGGGAATGGGAGCGGGACCGTGATTGCAACCCTTTTTCACGCATTGCATAAGTTCTACTTCGTGTGAGTATTGCATAGGTGGTTTTATCCTCCAAAAAAAATTTAGCATCAAAATTATACCACAAACACAAAACAAGTGCAATGTTTTTGTTGGCAAAAAATTATTATCAAAATAGATGCCGCCATAAAATTATTTTATTGCCTGTTTTGGGTGCAAAAGCGTGAGGTAAAACGCTTTTTGCATATTTGTTTGCTTGCAAGCGCATGCTTGTGTAGTGACGCAAAAGGTTGCCACAAAGCTGTGCGGCGGTTGATGGTGCTGTGGGCAAAACAAATTGAGATGCACGCAAAACGTTTTTCATGGCTGTTTTCAAACGAATGCAAACAGTAGCAAAACAGTTGATACTTGCGTGTGATGCCCAAAGGCTTTTAGTGAAAAACAACTTCAATTGCCTGTTGCAACACACGTTGCCATTTTTTGAACAACAAAACAATCCCAAACAGGTACAAGTGTGCTAATTTTGTGGTACAATGCAGTGAGGTTATTATGAAAAAGTATTTGAAAATTTTGGCACTGCTGCTAACGCTTTTGTTTGTTTTTGCGGCGTGCGTACCCGCGCCACCGATACCCGACCCCGACGGAACAATTGAACAACCATCCATTCCCGAGCAGCCGGTAACGCCGGATACACCAGACACGCCCGGCACGCCGGATACGCCGGATACGCCGGATACGCCAACCGAGGAACCGTTTGAAAACTACGGAAAGAAAGTTATTGATATCTACCTTTCCAAAGTGAACGTTGTGAATGGCGGGAAATATACTTCGATGGAGCAGGTTGCAGCGCACATATATTTGTTCCACTGCTTGCCATCCAACTTTATGCAGAAAAAGGACTTTCGCAAAAATGCCTACACTTCCGAAAACATGTTGAGTACCGGCGGCGACAGGTTCTACAACAGGGAAGGCTTTTTGCCCACCGCCGCAGGCAGAACGTACACCGAGTGCGACATAGACTACACGGGAGGCAACAGAAATGCCAAGCGAATTGTTTATTCTTCCGATTGGCTTATTTTCTACACCTCCGATCACTACGTAACGTTCAGCATTTTGAGGTTTCACCCATGAGAAAATTCACATTGGATTGCGCCGTTTTGACGGACAAAAAATTGTTGCTGGAACAAATGGCGAAAATTTTTGAAGGCATGTATGCGCTAAATTACGATGCGTTTATAGATGCCGCCACCTTTTGTGACGAAAAAACTTTGCTGCAATTTTTGCATTTTGAAGAGTTTGAAACCCCTTGTGACTTGCAAGAAGTGTTGGAAATAATCCACAACGAAAACCATGCCGTAAACTTTGAAATTAGTTAAGCACTGCCACCACTTGCGGCAAGCAAACAAAGGCCACAGAATGCAAAATGAATTTTGAAATGGGCAAAAAGTTTAGCAAAGCCAAATGCAGCAAAGCACCGTCCTAGGCACAAACTACGGCGCAAATTGCAACACAAGGCAACTTGCGTGTTGCCGCAATGCCCACCAAATACCCCTATGCTTTGCCCACTTTGCGAAAGCGCTCTTCCTAAAAGCCCAGCCATTGGGCAAAGTGGACTACGCATGGAGTTGCAAAATTTCAACAAGCAACAAATATTTTTTAACATAAAAATGCACCCGAAAAAGTTTGTAACTTCTGGGTGCATTTTTGATGCTAGCAATTAATTTTGTTTTTCCAACGCTTTTCAGGAAGATTGTTCGTTGAAAAAGACAAAGCAATCGTCTTCATCCTTCTTTTCGAACATAATGCAAACGTGCGGTTTTTCCTTTTTGTAAATGCTCTTTTTTAACGTTACTATTTCGCACACGTGGCCAACAATAATTTGCTTTTGTTCTTGAGTTAGTTCCGCCGTGTGGTAGATTGTGACAATTTCGTCGGATAAATCCAAACTTACAAAATCTCTTCGAACGCGCCTTTCGGCAGTAAAAAACAAATAGTCATCAAGCTGTTCGTTTACATATTTTTCCAAGTTGTCCAACCCCTTGTTAACCGCGGTTTGCTTATATGGGTCATCAAAAATATAGTGATTTAGTCGTATTGCGAACATACTGCACCTCCGGTTGCCATTATTATACACCTTGCGTGGCAACTTTTTAATACTGCAAAACAATTCTTTGTGCGCCACCACTCAGCTTTTTTGCAAAAAAAGAAGCAAAAGAAAAAGGAACGGCAAAATCCGTTCCTTTTCTTTTGCGACCACAATGCGAGCCGCTTTGTGTGCCACTACCTATTTTGATACAATTTGCGTACACCCTTGAATTTTTTGCGTACACCTTGTAAAAAATGCGTACAGTTGCTTAATTTTGCGTACAGTTAAGAGAAAGTGCGTACAACTACAAATCACTGAAATTATTTTTCTTTTTTTTCTTGATATTAACGATAAAAGAAATGCAATTGTAGTAAGCACAAAGCCTGCCGATAGCAATACTTGATTTTCACCATGCTGAGCAATACAAACAGCGAAACAAACTAATCCTACTATCGATAGAATAATTCTAACAACTAAGACAATCATATCTTTGTAGTTATAAATTAATATCGATTTTATACTTATCATCGATAAGCAAA
>CAZFTO010000034.1:0-9425 GCA_964521735.1 uncultured Oscillospiraceae bacterium | reverse complement strand
ATAGCTCAGCGGCAGAGCATCCGGCTGTTAACCGGAGGGTCGTAGGTTCAAACCCTACTTGGGGAGCCAAAATAAAGCACGTTTGTCTAACCGACGAACGTGTTTTTTTTGTATTCTGAAGTATTTTGAACCATTTTAGGAATCATTTCGTTTGCTTGCTAAAATCAAGTCATTTTTAGATGCAGCGCATTTTTTAGTCGCTATGTAGTTGCACTCTTTATTCTGTGCGCGTTTTTTGAAACTTACTAGTGTTACGGTAAAATAAATCACGTTTATTCAAACTGGGAACGTGTTTTTTGTATTTAGTAAAAATACTATACAATTTTCCTGTTTTTAATCGCACGTCCACCCAAAAAGCGCAGAAAGCAAGCGCAATGCGTTTTCGATTGACTAAAACAGCCGTCAATGATAAAATCTTTGAGATAACTATTTGGAGATAACAAATGAAAGAAAACTCGTCAAAAACAAAATCACGAATCATACGGCTCGTAACTGTTTTGTGCATACTTGTTTTGTTTGCGCTGGTGATACTCCCCATAATACTGGCCTACACCATTTACGATTCTTCTTTTAACGTTCGTTTTGATACCTATGCGCCAACGGCGTTCAAGCTGGAAGATTTTGACGGGCTAGAACGCGAAAAATACAGCTTTTCGTCGGCTGACGATCAAAAGCTTGTGGGCTACAAATACTGTGTCGAAAATCAGCAGCCGCAGGGCCTTGTTGTTTTTGCACACGGGTTTGGTGGCGGCGGACACGTTGGCTATTTGGATTGTATAAACTACTTTGCGCACAACGGTTTTTGGGTGTTTGCCTATGACGCAACGGGCAACGACGAAAGTGACGGTTTGGTTGGCGGATTGCAACAAGCGTTGGTAGATCTTGACTATGCCCTGAAATTTGTTAAAAGACACTCCGATTTTAAAAATCTTCCACTGCTACTATTTGGGCACAGTTGGGGCGGCTATGCCGTTTCGGCAGTGCTGAACCTGCACAAAGACGTAAAGGCAGTTTGCGAAATTGCCGGCTTTAACAACTCAATGGAATTTTTGCATGACGAAAGCAAAAAGGGACTTGGCGGATATACTTCAATAGTGATGCCCTACGTGAACGCACACGTCAACCGCAAATTTGGCGAATACACCACATACACCGCTTTGGACGGCTTCGCATCAAGCAAGGCAGAAGTTATTGTTATCCACGCAAAGGACGACGAGGTTGTGCCCTTCCAAAACGCACAAATAATTGAACAAACCTATAAAAACGACAACCGTTTTCACTTTTTCCTTTTTGATAAAGGCGGACACTCTAACCTTTTGTATTCTGCCGAAGGTCTTGCCTACGTTGACGAACTTAACGCGGCACTTGTGAAATACGCAAACGAAAAGGCCGAAAGTTTCAATGCAGAACTAAAGGAAAAGTGGATAAACAAAAACCTGGATAGGGCTCGTTGGGCAAACCGCCTAAACTACGACTTGTTTCAGCAAATAACGGAGATATTCACACAAGCCCTTGGCAAATAGCAGCGAACACGGTTCTTGATAAAAAATTTTAATAACACAAGACGGATTTTGAAAAGCAAAGTCCGTCTTTTTGTTGTTTGGAATGTGCATTGCGCAGCAGCATAACAAACGCTTTTTACTTTTGCACCACAAAAACGCAACGTTCACCTTTGCATTGCAAACGTGACGACGGTTGATGTTTTGCGTGCGTTTGCAAGGTTCAACACCACGCAGATTTTTTCTTTTTTTAGCAACCGAAGCAAAACAACGGAAATCAATTTTTGCATACAAAATTTGCACGTTTGTTTTTAGATGAACCAAGCAACTGCGCAAATTGCACTTAGCCGAATTTATGGGGCGAATTTAGGCTTCCTGTTTGCAAATTTTTTGTTGGTTTTGCATTTTTATTTCGAAAGTCAACTTGACTTTATTTATATAACAGTATATAATAAATTTCGTATGGTGCGTTTTGCTTAAAAATGCAAACGCCATAAAACACTACCACAATATTTGGAGGAAAAAACAATAATGGCAAAGAGAACTATTGACGGTAACACCGCTGCCTCTCACGTTGCTTATGCGTTCAGCGACGTTGCAGCTATTTACCCAATTACTCCGTCTTCTCCCATGGCAGAAGTGGCCGATGAATGGTCCGCCGTTGGCAGAAAGAATTTGTTTGGACAAACCATTCGCATTGCTGAAATGCAATCCGAAGCAGGCGCAGCAGGCGCAGTGCACGGCAGTTTGGTTGCAGGCGCTTTGACTAGCACCTTCACCGCAAGCCAAGGTTTGTTGTTGATGATTCCCAACATGTACAAAATCAGCGGCGAATTGCTTCCCTGCGTGTTCCACGTATCCGCAAGAGCACTTGCTGCACACGCTTTGAACATTTTTGGTGATCACCAAGACGTTATGGCTTGCCGCCAAACCGGTTTTGCGCTTTTGGCAAGCAACAGCGTGCAAGAAGCTATGGATATGGCTTTGGTTGCACACCTTTCCACTTTGGAAGCAAAAGTTCCTTTCTTGCACTTCTTTGACGGTTTCCGTACCAGCCACGAAGTTTCCAAGATTGACGAAATTTCCTATGACGACATGGCCAAACTTTTGGATATGAAGTACGTGGAAGAATTCCGTGCTCGCGCTTTGAACCCTGAACATCCTCAACTTCAAGGCACCGCACAAAACGCAGATATCTACTTCCAAAACAGAGAAGCTGCAAACAAATACTATCTTGCAACGCCCGCCATCGTAGAAAAATACATGGAAAAAGTTGGCGAACTGACCGGAAGACACTACCACTTGTTCGATTACGTTGGTGCAAAAGATGCCGACAAAGTTATCGTTCTTATGGGTAGCGGCGCAGATGCTGTTGAAGAAACCGTTGATTACCTCACCGCTCGCGGAGAAAAAGTCGGCGTTTTGAAAGTACACCTCTACCGTCCGTTCTCGGCTGCTCACTTTGTTGCAGCTTTGCCCCAAACCGTCAAAAAGATTGCCGTTTTGGATAGAACAAAAGAACCCGGATGCTTGGGCGAACCTTTGTATTTGGACGTTGTTGCAGCACTTGCTGAAACCAACCGCAAGGCAGACGTTGTTGTTGGCGGTCGTTATGGCTTGGGCAGCAAGGAATTCACTCCTTCCATGATCCTTTCTGTATACCGCAACTTGGATGCAGCTGAACCTGCAAACCACTTCACCGTTGGCATTAACGACGACGTTACCGGAACTTCTTTGAAGGTTGACGAAATGATCGACGTTGCTCCTCACGGAACAACCCGTTGCAAATTCTACGGATTGGGCAGCGACGGTACCGTTGGCGCAAACAAGAACAGCATCAAAATTATCGGTGACCACACCGACTTGTATGCTCAAGGTTACTTCGAATACGACAGCAAGAAGAGCGGCGGCTTGACCATTTCTCACTTGCGTTTCGGCAAAAACCCCATCAAATCCAGCTATTTGATTGACCAAGCAGAATTTATTGCTTGCCACAACCAAAGCTACATGACACGTTACGACGTGCTTGCTGATGCAAAAGACGGCGGAACATTCCTTTTGAACTGCAGCTGGACTGACGAAGAACTTGAACATGAACTTCCCGCTTACGTGAAGAATCAAATTGCCAACAAGCATTTGAAATTCTACACCATTGACGGTTTACACATTGCTTTGAAAGCCGGTTCGGCAAAATCCACCAACATGGTTTGCCAAGCAGCATTCTTCAAACTTGCAGACATCATTCCTTACGAACAAGCCGAAGAATACATGAAACAAGCCGTTGTTAAATCCTACGGCAAGAAAGGCCAAAAAGTTGTTGAAGCAAACTGGGCCGCTATTGATGGCGCTGTTGCAGGTTTGCACCAAGTAAACGTTCCCGAAAGCTGGGCTACCACCACCGTTGGCGCACCCCTTCCCGAAAGAACGGATAGCAAATACTATGAAGAATTTGTTCGTCCCATTGTTGAACAAAAGGGCAACAGCCTTCCCGTATCCGCATTCAACGCTGCCGGCGTAGTTCCAACAGGAACAACCCAATACGAAAAACGCGGCATCGCCGTTAACCTACCTGCATGGCAAGTTGATAAGTGCATCCAATGTGCACAATGCTCCATGGCTTGCCCCCACGCTGTAATTCGTCCAGTGCTCGTTTCCGAAACGACGGAAACTCCCGATACGTTTGCAACCAGAGCAGCTGTTGGCGTTAAGGGTGCTAAATTCCGCATGCAAATCAGTCCGTTGGATTGCACCGGTTGCGGCGTTTGCGCAAACGTTTGCCCCACCAAAGAAAAGGCACTCGTTATGGTTCCCGCAGAACAAATCAACGACGTGGAAGTTGCAAACTACAAGTTCTCTAAGGAAGTTGAACAAGTTGCTTGTCCTCTTGCTCCCACCACTGCTAAGGGAAGCCAATTCAAACAACCCTTGTTCGAATTCTCCGGCGCATGCGCAGGCTGCGGCGAAACTCCCTATGTAAAACTTGTTACACAATTGTTTGGCGACAGAATGATTGTTGCTAACGCAACGGGTTGCTCCTCCATCTACGGCGGAAGCGCTCCCACCTGCCCCTACACCGTAAACAAAGAAGGACACGGTCCTGCTTGGGCAAACAGCTTGTTCGAAGACAACGCTGAATTCGGCTACGGCATCAACCTTGCTTATGCACAACGCAGACGTCGCATAGAAGAAAAACTTGGCGAACTTAAAACTTTGTGGGCAGACTACCCCGAAGACGTTGCTCTTTGCGATGCTTCCCGCAGAACAAATCAACGACGTGGAAGTTGCAAACTACAAGTTCTCTAAGGAAGTTGAACAAGTTGCTTGTCCTCTTGCTCCCACCACTGCTAAGGGAAGCCAATTCAAACAACCCTTGTTCGAATTCTCCGGCGCATGCGCAGGCTGCGGCGAAACTCCCTATGTAAAACTTGTTACACAATTGTTTGGCGACAGAATGATTGTTGCTAACGCAACGGGTTGCTCCTCCATCTACGGCGGAAGCGCTCCCACCTGCCCCTACACCGTAAACAAAGAAGGACACGGTCCTGCTTGGGCAAACAGCTTGTTCGAAGACAACGCTGAATTCGGCTACGGCATCAACCTTGCTTATGCACAACGCAGACGTCGCATAGAAGAAAAACTTGGCGAACTTAAAACTTTGTGGGCAGACTACCCCGAAGACGTTGCTCTTTGCGATGCTTGGATTGAAGGCAAAAACGATGCAAAAGCAAGCGAAATTGCTTCTGCTAACCTTGTTGAAGCTCTTGAAAGACACTCTTCTTGCCCCACTTGCGGCGGAGTTTGCAAAGAAATCCTTTCCGAAAAAGATTGCCTTGTTAAGAAATCCATTTGGATCTTCGGCGGCGACGGATGGGCATACGACATTGGCTACGGCGGACTTGACCACGTTTTGGCAAGCGGCGAAGACGTGAACGTTTTGGTTTTGGATACGGAAGTTTATTCCAACACCGGCGGACAAGCAAGCAAATCTTCTCCCACGGGCGCAGTTGCTAAATTTGCAGCAGCAGGCAAACGCATCAAGAAGAAAGACCTTGGTATGATGGCAATGAGCTATGGCTACGTTTACGTTGCACAAGTTGGTATGGGTTCCAGCCAAGCACAACTTGTAAAAGCTTTGACGGAAGCTGAAGCTTACCACGGACCGTCTCTTATCATCGCTTACGCTCCCTGCATTAACCACGGTATTAACATGGGTAAATCGCAAGAAGAAATTAAGCGCGCTGTTGAATGCGGATATTGGCAACTCTACCGCTACAACCCCGCTTTGCTCGACGAAGGCAAAAACCCCTTCACCTTGGATAGCAAAGAACCCACCGGCAACTATCAAGAATTTATTAAGGGCGAAACTCGCTATTCTGCATTGGCGAAGACTCACCCCGAAGTTGCCGAAGCGTTGTTCGAAAAATCCGAAAGCGATGCAAAAGCAAGAGTGGAAAAATACAAGAACTTGGCAAACAAGTAATTGAACACCAAAATTTAGGAAGGCTCGATTGAGCCTTCCTTTTTTTATAAAATAAAAAAGCAGTTTCAAAATGCTTTGAAACTGCTTTTTGAATCTATTAAATTTTGCCACAAAACAGACATCGCACGACCAACGACCGCTAAATGATGATTTTGACGGTTCGCCGTCGGAAGACTGGACGTCCACCAACTCAAGATGTCCGTTTGACTTGACGGTTCTGCGTAGCACTGCGTAAACTTCTTTCAAAAAAGTTCTGTCTAGAGCCGCAAGCTTTGGGGCTCGTTTGTGGTTGCATTTCACTCACTCCAAATTGCGCAGTTTTTGCCTATACCAACAGTTGAACGCACTCGACAAAGCGGCTAGTTTTCACTCAACCGGCGGCTGCTTTTTTGCCTTTTGGGGCGCCAACACGCTATTTGTGTGAGAATTTTTTGCCTGTTTTACAACTTGCAAGCTGGGCATAGGCTATTTTGCGAAGCTGCTCTCGCCCTTATCCGTCACCGTAAATTCTCCGTAGTTGGCACTGACAAGCGAAACGCTTATAACAGTAACGCCCTTTTCCAATTGATTGCCGTGTTCATCTAACCAAAGAGTTGCATTATATTGCGCTTGGTCGGATAGCCCCAGCCACTTGGTGCCAAACCATTCCTTGCCAAAATAGGGATAGGTGTGGTATCCGCAGCAAAGTCCGTAGCCCAAATAAACTCCGTCGTAGTAGCCTTTTAGCGTGTTTGTGTGGTCATGTCCGCAAAAGATTCCCTTTGTGGAGCCAAGACTCTTCACATATTGGAACACGTCGGGATGATCAGTTACGCCCTGTGCATTGCCTTGGTAGTAGATGCCCACCGTGTAGCCATCGTCGCCGTAAACGCATTCGGACGGGTCTTTTTCCGTCTCACAAACGCTTCCCTGAACCTGATCTATTTGCACGTTAGGCAGGGCATTTTTGACTTCCTGCGCCACTTCTTTGCCATCTTGCAGCTGTTTTAGGTAGTACATGTTGGCAAATTCCTTGATGGGAATGTGGAAAAACATAGAAGACTGAACGTTGGGATTTATGCTTTTTAGGCCGTTTATTGCCCATGTGTACCAATCCATTTGGCTTTGATGAATCCAATCGTACACCCAGTCCGTCAAACTGGCGGAATCGGATTCTGGATACATGCCACTATCCAGCATAACCAACGAATAGGCCAAGTTTTCCGCCTTCTTTTCGCCCTTAAAAACGTTAACAAGATAGTTGCTTTCGCCGTAGATATCCGATGGGCCTGCAGCAAAAAGACAGTTATCGTAGCTTTTTAGCAAATTACAAATGGTATATTTGCTGCAATCGAACTGCGAATCGTGATTGCCATAGATAAACGCCCATTTTACGTCCAGCTTTTGCATGAAATCGGCAAAATACTTAAAGGCATCGTACGTGAAAAGGGAAAGAGTCAAATCACCAGTCACAACACACAAATCGGGATTTTCCGCCTTGATGGCCGCTTCCAACAACTTTATTGTTTTTCTATCCATGGAAGGAAATGAGCCAAACTTAATTTGCGGATCGGCAATTTGCATTATTTTTAGTTGTTCGGCATCGCTATCGATAACAAGTGACGGGAACAAATCTAGGTCGAATTGAGTTTGTCCATTATTGAACAAATATTCGCCGTAGCCCTCTTGCGGTGTTTTTTGGTGAACAGCACTGCGAATGCCAAACACGCCTATTATCAACAATATCACGCTTATAATTATCAAAAAAATTGAAAGTGCCATTTTTCTTTTCCTACTGCTAGTTCTAGCCATAAAGTACCTCCAACAATGCAACAAGTTGGCAACTGTATATAGCAACAGTATACCACATCAAACAAAATAAAACAATGGTAAAATGCTTCAAAACAGTTGAAGAAAACGGCGATTTGGTGTACAATACTGGCAATGGAGGGGCTCATGAACGTGTTGATGCAACAACTTCAACAAATTTCCTGTCGTGCGACGGGCTTTTTGGCCCTTTCAAAATATTTTGTGACGCTTTGTTTGTGAAAGACTTGCAAAGCGTTATTTTTTGGAGAAAATATGAAAGTTAACGTTATCAATCACCCACTTATCTCCCACAAAGTTGCTATTTTGCGCGACAAAAACACCGATACCAAACAATTTCGCGAACTTATTGAAGAAATATCCGTACTGCTAACCTACGAGGCCTTCAAGGATATTCCCACCGTAGAAACACAAGTGGAAACACCATTGGAAACAACCACTCAACACGTGATTGCAGAAAATTCCATTGCAATTGTTCCCGTTTTGCGCGCAGGCTTGGGCATGGTTAACGGTGTGCACACGCTGTTCCCCACCGCAAAAGTGGGACACATCGGCTTGTATCGCGACGAAACCACATTCCAACCGCAAGAATACTATTGCAAACTGCCAAAGGATATTCAAAACAAGACTTGCATTGTTTTGGACCCCATGCTTGCAACGGGCGGAAGCATTATTGCCGCCGTGGATATGCTTAAAAAACACGGTGCAAAGCACATAAAGTGCATGCACGTTATTGCCGCTCCCGAAGGAGTAGAGGCGCTGCAACAAGCACACCCCGACGTGCAAATTTATTGCGCAACGGTGGACCGTGGCTTGAACGAACACAACTACATTGTTCCCGGGCTTGGCGATGCGGGCGACAGATTGTTTGGCACAAAATAGAATACATCCATTTTCAAAAAGCGTTGCACCACTTGCAACGCTTTTTTTGCTCTACGCAAAACGTTTAGTAGAAATTTTAGCCCAAACAACATGACTACTGTTGTTCTTTTGTGATGCTCCGCAAGGCACCACTCGGGATGTTTTATTCTATTGCGCAAGCAAAATTCCCTTTCAAAGCCTTTCCAAATCACTAAGTCCGTATGCATTTCGTTTTAGCATTTTTATCTTGTTGTCCGCCGAAAAAACATTTATGAAAGGCAACACGGTTTGTGGAACAAAGGCATCATGACGGAAGCGGTTAGCGCCGTGATAAACTACCTTTTTTCACAAATAAACGTGCACCGTGTGGAAATAGATTTTGATTCGGACAATCCGGCATCGGGAAAAGTGGCACAAAAATGCGGCCTTTTGCTAGAAGGAACACGTCGCGAGTGCTACAAAAAACCATCCAACGAGTGAGCGAACTTTTGCTATTGCGGCATAACCAAAGCAAAATGGGAAAAGAATCAAAAGTAAGTTTTTTGCAAAATTTTGCTTGCAACGCTTGACCAACCGGCAATTTGCAACTGTTGCAACTTGCCCTACTTCCGCAATAACTTGCATTTGTAACCTTTTTTGAAACATCCAAACAACACAAAACCCTGCACCCAAACGGTGCAGGGTTTATTTTGTAAAAACAGTTTAGCCAAGTGGTTTCATTGTAGGGAACAGCAAAACGTCGCGGATGCTTTGATTGTTGGTATAGAGCATAACCATTC
>CAZFTO010000033.1:0-9903 GCA_964521735.1 uncultured Oscillospiraceae bacterium | reverse complement strand
GCGGTGGGGCAAAGGGGGTAATTATTGTCTTGTTAAAAATTATGTTATACGTATGTTAAGTTAGGTTAAAAAAAAGCAAAAAAATGGCAATAAAAAGCAAAAAAAATTTAAAATGGGTATTGACATTGCCTCTGTGCAATGGTACAATACCCCTGTTGAGGAAAAAAGGATCTTTAGCAGGTGGATAACTTTCAATAAGAATGCGTCCCCTGCAGGGGACGTTTGTCGTTTCACGCCAAACACAGTGTCCCACCTGGTCTTTTTGCTCCTTTAGGTGGATAACTAAACGAGCGGAGGCTCGTTTGTTGCAGGAATTTCCTGTCAAAATAAAAAAAGGAGAAAGAAAATGAAAAAACTATTAACTATCGTTATTGCGCTCGTTATGGTTTGCTCTTCCGTTTTTGCGCTTGCAGCATGCGGCCCCAAAGAAGAGCTCGAAGGAACGGCAGCAATCGTTGCAGAAGCTAGTAAAATGTCTTTGGATCAACTAAAGGCAGCTTCTAAAAAAGAAATGGAAGAATCCAACGACACCTTTAAGGTTGTTGGTCTCACCTCTGTGTTGGCAAAAACCTTGACGGCTTTCCAAGCAGAATATGATTGGGTTACAACTTCCAACTCTACCTGCAAAAACGACTACAAAGATTATCAATTGCTTCAAGCTCTTGATACCGCAGAAAACAGCTACTTTGCAGACTTTGCATTGGTTCAAGACGTTAGATCTATCGCAGCAGTAGACGGAGAACTTCTTCACAACTACGTTCCCTCCGACTATAAAGAACTCGGTTTGACCGACAACGATATCCAACCCTTGAAAGGTATCTACTTCAACAAATTGTTCTGGACGAACAGCAACTTCACCAACGTTACCGGCAAAACTTTGCACAACATTTGGCAATTGGCTGGTACCAGTGCAGATCCTGATCACATCAGCAACGTTTCCTTCCAAACCGCTGCTACAGAACAAATCAACATGTCCTTCTTGCTCAGCTGCGAAGCACCTGAAAACCAAGAAAGAATTGAAAAAGCATACAAAAACTACTACGGTGTTGATTGGAGTTCTTCCGAATATGCATCCGCAGGACAACAATGGGTTACCGAATTCATCGCTAACATTTCTCGTTTCCACTCTTCCGACGGAACGGCTATGAAAGAAACTCAACTCAAAAACGACTGGAAAGCTGGCTACGTTTACTATGGCGCATTTGCCAAGATGAAGGACGCTGTTGGTAAGTACTACACGGTTGACGGACAAGCAGACGATGCTATCCTTAAGGATTTGATCGAAACCACCGGCGACAACGCAGGCAAAATCAACGCTATGAAGACCGTTAAATGGGATTGGGAAATCGATGGTTTCAACGGCTTTATGTATGCAATGTGCTCTCAAATTGTTAACAACGCTAAGCACCCCTACACGGCTTGCTTGTACGCTCGTTATCTTGTAACCCTTCAAGCATATGAAGGAGCTATCTACAACAAGAGCCTTCCCTCTGCTGATGGAACAACCGGAACTCCCGTAAACCAATACGGATATTATTCTCCCGCTTCTAACAGCATCACGTATGCTCAAGGCGACTGGACAAGAGACGTTCACATTCAAAACGAACTTCTTGAAAACTACAGCTACCTTCAAAGCACCAAGATCACTCAAGTTAACAGAATCCTCGGTTTGATTGCACAAAACAAATCCTAGTTTGCATAAATAACATATTTTGTATAACTTTAATGGGGGAGCGATCGCTCCCCCATTCATAAATAATAGGAGGAAAAATATGTCAGAAAAGGTGCAAACCGGCAGAAATGGTGGGTTTGATGCGAAAAGACTGTGTAAAAGAGCAGTGAACACAGTAAAGGCATTCTTTTCCAAATCGTATAACATCATTTTGGTGGTTTTCTTTTTAGTTTTGCTTGCCGGCGTTGTTCTTCCCTTAATAACAATGGTTGGCAATTCGTTGAAAGTTCACGACAGAAGCGATGAGCAGTTGTTTAACGAACTTTGGGAAGCAAACGTTTCCAAAGGCGACTTCACGTTTTTGCAATGGCCCACGTTGTTGTTCAACTTCGACATTCAAGCGGGCATGACGCAACCGTATGCAGTAAGTACTTTCTACCTGCCGTTGCTTCGTTCCATACTGATGGCTTTGGTTGCATGCGTAATTTCCGTCGTTTGTGGCGGTGTTTTGGCGTTTTTAATCACCAGAACAAACTTGCCGTGCAAAAAGTTTATCTCTACAATCTTCATTTTCCCGTATATCATGCCTTCGTGGTCGTTGGCAATGTTTTGGGAAAACTTCTTCAAAAACTCTGCTGTTCAAGCAGCACCGGGGGTTGGCCTGTTAGAATCCATCACGGGCATTTGCGCCCCCGAATGGCTTGTTTACGGTTTCTTCCCCACGGCAATGGTTATGGGCATCCACTACACTCCCTTCGCTTATATTCTTATTGGCGGAATTTTGCGAAACATGGATGCTAACTTGGAAGAAGCGGCCACAATTTTGAAAGCATCTCGCTTCAAAATTATCCGCAGAATAACTTTGCCCATCGTTGCTCCGGCAATGGTTTCCACAATTTTGTTGGTGTTCGCAAGTTCGATTTCCACCTACACGGTGCCGTCTTTCTTGTGCAAAACCAACCCGTCCTACTTCTTGTCGCTAACCATGCGCAGTGACTTGGCGCTTGGCAAATACGGCGAAGGCTACGTTATGGCAACCATCTTGTTGCTGTTCAGCGTAATCATCCTGACGGTCAACAACGCATTCACCCGCAGCAGAAAAAGGTTCACTACCGTATCGGGAAAATCCGGACAAATTAGCAAAATCGACCTTAAAAAACTCAAATGGGTTATTGCCGTTATAGTGCTTTTGATAGTAGTGTTCTTCGCCATCGTTCCGTTGCTTTCCTTCATTTTGGAAAGTTTGGAAGAAACATCTGGCGACCTGTCCACACTCACCCTAAAATACTGGTTCAGCAAAGAAAACACTCTCGACGACGTTTGGTTCTCTTCCAGAGATTTCTCCACGCAAGGTATTTTCTTCAACAGCACAATTCTTAAATCCTTTGGCAGAAGTATTCTTATTTCTCTCGTAGTGGCTTTAATTTGTGGAACGTGCGGCATTTTGATTGGTTATGCAGTAAGCAAAAAACGTCACAGCAGATTTGCAAACTTCGTTTCCAGTTTGGCATTTTTGCCCTACCTAATTCCGTCGTTGAGCTTTGGCGCAGTGTTCCTTGCAGTTATCAAAACGGATGGATTCAAGTTCTTGGACGTTTCCACTTCCATGAGCGAATGGTCTGCAGTCGCCATTTGCGTTATTGTTGGCGCAATCAAATTCTTGCCGTTTGCTTCCCGCAGTGGAACAAACGCCATGTTGCAACTATCCGGCGAAATAGAAGAAGCGGCCATCATCACAGGATGCTCGTGGGGCAAACGCATGACGCGCATTTTGTTCCCCATTCAAAAATCAAGTTTTATCAGCGGATATCTGTTGCCTTTCATCAGCTGTATGAGAGAATACACCTTGTTCGTGCTTATCACGTCCAGCGTAACTTTGGCAACGAACGTAATGGAATACTATTCGCGTAACGGCGCAACCGCCATTTCAAACGGAATAAACTTGTTGATAGTGTTGTTCGTTATTCTAACCAACTTGCTTGTCAACAAAATCACAGGTGCGTCTATCGATAAAGGAATTGGAGGTTAAAAATTATGCCTAGAATTGAACTACAAAACGTTACAAAAAAATGGGGTTCTTTTGTTGCCGTTGACAATTTGAACATGGTAATAGAAGACCGTGACTTTATCACGTTGCTGGGACCTTCTGGTTGCGGCAAAACAACTACACTTCGTATGATAGCCGGTTTGGAAACACCCACTTCCGGCAAAATCACCATCGGCGACCAAGTGGTTTTCGATTCGGAACAGGGCATAAACATTTCTCCCGCAAAAAGAGATATTGGTTTCTTGTTCCAAAACTACGCTTTGTGGCCGCACATGACGGTATACAAAAACATCACTTTCGGTTTGGAAAACTTGAAGTGGACAAAGGACAAAATTGCAGAGCGTGCACAAGAAGTTATGCACATGCTAAAAATTGAAGAGTTCCGCAACCGCTATCCTGCCGAACTTTCCGGCGGTCAACAACAACGTGTTGCAATTGCTCGTACGTTGGCACCCAACCCCAAAGTTTTGTTCATGGACGAACCGCTTTCCAACTTGGATGCTAAATTGCGTGGCGAAATGAGAACGGAATTGAAGCGTTTGCACTCGGATACAAACTCTACGTTCGTATACGTAACGCACGATCAATTGGAAGCAATGACCCTTGCAACAAGAATTTGCTTGATCGAAAAGGGCATCATGCAACAATACGATCCTCCTCTTACGGTTTATAACAACCCCAACAACCTGTTTGTTGCCGACTTCATCGGTAACCCCACAATGAACTTTGTGGAAGTGGAATTGAAAGAGGCCGTTTCTCCCAAAGAATGGAAGTTCGATTTCTTCGGAACGGAAATTATCTACACGTCGAAAGAAGATATAGTAATGCCCGAACCCATTGTGGAAGAAGTTGTTCTCGAAGACGGCACCGTCGAAGAAAAAGTCCTTCCCACAAAACTTACACTTGGTATCAGACCGGAATTCTTGCCCATTGTTGAAAACGGCGCATTCCTCGGTTTGGCATATTCCACATTGCCTGCCGGTATGGAAACTACCGTTAAAATCAGCATCGGCGAAACAATTTTGTCTTCCGTAGTGTTTGGTTCCGTCGACTATGCAGTAGACCAAGAAATCAAATTCAACATTGTTGGCGACGGCATTGTTTTGTTCGCCAACAAGGATAGAATTGCATTGGGCTCGGTAGCAGTTGCCGGTGCCGAAGCTAAAAAAGCTCCCGCAAAAAAGAAAGCAGCGAAGTAACTTAGTTTCATTCGCGTGTTTACAAAGGTGATTCAATGAACGATTTTGATATTATTCGCTTAGATGAAGTATCACGCAAAGAACAAGTAAAAAAGGATCTAGAACAGATAAGCCGACCGTCTCTTGTGAGACGGATCGGCTCTGGTCTGTTGGACCTTCTTTTTATTTTCGTTTTGTTTGCACTTGTTGAATTACTTGCGGCCGGAGTGTTTTTCAAACCTCTTGGCTATTTTGACGCTCAAGGGGATATCAACACGATATTTACCGAGAGCGGTTTGTATTTGCACAAAAACGGATTGAACGTCCGGCTGGATAACGCCTACGACGAAAACAAAACGGTGGAAGAAAACTTCGACCTGCCCATCACTGCTTACTACACGCAGGATAGTCGTTGTTTGCAAAACAACATGATGGCATCCTACGAAAAAGCCAAGCTGGATTCCGGCTACTATGTTCAAACGGATAGCGGCATTGTCAAAAAAAGCGGTGTTTCTGCCGAAAAACTTAAAAGTTTCTACCAAACGGAATACGAAAACGCACTGGATTTTTTGCGCGAAGATCCCGCCTATCTGCAGGCGGTTAACAAAACATTTGCCATCACGGTGTATTCCATGCTGATATCATTTTTGATTTCCGCAGCGGTTTTCTATTTCGTCATTCCTTTGGCGCGCAAAAACGGCGAAACGTTGGGACAAATCATCTGCAAAATTTGTTTGGTGGATGCCCGCAACGTTGGTTGCGCAAAAAAGATGCAGGTCATTTTGCGTTCACTGCTGGTTGTTGTTATCAACTTCCTAATTCCGTTTTGGATTTTCGTTTTGGCAGGCAAAGTAACCCTGTTCACGGTGCTTATTTCCTTTGCCGTCAT
Organism: uncultured Oscillospiraceae bacterium; assembly: GCA_964521735.1. Taxonomy (GTDB): domain Bacteria; phylum Bacillota; class Clostridia; order Christensenellales; family CAG-314; genus Fimimonas. The sequence goes on along the minus strand of CAZFTO010000033.1, from coordinate 4,117 downwards.
GTGTCTCACCAAGTATAATCGTGGTATTCAGGACTTTTTGTCGCAAACGCAAGTCGTATCCAAGTTTGAATCGTTCCGTTGGAAAGATTTGCAACTAGGCGAGGTTAAGTGATGAAAATAGTTCTCACCAACGACGATGGTTTTGGTTCTTTGGGAATCGAAACCGTCGAGGAAATTTTGAAAGAATTTGGCGAAGTGTACGTTTTTGCACCGTCCACACCACAAAGCGGAATGTCTTGCGGTTTCACAACCTATTGCAAGCCTCTCACCGTCCACAAAGTGGACGATCACCATTTCCGCGTGGAAGGCACTCCGGTAGATTGCGTGCTGTTTGCCAACGCATATTTGCAGGGAAACTACGATGCAATTGTCTCTGGCTGCAACCACGGCTACAACATTTGCAACGACATTATGTATTCCGGCACCTGTGGTGCTTGCGAACAAGGTTTGGTTTTTAAGAAGAAATGCATTGCTTTTTCGGCGGAGCATTTCGACGATAACCAACACATAAAAAAGTATATTCCCCTGGCACTTAAGTATTTGGTGGAAAACAATCTGCTTTCCGACGAATACTATTGGAACGTGAACATCCATCCTCAAAGCGTACCGTTCAAGGGAATGAAAATCACAAAATTATTTTTAAGATATCTAAGCAAATACACTCTTACGGATTTGGGCAGCGAACAATTCATGGTCAAGCACGTGCACGACGAGGACGTATTCGATAACGACGACTTCGACGTAAGTGCCGTACATAACGGCTACGTCTCTATGACGCCCATTTCGTTTTCCAATTTCAAAGAGGAGTTTTTTCACAAAATCATTGGGCAAAAGTTAAAGTAGGAGCTAATTTATGCCATTAGTTAACACAAAAAAAATGTTTGCGGATGCCTACGAAAATCACTATGCCGTCGGCGCTTTCAACGTGGATAGCATTGCAATGGTGCAAGGCTTGTTGCAAGCGGCGGAAGATGCAAAATCTCCCGTTATCATTTCCATTTCCAAGGGATCGCGCAAGTTTATGCATCCCGGCAACATAAAGGAGCTGGTGGAATGTGTAAGCAAAGATATAACCATTCCGTTTGCCATCCATTTGGATCACGGCGACAGCTTTGAAGTTTGCAAGGCTTGCATCGACGAAGGCTTCACTTCCGTCATGATGGATTGTGGCGACGACGTTAGTTTTGAAGAAAGAATTCGCCTAACCAAAGAAGTGGTAGACTATGCGCACGCACACGGCGCCACCGTGGAAGGCGAGCTTGGCGAACTGGGCGGCGAAGAAGGCGGCTCGGGCAGTGGAGGCTATTCCGACCCCAAAATGGTGCAGGATTTTGTTTTGCGTTCGGGCGTGGATAGTTTGGCCGTATCTATCGGCACTTGCCACGGAATGCAAAAACATTCCACGTTGGAGTTTGGCATCCTAAAAAAAATGATGCAACTTCTTCCCGGTTTTCCATTTGTTTTGCATGGTTCAAGCAGCATCAACAACCAAAACTTGCAGGATTTCAACGACTTTGGCGGCAATATCCATGGTGCTGTTGGCGTTCCGGAAGAACAACTGCGCGAAGTTGTTAAGCTGGGCGTTTGCAAAGTGAATATCGGCACGGATTTCCGTGTTGCCTACGTCGCAGCGCTAAGAAAATCGCTGGCACAAAATCCTTCTAGGTTCGAGCCCAGAACTTTTTTGGAACCGGCCAAGAAAGCCGTATACAATTTGGTTTACCACAAGTTGACAGAAGTGTTCGGCAGTAAAGAACACGGTATTATTAAACAAGGAGATAAATAATTATGCCATTGGTTACAACAAAAGAAATGTTCAAGGACGCCTATGAAAAAGGCTATGCCATTGGTGCATTCAACGTAGATAACGTTGACACCTTCAAAGCTGTTGTAAGAGCAGCCGAGGAAACGAATTCCCCCGTTATAGTTGCTATTTCCTCCGGCGCCTTGAAGTTTATTGGCAAAGAATACGTTCGCGAAATGGTGGATTGCGCGCTCAAAACGGCAACAGTTCCCATTTGTTTGCACCTAGATCACGGCAAGTCGGTGGAGTTGTGCAAAGAATGCGTTGATTTGGGCTTTACGTCTGTAATGATTGACGCCAGCTCGTACGATTTTGAAACAAACGTAAAATACACAAAGGAAGTTGTTGAGTATGCACACGCCAGAGGCGTTGTTGTGGAAAGCGAGCTTGGCGCCATTGCCGGCATCGAAGACGACGTTTGCGTGGACGACAAGTATGGACATTTCACTCACCCCGACGACGTTGTGGAATTTGTTACTCGCACCGGCATCGACAGTTTAGCAATTGCCATTGGCACTGCGCACGGAGCCTACAAGTTTAAACCCGGTCAAAAACCCCAACTTCGCTTCGACATTTTGGAAGAAATCGAAGAAAAATTGCCCGGATTCCCCCTTGTTTTGCACGGAGCATCTTCCGTTCCGCAAGCATCGCTAAAAGTTTTGAATAGCTATGGCGGTGCAATGCCCGAAGCAATCGGCATTCCCGAAGCAATGCTAACGGAAGCATCTCATCACGCCGTTTGCAAAATCAACGTTGGCACCGACCTTCGCGTTGCATACGTTGGCGCAATGAGAAAAGCTCTTTGCGAAAACCCCGAAAAGTTCGATCTAAAAGTTTTCATTGCCCCGGCAATGGATGCAGTTTGCGAACTTGTTAAAGACAAAATAACAAACGTGTTTGGAAGTGCTAACCACGCACTCAAATAATAGGAGGAAAAATTTATGGCATTAGTTACAACAAAAGACATGTTCGCAAGAGCATATAAAGAACATTTTTCCGTTGGTGCATTCAACGTAGACAACTTGGAAACGTTGCAAGCTGTTATCGAAGCTGCCAGCGAAACAAAATCTCCGGTTATAATTGCTATAACCGAAAACGTAATCAAGTATTTTGGAATTGCCTATTTGCGTCACGCCATTGCTGCTGCAGTGGAAACCTACGGAGTAGAAGTTGCTTTGCACTTGGATCACGGCAAATCCATTGAAATTTGCAAATATTGCGTAGATAACGGATTCACTTCCGTCATGATCGATGCAAGCGCTCACGACTTTGAAGAAAACATCAAAATCACCAAAGAAGTTGTTGAATATGCACATGCACGCGGCGTTGTTGTGGAAAGTGAACTTGGCGCCATTGCCGGCATCGAAGAAGATTTGGACGTAAACGATAAGTACGGCAGATTTACTCACCCCGACGACGTTGTTGAATTTGTTACTCGCACCGGCATCGACAGTTTGGCAATTGCCATTGGCACCGCTCACGGCGCATACAAATTCAAACCCGGCCAAAAACCCCAACTTCGTTTCGACATTTTGGACGAAATCGAAGAAAAGTTGCCCGGATTCCCCCTTGTTTTGCACGGATCTTCTTCCGTTCCGCAATCCAGATTGGCATTGGTTAACCAATATGGCGGCCAAATGAAAGAAGCAATCGGCATCCCCGAAGCAATGCTCAACGAAGCATCTCATCACTCTGTTTGCAAAATCAACGTCGGCACCGACTTGAGAGTTGCATTCACGGGCGAAATCAGAAAATTCTTCTTCACACAACCTCAAGAGTTCGAAATCAGAAAGTACACGACTCCTGCCAAAAACGCAGTAAAAGACATGGTGAAGGAAAAAATGGAAAAAGTATTCGAATCTGCCGGACACGCCGCAAAATAGTTTTGCAACGTTCTGCAGTCTCGACACGCGTAAAAAAACACGGTGGCAAACGCTACCGTGTTTTTGTTGTTTATCAATATTTTTAATTAGGTATTCGCATTGCAATCGCTTTTTTAATGCGAAATTGATGCAAATTAAGAAATGGGCAAAGTTGGTGTTCTTATATATTTGCAACTTTCCAACAAAGAGCGCAACATGCAAACATGAATCAAGGCGCACACAATCGCCACCGCCTTGAAGGGCGCAAAACAAATGCGAAACGTTGCCGATGTTACAAGTGGTTGATAAAACAAGAGGAAATCACTGCTAGCAATATGCGGTTCGATGCAAAACGGGCATAATGCAAATTTGTGCAGACGGAAAATGTGGCAAAAATTGAAAATGTCAAGATGTAAGGCGAAAAAAGTTGGAAAAAATTTTAATTTGTCAT
>CAZFTO010000032.1:0-12375 GCA_964521735.1 uncultured Oscillospiraceae bacterium | reverse complement strand
GAAGTTTTGCTTGTATATGCCTTCGGCGCATCCAGACAAAACTTCTTGCATTATAATCTAACTAAAAAAACTTATTTGGAGGAATCTTATGAGAAAACTCAAAAGCCTATTGTTGGTAATTTGTCTACTTGCAGTCAGCATTTTGTCCGTTGTTGGATTGGCTGCCTGTGGCGGTGGAGTGGATATTGCGTTTTGCATGTCGCAGTCAAACGAATTGAACGAAGCAATCGAAGATGCATTGCAAAAGGCCTTTCCCGAACAAAAAGTGCGGTCAGAAAATGCCAACAGCAATTCCACGACTCAAACCGATCAAGTAAACAACTTTATCACTATGGGTGTAAAAATGCTGGTTGTGTCACCAGTAAGTTTAGAAGCATTGCAAAATCCGTTGAACGAGGCTCGTAAAGCGGGAATAAAAGTTGTAGTTAGCGGTGCAACCACGCAGGGCGTTGATTGTTACGATGCGGTTACGGTAAGCGACGAATTTTTGCTTGGCAGTTATATTGCCATGCTTGGCAAAAATTGGGCGGAAGAAAATATGCAAGGCAAGTCGTTTGATACGGTTATTTGCTATAACAACGATTTCGAAGACAATATCAACCGTTCAAATGGTATAAGAACGATAAAAAATCCAAAGCTCAAAAACAAAGCCGGACAATGGATCGATGTGCAAGGCAACGTTGTGGCGAGTGAATCGCAAGCGGCGGATAACCCTGCATATTGCTCAATGCTTTCAACGGGTGGCAATCAAATTTACGAATATGCTATGACGCCCAACCAAACGATGAGCGAATATATGCCCAGTATCAAAGCGATGTACCCCAAAGCAAGATTATTTTTGTTATACGGCTCTCTTGCGGCGCCCACAATGAGCAACGAGATAGTTGCAAACACTACGGGTGCAAATCTTGATGAATATGCAATTTTTGGCGGTGGTGTAAGTGGCACTCAAGAACCGGCTTGTTTGCTTGGTTCGCTTGCATCGGGTGTTGGCAAAACGTTTACTCAATCTGGCCAAACTGTAACAGGTATAAAGTCGATATTTAGAGGTGCCGTGTCTTTTGGTGGTGCGGATGCTGCCAAATCGGTAGTTGATCTTTGCAAAAAAGTATACGATGGCGAGGCAGGAACAGACTACGCCAAAAACAACGTCGAACCTTTGGGCGTATGGTACACGGTGAAAGCGCAAGGGAACACACCAGATACTCTTGCTTGCCTACCCATAAACGTTCCTATGGGCACGCCCATTAGTGAGTTTAATCCGTTGACGGCTTTGCAAGATGCAATCATAGAAATTAAATGGCAAAACAAACACGAGGGAATATAAATGATACTCGAACTTGAAAACATATCCAAAATATATCCGGGTGTTGTTGCGCTGGATCAAGTATCGCTACAGTTTGAAGAAGGCGAAGTTCACGCGTTAATGGGTGAAAACGGAGCAGGCAAATCAACGCTTATCAAAGTTATTGCCGGTGCAATCACTCCCAACGGTGGAAAAATCAAAGTCGGTGGCGCGGAATACACAAAAATGTCGCCCAAACTTGCCAAAGATAATGGTATAGCGGTTATTTATCAGGATATAAATTTAATTCAGCCGTTATCTGTTGCCGAAAACATATTTTTCGGTTCGCGCAAAGGCAAGTTGTTTTCCAAAAAGAAACTTTGCGCATTGGCACAGCAACTGTTTGACGAATACGGGTTCGATCTTAATCCGGCCGTTCCTGTAATGGCGTTATCGTCGGCAAATCAGCAACTCGTGGAAATTTGCAAGGCTATTTCTAACGATGCAAAAATAATGATAATGGACGAGCCCACGGCGGCTCTTGCCAGCCACGAAGTAGATTTGCTGTTTGATATCATCAAAAAGCTAAAAGCAAAGGGCGTGACGGTAGTTTATATTTCTCACCGCCTTGACGAAGTGTTTGCCGTAAGTGACAGGATAAGCATTTTGCGCGACGGACAGTATATTTCTACCGTGAAAACTTGTGAAACTTCGCGAACGCAACTTATTGCCCTAATGGTTGGTCGTGAACTCGGCGCAAGCCATCCACCTCGCGCGAATAAACCAAGTGCGGAAGTTGTTCTAAACGTGGAAGGGCTAACAGGCAACAGTGTGGAAAATATCAGCTTTCAACTGCACAGAGGAGAGATCCTTGGTATTGCAGGACTTGTCGGCGCTGGACGCACCGAAATGGCAGAACTTATTTGTGGCAGCAAGAAAGCGGAAAAAGGCACAATTAAAATAAACGGCAGACACGTCAAAATCAATTCGCCGAGTGATGCCATACGAAACGGCATTGGGCTTATCCCCGAAGACAGAAAAAAAGATGGTTGTATAATACACAATTCGGTTTTATTCAACACTACGCTGTTGTGCGACAAGGATTATATGAAGTTGGGTATAATTCGCGGCAAAAAACGCAAGGCGATTGCCGAAAAATACAAGGAAGCACTAAGAATAAAAGTCCCAACTATCCAGCAAAGCGTAGGCAATCTTTCGGGTGGCAATCAGCAAAAAGTTATCGTTGCCAAAACAATGGCGGCCGATATGGACGTTATTTTCTTCGACGAACCCACAAAAGGCATAGACGTTGGTGCAAAATACGAGATATATCAGCTTATGAACGATATGACAGCCGCAGGAAAATCAATCGTTATGATTTCATCCGATATGGAAGAAATTTTGGGCATATCCGATCGAATAATCGTCCTTTACGAAGGAGAAATTGTCGGCGAAATAACCAAAGATAAGTTCACGCAGGAAAATGTTTTGACACTTGCTTCGGGACTTAAACTTGATGTGGAGGAAGTTGCATCGTGAAACTAATAAGAAGTATCAAAAACAAATTTGCCAAGTTTGGCGCAAATGTCAAAAGGCAGTTTATCAAAGACGAAAATGGCAAATTGCCACTTGGAAAAACGCTTAAAAAAGCATGTGTGCACGCATACCGCGAAGGCACAGCATACATAATTTTTGTTGCTCTGTTCATTTTCTTTACCTGTCTTAATCCCACGTTTGCCAGTGGAAGAAACGTGATGAATCTGTTGCGTAGCACGGCGCCCTATCTTATTGCAGGCATGGGCATTATATTCGTTATGATGACGGGCGGCATTGATTTGTCGGTAGGCTACATTGCGGCAACAAGTGCTTGTTGTGGTGCAATGATGATCAACGCCGGCGTTCCGTCGGGAGTTGCTGTGCTGCTATGTATTGTAATTGGGTTTGCACTTGGTTCCATCAACGGTATTCTTGCGGCAAAACTCAAGGTGTTTCCATTGATTATCACCCTTGCTACGCAAATGGTGTTTAGCGGTTTGGTTGCCGTTATTGCAGGCAAAGGCAAACACAACATAGCGGTGGAAGATCAATGGCTCAATACGGCACGTTTTTTGGATTTGCCCGTTAGCTTTTGGATAGGAATAGTTTGTATAATCGGCGTTTGGTTCGTTCTGAACAAAATGCACTTTGGTCGCAACGTTCTTGCCGTGGGTGGCAACAAGGAGTGTGCACGTCTTGCTGGTGTAAAGGTGGATCTTGTAACATTGTTCTGTTATGCAATATGCGGAGCCTTTTTTGCTCTTGCAGGGTGCGTTGTAATGTCGGTGCAGGGCTATGCCGATACGACCACCGCTAACGGCTACGAATTCACTTGTCTTACTGCGGCAATCATCGGTGGTATTTCCATGATGGGTGGCAAAGGCAACGTAATGGGCATGGTTGTTGGTATTTTCATTATGCAGATTATCGGCAACGGCATGCAAATGGCACTTATCGACTCGGATGCACAAAACATTGTTAAGGGCGCAATTTTACTTGCTGCAGTTGCATTCGACATACTAAAAAACAGACCACACGCAAAAGTGCGTATCAAAAAAGATATGCTATTTCCGCAAGATTTATCTAAAACCGGAAACAATCCAACGCAACATCCACAACAAAATAATAACAAAATGGAGATAATAACTATGGATTTCGATAAGACAAATGGAAAACCGCCTTTTGGTGGAAAGCCGCCTATGGGTGCTCCGGGCTTTAAATTTAGCGGAGGAAAACCGCCCGCTGATGCAATGCCACCTCTTGTGGACGTAAGTTTTGTAAAACGCAGTTTTCTCGACGTAAAGTACGGCGATCAATCGCCTGCGCAAACCATGGATATATTCCTGCCAGACGAAGGCGATGGTCCCTTCCCACTACTCATACACATTCATGGTGGTGGATTCGCCGTAGGCGACAAGCGTGACGGACATGTCAAAAAACTTTTGGATGCTATTCAAAAAGGATATGCATTCGCATCCATCAACTATCGTCTAAGTGACGAAGCAATTTTCCCGGCAGCTGTTCTCGATTGCCGAGACGCGATACGTTTTCTAAAGGAAAATGCAAAAAAATACAGCATTATTCCCGACAGAATTGCTACAATCGGCGGAAGCGCAGGTGGCAACCTTTCGGCTATGCTTGCAATGAATATTCCCAACGGCGAGTTCATTGGCGAAGAAAGAAAGAACTATAATCATTGTCCGAGCATCAAAGCTGCGATTGATTGGTTTGGCCCTACAGATTTTTCACTAATGGACGAGCAAGCATTTGCCAACGGCGTATCATTTACCGATCACGGCGAAGCGTATTCGGCAGAATCCAACTATATGGGTAAGCCACTTGGTCAAGTTGATAAGGATTTTATCGCAAAAGCCAACCCTATGAGTTATATCAGCGACAAAATGTGTCCTATTCTTATCGAACACGGCACCGTCGATAAACTTGTGCCCTATGCACAATCGGTTATTTTGTACGACGAAATACAAAACAAACTTGGCAACGGCAAGGCCCAATTCCATGCTCTAAAAGGTGCCGACCACGAAGACAAAATGTTCGAGTCGGACGAAAATATGAAAATTGTTTGGGCATTTCTAAAAGAAAACTTGTAAGGGGTTGTTATGGAAGATTTTGATTTTGTGATACCGCCAATCGACAAAAAATTGACGGATGCAATCAACAAAAAAATGCTTAACGTGGCATATTGCAACCAGTCGCCTTTTCAAAAAATGGATATCTATTTTCCAAATGAACCATCAACAAAACCTTATCCTGCAATAGTTTATTTTCACGGCGGTGCTTTTATGAAGGGCACAAAGGGCGATGATGCGTTGGAACCAATGCTTCGTGCAACTTCAAGGGGCTACGTTGTTGTGAGCGTGGATTATCGTTTAAGCGGAGAAGCCAGATTTCCTGCAATGGTGTACGACGGCAAAACGGCAATCAGGTATTTGCGCGCAAATGCAAATCAACTAGGTATCGATCCTCAAAAAATTGCCGTATGGGGCCCGTCGTCGGGCGGTTGGCTTGCTTCATTCATAGCCGTTACTGCGTTTAATCCTGCTTTCGAAGATAAAAGTATGGGGTATGGTGAATATTCGTCCGAAGTGAATGCCGCAATAGATTGGTGCGGTCCCGTTGCAAACTTCCTAAAAATGGACGATCAACTAAGGGCAAGCGGCGCCGGACTTCCCGACCACAGAGAGGAAATTTCGCCGGAATCGAGATTTTTAGGCACGCAGATAACAAACGTTCCGGAACTTTGCAGACTTTCGGCAGCAACGACGTACGTCAGCCATCACGTTCCACCGTTTTGCATTTTCCACGGAGAGTTAGACCAAGTCGTACCGGTAGAACAGTCGATAGAATTTGCACAAACAATTCGCAAGGTTGCCGGCAACGACAGGGTGGAACTTCACGTTGAAAAGGGAAAACTTCACCACGGACATCCGTGGTATCACGAAAAATGGGTTAGTGACACATGCATCGACTTTTTGGACAAAGTATTTTCGGCGAAGTATATGAAAGAACGTGTGCACGGGCATCACGGTGTGAGCAGGCATGGATCTTCGCACGGACCTAGTGAAGGTAAGGAAAGAATAACCAACGAAAAAACTTGCGATGGTTGCGGAACAGGTTGTTCTCTTTCCAACCAACATTGTGAAGTGGGGGTGCAAAAGGCAAATAAAAATGATTGATGTTAAAAAATCCCCCTTTAACCTTTCGGATGAACAGGAAAAATGGGTGTATCAAAAACTTAACAGTCTCTCCGAAAAACAGAAAGTAGGGCAACTATTCTGTGTTTTGGGCACGATATTCGATAAGGATACTCTTTGCAAACTTACGCACGAATACTGTATCGGCGGCATACTTTTCCGCCCCGAGCCTTGCGACGTCATCAATCAAAAGTATGCGGAGGTGGAAAATGGCATAAAAGTGCCACTACTTAAAGCCGCCAATTTGGAAGAAGGCGGCATAGGTGCAATAACCAACGGAACTTTTTACGGAACACAAATGCAGGTTGCGGCAACAAATAATATATCTTATGCCAAAACTTTAGGCAAATTTTGTGTAGCAGAAGGTGGCAGTTGTGGAGTTAATTGGACCTTTTCGCCCGTATGCGACGTCGACTACAACTTTCGCAACCCAATAACCAACGTTCGCACCTTCGGTAGCAATCCTGCAAAAGTCAAAAAAATGACAAAAGCCTACGTCGATACTGTGCAAAAGTACGGTATGGCTGCTTGCGCAAAGCATTTTCCGGGGGACGGTGTGGATTTTCGCGATCAGCACCTACATCCCACGATAAATTCGTTGTCAGCAAAAAAATGGTACTCTACCTACGGCGCAATTTACAAAAATCTTATCGATGGTGGGCTTTTGAGCATAATGGTGGGGCATATCAAGCAACCCGCCGTAGAGCAGGACATTTGCCCCGCGCTGGAATACCCAGATTGCCTGCCTGCATCGCTATCCAAAAACTTAGTAACGGGAGTATTGCGGGAGAAATACGGTTTTAACGGCGTTATCACTACCGATGCAACTATTATGGGCGGCTACACAATGCCTATGGCAAGACGGCGTGCCCTTCCTGCAACGATAAACGCAGGAATAGATATGATTGTCTTTAACACCGATTTTTACGAAGATTATGGCATATTGCTCAATGCAGTAGAATGTGGCGAAATAAGTCGAGAACGACTTGACGAAGCCGTTGCGCGCATTCTTGCACTAAAAGCAAAGGTTTGTTTCAACGATACTAAGGTGAAGCTTGCCGCTAAGCCCAAAAAAGTGGCAGAACTTGCGAACAATTCCGTAACACTTGTTAAAGATATCGGCAACGTATTGCCTATTTCCCCCGATCGTTATCCCGACGTGCGACTGGTTCTTTTGGGAAAAGATACTTTGGGGGATGGCAATAGTGCAACAGAGGTTTCAACAAGGGAACTTGAAAAACGCGGTTTCAAAGTTAAACTTTACGTTAGGGAAGATGACGATATGCACGGCGTGGAAGAACTTTCGGATAAACGACTCACGTTTTATGTCGCCAACGAACCTACCGAAAGTAACAGAACTACGGTGCGCCTTTCATGGAACCCCAAACACGCCATGGATGCACCAAGATACGTCAACGAAGAACCGAGCATATTTTTGTCGGTTTATAATCCCTATCACTTGCAGGACGTACCTGCCGTGAAAGTATATGTCAATGCGTATTCGCCAACGTCGGCAAATATAGCAGCGGCAATAGCTAAACTTACCGGAGAAAGCTCGTTCAAGGGCAAAAGCCCCGTAGATGCGTTTTGCGGGCTTAAAGACACTCGGTATTGATGGAAATTCAATATAAATCAAATTTTTCTAGGAGGAAAACAATGAAAAAGGTATTTGGTAAACTGATTGCCGTTGCTATGGCAATGGTAATGATCGTTGGCGTGCTTGTGTTGTCCGCTTGTGACAATAGCAAGGGCGTTGACGGAACTTACACGACGACGGTTGTAACCGATATGGGCGACAATGTGTTCACGCTAACACTTTCGAACGGCAAAGATGCACAAATCACTATCAAAGCAGGTCCCATCAACGATTCCTACTTTGGAACCTACACGGCCGAAGGCAACGAAGTTTCCGTTGAAGGACTTAACAATCCCAACAATCCAAACTCTCAAACACCTGGCTTGTGGAACGACATAATCGATGCGAAAACAGGTAATTGCAAAGTCACGCTAAACGTAGCGGAAAAAACATTCACTTTCAAACCCACCGGTAATAGCACGGTACTTCCCCCTTTGCCCGCAGGTGACGACGTGTTCACGTATTCTCACAGTGGCGCAATAGGTACGGATACATTTACGCTTACGCTTGGAGATAACAACGTAGCAACAATGCAAATTGGCAACGCGATGTTCACCGATACGTTCACCGGCACCTACACTCGCACGGAAAACACAGTGGCGATTAAGGGCCTTACAGGCGATACTGCTATGGGAAAAGGTGTTCATCCTGGCCTTTTTGCAGATATGATCAATCCCGAAACAGGCGATTGCGAAGTAACGCTCAACACAGCGGATAAAACGTTTGCGTTCAAACCCACCGGACAAGCAGGTGGTTTGCCCATTGGTCCCATCGGCGACGAAGATACGTGGGATGGTGGCGAAATTAAAAAATCGGTGAAATACGTTGCAGACGGTACCGATAGCCAAACCATGGATGTGTTTGTGCCCACAACTACCGAAACGGCTTTGCCCCTGCTTGTTACTATTCACGGTGGCAAATTTACAATGGGTAGCTCCACTATGATGAAAAACGTCTACGGCTATTTCCGTGATAAGGGTTTTGTTTGTGCAAGCCTTAACTATACTCTTGGTGAGGGTTCCTATCCGCAAGGCGTAGTTGATTGCAAAGTGGCAGTGCAATATCTTGTTGACCACGCAGCAGAATACAAAATCGACACAAACAAAATCGTAGTTATGGGCGAAAGTGCCGGTTCAACCATTGCTTCGCTTGTGGCGCTTTCCAAAGCAAGCGATTTTAAGGCGACTGGCGCAGAAGATTATACTTTCTCGGTAAGCGCCTACGTTGATTTTTATGGTCCCATATCTAACGGAAACGCTAATATTGGCGATAACGTGGATGGTGGTGTAAACGCTTGGCTCGGAAAAGATAACACGGCCGTTGACCTTTCCGGTTATCTAACGGGAATGTTTTCTTGCAAAAATATTTGGATTCAACACGGCGATGCGGATACAAGCGTAAACAAAGCTCACGCAGAACTGTTCAAAGCGGCTATTGACGCCTACAACCAAGCTACAACTATTCCGCCTGCAAAAATCAAAAACGTTTATTTTGAAATTTTGCAAGGTGCAAAACACATGGACGATGCGTTCTACACCGAAAGCAATCTCAACGCTTTGTACGATTGGCTTTGCGACGTCTACGGCATTGCCACGGCAGAAGTAACTGCAACCTATGGCTACACGCTAAAGAGCATCAACCCCATGACACAGCAAGAAATGACAGACGTTTTCGAACTTAAACTGTATAGCGATGGTTCTTGTACGTTGGGTATTCCTGCCGGTAACGATATGGTAAAAGGTCCCTTCAAAGGTTCCTACACACTAGAGGGAACAACTCTTACCGTCACTGGACTTGCCAACGTTCCGTCCTTTGGCTATACGTTTGTTGCAAACGGTGGTTTTGTCGCCACTGTAGATGCAGCTAACAACACGTTTACACCTAACACGGCGAAATAACAAAAAATGCGGCGGTGTTTAATATTGCCGCAGCAAAATACGTAATTTAGAGGAAACAGATATGGTTATTCCTTACGGTATTATTGCCGACGTGTGTGCGGTAGCTATCGGTGGTGTGCTTGGTGGACTTTCAAGAAAGGTTTTGCCTAAACGCATTATCGAAAGTTTGTTTATCGTTACGGCCTTTTGTGCGTTCGGCATTGGCATTGTTGCCACGATAAAACTATCTTCTCTAACGGTAGTGATGGTTTCGCTTATTCTCGGTTGTATTATCGGTGAACTTTGTTGCATCGAAACGGGAATACAAAAACTTATCGGTTTTACGGTAGGGAAGTTAAGCAAAGACAAAACTTTGCTATTGGACACTATTGGCGAGGAAGAAAAACAAAAGGCACAGGATGAACTCAAACTCAAAATTGAGCTTTTGGGTCTCTCTATGGCGATTATTTGCTTTTCCGGTACGGGATTTTTCGGAGCGTTAAACGAAGGGCTAGACGGCGATCACAGCATTTTGCTTGCCAAGGCGGTTTTGGATTTCTTTACCGTTCTTGTGATTGCTGCCCAAATAGGGTACTTCGTCTCCGTATTCGCCCTGCCGCAAGCAGCAATTTTCTTGGCTTGTTTTTTTATCGCAACGATTATCTCGCCCATTCTCACAACAGAAGCTATTGCAAACTTCAAATCGGTGGGTGGCATATTGACTATTGCAATAGGCTACAACATGCTTGCAAGTCAAGTGGGGCTAAAAAAAGTTAGAGTGCTAAACCTAACGCCGGCCTTTATATTGGTGTTGCTGTTCTCGTGGTTGGCTACTCTTTTGCCTTTCGCCGTGTAATTCATTATGGATCAAAAAATAGAGTTTTTTTATTTTTCTCTTGGAGACGGCGTAACAGCCGTCTCCGCTCCTATGGGCGAGAAAATATATGTAATTGAAGGAAAGCGCCGTGCGATGGTGATAGATACGGGCATGGGTATAGGTTCGCTAAAAACTTGCATTGATAAGTTTTGTCACTTGCCGCTTGTTGTGGCAAATACTCACGGACACCCAGACCACGCAGGAGGCAATGCGGAATTTAACAAAGTGTATCTTCATCCCGACGACAACGACCTATATCACAAAATGGTCACGAAAAAATTTCGCACTGCCGACGTGGAAAAAATATTGGGAGATGCGGCTAAAATTTGCGTGGACAACATGTTGGATATATCGGAAAATATCACACCGCTAAGAGATGGCATGGTTTTCGATTTGGGCGAAAGACAGATAACTGCCTATAAACTGGAAGGACACACGAAAGGAAGTGTTGTGTTCTACGACAGTTTGACGAGGTGGCTGTTTGTGGGTGATGCGATAAGCGTGAAAGACACTTGGGTGTATCTTGATTACAGCACGTCGCTTGTTCAATACAGAAATTCACTAAATAATTTTTTGACAAAAAAAATAAATGTCGCCAAAATTTTTTCGGGACACGACCTAAACGAGGCTCCTTCCAAACTGCTAAACGTAAGGCTTGAATGTCTAAACAAAATAATCCGAGGAGAACTTGAAGGTGGCAACGCCACAACGTTCGCCGGAACAGGCAAAAGGGTGAAATACAAAGGCACAAGCCTAATCTACAACGATAAGAGGATTAAAGATGATTGAATTTAAGAGTGTTATTTTCGACTTGGATGGTGTTATTTGCTCTACGGACAAGTATCACTATTTGGCATGGAAAAAAGCGGTGGAGCATCTTGACATTCCGTTTGACGAAAAAATAAACAATCGTCTGCGCGGCGTAAGCCGAATGGACAGTTTGAATATTATTCTCGAAAACTATCCCACGGAAGTGTCCAAAGAGGAAAAAGAACTAATTTGTACCATAAAAAACAATACGTATCGAAAAATGTTGGACAATATGTCTATGAAAGATTTATCAAAAGATGTTTTGGATACGCTTGTTCAGCTAAAAGGCTGCGGTGTGAAAATTGCCATCGGCTCATCAAGTAAAAACACAAAACTAATTCTAAGCAAACTTGGCATTGTGGATTTGTTTGATGCCATTGCCGACGGCAACGATATCGAAAAGTCAAAACCCGACCCTGAAGTGTTTTTGAAGGCGGCTCAAAAACTTGCCGAAGAGCCATGCAATTGCGCCGTAGTTGAAGATGCCGTAAGCGGAATTGAAGCGGCAAAGGCAGGCGGTTTTTACGCAATCGCCATTTCGGATGCGACAAGATCGTCACTGGCAGACCGCACAATCAACAAATTGTCCGACATTTTGGCGTAAAATGCGGCAAAAATTTTCGAAGGGCTATTGTATCTATATCAACAATGCACGCACAAACAGCAGTGTCCCAAACCAAACAGCCAAACCCAAAATGCACCACAAAAGTCAGAAATTTTCGTGGTGCATTTCGCATGCGCAGCGTATTTAACAAATTTTTAACGGCATACATTTTATGAAAAAAACACTTGACGACAGCAAGTGCTTTTTCTTGTTGCGAAAGCAAAATGTTGCAGTCTACCAAAAGTAGACATCGGAAAACCTTGCTGGCGCTCGGGCAGCGAACCCCTGGCCTATGCGTTGCGTGCAAGGAGCGGCAGCGACGCCCCTCAGCGATTTGCAAAATCGCGTGTTCGCAAGCGTAGCGATGCGTGAGCAACGAAAAAAACTTGGCACGAAGCCAAGTTTAAATGGTGGAGATAAGGGGATATTGCCGTTTCCCCAAAGGGGAGCCCTCGGCAAATTTCCTTGCTGGCGCTCGGGCAGCGAACCCCTGGCCTATGCGTTGCGTGCAAGGAGCGGCAGCGACGCCCCTCAGCGA
>CAZFTO010000031.1:0-14044 GCA_964521735.1 uncultured Oscillospiraceae bacterium | reverse complement strand
CAGGAATTATTGAAACAAATTGATTTTTTTGAGGGCAACAGAAATTTTATGTTTTGCTACGGCGGTTGTTTTGCTGCGCTTACCCAACGCTAGCGCTTCGGGACGAGTCCTGTATCGTCCACCAATCGGCGGCTTGCTTTGTGGTCGCAAAAGGAAGGAACGGTTTGTTGCTGTTCCTTTTTTCTTTTGCGACTCATTTTTATATTTACATTGTGTTTTTGCGCAATAGTGTAGTGCGCAGCAAGCGCCACAGCTTTCACCCCTTGTGGTGGTGCCGACGGTACGCATAAAATGCACATGGCTCAGCTTCTTAAAAAACGTTTGCATTTGGGATATAATCTTATTCGCAATGCGGAGGCAAATTATGCTAAGTATAAAAGAAATTTTCAAAAACTATCAAGATAACATTTCGTACCGGGAATCTGCCGGTGCCATTTTCCTGCTTGAAAAATTGTGAATCTCTTAAAAGCATAATTCACCCATAATAAAAAAATCCATCGACGTTTTGTCGATGGATTTTTGTTTGCAACTATTTGTTAACAAGTTCGCCTGTTTGTTCGTCCACAGCATAGGTGGTGTAGCTAAATTCGCTCGGTCCGCCTTTTTCTTCCAGTGCCCAGCTATAAAGCGTTGCGGCTTTTTGCGACGTCATGTTCAAATATCTGTATGCGCCGTCCGTTTCGCTTGTTGTCTGCCACGACCAGAACGCTTCCACAAAGTAGTATTCGTCGCCAAGCTTAACAATGTTTGCACGGTGATCGGCGATCATTTGCGACACGGCTCCGCCAACTTGTTGGCTGTTCAGTGATACAGTTACGCAGTCTACGCCAGCCATGTTGCACAGCATGTAGAATGCGCCGCTATATGCCATGCAGTCTCCGCCATATTGCTTAAACAAGCCGTACGACGTCTTTTGTGCCGTGTAAGTATCCAATTCGTCCGGTGCGTCAATGTGTTGAATTTCTCCCGATTGCAATCCTGCGCCCCAGTTGTAAAGCCAGGTGTAAATGGCTCTTTCCTTTTGGAAATCGTCCATATCTTCGGTTATTATTTCATCAAGAATTGCGCTGGCCTTTTGCAAAATGAAGTGTGCGTAAGGGAACTTTTCTTCGTCAATTTCGTATCCGTTTTGATATGCCACCACTGCGCGCAATTCGTCGGTTATTGGATAGTAAAATGCAATTGTGGCGTTGTCCATGCTCGTAAGCCCGCAAAGTACGTTTTTGCCATTCAACAATACCTCTATCACGTGCATGGAACTTACCACTATTTCCGTGGTGATTCCGTAGGTGGTTCTGTGTGTAACAGAGTTACCGCCGAATAACGTGGGGTTAATAAAGCATTCGTTGAAGTCTGTTAAGTAGTTCAAAAACAGATTGCATTGTTTTCTATACAGTTCCAAACTGTTGTCTGTTGTGGTATATTCTTTTGTGGATTGATATAGTATTGCCGAAGTGCTGTTTGTCTTAACAAACAACTTCACAAGGTCGGCAAAATCCTCATCAGTGCTGCCAAACTTGGGATAAACAATATTCAAGTGTGCGTAGTTGGTTTGTGTTTCGCCGGTGGTGGTGTTTTGCGCCACAATGCGAACGTATTTTACTGCCGTTCCGCCCAAATCCCATTTTACAACCCAAGTTGCCTCATCGCCGCTAACCGTTCTTGTTGCGCTGTAACGCACGCCATGTTCTTTGCTAAGCATGGTATCTGAAAGGTTGTCTAGGCCTATGGAAAGAGTGTCCAGTGTCAAAATCTTGTCCGAATCGGGTGTGTCAAGTTCAATAAGCGAATCAAAGTAGTAGCCTTCCAAAACTGTGTTTTGCGACATGATTTGTGCAAAGTCAAGTCTGTCTACGCTTGCAGAAGTTTTTATCGTGTACGTAACAGTGGTGTCGTCGTAGTAAACTGTGGCGTCGGTGTTGGCAATATCTATGCTCTCAACAAGCGCGCCTTCACCCATGTGAAGCAATTCGTCTTCGTGCACAACAATCTTTCTGTTAGTAATTGTTTCACCGTTGGCATCCACCACAGAAACGATAGTTTCACCTGCGCTAACACCGCAGATAAAGTATCCGCGCACGAATCCGTAGTCAAAGAAACCTTCTATTTTTACAATGTTGGTATTCCACGAATACACAGCATAATTATCGGAGCCGAGCACGGCAAAGTCATAGCGTTGTCCTATGCCAAATTCGTACGATTGTCCGTCTATTTGCGACAAATCTGGCAAAGTGAAGTTGGGGTCTAGCGGTTTGCGCGAATCTTCCTGCAATGCGCCGCATCTCGAACAGCAAAACCAGTAGCTCAAACTGTCTTCGTGGCGCTCGGAAAAATCGTGACCAAGCGCACTTTGGGCAATGTCGGCAAAAGTGATTTCACTTGTTGCCTCTTGGTCTGTAAAATACTTGCCACATTTGGAACAGGAATAGTATTCCAAGTTGCCGCTCGCTAGGCAAGTTGCGCTTTTTGCATCGCACCGTGTAAGCGTGTGTGCCTTTTTGGCAACGATGGTGCTTTCTTGGGTAATTTCGTTAGTCGCTTCTTGGTCGGAAAAATATTTTCCGCAGTCGGTGCAACGCCAATAGGTTGTTATGCCTTCTAACGAGCAAGTTGCATCGCGTGCGCTAACTTTTCTAAGATTGTGATTGTGTGGTTCAACGGGCGGTTCGCACGCAACCAGCGCAACAATCAGTATAACCAAAATGATAAAAAACAGTGCTTTGGATAGTTTTTTCATATGTCCTCCTTATGATATTTCGACGAAAACATCGCCACTGTGAGCATTTGTGGCAACAAACGGCGGCCACAAAACTTCAAAGAGTTGCGCATGTTGCAAGCTCGCAAAACTGCGCCTTCGCGCACGCGCACGTATTTTTTATAAATATACCATACCTATTTGTGAAAATCAACAATCGCACATAAATAAAATTGCGTACTGTGAGTGTAATCTTTTCATTTTTGATTTGTCGTTTTTTTTGTTCGTTTCTCGACAAAACCTGTTTTTGCTCGTGTTGCGTGGACGAATTATTCCACTTGACATTGCATACAATTTGTAATATAATACCAACAATAAGTTTTCAAACACGGGTTTCGCCCATTTCAAAAGTTTGTCGTCATCATTTTGTTTTATTTGTTTTAGCTTTTGTGTTTTTCGACGACTAGTTCGCGTTGGCGTTTTCAAAAACCCGAAGTTCTGTTTGTTCTATTGTGTATTGAAGTTTTGCTTGGTGCTGCAAAAGCGCCACGTTTTGTTTGTCACTTTGCACAGAATCACCAATTTGCAACTTGTTTAGGCAAAGGTTTTTTGCTTGCCGGGGCAATGATACAAGTTTTCAGTCGCCACAAAACGCAAGCAATTTCAATTTTGTATAATCACCGTCCACACGGTTTTGGAGGATATCTATGGCTAACATTTATGCAACGCTCGAATCTTTGTTGCAGCATCTAAACACACTTACTGTTGCCGAACTTCGCGAAGAAGCAAGGGATTTTGGCATCATACCGCGCAATCGCAAGCGTGACGAACTTATTTCGCTCATAGTTGCGTCCTATAGCGGTCAACTGCCGGAAGAAAAGCCCAAAAAGGCCGGCCGCCCCACAAAGCGACAGGTGATAAATCGCGTTGCTCAAAGCGAACCTGCCATTGTGGACGATCTTGCCCCCGTTGAAGAAACGGAACTGCCTCCGTGCACCGGCATTTTGGAAATTATGCCCGATGGCTATGGTTTTGTGCGCACAAACAACTATTCTACCACTCCCGGCAAGGACTACTACGTTTCTGCCAACGTCATTTCTCGCATGAATTTGCATTCTGGCGATAAGGTGAAGGTGTTGTTGCATCAATATCCCGATAGATCCGCTCCCACAGCCATCTACGTGAAGGAAATAAACGACGAAATTTGCAATCAAATTCATCGCACGCCCTTCGATGCGTTGGAAGCGTGCTTCCCCAATCAGCGTATTGTTTTGGAAAACGACAAAAAGGACTATTCTTTGCGCGCGTTGGATTTGGTCGCACCCATTGGCAAAGGGCAGCGTGGGCTCATCGTTGCGCCTCCCAAAACAGGCAAAACAATTTTGTTGAAGAAAATTGCCATGGCGGTGCGCAAAAACCATCCGGAAATTCACCTAACCGTGTTGCTTATTGACGAGCGCCCGGAAGAAGTGACAGATTTCAAAGAAAGCGTCGATTGCGACGTGGTGTATTCCACCTTCGATCAACCGCCGCAAAACCACACTCGCATTGCCGAATTGGTGTTTGCCAACGCTAAACGTCGTGTGGAACAAGGCCAAGACGTTATGATTTTGCTAGATAGTATCACTCGATTGGGACGCGCCTACAACCAAACGGCAGAGCAAACCGGCCGCACGTTGACGGGTGGCTTGGATATCGCCGCCTTGCGCGAACCCAAAAAGATGTTTGGTGCAGGCCGCAACGTTCGCAACGGTGGCAGCCTAACCATTTTGGCAACGGCACTAATCGATACGGGCAGCCGCATGGACGATATTATCTACGAAGAATTTAAGGGCACCGGCAACATGGAAATTCAGTTGGATCGCAAAATGTCCGAACGCCGCATTTTTCCCGCTATCGACCTGAACCGCACAAGCACTCGCCGCGAAGACTTGTTGCTTTCGCAGGAACAACTGGAAGGCGTGTACCTTATCCGCCGCATGCTTGCTCGCGACGATTCGTTGCAGGCAACGGGCGAATTGCTAGAACTAATAATGACGACGGAAAACAACGACGACACAATCGAAACGCTAAAACGTTTGGTGCAATCCGCCGCCGCAAGAAGATTAAAAAAATAGTATACGTATGAAAAAAGTGGTGATAGGCATGAGCGGTGGCGTTGATAGCGCCGTTTCCGCTTGGCTACTGAAACAACAGGGCTACGAAGTGGTGGCGCTGTTCATGCACAACTGGGAAGAGGAAGAAGACGGTTGCTGCACTGCCGAGCAAGATTTCGACGACGTAAAGCGTGTTTCGGATAAACTTGGCATTGCCTACTATTCCGTCAACTTTGCCAAGCAGTATAAGGAACGCGTGTTTTCCTATTTTTTGGATGAGTACCAAAAGGGGCGCACGCCCAATCCCGACGTGTTGTGCAACCGAGAAATAAAGTTTGGTCCGTTTTTGCAATATGCAAAGGCCATGGGCGCCGACTACGTTGCCACCGGGCACTATTGTGGCATCGAACACGCCAACGGCATCCACTATTTGCTAAAAGCCAAAGATCAATCCAAAGATCAAACCTATTTTCTAAACCAGTTGTCGCAACAGCAGTTGCAAGACGTAATTTTTCCTCTTGCCAACCTGCAAAAAAGTGAAGTTCGCAAAATTGCCGACGAATTGGGGCTAGTAAACGCCAAGAAAAAGGATAGCACCGGCATTTGTTTCATTGGCGAACGCAATTTCCGCAAATTTTTGCAAACCTATTTGCCCAATCAACCGGGCAAAATTGTCGATATCAACGGCAAAGTGGTGGGCGAACACGTCGGCCTTATGTACTACACGTTGGGTCAACGGCGCGGTTTGGGCTTGGGCGGCACTGAAGACGGCTGCGGCCGTTGGTTCGTTGTGGAAAAGGATATGAAAAACAACGTGCTAGTCGTGTCGCACGGGGACGAAAGCGTGCTTTTGTCGTCGTCTCTTATTGCATCCAATCTAAATTGGATTCCCGCAGCTCCCGGCAACGAATTTGCTTGCACCGCCAAGTTCCGTTACAGACAGGACGAACAGGAAGTTCTAACACAGTTGCTACCAGATGGCAAAGCAAAAGTAATTTTCAAACAAAAACAGCGCGCGGTAACCCCGGGGCAGTTTGTCGTTTTCTACGATGGCGATCGTTGCATCGGCGGCGGCGTGATAGACGAAGTTTTTAAGTGAGGTGGCGCAATGATCAAAGAAGATAAAGATAAAAGTTGCCAAACTCAAACAACTTCGGCAGAAGATTGTTGCGGGCTAACTCAGCAAGAAATTTCCGATGCCGTGGACGAAATTGTTGCAACCCCAACGCCCAAACGCATTTGGGAAGTGGATTTTTTGCGCGGCTTCATGATTTTGTTTGTCGTTTGGGATCATTTTATGTTCGACGTCCGCACAATGGGCCCCTACAACACCGGTTTGTTCAAGTGGCTGGCTCAACTTTCCGTTTCCTACAACACCGGCGCTTTGCGCAAGGCCACGCACGATGTGTTTGTCACAATGTTTGTGTTCACAAGCGGCGTTTCTTGCAGTTTTTCGCGAAGCAATGGCAAGCGTGCGCTAAAAATGGTGGTGTTTTCGCTGCTGTTCACAGCCGTAACCTATGCGGCATCTTCCATTTTGCACATCAATTTGACAATCTATTTCAACGTAATTCACGTAATTGCTCTTTCCGTCTTGTTGTGGAGTGGCATCGAGTGGGTGCGCAAAAAATGCACAAAAGCTTGGCAAAAGAACCTTTTTGGCGTGGCGTGCACGGTGCTCACCGTGGCTGTGCTAGTGGTAGGGGCTTGCGCCGAAGTTTCGCCGTGGCAAAACGATAACCCGGCATTCTATTTTCTGGTGCAACACGTGCCAACGGCCGGCTACAACAAATTCATTGGTGGCGACTATTTGTCGTTTTTGCCAGTGTTTGGTTGGTTTTTGGTGGGCGCGTTCTTGGGTGGATTTTTGTATAAGCAAAAACAAACCTTGTTCCCCTCCGTCAACGAAAAATGGGTTCGCCCAATCACCTTCTGTGGCAAGTATTCCATTTGGGTCTACTTCGGCAGTCAGGTGGTTATGTACGGGCTAATCTATTTGCTAGGTCAAGTGCTTGGCTGGCTGTAAAAAGGCCGCCAAAACCCCATTTTGCCCCTCAAAACGGGCAACGTATTCAAAAAATTGTGCCGTTGCGGTATTTTTGCAACGGCATTTTGTTCGAAAAATCAAATTGCAAAAAAACAATTGACATAACGTTGTTTTAGTGCTATTCTAAATTTGCTAGGGGTGCCTAACGGCTGAGAGAGTCCCTTCGAACTTGTTCAAGTTAGTACTTGCGTAAGGAAGCGAACTAAAATAGTTTGCTATCCTTTTGCGCTTCTGGCTTGTTTGCCGGAAGTTTTTTTTCGCAAAGGAGGCGTAAAATGAAAGAATTTTTGCAAAAATATGGTGAAGCGTTCAATGCCGATCCCAAAAGTTACCGCAAGTTTTTGCAAGCGGTTATAAGCGACGTTTCTGGCATCGTGCTTTATATTGCGTTGGCGCTTATGGTTGTTTTGGCAGTATGGGCCATTGCTGTTCGCAACAAAGACGAAGTCTACCTGTCTTCCGCGCGTAAACTTATGCTAGGAGTGGTTTTGGGCTTTTCTTTTGGCGTAGTTGCCGTACTGGGAACGTTCAAACTGTATGCCGAAACGCTGGACGAAGATTTTAACCTTGCCAATTTGTTGCTAATTGTGGGATTGTTCGCACTTGTGCTTGTGGCAGTTTTCGCGTGCTATGCGCTTCGCAACCGTCCGTGGAAAAAATGGCTAACGCTTGGTTTTGCCGTGGCTGTCGCTGCCTACGTGGTGGTGTTGTTGTGCGTGGTGCAGCCGTCCGATTCTTCCTATACGCCTGGCATCCCCACCTACGACGAAACGCTTGGCACATTCGTCTCCACGCAAGGTTCTTCGTGGCTAATGTATTTGGTTTGCGGCATTTTGGTTGTGGCAATAGTGATTTTGGCGCTTCTAGGCAACAAAAGTGCGCCCTTCGACACTCGCTCGCTAACCTATGCGGCCATTTGCATTTCCGTTTCATTTGCGCTGTCCTACGTCAAATTCTTTTCCATGCCGCAAGGTGGTTCGGTAACTTTCGCAAGTTTGTTGCCGCTTGCGCTATATTCCTACATGTTTGGCACCCGCAAAGGCGTTGTTGCCGGTGTGGTCTACGGCTTGTTGCAGTTTGTGCAGTCGCCGCAATTCTATCAACCCATGCAAGTGTTGTTGGATTATCCCATCGCTTTTGCATCCATTGGTTTGGCAGGCATTGGCCGCAACGCAAAATTCCTAAAAGGCGTGCAGTTGAAGTTTGCTTTCGGCACGATAGTTGCCGTGCTATTCCGCTATGCTTCCCACACAATCAGTGGCTACTTTGTGTTTTACAGTTGGTCGGCAGGACAAAATCCCTTGGTGTATTCATTGGTATACAACAGCTATGTGGCGGTGGATCTTGCAATTGTGCTTGTGATGGGTGTCGTTGCGCTTTCTTCACGAAATTTGCAAAAAACCGTGCTTACTGCCGGCGTTGCGCAGGGCTAAAAACATAAACGTTGCATTTTTGAACGGCGCTTTGTTTGCGCCGTTTTTTTTATGCAAAAACACCAACAGCAAACAACACTGTTTTGTGCCGATTGTACGCCACACAAGCGCATTGTGTATTTGGCTTTTCAATTCAAAATTCAATTGTAACAAGTTTGTTTCTACCAAGGCACTTTTTGTTTTCAGTTCTATTTTTGCGCACAAAACGAAAACGAAGTTTGTGTTACGGCAAGATTGGCAGTTGTGCCGCTAAAACTCAAACAAAACGTCGCATCGTGCCACAATCAGCTTGCCTTGCGCGTCCTTTTTCAACACAAAGGTGCTGTTGCTTCTGTAAAAGGCATACTTATTTTTCGTTCACTCTTGTCTCTTTGTTGAAAATACTAACACAATACTGTTATTTACGACTACTTTTCGTGTTTAGCGGACAAAAATCACCTCAAATTCAAAAAAAAATTCAA
This sequence comes from uncultured Oscillospiraceae bacterium, assembly GCA_964521735.1. Taxonomy (GTDB): domain Bacteria; phylum Bacillota; class Clostridia; order Christensenellales; family CAG-314; genus Fimimonas. The sequence goes on along the minus strand of CAZFTO010000031.1, from coordinate 5,312 downwards.
ATTTTTTCAAGTTTTTTAAAAAACCATCTATACAAAGAGATTTTGATGTGGTATAATGTGGTCGGAAATTTCGGGAGATTGCAAAAGAGGCTTTTTCTTTGCAAAATTCCGCAAAATATAATCGTGTTCAAAGGTGAACAAAAGGAATTGTTATGGAAAGAGTAGCACTAATCGATCTTGGTTCTAACACTGCAAGGCTAGTCATCTATGATATTTTGGATGGTGGCTACTTTGTCGTTGCCGACGAGTATCACGAAGCCGTTCGCTTGGGCGAAACGGAAGCCGATGGCAGCCTAAAACAAACTCGCATCATGCAAGCCATCGCAACGCTCAAACTTTTCAAAGAAATTTGCGCAATCAAAAACGTAAACAAGGTGTTGGCAATTGCTACCGCCGCCGTTCGCCGTGCAAGCAACCAAAAAACTTTCTTATCCGACGTTTTCAACGAAACGGGCATTCGCATCACCGTTGTTTCGGAAGATGAGGAAGCCAACTACGTTTATCAAGGCGTCATCAATTCTATGGAAATTCCCCGCGGGCTCATCATGGAAATTGGTGGTGGTTCCACAAAATTGGTCTACTACAATCGCAGAACAATTTTGCACACCAAAATTTTCGAGTTTGGTGCCGTCACGCTAACCAACATGTTTGTTTCTGCCGATAAATCTCCCGAGCAATGTCAAGACGATATGGTCAGCTACGTCAAGTCTCAACTAGAACAAGTCGATTGGTTCAGCGAAATCGACCCGGACACTCAACTTATCGGTGTTGGCGGCAGTTGTCGCAATCTTGCTCGCATTGTGCGCAAAGTCAAAAAATATCCGTTGGATATGGTTCACAACTTCAACATGCAAGTGGAAGATTTCAACTATATCTTCAACATGATTCGCACCCTCGATTTGGATAAGAAACGCCGCATAAAGGGCCTTAGTTCTGCCCGTGCAGACGTTTTCCCCGCAGCGCTTGCCTTCATCAAAGCGTTTGTGGATTATGTGGGCTTCACCAAGATTGTTTCCTCCGGCAGCGGACTGCGCGAAGGCGTAATGTTCAACTATGCCGTTCCCCAAACGCTCGAAAAACCCATCAGCGACGTTTGCGGTTACAGTTTGCGCAGCTTTGCAATGCACATGGGTGCCAATGTTGCCCACGCCGAACAGTCCTTCAATTTGTGCGTTCAATTGTTCAAACAACTACGTGTTTTGCACAAATTCCCTCGCGCCTACGTAAAGGTGTTGCGTGTAGCCGCCATGTTGCACGAAATTGGCAAAACCTTCAAGTTCTATAACAACCCCAAGCACACGTCCTATATGATTCTTAACAGCAATTTGTATGGCATCTCTCACAAAGATCTTGTGCTTGCAGCCTATGTTTCCGACGTAAACAACAAGGAAGAACTAAACACTGCCGATTGGGCCAAATATAACGGAATTCTCACTCCGGAAGACGTCGAAGCCGTCAAAAAACTTTCGGTAATTTTGCGCCTTGCCGTTGCACTCGATTCCAGTATGCGTGGCGTCGTCACAGAAATCAGTTGCGACGTTTTAGGCGACAGCGTAATAATGAAGACGGAAGTAACCGGCCCCGCCGTTTTGGAAATGAAAGCCGCAGCAGCCGTTGCGCTGGATTTCAAAAAGGTGTTCCGCAAAAATTTGGAAATGTTCTAGAAACAGCGTCAAAGCAGCAAACGGAAGCAAAATTTCCCCTTTTGCCTTTCCGCCAACAAAAAACCGTTTTGGCAACAAACTGCTAGGCGGTGCGTAAGGGTCAAGGCCAATTGCCGCGCACACAAAATATTCAACAATAACAAAGGCGGATGCAAATTTTGCATCCGCCTTTTTGCTGCCCAAAACTTGCCGCAATCAAAAAACCGCCAAGCAGTTGCTTAGCGGTTTTTTCAGTTTGTTTTGCCGTTGTCACTAACCTTGAAAATCACTTGCATGTGATAGCGGGTTCCAAGTGATTGCATTTTGCACATAGTATTGAGCATCCCCTGCATAAGGTGTTGCATCTTGTTGCAATGTCAGGTTGAAGTTCAATATCACAACTTGTGCCAGTATCCACGAGCCTTTCACGTAGGTCAAGTTCAGTTGCGTGTCGGCCATTCCCGTCAGCTCGTTAACAATGGATGCATATGTGTGTCCAATGCTTACGTCCAGCACGCCAAAGTCTTTGTTTATCGGTGCTAGGTCGGCCGTCAGGCGGAAGTATGGATCTTGCATCACGCCGCTTGCAGTGGTTGTCGGTTCTACGTACTCATAATTCAGGAATATCTTTTGCAAGTTGCCTAGCAAGTTTTCCAAGCTAGCATCGGTGCCACTGTCTTCCTTATGAATTTGGTCAATAATTATCTTTTCCAAATCTACCATGTTCAAAGCGAGCTTACCCAAGTTCAGCATTTCGTACAATTCGTTTTCCAGCCTTGTAATGCTCTTGCCCTGGCGAGTGACTTGTTCTGTAGTGAATTGCGTTGTGTTGCCTTCCCAGGTGTGTGCCGCTGTTGTAATTTGCGGACGGCTGGTTTTTCCTTCGTGAAGGACAGTGCGTGTCAACGTTGTCAAGAAGTGTTTGGTCACTTTGTCGCCGTGCGCTATGGATACGCTGTGAGCTTTTTCTTTGTTTGTGGTTAATCCCAGGAAATTCTTGTGTCCGACGCAACTACCAGTTCCATACTCGCAATTGCATTGTGTGCACCAATCCACGTAGCAACTTTCTTTTGCTGTGCTTTTACAGTCAGAACACCAGTCAACTTTGCACTTGTCAGTATCGGTGTTTGTCTTTCCGCATTGACTGCAGTATCCGTAGCAGGTATCAACAGCATCCTTTCCGCAATCCGTGCAGTAGTCGTAAATTTCCATTTCCGACCAAGGTTCCGTTGTGTCTTGGTAGGAATATTCGTAACGCGAAATTGTGAACCAACCTTTTTCAGATCCATTGTCATCCTTTACTACTTCACCTTTCTCGTTCACGGAAGATCTTTGTGTGCTGTCGTACGTCAGGTAGCTTTGTCCGCCTTTGTCGTTATAAACGCTGTCGTTAACTGCAAGAATTTTTGCGTTGGTATCGTAACGTGTCAGCATTGCCGCAATAAACACTTCGTCTTCGTCGTTATTGGGGTTGTCGTCGGTGGTGTCGCCACGAATAATATCCACACGGATATTGGCCAAAATTGGTACAGTTGCTTTTGCAAGTCCGCCTATCAAGCTCGAAACGCTGCTCAAATCTAGCACTGCGGTGATAACGCCGTCAATTGCAAAGGTGTCTTTTCTTGCCGTATCGGCCACTGCTTGAAGCAAGTGTTGCAAACTGTCAAAGCTTATGTGTTTCGTTTCATCTCCGTGCAATGCGAAGTATGTGTTCACGTCGTTACTAATTGCATAGTCCGCAGGTGTTCTTGTTGCACCTTCTGCAACTTCCGCAATTTGTTGCACTGCCGAAACGGAAACGTCGTTCAAGCTAATGGAAACTTTGTCGTACGAAAGGGTCAATTCTCTAAGAGTCAATGTTCCGTGTTCGTCCGATGCCACCAAAGTTATGTCGCCCAAGTTGTTAAGCAACACGCCGCCGTTAATAACCATACCAAACACTTTCACGGGCGAAAGCGTTTCGTCTGCGGCCGCTTCTTCAAGGTAGGTAACACTCTTCAAAATGGTGGTGTAATCCAGGTTGGAAACGTTGTTCTGAACTTCGTTCATTGCCTTTTGCATGCTTTCAATCAATTCGGCAATTTGCGGAATTGCATCTTGCAAATCTTCAAATGCGCCTGCGCAATCGTTTATGGATTGAATCGCAATGGTGATGCGCAAATCCGTGTTATAAGTCACGTAGATGCGACCTTCCGTATAAAGCACTTCAAGCGTGCACAAATCAATCCAAGTGCTGCCGCTAAGCTCCTTAAGAGTTAGTTTTGCGCAAATTGTCAAATCTGCAGGATTGTTTCGGTTGTAGAAGAATTCCACGTACGATCCGGCCGAAATTGCAAACGTTGTTGCAATGTTTTGGCTGTCCACCGAAGTGATGGTGGAATCGGCATTGAAATCGAATCTCCAACAGTTGGTTCTAATCAACGTGTCTATGTACGGCATAAAGTCGTTCAAAATGGTGTCAATTTCAATGTAGTCGCCGCCGTCGGCAAAGTCGTCGTATGTCACGTCTTCCGTCAAGTTGGGCAAAGCAACAAACTCTTTGCTCAACATGTCAATTGCAATGGAAATTCCCACAATTTGTGGACCTTCTCGATCGGCCATTTCCAATTTTACGGGCATTCCCAACAAATCGATGGTTGCAACAACCGTTTCGTTGTCGCTTGCCACGCCAATTGTCAACGAATTCACAATCTTCTTTATTGTTTCCGCCGTGCCGGCAGTGTTTTCTTCCGCTTGCGGTGTTGTTGTTTCGCCGGCAAATGCCTTAACAATTTCGTCAATGGTGGTAACAAGTTCCGTTATTGCTTCAATATCTGCAGTAACACGAATGTCGTTGCCTTTCTTAATCTTGAAGGAAGTTCCGTCATAGTTGATGTAAAGAGCGTCGCTGTCCGTCAAGGTAGATTTGCTGTTAACAAGCTTAAAGTCGTAGTCGTTGTTGACAAGGTCCAACCTGCCATAAAGCATGTTGTGGTCGTCCAGCTTAACTATAATGTCTGTTCTCCAATCCTGGTTGGTCACAACAACGTCCGACGTGCTAGATGCCACGCTTGCGTTAAGTGTCAATGCAATGTCGTCGCCAATGCCAAGGTTTGCAATTCCAACGGAAATTCCGTTTGCGTTACCAAGGCTAAGCGCAAATTCCGAAATCCCAAATTGTGCGCCGTTAAGTGCCGCCGTCAATGTTGCGTTGCCACTTTCGTTCTTTGCAAATTCCAAGGAAGAAATCAGCGAGTTAATGTCAATTTCCGTCAACTTGCCTTCTGCATTTTTAACAACGTCCAAAATTGTGTCAAGGTGCTTGTTGTATCCGTAAAGCGGAGCAAGCGTTTCTTCCAAAGTTTTGGTGGTTGCAACTGCCGTGCCAGAAGTGCTGTCAGAGGCAAGCTTAACGGCAATTTTCAGTCCGTCAATGGATGCATAAAGTACGTCGTCTTTCATCCAAACGCCAATTTCCAAAACTCTAATGCCGTTGTACGAAATCATTGCCGTAACTTCAATGGCAAGTTTGTCCGTTTCATTGGGCAGTTTAAGCAGAACGTCGGCATCAATGCCATAGTTGCCGCTGCCAAGAGTAAGCGTTCCGTTTGCGGAAATTGCAAATCCGTTTGCCTCAACAATTTCTTTAATCTTTTCTCCGTAAGCATCCAGCACTTCGGTTACGCTAAC
>CAZFTO010000030.1:0-14700 GCA_964521735.1 uncultured Oscillospiraceae bacterium | reverse complement strand
ATTCGGCATATTCGTCTGCTCCGATATGAATGTGCAGTATTCCGATGCCATGATCAATCAGGGCTCCGCCCAGGGCGATGTCGGCTTATACGGCATCTGTATCGCGGAAGCCGATTCCGGGCTTCGCAGCTATGCGGGCTATCTGCTCACCGATGCCATGCAGGATCAGGAAGAGCTTTATCAGCAAAAGAAGGCTGAGGCAGAAACCTATCTGCCCCTGATTGAAAAAACCCTGCAGACCGATCAAGGCAGATTGCTCTATTCCAAGCTGACCAGCGCGCATAGCGCTTATTTCGCAGCGGCAGATAAGCTGCTGGGGCAGATGAGCCTGGATATGACATCCGAACAGCGCATTGCCGCACAGACGGATCTGGCAACCCACCTCACTCCGCTCTATGATACTCTGTTCAACACTTCCGTAGAACTGCTGAATTACAAAAATGATATGGCAAATCAGATGGATGCACAGCTCACCAAGAGTATGCATTTCTCCACCGTCCTTGCCATCGTGCTCACATTGGCAGCATTGGTTCTGAGCTTTGTTTTCGGTGTTCTGATTGCAAAGGGCATCGGCGATCCCATCCATGCGATCATCGATCGTCTGCTTGATATGAAAAACGGTGACCTTTCCTCGCCCTGCCCCACTGTGAAAACCAGAGATGAAATTTGGGAGATCACAGAGGTTTGCAGCGAGATCATGAAGCATCTGGAAGATGTATTCACAGATCTGATTCAGGCATTGGAAACACTTGCAGGCGGCAATTTCGTATTTGTTTCCCGCAACCGCGCGAAATATGTGGGCGATCTGAAGCCCATCCTGGATGCAATGCAGGATCTGAAGAGAAATATGTCCGATACGCTGCTGCAGATTCAGCAGAGCGCAGATCAGGTATCCAGCGGCTCCGAGCAGGTCTGTAAAATACTTGCCACATTTGGAACAGGAATAGTATTCCAAGTTGCCGCTCGCTAGGCAAGTTGCGCTTTTTGCATCGCACCGTGTAAGCGTGTGTGCCTTTTTGGCAACGATGGTGCTTTCTTGGGTAATTTCGTTAGTCGCTTCTTGGTCGGAAAAATATTTTCCGCAGTCGGTGCAACGCCAATAGGTTGTTATGCCTTCTAACGAGCAAGTTGCATCGCGTGCGCTAACTTTTCTAAGATTGTGATTGTGTGGTTCAACGGGCGGTTCGCACGCAACCAGCGCAACAATCAGTATAACCAAAATGATAAAAAACAGTGCTTTGGATAGTTTTTTCATATGTCCTCCTTATGATATTTCGACGAAAACATCGCCACTGTGAGCATTTGTGGCAACAAACGGCGGCCACAAAACTTCAAAGAGTTGCGCATGTTGCAAGCTCGCAAAACTGCGCCTTCGCGCACGCGCACGTATTTTTTATAAATATACCATACCTATTTGTGAAAATCAACAATCGCACATAAATAAAATTGCGTACTGTGAGTGTAATCTTTTCATTTTTGATTTGTCGTTTTTTTTGTTCGTTTCTCGACAAAACCTGTTTTTGCTCGTGTTGCGTGGACGAATTATTCCACTTGACATTGCATACAATTTGTAATATAATACCAACAATAAGTTTTCAAACACGGGTTTCGCCCATTTCAAAAGTTTGTCGTCATCATTTTGTTTTATTTGTTTTAGCTTTTGTGTTTTTCGACGACTAGTTCGCGTTGGCGTTTTCAAAAACCCGAAGTTCTGTTTGTTCTATTGTGTATTGAAGTTTTGCTTGGTGCTGCAAAAGCGCCACGTTTTGTTTGTCACTTTGCACAGAATCACCAATTTGCAACTTGTTTAGGCAAAGGTTTTTTGCTTGCCGGGGCAATGATACAAGTTTTCAGTCGCCACAAAACGCAAGCAATTTCAATTTTGTATAATCACCGTCCACACGGTTTTGGAGGATATCTATGGCTAACATTTATGCAACGCTCGAATCTTTGTTGCAGCATCTAAACACACTTACTGTTGCCGAACTTCGCGAAGAAGCAAGGGATTTTGGCATCATACCGCGCAATCGCAAGCGTGACGAACTTATTTCGCTCATAGTTGCGTCCTATAGCGGTCAACTGCCGGAAGAAAAGCCCAAAAAGGCCGGCCGCCCCACAAAGCGACAGGTGATAAATCGCGTTGCTCAAAGCGAACCTGCCATTGTGGACGATCTTGCCCCCGTTGAAGAAACGGAACTGCCTCCGTGCACCGGCATTTTGGAAATTATGCCCGATGGCTATGGTTTTGTGCGCACAAACAACTATTCTACCACTCCCGGCAAGGACTACTACGTTTCTGCCAACGTCATTTCTCGCATGAATTTGCATTCTGGCGATAAGGTGAAGGTGTTGTTGCATCAATATCCCGATAGATCCGCTCCCACAGCCATCTACGTGAAGGAAATAAACGACGAAATTTGCAATCAAATTCATCGCACGCCCTTCGATGCGTTGGAAGCGTGCTTCCCCAATCAGCGTATTGTTTTGGAAAACGACAAAAAGGACTATTCTTTGCGCGCGTTGGATTTGGTCGCACCCATTGGCAAAGGGCAGCGTGGGCTCATCGTTGCGCCTCCCAAAACAGGCAAAACAATTTTGTTGAAGAAAATTGCCATGGCGGTGCGCAAAAACCATCCGGAAATTCACCTAACCGTGTTGCTTATTGACGAGCGCCCGGAAGAAGTGACAGATTTCAAAGAAAGCGTCGATTGCGACGTGGTGTATTCCACCTTCGATCAACCGCCGCAAAACCACACTCGCATTGCCGAATTGGTGTTTGCCAACGCTAAACGTCGTGTGGAACAAGGCCAAGACGTTATGATTTTGCTAGATAGTATCACTCGATTGGGACGCGCCTACAACCAAACGGCAGAGCAAACCGGCCGCACGTTGACGGGTGGCTTGGATATCGCCGCCTTGCGCGAACCCAAAAAGATGTTTGGTGCAGGCCGCAACGTTCGCAACGGTGGCAGCCTAACCATTTTGGCAACGGCACTAATCGATACGGGCAGCCGCATGGACGATATTATCTACGAAGAATTTAAGGGCACCGGCAACATGGAAATTCAGTTGGATCGCAAAATGTCCGAACGCCGCATTTTTCCCGCTATCGACCTGAACCGCACAAGCACTCGCCGCGAAGACTTGTTGCTTTCGCAGGAACAACTGGAAGGCGTGTACCTTATCCGCCGCATGCTTGCTCGCGACGATTCGTTGCAGGCAACGGGCGAATTGCTAGAACTAATAATGACGACGGAAAACAACGACGACACAATCGAAACGCTAAAACGTTTGGTGCAATCCGCCGCCGCAAGAAGATTAAAAAAATAGTATACGTATGAAAAAAGTGGTGATAGGCATGAGCGGTGGCGTTGATAGCGCCGTTTCCGCTTGGCTACTGAAACAACAGGGCTACGAAGTGGTGGCGCTGTTCATGCACAACTGGGAAGAGGAAGAAGACGGTTGCTGCACTGCCGAGCAAGATTTCGACGACGTAAAGCGTGTTTCGGATAAACTTGGCATTGCCTACTATTCCGTCAACTTTGCCAAGCAGTATAAGGAACGCGTGTTTTCCTATTTTTTGGATGAGTACCAAAAGGGGCGCACGCCCAATCCCGACGTGTTGTGCAACCGAGAAATAAAGTTTGGTCCGTTTTTGCAATATGCAAAGGCCATGGGCGCCGACTACGTTGCCACCGGGCACTATTGTGGCATCGAACACGCCAACGGCATCCACTATTTGCTAAAAGCCAAAGATCAATCCAAAGATCAAACCTATTTTCTAAACCAGTTGTCGCAACAGCAGTTGCAAGACGTAATTTTTCCTCTTGCCAACCTGCAAAAAAGTGAAGTTCGCAAAATTGCCGACGAATTGGGGCTAGTAAACGCCAAGAAAAAGGATAGCACCGGCATTTGTTTCATTGGCGAACGCAATTTCCGCAAATTTTTGCAAACCTATTTGCCCAATCAACCGGGCAAAATTGTCGATATCAACGGCAAAGTGGTGGGCGAACACGTCGGCCTTATGTACTACACGTTGGGTCAACGGCGCGGTTTGGGCTTGGGCGGCACTGAAGACGGCTGCGGCCGTTGGTTCGTTGTGGAAAAGGATATGAAAAACAACGTGCTAGTCGTGTCGCACGGGGACGAAAGCGTGCTTTTGTCGTCGTCTCTTATTGCATCCAATCTAAATTGGATTCCCGCAGCTCCCGGCAACGAATTTGCTTGCACCGCCAAGTTCCGTTACAGACAGGACGAACAGGAAGTTCTAACACAGTTGCTACCAGATGGCAAAGCAAAAGTAATTTTCAAACAAAAACAGCGCGCGGTAACCCCGGGGCAGTTTGTCGTTTTCTACGATGGCGATCGTTGCATCGGCGGCGGCGTGATAGACGAAGTTTTTAAGTGAGGTGGCGCAATGATCAAAGAAGATAAAGATAAAAGTTGCCAAACTCAAACAACTTCGGCAGAAGATTGTTGCGGGCTAACTCAGCAAGAAATTTCCGATGCCGTGGACGAAATTGTTGCAACCCCAACGCCCAAACGCATTTGGGAAGTGGATTTTTTGCGCGGCTTCATGATTTTGTTTGTCGTTTGGGATCATTTTATGTTCGACGTCCGCACAATGGGCCCCTACAACACCGGTTTGTTCAAGTGGCTGGCTCAACTTTCCGTTTCCTACAACACCGGCGCTTTGCGCAAGGCCACGCACGATGTGTTTGTCACAATGTTTGTGTTCACAAGCGGCGTTTCTTGCAGTTTTTCGCGAAGCAATGGCAAGCGTGCGCTAAAAATGGTGGTGTTTTCGCTGCTGTTCACAGCCGTAACCTATGCGGCATCTTCCATTTTGCACATCAATTTGACAATCTATTTCAACGTAATTCACGTAATTGCTCTTTCCGTCTTGTTGTGGAGTGGCATCGAGTGGGTGCGCAAAAAATGCACAAAAGCTTGGCAAAAGAACCTTTTTGGCGTGGCGTGCACGGTGCTCACCGTGGCTGTGCTAGTGGTAGGGGCTTGCGCCGAAGTTTCGCCGTGGCAAAACGATAACCCGGCATTCTATTTTCTGGTGCAACACGTGCCAACGGCCGGCTACAACAAATTCATTGGTGGCGACTATTTGTCGTTTTTGCCAGTGTTTGGTTGGTTTTTGGTGGGCGCGTTCTTGGGTGGATTTTTGTATAAGCAAAAACAAACCTTGTTCCCCTCCGTCAACGAAAAATGGGTTCGCCCAATCACCTTCTGTGGCAAGTATTCCATTTGGGTCTACTTCGGCAGTCAGGTGGTTATGTACGGGCTAATCTATTTGCTAGGTCAAGTGCTTGGCTGGCTGTAAAAAGGCCGCCAAAACCCCATTTTGCCCCTCAAAACGGGCAACGTATTCAAAAAATTGTGCCGTTGCGGTATTTTTGCAACGGCATTTTGTTCGAAAAATCAAATTGCAAAAAAACAATTGACATAACGTTGTTTTAGTGCTATTCTAAATTTGCTAGGGGTGCCTAACGGCTGAGAGAGTCCCTTCGAACTTGTTCAAGTTAGTACTTGCGTAAGGAAGCGAACTAAAATAGTTTGCTATCCTTTTGCGCTTCTGGCTTGTTTGCCGGAAGTTTTTTTTCGCAAAGGAGGCGTAAAATGAAAGAATTTTTGCAAAAATATGGTGAAGCGTTCAATGCCGATCCCAAAAGTTACCGCAAGTTTTTGCAAGCGGTTATAAGCGACGTTTCTGGCATCGTGCTTTATATTGCGTTGGCGCTTATGGTTGTTTTGGCAGTATGGGCCATTGCTGTTCGCAACAAAGACGAAGTCTACCTGTCTTCCGCGCGTAAACTTATGCTAGGAGTGGTTTTGGGCTTTTCTTTTGGCGTAGTTGCCGTACTGGGAACGTTCAAACTGTATGCCGAAACGCTGGACGAAGATTTTAACCTTGCCAATTTGTTGCTAATTGTGGGATTGTTCGCACTTGTGCTTGTGGCAGTTTTCGCGTGCTATGCGCTTCGCAACCGTCCGTGGAAAAAATGGCTAACGCTTGGTTTTGCCGTGGCTGTCGCTGCCTACGTGGTGGTGTTGTTGTGCGTGGTGCAGCCGTCCGATTCTTCCTATACGCCTGGCATCCCCACCTACGACGAAACGCTTGGCACATTCGTCTCCACGCAAGGTTCTTCGTGGCTAATGTATTTGGTTTGCGGCATTTTGGTTGTGGCAATAGTGATTTTGGCGCTTCTAGGCAACAAAAGTGCGCCCTTCGACACTCGCTCGCTAACCTATGCGGCCATTTGCATTTCCGTTTCATTTGCGCTGTCCTACGTCAAATTCTTTTCCATGCCGCAAGGTGGTTCGGTAACTTTCGCAAGTTTGTTGCCGCTTGCGCTATATTCCTACATGTTTGGCACCCGCAAAGGCGTTGTTGCCGGTGTGGTCTACGGCTTGTTGCAGTTTGTGCAGTCGCCGCAATTCTATCAACCCATGCAAGTGTTGTTGGATTATCCCATCGCTTTTGCATCCATTGGTTTGGCAGGCATTGGCCGCAACGCAAAATTCCTAAAAGGCGTGCAGTTGAAGTTTGCTTTCGGCACGATAGTTGCCGTGCTATTCCGCTATGCTTCCCACACAATCAGTGGCTACTTTGTGTTTTACAGTTGGTCGGCAGGACAAAATCCCTTGGTGTATTCATTGGTATACAACAGCTATGTGGCGGTGGATCTTGCAATTGTGCTTGTGATGGGTGTCGTTGCGCTTTCTTCACGAAATTTGCAAAAAACCGTGCTTACTGCCGGCGTTGCGCAGGGCTAAAAACATAAACGTTGCATTTTTGAACGGCGCTTTGTTTGCGCCGTTTTTTTTATGCAAAAACACCAACAGCAAACAACACTGTTTTGTGCCGATTGTACGCCACACAAGCGCATTGTGTATTTGGCTTTTCAATTCAAAATTCAATTGTAACAAGTTTGTTTCTACCAAGGCACTTTTTGTTTTCAGTTCTATTTTTGCGCACAAAACGAAAACGAAGTTTGTGTTACGGCAAGATTGGCAGTTGTGCCGCTAAAACTCAAACAAAACGTCGCATCGTGCCACAATCAGCTTGCCTTGCGCGTCCTTTTTCAACACAAAGGTGCTGTTGCTTCTGTAAAAGGCATACTTATTTTTCGTTCACTCTTGTCTCTTTGTTGAAAATACTAACACAATACTGTTATTTACGACTACTTTTCGTGTTTAGCGGACAAAAATCACCTCAAATTCAAAAAAAAATTCAAATTTTTTCAAGTTTTTTAAAAAACCATCTATACAAAGAGATTTTGATGTGGTATAATGTGGTCGGAAATTTCGGGAGATTGCAAAAGAGGCTTTTTCTTTGCAAAATTCCGCAAAATATAATCGTGTTCAAAGGTGAACAAAAGGAATTGTTATGGAAAGAGTAGCACTAATCGATCTTGGTTCTAACACTGCAAGGCTAGTCATCTATGATATTTTGGATGGTGGCTACTTTGTCGTTGCCGACGAGTATCACGAAGCCGTTCGCTTGGGCGAAACGGAAGCCGATGGCAGCCTAAAACAAACTCGCATCATGCAAGCCATCGCAACGCTCAAACTTTTCAAAGAAATTTGCGCAATCAAAAACGTAAACAAGGTGTTGGCAATTGCTACCGCCGCCGTTCGCCGTGCAAGCAACCAAAAAACTTTCTTATCCGACGTTTTCAACGAAACGGGCATTCGCATCACCGTTGTTTCGGAAGATGAGGAAGCCAACTACGTTTATCAAGGCGTCATCAATTCTATGGAAATTCCCCGCGGGCTCATCATGGAAATTGGTGGTGGTTCCACAAAATTGGTCTACTACAATCGCAGAACAATTTTGCACACCAAAATTTTCGAGTTTGGTGCCGTCACGCTAACCAACATGTTTGTTTCTGCCGATAAATCTCCCGAGCAATGTCAAGACGATATGGTCAGCTACGTCAAGTCTCAACTAGAACAAGTCGATTGGTTCAGCGAAATCGACCCGGACACTCAACTTATCGGTGTTGGCGGCAGTTGTCGCAATCTTGCTCGCATTGTGCGCAAAGTCAAAAAATATCCGTTGGATATGGTTCACAACTTCAACATGCAAGTGGAAGATTTCAACTATATCTTCAACATGATTCGCACCCTCGATTTGGATAAGAAACGCCGCATAAAGGGCCTTAGTTCTGCCCGTGCAGACGTTTTCCCCGCAGCGCTTGCCTTCATCAAAGCGTTTGTGGATTATGTGGGCTTCACCAAGATTGTTTCCTCCGGCAGCGGACTGCGCGAAGGCGTAATGTTCAACTATGCCGTTCCCCAAACGCTCGAAAAACCCATCAGCGACGTTTGCGGTTACAGTTTGCGCAGCTTTGCAATGCACATGGGTGCCAATGTTGCCCACGCCGAACAGTCCTTCAATTTGTGCGTTCAATTGTTCAAACAACTACGTGTTTTGCACAAATTCCCTCGCGCCTACGTAAAGGTGTTGCGTGTAGCCGCCATGTTGCACGAAATTGGCAAAACCTTCAAGTTCTATAACAACCCCAAGCACACGTCCTATATGATTCTTAACAGCAATTTGTATGGCATCTCTCACAAAGATCTTGTGCTTGCAGCCTATGTTTCCGACGTAAACAACAAGGAAGAACTAAACACTGCCGATTGGGCCAAATATAACGGAATTCTCACTCCGGAAGACGTCGAAGCCGTCAAAAAACTTTCGGTAATTTTGCGCCTTGCCGTTGCACTCGATTCCAGTATGCGTGGCGTCGTCACAGAAATCAGTTGCGACGTTTTAGGCGACAGCGTAATAATGAAGACGGAAGTAACCGGCCCCGCCGTTTTGGAAATGAAAGCCGCAGCAGCCGTTGCGCTGGATTTCAAAAAGGTGTTCCGCAAAAATTTGGAAATGTTCTAGAAACAGCGTCAAAGCAGCAAACGGAAGCAAAATTTCCCCTTTTGCCTTTCCGCCAACAAAAAACCGTTTTGGCAACAAACTGCTAGGCGGTGCGTAAGGGTCAAGGCCAATTGCCGCGCACACAAAATATTCAACAATAACAAAGGCGGATGCAAATTTTGCATCCGCCTTTTTGCTGCCCAAAACTTGCCGCAATCAAAAAACCGCCAAGCAGTTGCTTAGCGGTTTTTTCAGTTTGTTTTGCCGTTGTCACTAACCTTGAAAATCACTTGCATGTGATAGCGGGTTCCAAGTGATTGCATTTTGCACATAGTATTGAGCATCCCCTGCATAAGGTGTTGCATCTTGTTGCAATGTCAGGTTGAAGTTCAATATCACAACTTGTGCCAGTATCCACGAGCCTTTCACGTAGGTCAAGTTCAGTTGCGTGTCGGCCATTCCCGTCAGCTCGTTAACAATGGATGCATATGTGTGTCCAATGCTTACGTCCAGCACGCCAAAGTCTTTGTTTATCGGTGCTAGGTCGGCCGTCAGGCGGAAGTATGGATCTTGCATCACGCCGCTTGCAGTGGTTGTCGGTTCTACGTACTCATAATTCAGGAATATCTTTTGCAAGTTGCCTAGCAAGTTTTCCAAGCTAGCATCGGTGCCACTGTCTTCCTTATGAATTTGGTCAATAATTATCTTTTCCAAATCTACCATGTTCAAAGCGAGCTTACCCAAGTTCAGCATTTCGTACAATTCGTTTTCCAGCCTTGTAATGCTCTTGCCCTGGCGAGTGACTTGTTCTGTAGTGAATTGCGTTGTGTTGCCTTCCCAGGTGTGTGCCGCTGTTGTAATTTGCGGACGGCTGGTTTTTCCTTCGTGAAGGACAGTGCGTGTCAACGTTGTCAAGAAGTGTTTGGTCACTTTGTCGCCGTGCGCTATGGATACGCTGTGAGCTTTTTCTTTGTTTGTGGTTAATCCCAGGAAATTCTTGTGTCCGACGCAACTACCAGTTCCATACTCGCAATTGCATTGTGTGCACCAATCCACGTAGCAACTTTCTTTTGCTGTGCTTTTACAGTCAGAACACCAGTCAACTTTGCACTTGTCAGTATCGGTGTTTGTCTTTCCGCATTGACTGCAGTATCCGTAGCAGGTATCAACAGCATCCTTTCCGCAATCCGTGCAGTAGTCGTAAATTTCCATTTCCGACCAAGGTTCCGTTGTGTCTTGGTAGGAATATTCGTAACGCGAAATTGTGAACCAACCTTTTTCAGATCCATTGTCATCCTTTACTACTTCACCTTTCTCGTTCACGGAAGATCTTTGTGTGCTGTCGTACGTCAGGTAGCTTTGTCCGCCTTTGTCGTTATAAACGCTGTCGTTAACTGCAAGAATTTTTGCGTTGGTATCGTAACGTGTCAGCATTGCCGCAATAAACACTTCGTCTTCGTCGTTATTGGGGTTGTCGTCGGTGGTGTCGCCACGAATAATATCCACACGGATATTGGCCAAAATTGGTACAGTTGCTTTTGCAAGTCCGCCTATCAAGCTCGAAACGCTGCTCAAATCTAGCACTGCGGTGATAACGCCGTCAATTGCAAAGGTGTCTTTTCTTGCCGTATCGGCCACTGCTTGAAGCAAGTGTTGCAAACTGTCAAAGCTTATGTGTTTCGTTTCATCTCCGTGCAATGCGAAGTATGTGTTCACGTCGTTACTAATTGCATAGTCCGCAGGTGTTCTTGTTGCACCTTCTGCAACTTCCGCAATTTGTTGCACTGCCGAAACGGAAACGTCGTTCAAGCTAATGGAAACTTTGTCGTACGAAAGGGTCAATTCTCTAAGAGTCAATGTTCCGTGTTCGTCCGATGCCACCAAAGTTATGTCGCCCAAGTTGTTAAGCAACACGCCGCCGTTAATAACCATACCAAACACTTTCACGGGCGAAAGCGTTTCGTCTGCGGCCGCTTCTTCAAGGTAGGTAACACTCTTCAAAATGGTGGTGTAATCCAGGTTGGAAACGTTGTTCTGAACTTCGTTCATTGCCTTTTGCATGCTTTCAATCAATTCGGCAATTTGCGGAATTGCATCTTGCAAATCTTCAAATGCGCCTGCGCAATCGTTTATGGATTGAATCGCAATGGTGATGCGCAAATCCGTGTTATAAGTCACGTAGATGCGACCTTCCGTATAAAGCACTTCAAGCGTGCACAAATCAATCCAAGTGCTGCCGCTAAGCTCCTTAAGAGTTAGTTTTGCGCAAATTGTCAAATCTGCAGGATTGTTTCGGTTGTAGAAGAATTCCACGTACGATCCGGCCGAAATTGCAAACGTTGTTGCAATGTTTTGGCTGTCCACCGAAGTGATGGTGGAATCGGCATTGAAATCGAATCTCCAACAGTTGGTTCTAATCAACGTGTCTATGTACGGCATAAAGTCGTTCAAAATGGTGTCAATTTCAATGTAGTCGCCGCCGTCGGCAAAGTCGTCGTATGTCACGTCTTCCGTCAAGTTGGGCAAAGCAACAAACTCTTTGCTCAACATGTCAATTGCAATGGAAATTCCCACAATTTGTGGACCTTCTCGATCGGCCATTTCCAATTTTACGGGCATTCCCAACAAATCGATGGTTGCAACAACCGTTTCGTTGTCGCTTGCCACGCCAATTGTCAACGAATTCACAATCTTCTTTATTGTTTCCGCCGTGCCGGCAGTGTTTTCTTCCGCTTGCGGTGTTGTTGTTTCGCCGGCAAATGCCTTAACAATTTCGTCAATGGTGGTAACAAGTTCCGTTATTGCTTCAATATCTGCAGTAACACGAATGTCGTTGCCTTTCTTAATCTTGAAGGAAGTTCCGTCATAGTTGATGTAAAGAGCGTCGCTGTCCGTCAAGGTAGATTTGCTGTTAACAAGCTTAAAGTCGTAGTCGTTGTTGACAAGGTCCAACCTGCCATAAAGCATGTTGTGGTCGTCCAGCTTAACTATAATGTCTGTTCTCCAATCCTGGTTGGTCACAACAACGTCCGACGTGCTAGATGCCACGCTTGCGTTAAGTGTCAATGCAATGTCGTCGCCAATGCCAAGGTTTGCAATTCCAACGGAAATTCCGTTTGCGTTACCAAGGCTAAGCGCAAATTCCGAAATCCCAAATTGTGCGCCGTTAAGTGCCGCCGTCAATGTTGCGTTGCCACTTTCGTTCTTTGCAAATTCCAAGGAAGAAATCAGCGAGTTAATGTCAATTTCCGTCAACTTGCCTTCTGCATTTTTAACAACGTCCAAAATTGTGTCAAGGTGCTTGTTGTATCCGTAAAGCGGAGCAAGCGTTTCTTCCAAAGTTTTGGTGGTTGCAACTGCCGTGCCAGAAGTGCTGTCAGAGGCAAGCTTAACGGCAATTTTCAGTCCGTCAATGGATGCATAAAGTACGTCGTCTTTCATCCAAACGCCAATTTCCAAAACTCTAATGCCGTTGTACGAAATCATTGCCGTAACTTCAATGGCAAGTTTGTCCGTTTCATTGGGCAGTTTAAGCAGAACGTCGGCATCAATGCCATAGTTGCCGCTGCCAAGAGTAAGCGTTCCGTTTGCGGAAATTGCAAATCCGTTTGCCTCAACAATTTCTTTAATCTTTTCTCCGTAAGCATCCAGCACTTCGGTTACGCTAACAAAGTCGTCTTCCGTATCGATGCTTGTTGCAACCGTTTTGTCGGCAGTAGTAACAGAGATATTGAAGTTGCCAATTGCAACGGAGATGCTGTCAAGCGTTGCCGTCGCATCGAACTTAGCGTTAACGGTAACCGAGTCAATAGGCAAAGTTACGTCAAGGCCGCTAGTAAGGTCAATAGCTAGGTTGTTCAGCAGTTCACCAACGTTAATGGACGAGGAAGATTCTTGCGTTCCAACCAGTCCCTTAATTTGGTCAACCAGTGTGCCAATTTCGTCAAGCGGCAGTTTAAGTTTAGCGCCACCGCAAGCAACGTAGATAACTTCGTTTTGAAGCAACAGTTCTGCCGTTGTGCCGTAGATACTAATATTGCCACGCGCTTTCAGATTCAACAGGTCAAGAGTAAGATCTGCCGTTCCCAGTTCTCCCAGTACAACGTGAAGGTTGGTGGTGTAGTCTTCGCTAGGCGCTTCAACTACAGCTGACGTTCCAAGCGTTACTGTTAGACTGTTCAAAGCAATCTTGCCAAGGACAATATTGCTAACGGTAACTTCGTTGCCACAAAGTGTCACGGTTGTTTCGCCTTCCAAGCCAAGAGGTGTGGTGTCAACAACTATTGTCCAAGTGTTTTCGTTGACGGAC
Organism: uncultured Oscillospiraceae bacterium; assembly: GCA_964521735.1. Taxonomy (GTDB): domain Bacteria; phylum Bacillota; class Clostridia; order Christensenellales; family CAG-314; genus Fimimonas. The sequence continues at coordinate 1,498 of CAZFTO010000030.1, read as the reverse complement.
AATTGTTTAAGCACCTGACCAAAGTTAATTGCAGAAATATCTTTAACTTGTTCCATCACGCTTTCAACGGCAGTAATAACTCCGCCAATAACGTCGTTGGTCTTCAAGTCTTCCAAGATAGTGCTGCCTTCAGCCGTGGTGGAAGGATTGGTAAGTTTTGTTACCAGTGCGCTAATTTCGTCAACGTCTACCGCCACACGTATTCCGTTAGCTTCGGCATAGATTCTGTCGTGTGCTACGCCATTCACTTCTTCTTGTACGTAGAACAACGTCACGTCAAGCAGTTTGTTGCCGTCTTTGGCAATAACCACGTCGGCTTTCAAACCGTTGTTGTAGTAGACGTTTGCTTCAATGGTCAAGATAGTGTCTTTAACTTTAATCTCGCCACTAGCGTTCACGGAAATGCCATTGGCAAGTCCAAGGTATTGTTTAACTAGATTAACAACGTTGTCTACCAAGCCTTTTGCATCAACTACGTTTGTGTCGGCAACAACTTCGTCAGATATGTTGCAGTCAACAGGTTTTTGTGCAAGAGCAATAGTGTGCGTTTCTTCGTTCACCGTCAAAGCAATATTGCTAAAGGAAATATTGTTTTCTTCTCTGGTGAAGTTAACAGCCACTTTAAGTCCGGCAATTAAGTCGCCAAGGTCCAAAGAGATACTAGGAGCATCGGCAGTTAGTGCAAGGTCAAGTTTGCCAAGTAGTGCAGCAAGGTCAATGTTTGAGCTGCCTTCAGTAAACTGACCAATAACTTCCATAACGTCGCTTACTGCAAGCTTAATAACGTTATTACCAATCTTAGCATAGATAACGTTGTCTACAAAGCGTACGTCAATTTGTGTTGCGCCGTAGCTCACTGTGCCCCAAACGTCCATTGCCACAAGGTCGGCAGAAACAGCAAGGTCAATGCCCATAACATTGCCGCTAACGTTAAGTACGTAGTCGCTAGGTTGAGGCACATCAATTACTTGATCGGTAACGGAAGCAGTAGCGTTAAGCGCCACGGTTAGTCCGTCTACCAAAGTGTAGTTGCTAAGAGCAACTGCAAGTTGGTCTTTTGCCGAAACGGTAACTTCAACTGTGCCCAGAGCAAAGCATTCGAGGTTTGCATTAAGTGTTAGTGCGCTTTCGTCTTTGTTGAAGGTAAGACCGCTAACCATTGCGCCAACGTCAAGAGTTTCAACGTTGAAATCTTGTATTTTTGCTGCAATAGTTTCAATCTTTTGTACTAGTGCCGTAAGCACGTCGATGTTGAGTTTGTCTACAACCCCTGTCAAACTGCTAAGGTCAAACGAGCCTTCGCCATTGCCCAAAGCAAACGCCAGTCTGATGCCGTTCACTTCAAGGAACAAGGTGTTGTTTGCAACAATAACTTGTGCTTGAATAATGTTTTTGCCTTCCGTTGCAACGGTTGCATCCACTAATACGTTCTTGCTTGCATCAAGCACTAACGTGCCTGTCACGTCATAGGTGCTTTCGTTTGCAAGAAGTTTAAGGG
>CAZFTO010000029.1:0-16843 GCA_964521735.1 uncultured Oscillospiraceae bacterium | reverse complement strand
CTATCGTAGAAGTATCGCAAGAAAGCGAACTTATTTGTGGATTGCCACTGCCCACCATCTCGTAACAAACACCATTCAACAGTTCTTGCAAATACATCTAAGTTTTCTCCAAAAAACAAAAATCCATACGAAACAGCCGTTCCGTATGGATTATTCTATTTGAAATGCGTACGCATTATGAATGGCAAAACTATTCTAGCGGCGAAATTTTTTTATAGTCGATTATGCCCTGAAAAACAAGTTTTGCATACGGGGCCGCAACAATGGAACCATAACTTTGCCCTTGTGGTTCGTCCACTATCATCAAACACAAATATTTTGGCTTGCTTGCAGGGAAAAAACCTACAAAAGAGGAGACGTATTTTCCGGTGGCCAATGCACCATTAACGAATTTTTGAGCCGTGCCTGTTTTTCCGCCCACCTGATATCCTTCTATTTTTGCATTCTTTCCACCGCCTTCGGCCACCACTCGTTGCAGCATTTTGGCAATTTTTTCGCTAGTCGATTGACTCACCACTCTGTTAACCACCGTTGGAGAAAACCGTTTTACCACGTTTCCCGTCGTCGGGTCGGATATTTCTGCAACCAAATACGGGCGCATTAGCAATCCACCGTTTACTGCCGCGGCTGTAGCCATACACAACTGCAATGCCGTTACAGCAATTGTTTGTCCAAACCCAATGCGTGCCAAGTCTCCGTTCGTAACGACGCTTTCGGCAACAAGCAGTCCTTGTTGTTCGCCGCCAAAATCTATGCCGGTTGCTTTTCCATACCCGAATTTTTGCAAATAATCATACATTGTTTCTTTTCCAAGCGACAACGCTATGTCGGTGAAAATCGGATTGCAGCTGTTGTTTAGCGCATCGGAAAGTGTTTGGTTGGAATGTTTGCCGTTTGCGTGCTTTGTCCAACAGCTAATTTTTGAGCCGTCTATCATTCTGATTCCGCTGGAATTTGCAAACACGTGATTTTCCGAAAAAGCTTTTCGATTGCCACGCGCATATTCTTCCAAACAGGCTGCGGCCGTCAAAATTTTGAAGGTAGACCCCGGCTCGTATATATCCGTTAGCAAAGTGTTTTTGGAATACTTCATCAACTTATCCAAGTCATCACGCGGCAAATGGTTCAAATCTATGCTCGGCTTAGAGCTCATTGCCAGTACCTCGCCCGTTTGCACATCTAGCACAATACATCTTGCTGCAACAGGGTTTTGCTGGTGCATTGCCAGTTCAAGAACGTTTTCCACTATCGTTTGAATAACCGCATCAATAGTCAACGTCACAGTAAGGCCGTCAATCGCTGGATAATACTGCGTATTTCCATCGGCAAGTTGATTGCCCACCAAGTCCGTTTCTGTAAGCAATGCGCCATTTATACCCTGCAAATACTTGTCGTAGTAGGATTCTATTCCAGTTTGTCCAACTCCGTCAGACGAAACAAACCCCAAAACTTGCGACAAGAAATCTCCGAAAAGATATTTTCTTATGCCTTGCGCCGCCAAATATATACCACGCAAATTGCAATTTCGCACGACACTAGCCTGATCGGCGGTTATTTGCCGCTTAATGGTAACTTCCGAAACACCCTTCTTTTTCAATTTTGCAAGAACATCCATGTAGTCTAGTTGCAACGTTTCCGCTAGCACTTCAGCAACTTGTTCCGCATTTTCCACACTTTGCGGCCGCGCATAAACACCATAGCCTGTTTCAGTTGTGGCAAGCAAATTACCGTTGCTATCCAAAATATCCCCTCGATATGCTTTAACGGGCAAATCTCTAAGCCATTGGTCAGCGCCTTTCAACTGCAAGTCTTTGCCCCAAACTACTTGTATATAGCCCAAACGAAAAAATATGCATACAAACAAAAAAATTGCCGCCACCAAAAGTGACAGCAATCTCTTTTTAGAAACGTAATAACTTTGTTGCAAATCAACCACCAAATACGTTGCAAAGCCAATCGCACAAGGAATCGAACCAGTTGCTTTCGATATTGAAATTTTGTGCGGGTCTAGTTTCAACTTCGGTATAGGAGCAAGTGTTGTTGTTAACTTGCGAAGCATCGATGTAGCCCAATTCCGTGGCTCTTTCGGCCAAAGCGGCATAGTCTTCTGCCGCAAGTTGTTGATTTAGCACTTCCACGTCTTGCAAAACGCTGTTATAATCAGCGGCAAGTTGCGAAGTTGTTGCAAACACTCCAGAAACAGAAACAGATGCCAAAGCTATGCCCAAAATCAACACCAAAACAACAGCCACGTAACTTATGATGGCAACCTTTGTTTTCGTGCTAAGCTTGCCAGAAACAGCCGTTGCGCCACTCTCGTAGTAACGCTTGTTGTTCATTGTCAATTGTGACGGCATAACGTCCGCATTGGTATCAACATTAACGACGGTGTCTTCTGCGTTGGAAATTATGCCTAGTTTTTCTTGAACCTGTCTAAGAGAAAATTCCTGATTATCGGTTGCAACTTGCGTAGCAGAATAAGGCGTATTCAATCCCGAATACACATCGTAATTTTCGTAGTTTGGTCTATCAGCGTTCATTCTCATATTATTCACCGCCTGTAACTATTATTACAACTTTTCAAATACTCTCAATTTTGCGCTTTTCGATCTAGCGTTTTCTTCCATTTCGTCGTTGCTTGGAAGAATGGGTTTCTTGTTTATGATTTTTCCTTGCGCTCTGTGTCCGCACACGCACACAGGAATGTTTGGTGGGCAAATGCAATCGGTAGCAAGATCGGCAAAACAGTGTTTAACAATTCTATCTTCCAGCGAATGGAATGTTATAACTGCAATTCGTCCTGCACCCTTCAACCTGTTGCACATAGAACGCAATGCAGAATCTAATCCATCCAATTCCTTGTTGACTTCTATGCGTAAGGCCTGAAAGGTTCGTTTTGCGGGATGTCCGCTCTTTTTGCAGGCAGCTGGTATTGATCTGTCGATGATCTCCACCAACTGACCACAAGTTTCTATTTCGTGGTTGTTGCGAGCAAGCACTATGTTTTTCGCAATGTTTTTGGCAAAGTTTTCTTCACCGTAGTCACGGATTATGGAAAACAGTTCGCGTTCGTCGTACTGGTTGACGATCTCCTTGGCCGATAGCTTTTGAGTTTTGTCCATTCGCATATCCAACGGAGCATCGCTTGCCATATACGAAAAGCCTCTTTCCGGGTTATCTATTTGGTACGAACTTACGCCCAAATCGGCCAAAAAGCCATCAACTTTTTCCACATTGGCTTCCGCCAAAATTTCTTCGACATTTTTGAAGTCGTTGTGAACAAAAACAACCTTTTCACTATCGGCAAATCTGTTTTTGCAAACAGTCAACGCCTCTTCGTCTTTATCGACACAAATAAGCTTGCCGTTGCTAAGCCTTTTCAATATCTCTGCGGAGTGTCCTCCACCGCCGCTTGTGCAATCCACGTAAATGCCGTCGGGCTTTATGTCAAGATTTTCGATGCATTCCATGAGTAGCACTGATTTATGTTGAAACTTCATGGCTATTTGTTAAGTTCGGCATCCAATGCCTTATAAACACTGTCGAAGTTTTCTGCCGTTATCACATTGGCTGCGCCAAACGTTTGTTGCCAACGTTCTTCACTCCAAATAACTGCTTTGGTGGCGGCACCAACAATTCTAACGTCTTTCTTTATGCCCATTATTTTGATCAAATCGTCGGGCAACATAAATCTGCCTTGGCTATCCGCAGTTACACTTCTGCTGAATGCCGTCAATTGCGTCAGCTTCAAAGCTTTTTCGGGGTCGAGGCTATCCAGTGAAAACAACTTGGACAAAACGCCTTGAGTATCCGATGCTTTATACACAAAAATACAGCCATTTGTTCCGGGCATCAAATAGTACTCGTCGCCCATTTCCTTTCGAAAATCGGCCGGAAGTCTTATTCTGTTTTTATCATCCAACGAATGTTGGTAGTTGCCCATCAAAAACATTAAACTATACTCCTTGTATTGTGCTAAAAGTATAAATCAAGTATTAACCAAAGTCAACCCTTTTTAACCATTTTGTTGTTATTTTTTATTTTTTTGCGATTTGAGCAATTTTCAACATCTTAAATGCAAAAATGACTTGCGCGATTTTCATTTTTATGCAAATTCTGTACGCGCAAAAGCCGTGTTGAAATTTTTGGGCGCAAACAACACATCGTTGAGTTGAAAAACCCGCACAAACACTCCTATGCCATTCCAACGTTTTTTCCAAAATTTTTAATTGCAAAACAAAAAAAGTTGTAACCTTTCCCGGGCAAAAATTTGAACACGAAACGGCGTATCTACAGCACAAACACGTTGCCGCAAAATGCACAAACATGCCAATAAAAAAGAGCTCGACACAAAGTCAAGCTCGATTTTTTATTGGACATCCAAAGTGCTGTTCTCAGCCATTGCGGCAAGACGTTGCTAAGCCAAACCGCGAATGCCATTTTATTATTTTGTTTTTAACGGAAGCACAAATTCCATTTGTGCCTGACTGTTGAAGAACGGCTGAAAAACTGAAACTTTTTCGTGCGACGAATTTAGGTAGTAGCAAGTTTGTGTTCCCGCCGGCACATTAGCCCTAACAACAAGGCCTACGTGCTGGCTTCTGTTAAGCGCCGAAACTTCATCCGTTTGTGATGCTCCGCGCCTGCCAACCAAAAAAGCGTTGAATTGAAAATCCGTTACACCACCTTTTTTGTTGTAGTATTTTCCTTCGCCCTTATATTGTGGATTGTATATTAGTTGTCCGCCGTCTTTCGTGTCGATGCAGTCCTCCAAAAAAGCCCATAATTCGTGTTGATGTCCCGAAACAACCAAGTCGGGAGCAATTTCGTTCAACAATGCCGTCCATGTTGTTTTGATTTCCTTGTGATTTCCGCGCGAATTTATAAGCTGTACGGGTATATGCACGCAAACAAGCTTATAGGCATAGCCGTAATACAAATCGTCGGCAATTATGTTTTCCAACATTTCCGTTTGCTCATTTTGATACGAAACAAACTGCGCCGTGCCGTAGTATTCCCACCAATCGTCGTCGTGATCCTCCCCAAGGTCTAACGTTATACCAAAAACCTCCTTTTTGCCCATTTCACTGCACAGCGTAAACCAGTAGTAGAAATCTCCGTTTTGTGAGCCAACGTATTTGTGCAATTCTTCTGCATACAGCCCCTTTATTTCGTGATTGCCACGAACATACACGCAAGGAATTTCACCTTTGGTTATGTCGTGCGCTACCACGTTGGCAAATTGTGCGTCCGATTCGCTATCCACCATGGAAATCATGTCGCCAAGCAACACAAGAAAATCCATATCACTAACGCCAGATGCCGTTGCAACTGCGCCTTTTCGGGAACCGTGCACGTCCGATGCGTTGTAGTAAACCAATCCGTCGGAAGAATCGACCGGACGGAAATTGTATTGTTCGGAAATAATGTTCCCCTTGTAGCCACCAAATGGGCCGCGATAGATCATTTTTTGTGCAAAAATTTGATATGATTTTGCTTCATTTAATTTTTCTTGCGGCACTGCAATTTTGTGCACAAGATCGTTTGATTTCATGCTTCCGGCATACAAATCGTAATATTTTTCACCATCAACTTCCACCCATGCCAAACTTTGTGCATTGGTAGAAAACACAATTTGGTAATCGTCTTCCACTGCGTATACTACCGCTCCGTAGGTGAAATAATTGGCCTTAACGTTGAAACCTGCCAACACGCTAACAAGCGTAACCAATGCCAGCACGTAGCATTTTGCCGCAACGCACTTTTTGCAATTGGAAACGGGCGGAAAGAACAATAGCAATGCAAAAGCAACCAAAACCACCGAGACGGCAAGAGATGCAAAAAACTTAGGCAAAATAAAGGACATGTAGTCGCAAGCGCCCAAAGCAATAACCACTATTATGCCAACGGTAAACACACCGCTTATGGCCAAAGAAATTATGAACGGCAATTTTTTGCGCCAAAACAGCATCGAAAAGAATGCAAAGGCAAATGCCAACCACAAAAATATGCAAATAATAAGCGGCGTGTGCATAACAAAAAACGATGGGTTTTTGTCTGCACCAAACGCCTTGGAAATGCCCGCCCAATTTACTCTTAGTGCTAACCAAAACAATGCAACAATCAAGCTGTATGCACTTGCGCAAATGGACAAAACGTTGTTTTTAATAACTTTACGAAGCATATTACCCCTCCTGTTTGCCAAAATTTTATCACAAATTAACTTCCTTTTCAATGCTCAAACAAAATATTTTGAAAAATTCCATTAAAAATGCGGACTTAACTAGTCCGCAAATTTCATAAATACTAAATATCTATTTGCACCAATTTGTTGCCAAGCAAATCGCACGAAGTCAAATAGAAATCTATGTTAAACTTTTTCAACAACAAGTTGGCTCGGCAATCTTTTCCGTGCAAGTGTCCGTAAACTACGTGATGAACGTCGTTTGCAACAAATTGACGCACAAATTCCGAATCGTCGTACCTTCCGTTAAAGGGAGGATAATGCATAATTGCAATAACTTTATCCGTTGGCTTGCGCATTTTTTGCATTGCCGCCATGGATAGTTTCAATCGTTCTGTTTCGCGAAGAAAAATCTTTTTATCTTCTTCCGTCAAATTGTCACCATCGGGGCTAAGCCAGCCGCGAGTTCCGCAAATAAGCACGTCGTCAAAACGCAAACAATCGTTTTGCAACGCATAAAAACCGGCCGGAATGCTGCTGCGCACTTGTGAAATCGTGTTCCACCAATAATCGTGATTGCCGCGCAAAATCACCTTTCGGCCTGGCAGTTCGGCAACGCAAGCAAAATCGGGCAAGGCATCTTCCATACGCATTGCCCACGAAAAATCTCCGGCAAGAATAACAACGTCTTCTTCCGTAACTTTTTCTAGCCAATCGGCGCGAATTTGCTCAAAATAGTTTTCCCAACTCTTACCAAAAACGTCCATCGGCTTATTGCACACCGTCGAAAGGTGCAAATCGCTTATTGCAAATACTTTCATAACAAAAGTTTAGCACATTTTTCAACTTTTGACAACGTTTTAGTTGCCATGCCACATTCTACTCGGTATCCAAACGTTTTTTGCGGCGCCTTTCGCACTGTTTGCACATCACGTCCTCTATGCCCATGCAGTTTTTTTCACAGTATGGACACAAAATTTCTTCCGAATCCTCGTCGTCGAACACACTTCTTTTGCCGCTCAATTCGTTTGCACACACACTGCAAACGTCTTCATTCTTCACGTAGTTCAATCCGCACCGCGGACACTTTTTGTACTTCAAGCGCCACTCCAAATCAATTCTACACTATGTTACACAAAAATTATTTGTTACAACGCAAACGCACATAAACACTTTCGGCAAACGAAAAGGAGGAACTTCAACAAACGAAGCTCCTCCCTGCAATTATTTGTTAACAAAAATTTCTTGCTTAGCAACGTTGGGAAAACAGCCGCAGTTGCAACTATCGGTCAAGATAATTCCAACTTCCGCCGGCTTCTCCCAGCGCTTTTTGCCACTCTGCATCGCTCATGGCGAAATGCATATACTTAAGTCCACCATAGCCAATTCCCCAAACGTATTCTTCCGTTTCTAGCCGAATTCTATGCGACCTTAGCGTTACTACGGCATCCGTCGAAATTGGAATGATATTGCAGGTTTGCATAATTGCCTCTTCAGCCGCTGTCATTATTTTAAGTCGCATATAAGCATCGTCGCCTACATAAATTTCCAACATTTCGCCTGTTGGCACACCGCCGTCCACTATTTTTGCAACTATTCTTTCCCCTTGCAAACACTTACCAATCCAATCCAAAACACTTGCTCGCAAAATTTTGCCGTCCAAATCCACATCCACAAACATTTTGGATTTATCCGTGCTTGTATCGTACTGTGCCGAACCGACAAACATATTTAGCAAAGCTTGCGGAACAAAAGCCGATGCGCTGCAACTCACGTCAATAAGCATATCGATGCGATTTTCGCTAAGCGCCTTGGCGCAATCGTTTTTTGCAAGTCCTTCACGCTTAACAAAAGTCAAGTGTCCTTCCCAAGGAGTACCACTAACTGCTTCAATCCAGTTTTTCGTCAAACAAGCATAAAGCTTATCACTATCTTCGCCGCCTCTAACGGAGCCCACGCATATTTGCAGTTCCCACAAACCGTTTTTGTGCATTGCATCCGTAACAAATCCTTTTTCGCGAGCAATTTGATACGACCTGTCGAACAAATTCTTCGCCAGCGCCGAACCGCTTGCAACAGAGGCAATTGCCTGGTCACGCGTGGAATATTCTTTGCCTTCACCACACTCATCAGCAATACCCCAAAAGTTAAGTATCACGTCTTTTGCTTGTTCTGTCGAGCGATATGTTTCACCGTTTTCCGTATTCCAAACGTAGCTTTGGCCAATCAGTCCTGTGGCCACGGAACTCAACGGTCTGCATTCAAGTATCAGCGCCGACCTATCCAAACAGCAACTAAGCGCCTGTCGAAATTCCACTATGCTTAGCGGGCTTTTGATAACCTTGTTGCCTGCTGTGGCAGGAATGGCCGCTGCCGCTTCTATTGCAGATTTCTCCATATCTGGATTAAGCGCAACAAACCATGTTGTTTGACTGTCGATGCTATATGCGTACTTGCTAAATAAATACCCGTTTTTCGCATCCGTTGCAGTCAAATCGTAACTATCAATTTCTCCACGCAAAAACATGTTTAAACGCGCTTGAGCATCTTCCACAACGGTACATTTGATGCCGTCCGCCTCATAAATGGTATTTTCCAAAGCGTTCCCCTCTGCATAGCCACGCCAACAGGAATTCTTTGTTAGTTCCAAAGTGTCGCTTGTATAATTGACAATTTTGTACGGTCCAAAACCAACGTAGCTTTGAACGCTAGTGCCATAGTTGTTTGCAATTGAACCATCCGCAACGCGCATACAATTGCGATAGGTTTGAGGATGCACCAACAAAAAATTCGTGCAAAGCTTATTGTTAAGTTCAAACAAATCCATTGCGTTTTGCAAAACAATAACGAGAGAATGTTCGTCTTCTGCAAAAAATCCGACGGAAGAAAAATCCACTGGGCCCATTCCATACTTATACACAAAGAATCCAAACTCTTCGTCCGCATTCGTGCACCAGCCTTCCACGAGTTCATCAAACGTTGCCCTCAATTGTTCGTCTGCATTTATTTCCGCAAGAGTTTTTCCGTCCAATGCCGCAATTTCCGCGTTGCGTGTTTGGTCTGCTAGCAGCACGTGCGCCATCACTTCGTTAACCCTATCTTCGGAATACTTGTAGTAATTCAGCAACCACTTGCCAACATAGCTTTGCGATGCACTGAAAGAAATTTTCGCCGCAACTTCATTGGAAACGTTGTTCCATCCCACAAATTCGCCCGTGCCAACACCATTGGCATCAACACACGATTCTATTATAATCTCGCTTTGATTTGCATAACTTTCCGCGCCCAAAATTTTCAAACTGCCATCACCATACACTTTGCAAGCGTTTGGATTATCGGCCGCAGGATCTAGCAGCAATTGCATCGATTCCACAAAAGTATTTGCAGTAATAGCATCGCCATTGTCAAACTTAAGATTGCTTTTTAACAGTATTTTATATGCCCTGCCTGTTTCACTTTCCGAATAGTCAAAACGCTCGGCATAAAGTTTGGAAACGTCCGTGGGATAATGGGCGGCCATGGCCGGAACTATTTTGAACCCTGTTTTGTTTTCGTTGTAGTCGTATTCGTACAAAGTGTCTTGGGTGTAGTCCAAAACATAACCGTTGCCAAAAATATCGCTAACGTGGCTGTTCCAATTGCCGGGAATGTGCTCAACTGCAAGTTTATAAGTCTTTGTTGGATCTAGCGGTTCTTCGTCTACCGGCGGCTCTGGTGGTTCCTGTTGTTCTTGGTCGGGCTGACATGCCGAAAGCACAAAACAACTAGCTAGAATTATGCAAAATAAAATCAACAACCAACTTCTTTTCATTGTCTTTCCTCATTAGAAAACGCAAACTGTTAAGCCCGAAGCAACCTGTTTTTGCAAGTATTTGGCCACATTTGTAAAAGCCACAGTCTGGCAACCCGTGCACACAATAGCTCTACAAAAATCGTACACAAACTAACGTCAAAATACCGCCCAAAAAATTGCACGCAAGTAGTTCGCTATTTTTAGTATAGCACACGCCGCTTTTCTTTTCAATACATTTAGCATATAACAAACAAATAGCATAAATCATGCAAAGAAAATCTTTTTGTGCGCATAAATGTTGCAATACATCCTCACAACAAAACCATAATTTTTGTTCTTATAGTGCATAAGGGTTCAACATTTTTGTTATTTACAAACAAAATAAAAAGCACTTAGAAAAACCACATCGCTACTAACAAATAAAAAACGCAAAAAATGTGGCGCAAAAAATCGAACATGCAAAACGGCTCCCAACGCGGAAGCCGTCTGCACTATTAACACTCAAATAAATTTTGTGGCCAAGCCAGCAATGCCTTGGTTCAACCGTTGCCACAGCCGTTTTTACCGTTACCAGGATAAAGGGGCAAATCAAAATATCCCGAACACACATCTTCCGTATATTCTTGACAAGGTGGTATCGCTGCATAGCCATAGGTGGGAACAATCAATTCCACGTCCATGGTAACTTTCAGAATTATTGTTACGCAACAAGTAACTTCAAATGAATAGTAGGTTACTTCGTCTATCACTTGCGTTTGGCTGTAGGTACCATCCGGACTGATTGCCGAAACACTTGCCTCAATTTTATACGGAATAATGGACGGCTCCGGCAAATACATAACTACGTTCACCGGAACTGTAACGGTGCCACTACCGCTGCCTTCAACGTTTCCGGCATCTATGTAGGTTACTTCTACCGGCACAACAACGTCTGCTTCCACACGGCCATATTTGGGTCGATCCTGCAAGCGTTCCACCACAAGATTATCTACCAATCCGCTTGTAGAAGTGCTTTTGCAACTGACAAACCTAAGCGGAACAGTGGGCCCGGTGGGGTTTACACCACTAACGTTAACGGTTATTTGTTGCAAAGTGGTTTGCTTAACGCACGCGTCAAAAACTTTCTTTCCCTGAATACAAATTTTTTCACTGCAATTGCCGTCCGAATTATTGATTGACATATTCTTCCTCCTTGAATAATCAATATATACTATGAACAGTGGCACAGAAATTGTGCACAACAAACAAAAAATACAAATGCTTTCGAATAGGTAATTTAAAATTTGCCAATTGACATCCGAATTGCAAAAACGCACAAAACACACAAACACGTTTTTCAATATAAGAAATTTGTTGCAGCCAATGAAAAAGAACTCAAATTTGTCTGCTTAAAACACAAAAGACAATGTTTTTGTGACAAAAAATAAATTTTTTCAAGATTTTGCTTCACGCAAAGGTTACTTTGAGTAGTTGATTATGCAAGAAGGCCAAAGTTTTATGCAATGGTTTTGAGCTTTGAAAAAACACGTACTGGAAGCATCAAAACGCCAGTTTGCGTTGAAAATCGTTAGTTTTGTGAAGAAATTTGCCGCCACACAAAGCTTTGCGTTTTATGTTTTGTATTGCAATTATATTAAAACGCAATGTTATTTTTGCAAACAAAAAGGTATAGTCGCAATTTGACTATACCTTGATTTTTGTCACGTAAAACCGGTTAGCTTTTACTAAGCATTTTTGCTTGCACTAATTTTATTCGTAGTGATAAAACCTGTCGCCCATGTGGCCAAAATAGAATGTTATAAGTTCGCTTACGTTGCGCTTTTGCACTTCTAGTGGAGCATCTTTACTCAGCACCTTGAACAAACTTGTCAAAAAGCCTTCGGCAACAGCGTTATAGAAACTTTCGTTCTTTATCTTGTCGTCAATTTCGGGGAAAGAGCTTTTCATCATTTCCTTTATTTTGGAAGAAATGGATTGCACCAGATAGTCGATGAACGCTTCGTAATGCACTGAATTGCCCTTGCGAATAATAAGCAATTCGTCACTGTGTTCCACCAAAAACTTAACCAAAATATCCGAAGCCTGGCGCATATCACTAGATTCGAACACAATTTCTTGTTCAATCACCTGCTTGATGCTGCTCAAAAACGGGTTGATAACTGCAAAATACAAAGCTTCTTTGTTGGCAAAGTAGCGATAAATGTTGCCCAGCGAAATTTCAGCGTTGTTGGCGATGTTGCGAATGGAAGCATCTGCGTAGCCGTGTTCTTTGAACTCGTCAATTGCCGCAGCGATAATGCTTTCTCTTATTTCTTTTTTTAAGTACTGCATACGTTCCTCCAAACAAGGAACATTTTAGCACAACGATTTTTTAATTGCAACAATAATGGGCCAGTTTAGCTAAAAAATCTCAAAATAGTTCATTATTAACAGTTGTTAACTAATAATGTCACCACGACTAATAAGCGCATTCTAGCAGCATTTTGTCCGCCAACAAGGCAATAAATTCGCCGTTTGTGGGTTTTTCGGACGAATTATATACTTTCACACCAAAAACGTTGTTTATGTTTTCAATTTTGCCTCTGTTCCAAGCAACTTCTATCGCATGCCGAATGGCACGTTCCACCTTGCTCGACGAAGTATCGAAAAGTTTAGCAATGGAAGGATACAAACTTTTTGTTATGGCATTTATAATAGGCGGATTGTCCACTGCTAGTTTTATTCCCTCGCGCAAAAACTGATAGCCCTTTATGTGCGCCGGGATGCCCACCGTCATAAAAATATTGCTCAAACGCTCGTCCAGCGTTTTTTCCGAAACGGTTTTTCTACGCAAAATTCTTCCGCCAAGTTTTTCGCCCTCGGCAGCGTTCATAATGCGTTGTTCTAGCACGCCGTGTTCTAGCGGCTTCACCAAATAATACTTTGCGCCCAAATCTAACGCTTTTATAACAAAAACTTCGCTTTTCAATTCGGAAGCAACAATAAATTTCACATCCCGATACTTCTCCAGCAAAGCATAGCCGTCTTCGCCGGCCATTAGCAATTCGGTGATAACAACGTCGGCAAAGATGGTATCCAAGCAATTTCTAGCTTGGTTGCCGTCAACATCATACACCACTTCGAAGTTTTCGTTTTCCGATAGTTTTTCCTTTAATCCTGTTTGTCCAATAAGACCAATTTTAATCACGACTTGTCCTCCTTGTGTTTAGTTGCGTGTAAGTCCATTCTAACACAATAACAATGTCGTTTTTTGTCGTTTTTTGTCGTTTTTTGTCGTTTTTTGTCGATTATTGTCGAACTTTTCGCCAGAAAACAACACAAACGTCATCTATTGCAAAATTTTGCTAAAAATTGATAAAAAATAATTCCGAAAAAAACAATAAGACAATAAAATTTGTGCAACTTTTTATGCATTTTACTGGCATTGCACCATTTTGACTCGCAAAAAATTTGGCTTAATCTTGGCTGTCACGCACCTGCCTAGCCATATCTTCAATCACTATATCGTATATTTCACCAAGTGTGCGGCTTGTGCCGCAAAACCCTCCACGGTTCGTTGGTGTGGAAATGTGTTTTTATAAGTTCCAAATACCCCGAGCTGCTATCAAACAATCGCCACCGGAATTTGCGTAAAAATACTCGCGGCCAACAACGTTTTCGTCCAGATTTGTGCCTACAATTAAAAGAGAAGTATCGTATCTACAAGTTATTTCTTCACACACAAAATGCTACCAAAAACTTTTGCTTACCCAAAAAGTTCACAAACTATTCTTCCAAATTTTCTGCCGCTTCGTCGGTGACGTCGTGCACCTCGTATTCCACTTCTTGAGCCCTTGTTTTTAGGTATTCCTTCAAGTCGGGCAAAACAGTTATGTAGAACGTGGCGCCAACCAAGGATATAAGCGCTTTACAAACAACACCAACAACAACGTTTAACACGGGAATCCACGCAAACAATGAATAAACTGCGGTAAGCACCATTTCCAAAGCAAAACACACTGCATATATGGGTGCACCCACAACGATGCACAAGGATTTTAGCAAAACGTAGCCCGGAGTTTTGCGTGTGTAGTGAAACATCCAATAGAATCTTGCTTGATAATATTCTTTCAACAGAAAAACCTCGCAAACTTTTGGCTTATTATACACCAAAAAAACAATTGTGTCAAACGTTAACTATTCGGCGTAAATTTTAGTATACGTTGCAACAAAAAATAGCATTTTTAACAAAAAAAATTACAAAAAATGTTGACAATTGCTGCAAACAAAACTACAATATAGGCAACTAGATATCCGGTAGGTGAGGCTACCACAAGGATACGGGTTGCTGCCGACTAAACGTGGAGACACGGTTAAGTAAGGTAAACAGGCTATGTCGAAACCAAGGCATAACTTAATGCAATTACACGCCTTGTGATGCTAAAACTTGTAATGGTGAGGAAGTTATTGTTCTCAATGATTTTCAACGTCTGCGCTGTTGCAAGTGCAGGCGTTTTTGTTTTGGTAAGCTGTACACTGCCAAAGGAGGACTGAACGTGGAACAAAAAGAATTTGAAGAAGTTTTGGCCGATTCCGAAAAAGTTAATGAACTTTTGGAAGAAAAAAATTTCCGCGAAATCCGCACCATCATCAACGATATGATGCCTCAGGACTGTGCGCTTTTGTTGGAAGAACTGCCCGAAAGGGATATGCCTCCGGTGTTTCGACTGCTATCAAAAGAAAATGCTGCCGAAACGTTTGTGGAAATGACCACCGACAGTCAACAACTGCTATTAACAGTCTTTTCCGATGCAGAATTGAAGGCTGTGTTTGATGAAATGTTTTTGGACGACACCGTCGACGTTATTGAAGAAATGCCGGCAAACGTCGTTAAACGTATCATTGCGCAATCGGATGCAGAAACCCGTACTCAAATAAACGAAATATTGAAGTACCCCAAGGACAGCGCAGGCACCATTATGACGGTGGAATACGTAAGCCTGCGTGAACATTGGACGGTTAAGGAGTGTTTCGATCGCATACGCTCCACCGCACCCGACAAGGAAACCATCTACGTTTGCTACGTCACCGACGACAAGCGCAAGTTGCTGGGCCTAGTGACGGTTAAAGATTTGTTGCTTAACAACTACGAAACGCAAATTGCCGACATTATGGAACGAGACGTTATCAGCGTGGAAACCATCGACGACAAAGAATATGTTGCGCAACAAATTTCCAAATACGACCTATCTGCCATTCCCGTTGTGGACGGCGAAAACCGCATTGTGGGCATAATCACCGTCGACGACGTTTTGGACGTTATGGAACAAGAAGCCACAGAAGATATTTCAATCATGGCCGCCGTAACGCCTTCGAATGAATCGTATTTGGAACAAAGCGTTTGGCACATATTCAAAAATAGAATTCC
This sequence comes from uncultured Oscillospiraceae bacterium, assembly GCA_964521735.1. Lineage (GTDB taxonomy): Bacteria > Bacillota > Clostridia > Christensenellales > CAG-314 > Fimimonas. The sequence goes on along the minus strand of CAZFTO010000029.1, from coordinate 1,459 downwards.
TTGGTTGCTAATACTTATGATTTCGGCGACTTTCACCGGGCTTATAATAAACCACTACGAATCGACACTTTCTGCATTGTTGTTTGCTTGCGTCCCTATGATTATGGGCACGGGCGGAAATGCCGGAAGTCAAGCATCCGTAACAATAACACGCAGTTTGGCAATTGACGAAGTGCACCCTCGTGACATATTCAAAGTGTTATGGAAAGAACTTCGCGTTGCAATTAGTTTGGCCACTGTATTGGCTGTGACGTGTTTTGCAAAATTGTATCTAATAGATGGTTTGTTGTTCAATAACCCCTACACGTGGGATGTTTGCATCACCGTTTCCATAGCAATGTTCCTAACCATTGTGCTTGCAAAATTTGTTGGCTGCCTGATGCCCATAATTGCAAAAGTGTGCCACCTAGATCCTGCCGTGGTTGCAAGTCCCTTCATCACAACGGTAGTAGATATTTTGTCTCTGCTTATATTTTGCGGAATATCTCTTGCCGTTTTGCCTGCAATATAGAAAAAAGGTCTCGAAAAACGAGGCCTTTTTAGCTTTTGAGATGAATTGCTCTTTTAAGTGCAACAGATAACAAAATCAAACAATTTTCTAGTTTGTGTGACAAAAACGCAGCCAAACAAACTGTCAAAACCGTTACAAGCGTCTTACCGCATAAGGACTTGCTTTCAAAAACGTGGCAAATAACTGCGCACCGGCCGCAGTTGCAACTAGTCGCCAAGAGCAACGTCCGCAATTGTGCAGCAGCTGCTGAGTGTAACTTTTGTCTTTTTAAGGTTGGCACGAAACAGTTTCATGGGGTTGAGAAACTTTCTGTGCATGTGTTCTGGTGTTGTGCAAACCAAAATTCTATCCGCGCCCAGTTGCAAGGCAATGGGAACGGAAAATTTTGCATTTTGTTTTGTAGTTAGTGACTTATCTTCCAAAACAAGTTTGTCCGCATTTATTCCTTGCGCAACCAGCCAATCAAACATTGCTTGCGCTTCGCTTTTTCCGGCAAGAGGATTGGCCACACCACCCGAAAGAATGATTTTATCCGGCTTAATCACCCTATCCACTTCCAACGCAAGGTTTAGCCTTGCCATCATAATATCCGTACAACTTCCGTCATCCTTCAATCTGTTTCCCAAAACAACTGCAACTAACATATAACACCTTCTAACTGTTGGCAGCATTCCAAAGCAAACTTGCCAACAGAGCTCATCTAGTATTTTTGCGCAAATGCATTGTGCACCCTGTCGCCATTTTATTTTACCACCGCTTGTAGTGAGAGTCAATGGATAGCACAAAAAACATGGACAACCAAACTTCTAAAGTTTTTTTGAAAAAGTGCAAAAAAAATAATTGACATATCCCGTGGAGAGTGGTATTATACATAGGCAATCAGATATTCCTCAATAGCTCAGCGGCAGAGCATCCGGCTGTTAACCGGAGGGTCGTAGGTTCAAACCC
>CAZFTO010000028.1:13899-16984 GCA_964521735.1 uncultured Oscillospiraceae bacterium | reverse complement strand
TAAAGGCGTTTGACGGTCAACCATTTAACGACAGAATTTCGTATTTGCGAGATTTAGGCAAGCAGACTCAAAACGTACAAGCTTCGTTGTTCGAAGACGATTTGCACTATATGGATTTGGACGGTAGCGGTTTTGAAAACGCACCTATACAGCTTTCCGATATGCAGTTGCTGAATAATGTTCGTTCGCTGCAACTACTGGGCAACATCAGACAATCAACAGAACTTTCCAAGCCGTTTGGAAGCAATTGCCGTTGTGCGTTAGACGTGGAAATGGAAACGGGCACAGGCAAAACTTATTGCTACATAAAAACTATGTTCGAACTCAACAAAAAGTACGGTTGGAGCAAGTTTATAGTGGTGGTGCCGTCTATTGCTATCCGCGAAGGGGTAAAAAAGTCCTTTGAAGTGATGGAAGACCACTTTTTTGAGCAATACGGCAAAAAGGCAAGATATTTTGTTTACAACAGCAAAAACCTTAATCAACTGGACAACTTTTCCGCAAGCAAAGATATTTGCGTGATGATCATCAATGCACAGGCTTTTGCGCTGTCGTTGAAAGAGGGCGCCAAAAACGAGACTGCACGAATAATTTACAGTGCACAAGATAGTTTTGGTTCGCGCAGGCCCATAGACGTTATTTCTGCAAATCGCCCCATCGTCATTTTGGACGAGCCCCAAAAATTGGGCGGTGGTGCAACGCAAGAGGGCATAAAGGCGTTCAATCCGTTGTTCACACTGAACTATTCCGCCACGCACAAGGACGTTCACAACCTTGTGTACGTTTTGGATGCATTGGATGCTTACCAAAAGAAATTGGTGAAGAAAATAGAAGTGAAAGGTTTTGAACTTTGTAACTTGCGTGGCACGGATGGATTCGTTTATCTATCTCAAATTTTGTTGGACCCCCAAAAAGCTCCAACGGCACGAATCGTTTTTGAGGTTAACCGCGCTAATGGCATTGCGCGTGAAAGCAGAATCGTCAAAGTTAACGACAACTTGTATCAAATGTCGGCAAGCGGAAAAATGCCTGCCTTGGAACAGTACAAAAACGGCTACGTTGTGAAAGAAATTGATGCAATCAACGGTTCGATAACGCTTTTGAACGGCCAAAAAATTGCAGTCAACGAGGTCGTCGGGGATATTTCCGAAATGGAAATGCGGCGCATACAAATAAGAGAAACCATTCTTTCCCATTTTGAAAAGGAAGAAAGGTTGTTTAATATGGGCATCAAGTGCCTGTCACTATTCTTCATTGACGAAGTTTCCCATTACCGTCAATATGACGAAGACGGCAACGAAGTGCTGGGCGACTTTGGCGTTATGTTCGAAGAAGAGTATCAAAATGTATTGCAAGAACAGCAACTTGGCAATAGTGATTATGCGCGCTACGTTAATGGCATTGCCGTGCAGGAAACGCACAAAGGATATTTTTCTATTGATAAAAGAACAAATCGGGCAATAAATTCTGAGGTTAAACGTGGCGTGTGCGATGACATTTCTGCCTACGACCTCATTTTAAAAAACAAGGAACGGCTGCTTTCATTCGAAGAACCCACACGGTTTATATTTTCTCACTCTGCACTGCGTGAGGGGTGGGATAATCCTAACGTGTTCCAAATATGCACGCTAAAACAATCTAACAGCGAGGTTAACAAGCGTCAGGAAGTGGGCAGGGGCATGAGATTGTGCGTCGATGTCAACGGGGATCGTATTGACAGTAGCACTTGGGGCGTGAACGTGCACGATGTGAACATATTGACGGTTGTGGCAAGCGACAGTTACAAAAGTTTTGTTGCTGGTTTGCAAAAGGAAATAAAAGAGAATCTCTACGAACGCCCAACCAAGGCAACGGCGGACTATTTTCAAGGGAAAAAAGTTCAGCTTGGCAGTGTTCTGCATGAAATCAGCCATGATGAAGCGCAAAAAATCTGGTTTTACCTTGTTTCAAAGGGATATGTTGATGAAGATGGCAATGTAACAGACATATACCGCGAGGCTCAAGCCAATGGCAGTTTTGCGGCGATGTCCGATGCTATCAGTGGAATGGCGGATGGAATTCACAAGCTTGTTCAAGGTGTGTTTGACGAAAAGATGTTTGCCAGCATGGTTACGGTGGCAAACAAGCCGAAAATGGGCGCCAACGAACTTAACGAGAACTTCGCCAAAAAGGAATTTCAAGCGCTGTGGAAACAAATCAACCACAAGTATGCATATACTGTTTCGTTTGATAGCGACGAGTTGATTAACAAGGCTATCAGCGCCATAAACGAGCAAATGTACGTGCGAGAATTGAAGTACATTCGCACGACAGGCCGTCAGGCAATAGATTCGTTCGATTTTGCCGAAGAAAAGGTTAAGGACATTCGACTAAATAGCGTTGGAAATTCCACAGCTTCCTACGATTTGATTGGGAAAATTTGTCAGGGCACGACGTTGACAAGAAAGACTGTCGCGGCAATTTTGAAAGGTATTCTTGCGGATAAATTTGCCATGTTCTGCAAAAATCCTGAAGATTTCATTTCGAAAGCAACAGGGATAATAAACGAACAAAAAGCAACGATGATTGTTGAGGCAATAACCTACAACGTGACGGAAGAAGAGCCCTATTCTAGCGAAATTTTCACAGCTCAAAGCGGTGCAGTGAGTGTGGATAGGTTAGTGCGAGCGCAGAAACATGTTACACCTTGGATTGTTACGGATAGCGATTCGGAAAAACAATTTGCTGAAGATTTGGAACGTAACGACGGCGATGTTTGTGTGTACGCCAAGTTGCCGCGTGGCTTCAAAATTCCCACACCCGTGGGAAACTATTCGCCGGACTGGGCAATAGCTTTCAACGACGGCAAGGTTAAGTACGTTTATTTTATTGCCGAAACAAAAGGGAGTATGTCATCGTTACAACTGAAAAAGGTGGAATGGGCAAAAATCAATTGCGCCAAAAAGTTGTTTTCAACGTTGAACGATGGCAACGTTCACTATGGCGTTGCAGACACATATCAACATTTGCTGGATATTATGGGGAAGTAGTGCGGAGCGCTACGTTATTTCGACAATACCTATACGCCTGTGCACAAGGCGGCGAA
>CAZFTO010000028.1:0-13799 GCA_964521735.1 uncultured Oscillospiraceae bacterium | reverse complement strand
CCTTTCGTTTGCGACAATAAAGCAAGCCGCCGCTTGGTGCTGGTGATAGGATTCGTCCCAAAGCGCAAGCGTAGGGTAAGCGAAGCAAAGCGGAGCGCTACGTTATTTCGACAATACCTATACGCCTGTGCACAAGGCGGCGAAGCCAAAAGGAGCAAAAGAAAAAGGAACAACGCTTTTGTTGTTCCTTTCGTTTGCGACAATAAAGCAAGCCGCCGCTTGGTGCTGGTGATAGGATTCGAACCTACGGCCTATTGATTACGAATCAATTGCTCTACCAACTGAGCCACACCAGCAAATTTATTTTTCAACTTCACTATTCTACCAAAACAAATTTCAAAAGTCAATTGATATAACACAATTTTCCAAAATAAAGGCTGTTGTCACCAACAATTTTATATTCTTCATTCTTTTTTTCTTTTCTTTCCCTATTGACAACGTCCCCCGTTATATAATTTTTCCATTAAAAATCTTGTCGCGGTTTTGCCGCACGGCAGGCGCAAAACTTGGTTTAGAGGAACACACACCTGGCGCCGAAGAAGCCACCGAAAAAACGACGTTCATTGCACGGCTTGCCAATTTGTTTTGCAACAACAGTTGCCCAAATCCGGACTTTCCGGTGGAGCAATTGCCGGCATTGTAGTTGGCAGCATGGTTGTTGCCGCAGGCGGCGGATTCTCCGTTTTTGGGTTTGTGATCAAAAAGAAAAAATTTGCCGACTTGGTTGCAATTTTCAAAAAATAGTTTTGCAAACAGTCTGGGCAAACGGCAATGATTGTGTAAACATGATTGTTGCAAAAACTGTCTTGGCAAACTATAACAACAGCAAAATCAATAACTAGCAAAAATGCCTTTGGAAAAATCCAAAGGCTTTTTCTTTGTGAAACCACCGAACAATGCGGCGGCTTTCTTAAACGACACAAAAAAACACCGCCGAGCAAAAAGTGCATCGGCGGTGGTGCAAAATTTCAAATACTATTGAATTTCGTCAGCTTCGGCAACAACGGGTGCTTCAACGGGAGCAACCTTTTTGGGTGCACGTTTTTTGGGTGCTGCTTCAGCTTCAACTTTTTTTGCAGCCTTTTTTGTAGCAGCGGGAGCTTTTGCAGCTTCTTTTGCTTTTTTGGCTTCGTTTCTTTGTGCTTTGATAGCAGCAGCTTCTTCTGCCTTTCTAGCAGCAGCAGCCTTTTGTTCTGCTTGTTTCAAAGTTTTTGCGTCAACTTTAACAACAACAACGCCGCGTTCCAATTGAGAAAGGGTCTTTGCAATTTGAGCCTTTTTGCGGTTGGCTGCGTTCTTGTGGATTACGTTCTTAACAGCGGCATTGTCGATTTTGCTGCTGGCGATGGGAAGCAATTGTTTTGCAAGTTCCACGTCACCGTCAGAAATAGCGGCATTAAACTTTTTGATAGCCGTAGCCATTTGAGAACGGACTTTTTGATTTTGAAGTTTTTTGGTTGCAGAAACGCTAACTCTTTTTTCTGCGGATTTAATGTTAGGCATTTGTATCTCCTTAATTGATAGTTCTACATTTTTTGCTAACCTAGTTTACCACACTTTTTGCGTTTGTGCAACACTTTTCAATAACATTTTCTGCTTTTGTCATCATTTTTTTGCAAAGAATTTTTTTTTCGCTCTTTCCCTATCACTCTCTGCAAAATTTTGCCTTGTTCGCACCTAACTTGCGTTATTCTCCGCACCAAATAGCCCGCTTTGCAAAACATTTTTTGCTTGCTTGTTTCCATGCGACTTGTGATGCGCACCTTTGTCGACGACTATTTTTGTTCGTGCGCATTGGGCGCTTTGCCCGTGCGCTTCGTGGTGCGGTGGTGTGGTGTCGCCCTGTCGTTGCAGCTTTGGGCATTGTGGTCTGTTTGGGTGCAATGTCGTTTGACGGTGTTTTCGTTCGGCAGAGTTTGCGGCATAATGGTGGTTTTGTATGAGTGTTTTTTGTTGAATTTTCTTCAATTTTGCTTTTTTCGTGCTGGGTTTTTGCACACCAAAACACAATTTTTTCAACAAACGATTTCTGTTTTTGGCGGTTATTTTTACTTTTTCAACAACGTTTTCGGCATTTTTGTGTGATGAATTGCGATGATTCGATTGCCGTGCCGCGTTGTTTTGGGAAGTGCCCGACCTGGTTTCGTCAAGGTGGTGCTAGTTGACGTTTTCCCTTGGTGCAGACTTTTGGCGTGTTTTTCTTTTTTGTTCTTTGAATTGTTTTCCCGTCCTACAAAATTTGCCGTTTGTTTTGTGCAGCAAACAGCAGTTTTGTGGTGTGTTTTGCGCGAAAATCGTCGCAACGTGCCGCTAAAAAAGAGCAAGGTTGTTTGTTTATAAAAATAAATTATCAAAACACTTGTCTAATTTGTCAAAATAATGTAAAATATCAATGTTTGGGGACAAATTGTACCGTCCCAAATAATTTGATAATAATTATTCAGGAGGAATAACAAAAGTGGCTAAAAAATATACTTATTTGTTTAGCGAAGGCAATGCACAAATGCGTGAACTTTTGGGCGGCAAGGGCGCAAACCTTGCAGAAATGACCAACATCGGTTTGCCCGTTCCGCAAGGTTTCACCATCTCCACGGAAGCCTGCACGCAATACTATGAAGACGGCAGACACATCAATGATGAAATCAAAGGACAAATTTTGGACTACATTGCCAAGATGGAAGAAATCACCGGCAAAAAGTTCGGCGACAAGGAAAACCCCTTGCTCGTTTCCGTTCGTTCCGGCGCTCGCGCATCCATGCCCGGCATGATGGATACAATTTTGAACCTTGGTTTGAACGAAGACGTTGTTGAAGTTCTTGCTGCCAAATCTGGCAACCCCCGTTGGGCTTGGGACTGCTACAGACGTTTCATTCAAATGTTCTCCGACGTTGTTATGGAAGTCGGCAAGAAGTATTTCGAAGTTTTGATTGACCGCATCAAGGAAGAAAAGGGCGTAACCTACGACGTAGAACTTACCGCAGAAGACCTAAAAACCTTGGCTAACCAATTCAAAGCAGAATACAAATCCAAAATCGGCAAAGATTTCCCCTCCGACCCGAAAGAACAATTGTTCGCAGCAGTGGAAGCAGTGTTCCGTTCTTGGGATAACCCCCGCGCAAACATCTATCGTATGGACCACGACATCCCGTACAGCTGGGGTACCGCAGTTAACGTACAAATGATGGCATTCGGCAACATGGGTGACGATTGCGGAACCGGCGTTGCATTCACACGTAACCCCGCCACCGGCGAAAAAGGCCTTATGGGCGAATTCTTGATGAACGCACAAGGCGAAGACGTTGTTGCAGGCGTTCGCACACCGATGCCCATTTCCAAAATGGCAGAAGTTTTGCCCGACGTGTACAATCAATTCCTCCAAGTTTGCGATACACTCGAACACCACTACAGAGACATGCAAGACATGGAATTCACCATCGAAAAGGGCAAATTGTATATGCTTCAAACCCGCAGCGGCAAACGTACTGCAGCGGCTGCAATCAAAATTGCTTGCGATTTGATTGACGAAGGCATGATCAGCGAACAAGAAGCACTTATGCAAATTGACGCTAAATCGTTGGATATGCTTTTGCACCCCACGTTCGATACCAAGGCTTTGGCAGCAGCAGATAAAAACAACGTTGTTGGCAAAGGTATTGCAGCTAGCCCCGGCGCAGCAGCAGGCACGGTAGTGTTCTCTCCCGAAGAAGCTGTTGAACTTGGCAAACAAAAGAAAAAGGTTATTTTGGTTCGTTTGGAAACTTCTCCCGAAGATATCGAAGGCATGAAGTATGCACAAGGTATTTTGACGGTTCGTGGCGGTCAAACCTCTCACGCAGCAGTTGTTGCTCGCGGAATGGGTACTTGCTGTGTTTCCGGTTGTGGCGACATCAAAATGGACGAAGCAAACAAACAATTTGAACTTGGCGGAAAAATCTTCCACGAAGGCGACCCCATCTCCTTGGATGGCTCCACCGGCAAAATTTATGATATCGCTATCAAAACCGTTCCGGCAGACCCCAACAGCGGATACTTTGGACGCATCATGAAGTTGGCCGACAAGTACAAAGCACTTGAAGTTCGCACCAACGCCGATAGCCCTGCCGATGCACAACGCGCAGCAGAACTTGGCGCACAAGGCATTGGTTTGTGCCGTACCGAACACATGTTCTTTGGCGAAGGCAGAATTGAAAAATTCCGCGAAATGATCGCTTCCGAAACTGTTGAAGAACGCGAAAAAGCTTTGGAAAAGATTGAACCTTTGCAACAAGCAGATTTCGAAGGTTTGATGGAAGCTTTGAAGGGTCAACCGGTTATCATCCGTTTCTTGGATCCTCCTCTTCACGAATTTGTTCCCACGGAAGAAAAAGATATTGAATTGCTTGCTAAAACAAAGGGCAAGAGCGTAGAATACGTTAAACAACTTTGCAACAGCTTGCACGAATTCAACCCCATGATGGGGCACCGTGGATGCCGTTTGGCAGTAACCTATCCGGAAATTGCCATTATGCAAACCAAAGCCGTTATCAAGGCAGCATTGGCAGTTCAAGCTCGTCACCCCGATTGGCACGTGGTTCCCGAAATCATGATTCCGTTGGTTGGCGAAGTTAAAGAACTTGCATACGTCAAGAAGAGCGTTGTTGCAACGGCAGATGCAGTTATCGCAGCAGCAAAATCCAATTTGAAATATCAAGTTGGCACCATGATCGAAATCCCCAGAGCAGCTTTGACGGCTGACGAAATTGCAAAAGAAGCAGAATTCTTCAGCTTCGGCACAAACGACCTCACTCAAATGACGTTTGGTTTCAGCCGTGACGATGCAAGCAAATTCTTGCCCAGCTACTATTCCGCAAAAATCTACGAAAGCGATCCGTTCGCTCGTTTGGACCAAGTTGGCGTTGGCAAGCTTATGAAGATGGCTGTAACTTTGGGCAGAGAAACTCGTCCCGAACTTCAATGCGGCATTTGCGGCGAACACGGTGGCGATCCCAGCAGCATCGAATTTGCTCACAGAATCAACCTCACCTACGTTTCTTGTTCTCCCTTCCGTGTACCCATTGCACGTTTGGCAGCAGCTCAAGCAAACATCAAGTATCCCAGATAGTGAGATAAGTGTTATGAAAATGCAAGCCGCCTTGTAACACAACAGGCAAAACAAAATAGAAACACGACCTTGTAGAAGAAATTCTATGAGGTCGTTTTTTTTTGAGTTTTGAACATTGCAAACACGCATAAAACAGGCATTTTCTAGGGCAGCGTGCTGCTTTTGCTTGTGGTCTTGCGTGTTCTTTTTTTGTTTGTGTTTTTTTTTCTGATATTTTCAATTTGACTTTTTTGTGGTGTTTGCGTGCTTTTTCTCTTGCAATTTGCGTGAAGGTTTTCAGCGCAAAAAAAGTTTCATGGTGGCAAAACGTTGGCAATCATATTGGCAAAGTGGTGGACATAAACTATTTAAGTGCAAAACAACTCAAAAAGCGACAAAACTTCCATAAAAGCGACGCATGCGCCGTTGTATACTAGGTTTGTCGCGCAAGGGGGGAAACGTGAAAAAGATTTTTGCCGCCTGTGTGTGCTTGTTCGCCATGCTTTTCATCGTTGCGCTGGGGTGCTATTCGGTGGCCTATTCCGAACGCCGCAAGGTGCCCGTCTATTGCGTGGAACGTGACGACAACCGTGTTGCAATAAGTTTCGATGCCGCTTGGGGCGCCGACAAAACGCAAAAAATAATGGATATTTGCGATGATTACGGCGTAAAAGCCACGTTTTTTCTTGTGGGATTTTGGATGGAAAAGTACCCCGAAATGGTTGCGCAAATTGCTGCGCGCGGTTTCGAAATTGGCACGCACAGTGCCACCCATCCGCAAATGAGCAAACTATCCGCCGAGCAGTGCCGCCAAGAACTAACTTCGTCCTGCCAACAAATTTTTCAACTAACGGGCAATCCGGTTGTGTTTTTTCGTCCGCCTTTTGGAGACTACGACAACAAATTGCTAACCGCCTGCGAAAATCTTGGCCTCATTGCCGTGCAGTGGAGCGTGGATAGTCTCGATTGGAAAGGCCTTTCTGCCCGCCAAATTGCCCAGCGCGTGCAAAAGGCGCAATCCGGCGACGTGGTTTTGTGCCACAACAACAGCGACCACATTGTGGAGGCATTGCCGCTTATATTTGAATGGGCAAAACTAAAAGGCTTGCAGTTTTGCCCTGTTGGGCAGGTGGTGTACACGCAAAACTATCAAATAGATGCCAACGGCCGTCAAAGCTTGTTGCCACCCGAAACTAAAAACAACTAGTGTTTGCGCAAAAAATAAAAAAATTCAATTTTTGTTGAAAATTGTCGGCGCAAGAAAAGTAAACCTAGTCAATTTTTGGTATAAGTGCTGGCATCGCACAAGTTGTAACATTTCATTGCGTGCATTTGCTTGCTCACATAACTGTCAAAAACTTTGTGTATAAGTGCAAAAATAACAACTTTTTCTTACAGTTCGCAGCGCAAAATGCGCTTTTGTGGGCAAGTTTCAAGTTGCCACGCAGCTTGAAAACTGTCGCATCACGGCGGCAGCGTCATCCCTAAAAATCTAAAAACTGCTGCACACAAGTGCCCCAAAACACACAAAAAAACGCACGCTTGGTGCGCAAAATAACGAAAAAACAAAAAGAACAACCTAGGAGGAACCATTTTGAACTTAAACATGCAAAACAACGTTGTAACTTTGGGTGGCGAAGTCGTTGCCGAACCCACCTTCTCGCACGAAATCTACGGCGAAAAATTTTTTGAAGTTACCCTTGCCGTCAAGCGGCTTTCCGGCATGGAAGATTTTTTGCCCATTTCCGTTTCCGAACGGCTGTTGCAAACGGTGCACGCCGGCAATTTTATCACGGTTATGGGACAGTTTCGCAGCTACAACAAAACGGTGGACGATCACAGCAAACTTATGCTAACGGTTTTCGCTCGCGAAGTTTTGCCCTTCGACCAAACCATCAACCCCAACGTACTTACGCTAAGCGGCTACGTTTGCAAGCCGCCCGTCTATCGCAAAACGCCCTTCAACCGCGAAATTTGCGACGTGTTGCTGGCCGTCAACAGACAATATGGCAAAAGCGATTATATCCCTTGCATTGTTTGGGGACGTAACGCCCGTTTTGCGCAGCATTTGCCCGTTGGCGAACATGTGGAAATTTGCGGCCGAGTGCAGTCGCGCAACTATCAAAAGAAAATTTCCGAAGATGTTGTGGAAACCCGCATCGCCTACGAAGTTTCCGTCAACAAAATAGACGTGGTGGAAGAAGCGTTGCCGCACGTGGAATAACGCACATCAAAATTTGTCAAATTGCGACATAATTCGGCATTTTGCGACAAAATGCGGTAAAATTCGTCTAAACTAGAATGAATCAGTCAGGGCCAGTCAAAATACAACAAGAAACTGCATTTTGCAACAATTTTCGACAAAATGCGGCAAAAATTTATCGAAAATACGGCAAATTTCGACGTTACAAAAACCACACAACTTGTTGCTAGTCAACAGCAATTTTAGGAAATTTTCAACCCAAAATGCAATTTTTCGCTAAAAATCGACAAAATTTGTAACGCGTTCACAATCAAAATGCGCTCCAATCGGGGCGCTTTTTTTCGTTTTTAATGGTGCAATTTGTGCATTGCAAAAGGACGGATTTTTTGCGTCGGCATGGGTGCAATTCATATTTCAAACGCACACAGTTTTTGTTAAGTCGTGGATGTAGTTGCGCCTGAAATAAGCTGTTTTGGGCGGCATGTTGCATATTTTGCCGTTATAATTGCCGCTTGTACCAGTTGCAATCAAGGCGTTTTGCTTGCTTGCATGCGGCATATTCTGAAATAGTACACAACAAAATTGGTCACTAGCGTTTTGTTCGCACTCGCTCAATCCCAATGCTTCAAGCTGACAGTCAATAGCAAAAAAAATAAGTCTTATTTTTATCTAAAAAAAACAAAAATTCTATTGTATATTCTTACAAAATATTCTATAATGTGATTGTTCAATCAAACATAAAAAGGAAGGTTATTTTTATGCGCACAGTAAACGAAGAACTACACGAAAAACGCAAGGTCGAAATCATGGAAAAATGTTTCGATTGCTATGCAGAATACGGCCTTAACAACGTTGGCATCAAGGGTTTGGGCAAGGCATGCGGCATGGCATCGGGAGTGATCTATAACTATTTTGAAAACCTCGATGACCTAATCATCCAAGCAACGGCCCACTGCATGAGCAAAGTGGAGGACGATTTCATGGCAAAAGCGCCGGTAAATCCTGCGGAAGCATATGCGTTTATCGACGAAATTCCCTACTGGACGGCGAAATATCACGGCAAAAAATATCGCTTGATGTATCAAGTTTACACAAATCCCAAATATATTGAACATGGCAAAAAATTTTTCGAAGGCGTAAATCAACGCTACAACGAATATGCAAAACTGCTAGAACCCAAAATCGGCATCCCTCAAAGCATGATAGTGTCGTTCATTTTCACACTTATCCGTGCCAGCGTTCACTATGCTTTGTTCGAAGACGAATACTATTTGCAATCCCAACTTACAGTGCTAAAACAAGCCTTTTCGTGGGCGGCGCAAAAATCCGGACTAATTCGCTAGTGCAACACGCAGTCTTGTTACTGCAAATTTGGCCACAACAGCATGGGCAAGTGCCCCCGTCAGTTGTGGCACGCAAAGCGCAAATTTGATTTGCCATCGGTTTGCGAAAATACAATTTCTTTTGCAAATCGACGCTTGCAAAACCGTTTGCAAAAACAAACTTTGGCATCGAAATGGTGCAAACAAAAATCATCTGCCATTGTGGCAGCTAGATATAAAGCATAAACAAAAAAACTGTGTCTTTTTTCAGTTGGCAAAATAGCCGCCATAGTGCGGTTTGGCCGAGCGCAAAGCTTCGTTCGGCAAACAACAAAAAAACTGCCTAGGCAGTTAAACAAAATTGTCGCAAAATAGCGATTGAATTTTGAGGAGAAAAAAATGACAAAACTTTTCAGAAACAAAATTGCAATTGTGCTTTGTTGTGTTTTGTTGTTGGCGTGTTGCCTGGTGTGTGCACAATTCGTTGTGCCCACGGCTTTGGCCGATACGCCTTCCGGCACGGCAACGACACTGGTGACGCCACCAACCTACAACCCGACGCCGCATTTCAGCGTTTTGGACGGCCAAACGCCCTCCGACCCGGATGCTGCTGTCAGTCAAAGCTACGACAAGTTGTTCGATGGTTCCATCTACAATAAGTATTGCGTAAAGTTGGCCGATGGTCCCTACGTTGTTTTCAAGTCGTCTTCCTACGGCACAAAAATAACCGGCTACAAGTTCTGCACCGGTGATGACACTGCCAATTACGACAAACGCAACCCCAGAGATTGGGCTCTTTATGGCAGCAACGACTACGACGAATCTGCCAAAACCGGCACTTGGACGGAAATTCACAAGGTCGAAAACGACACCACAATGGGGGCAGCCAACAGAACTGCCTATTCGTTCGCTGTATCCCATGACGGCGTGTATAAGTATTTCAAGTTCGTGTTCACGGCACGCCGTGGGGAACAAGAAGGCGAACCAATGGGCGATTGGAACGACGACAACATTCAGTTGTCGGAAATTGAAATGCAAGCAACTGTCGATACGTCGCAAACCACGCTGGCAAGCAATTGGAAAACAATTGCTTCTTGGCAGGCAACGTGGCACGACGATAACGTCACAACTTATGATGGCAGCAGAAACAGTATCAATGCGCATATCTCCAACGACACAAACAGCCAAAAGGCACTTATCTATGGCGTGGCAGTGTACGCAGAGCAAGCTCTTTCCGATTCACAAATAAATCAGATTGTCAACACGTTCTCAATGACGGGTTCTGTTGTTGGCGGTTCCGACGTGGCGTTTCACGAAGGTGTGGTGAACGTAATTGTTAGTGCGGATAAAAAGTGTGTTGCTTTGCAAACAGACAACGCGCAATTCATTAGTTCGTGTGTTGTGTCTTTTAAGGATTCTAGCAACTGGCCTTTGTACGCCAACGACATAAATCTCACCGAGCTGGCATTCCTTTATCGCTACCAATGCGAACATAGCTTCACCGGCAGCTACACGGAACGCGTAGAATCCACTTGCACAGAGCAAGGTGTGCGCAAATATCGCACGTGCGACTACGGCTGTGGTGCATGTCAGTACCACGACGACGCAGGCGATGTTCAAACTTGCGAAGTTAACGAGTTCCGCACCATAGTTATGCTTCCGCTTGCCGAACACACTTGGTCCACAACGGAAGTTATTGCAGAACAACCTGCAACTTGCATTGCAACAGGCACAAAAGCACACTGGCATTGCTCCGCTTGCGGAAAGGATTTCGATTCCACCAAGGCAACTGAACTGGCTGGCCTCACAATCGAAAAACTAGCCCACGACTTTGGCAATTGGAACACCGAAGTTCCTGCATCTTGCACGGAAACGGGCACAAAGGGCTACAAAACTTGCGCCATTTGCAACTTCAACTACGATAACAGCGGTGCAAAAATCGAAAACCTTACAATTTCTGCCAACGGACACACTTGGTCTACGGAAGAAATCATTGCCGAAGTTCCTGCATCTTGTACGGAAACAGGCGCCAAAGCGCACTGGCATTGCTCCGCTTGCAACAAGAATTTTGACACCGACAAGGCAACAGAACTCGATGTGGAAATAAGCATGGTTCCCCACACCTACGGCGATTGGACGGCATACCTTGCCCCCACTTGCACGGCGCAAGGAAACTACGCTTATCGTCAATGTTCCGTTTGCAATGGCTATCAATACATAACCGACACTAGCATCACCGACTATAACGCATACGTTGCGGCAGAAAATCACCCCGATTTGGCAACTTGCACGCAAGCGCAGTTCGAAACTAGCGTAAAAATTGCAACGGCAAGCCACACCTATAGCGCATGGATGGCATACCATGCCGCCACTTGCACGGAAGGTGGTTCCTACGCTAACCGTCAATGTTCCGTTTGTCAGGGATATCAATATATAACAGACACAACCGTAACCGACTACGACGCATACGTTGCAGCGGAAAGTCACCCCCACTTGGAAACTTGCACTAAAATGCAGTTTTCCGACAGAGGAAAAATTGCACCGGCTGCCCACACCTACGGCGAATGGACGGCACGCAAAGCTGTAAGCTGCGAAGAAGACGGCAACCATGCATATCGTCAATGTTCTGTTTGCAACAGATATCAATACATAACCGATCCGCTCGTTGTCGACTACGACAGTCACGTTGCCGGTGTTGCCAGTGACGTTTATACTTGCACGCGCGCGGAATTTAACACCAAAATTAAAATTGCAGCAACCGGTCACAGCTACACGGAAAGCACCTGGATTCCTGCAGAGCCCAACACTTGCACAACCGGTGGTAACTATGCGTACCATCAATGTGATAACTGCACGGGTTTCCAATATATCGACGATTTGTCCGTCACAACTGTTGCGTTGTGCAACGAATTTGTTGCAAACGACGCCAACAGTGCGCACGTTCTCTTCGTGGAAGAAGAAAACTTCAATTCAACCGTCAAATTTGCAGCAACTGGCCACGACTACGGCAATTGGGTTCCCGCAGTGGCAAAAGGTTGTTTGACGGACGGCAACTTGGAATATCGTCAATGTTCCACCTGCAACAAATATCAGTACGTTCCGTCAGGAAAAACCCAAGCGCAAGCAGAAACGTGCGATTCCAACGAATTCGAGAGCCACATTTTGCTTGAAAGCTACGGCTACCACGACACTTTGGTAACCTACAAAGAGGTTGTCAACGGTGTTCACTACCACGGCAACAAATGCCAACGCGAAGGCTGTGGTGCATGGGAAGGCGATCCCGTGGCATGTGACATCGAATGGATGTGCACCCGTTTTCAGCACTGGTCGAAATGTTCCGAATGTGAACACCAGTTGTCCGAAAAGACCGCTCACACGTTCGAATCGAATTCGTCAACCTATTGCGAGTTCGACGATTGCCCATATGGACGCTTTTTCGACATAACTTTCACTGTCAACAACTACGAAATTGACGGTTTGATCAGCGACATCCAACTTGTGCCGTCTTCTTCCAACACCAACGTCAAATTTACGGAAGTCAGCAAAAAAATCTATATGGATGGTGTTGATCAACCTATCGACGCAACGGAGGCAACTGCAACTATTTTGCGTCACCAAACGTATAGAATCGAATTTACCTACAGCACTGCTCTGTTCGATCCGTGTTTAAATTCTTGGGACGACATAAACATTCCCTATGGTGCAGAGTTGGATCCGGTGCAGATCCCGCCGGATAACACAACATTCACCTTCGCAAGCAAGTTGTATTTGCCCGCTTTGGCAGGAGAAACGGAAGCTATCACCGTGCCCGAAGTGGAAATTGAATTTGGCAATTTTGTTGCAGGCGCAACATTATCGCAAACAACTTGCTCAATCTCAGACGATTTGCAATTGGTGCAGGCTGAGTTTTACCAAAATGGCAGAGTGCTGTCAGAGCAAAGCGTAATAGCTGGCGATTCTGCCTTGATAGTGAGAATGAGTATTGCGGCGCCGGACAAAAAGAACTTCTTTGGATACACAATTGATGACGTAACCATTGCAAACGATTTCGGCCAAGTTATCGATGTGTTGGTTAGTCCCTATGGCACCACGATAGAGTTGAATATAATGGTTTATGGCAACGTCAGCTCGCACGAATGCGATTTCGTTGTTGATGACGTGCCAAACAACCCCGATCCCACTCGTTACCACGGAACACAATGCACTGTTTGCAGCAAAACTAATTTTGTTGAACACGTCTATTCCGACATTTTTGATACCGATTGTAACGAATGTTTCTTCGACGAAAGAATTGTTGCACCCGATCGCATTGATATCACCTTCACGGGCTACGAAATCGATGCAAAAATAAGCGATATTGCCGTTGCCATTGGCGAAAACGACTATGGTATTCGCTTTAACACACTCCGTGCAAACAACGGATACGCAATTTTGTATACCGATCAATACTCGTTCCAACAAGAAATCGATTCGCAATTTGCACGTTTCTATCCAGGGGTTAAATACTATTTGCGACTAGATCTAGTTGCAACGGCACCCACGGATATTATTGAAGCGTTTGCAAACGGGTATGTCAACGGGGTAAAAACTTTACCCATCTACGCATATTCTGGGGGTAGTGATGCCACTATTCTCTACGAGTTGACGCCACTTGTTGGCACAACAACGCAACAAAAGGTGACGGATCTAACCATCACAAGCAGTGCAGTTCCCACCGCAGGACAATTTTTCACTGTCGCTGATAATCTTTCCTTCCCCCAAAATTCCGGTGTGCTAGCAGTTGAAGGCTATGTTACTACCTCCGAAAGTTCCTATTGGGAAGGCACAACTCTTGAACTAGGCACTCAATACTACGTCAACATTCTTGTTGCACTTGCCGATAGCTATCACTACAACGGTATGGGTATCGGTGATGTAACTTTGACTGCCAACTTCCAACATGGCGGAAGATTCCAAACCGTCGAATTGGTACGTGCCGGCTACACAGATTTTAACGGCAACCAACATTGTTTTGTAGTATACAAGTTCCTTATTCAAATGGATCACGAGGTGGCCGAACACGTTTGCTTCGAGCAAACAATTGGCTACGACGGAGCACAAGAAGGCCACTATGACGTGTGCACGTGTGGTGCAAGGTCTACTACTTTTGAGCAACACGTCTACGCGACGGAATATTCCGAACAGTGCATACTTT
>CAZFTO010000027.1:408-17506 GCA_964521735.1 uncultured Oscillospiraceae bacterium | reverse complement strand
ACCCCGGACCGATCGGTTATGAGCCGACTGCTCTAACCACTGAGCTAAAGGCCCATATTCTCTTCTGTGGTCGGGGTGGCGAGACTCGAACTCACGACATCTTGCTCCCAAAGCAAGCGCGCTACCAAACTGCGCTACACCCCGCTGCATAAATCAGCCTGTTTATCTTACAATATTTTTTTTCCATTGTCAACAAATTTATCAACGATTTTTACAAAAATTTTCAAAAAATTTTTATGCGATTTCAAAGGCACTCCACCAGTAGCAATAGATACAAAACAATTGCGCCATGTTAATGCAAAAGCTCCATAACTGAGCTCAAAAAAACACCCCGCTCGTCAATTTCGACAAACAAACTCACAGCATTGCAAAATATTGCAATCAACTACGTCAATATTTTTTTAGAATTTTCGCGGAGGCACAGTTATGGAAGTATACTACAATTTGGACGGTCACACTCTAAACGTGCGACTAGTTGGCGAACTAGACGAACACTCGGCCGAACTTGTACGCAGGCGGCATAAATCAGCCTGTTTATCTTACAATATTTTTTTTCCATTGTCAACAAATTTATCAACGATTTTTACAAAAATTTTCAAAAAATTTTTATGCGATTTCAAAGGCACTCCACCAGTAGCAATAGATACAAAACAATTGCGCCATGTTAATGCAAAAGCTCCATAACTGAGCTCAAAAAAACACCCCGCTCGTCAATTTCGACAAACAAACTCACAGCATTGCAAAATATTGCAATCAACTACGTCAATATTTTTTTAGAATTTTCGCGGAGGCACAGTTATGGAAGTATACTACAATTTGGACGGTCACACTCTAAACGTGCGACTAGTTGGCGAACTAGACGAACACTCGGCCGAACTTGTACGCAGGCGGCTAGACACATTGTTTGCTGAGAACAATTTTAATGCCGTTGTGCTAGATCTTGCACGCATGTCTTTTATGGATTCCACTGGAATAGGCGTGCTTATTGGACGCTACAAACTTTTGCGCAAAAGCAATCGCCAACTATTTGTTAAAAACCCGTCAAACACCATTGACAAGATATTCAAAATGTCCGGATTATATGAAATTATTGAAAGAATTTAGTGAGAGGTAGATTATGTCCGTTATAAACAGCATGGAACTAGTTATAGAAGCAAAATCACAAAACGAAAAATTTGCACGAAGCACTGTTGGCGCTTTCTTCGCGCAGCTAAACCCAACTTTGGAACAAATTGAAGACGTCAAAACAGCCGTCTCGGAAGCGGTTACTAACTGCATTGTGCACGCCTACGCCGCAGCACAACAAGGGGAAATTCGTATTGTGTGCCAGCTGACGTCGGATAGCATTTTTGTTGAGATTATCGATTTTGGAGCAGGAATTGCCGACGTAGAAAAGGCCATGCAGCCCTTTTACACCACTGTGAACACAGGAGAACGTTCAGGAATGGGATTCACCGTTATGCAGGCGTTTTGCGACAACGTGGAAGTTAAGTCTAGAAATGGCAAGACAAGCGTTAAATTAACCAAAACAATAGCGTGAGGTGGGCCCATGATAAGCCACGAAGAAACCATGCTGCTTATTGCGCAAGCGCAAAACGGCAATGAAGAAGCGTGTTCCGAGTTGATAGTACAAAACACTCCGCTACTAAAAAGCATTGTGAAACGCTACTTGGGAAAACACGTGGAATACGACGACTTGTTGCAAATTGCCGGCATAGGATTGCTAAAAGCAATAAAAAACTTTTCCACGCAATTCAACGTTAAATTTTCCACCTACGCAGTTCCAATGATTTTGGGCGAAATAAAAAGATATATGCGCGACGGCGGCTACATGAAAGTTTCTCGCTCGGTAAAAAGCCTATCAACCAAAATAATGCGTTTTGTTGAAGAAAAGTTGAAAGCTGGTGAAGAAGAACCAACTATTGAGGAAATTGCCCAACACTTCGAAATGGACTCAAGTGAAATTGTTTTTGCCCTAGATGCAACAAGACTGCCCGTTTCCTTATACGAAACAGCTAGCGACAAAGACGGCAAGCAAACAGAATTGATAGACAAAATTTCCACTGACGTGGACAAAAAGATGATAGAAAATGTCGTGCTTAAAGACATGCTGACAAAGCTGACGCCACGTGAGCAAAAGATAGTTATTTTGCGCTATTTCAGAGATTTGACGCAAGGAGAAATTGCGCAAAAGATGGGCGTTTCGCAAGTGCAAATATCCCGAATGGAATGCAAAATTATAAAGAAATTGCAAGAACTTTACGCAGAGGAATAATGCGTGAAGCACTGCAAACGCAGCATAACACAACTACTTGAAACCGAGTTGATGAAAAAGTTCATAAATACCACCATTTTAAAAGGCTTTTGCTCAAAACGGGTAACAAACGTAAGCAAATGAACAAACAACGAATCTTTATCCACCATGCAAATAAAGCAGAAAAATCCGCCCAGACACATGCTAGGCGGATTTTTCATCTTTTACAAACACTCTATTTTACTCGCACTTTTTGCACGCCCGCTTTGCAAAAATTACCCGGGCAAAATATCAATCGACGAAAAAAGTCGCATTAAAACACACGTTTTATTGCAAAAATGTCACTAGTTTTAATATTATGCCTAGCATAATAGTATACATTTAGCAAAATTTCAGTAGTATTTGTAAAAAAATCAGAGCAAGAGGCAAATCAAGCCACCACGGTTTTCATTCACAATCTTATTGACAGTTCTTGTTAGTTTTTCTTTTATTTCCACAGGCATCGCAGTGCATTTTCCTTCCAATCCTTCCTTAGCTAGCCCGGCCATCGTTTTGCCAAACATGTTTGTGTTCCAAACAACGTCTGGGTTTTGTTTGTATTCTTCCAGCAAATATTGACTTTGCTGTTCCGTGCCCACCATTGGAGATATTTCTGTTGCAACATCCACCCTTATTATGTGATAGCTTGGCGCCGTCGCCTTCAGTTTCACTCCGTATATGCTACCCTGCCGCACCATTTCAGGTTCGTTCAAAGACATGTTGTTTACATCGGGACAAACTACGCCGTACCCCAACGTGTTTGCTTGTTCCAACGCATCCTTCATTTTTTCAAAGCAACTATTTGCATGTGCCGACGCCGTGACGTAGCTCATCAAAGAGAATTCATCAACAATCTCCGTTTTGGCTTCTTCCGAAAGCACGGTGAAGAACAAATCCGAACGCGGAGTTATGTTGTAGCGCACAACACCACTTCCCATATCCATTGACGATACAGAAAAATCTTCAAGAAAATCGCAGTCAGCAAAACTTTCTTTTAATTTGCCGCTATCGCACATTTTGTCAACTTCCACACATCCTTTTTTGATGCGTTCCAAAATTTCAGCAACAAATTTGTTTTCTTTGGGCAAAGTGCGCATCCATTTGGGCATATCGAAAGCTAAGCGACGAACCGGAAATTCCATCACTATGCTTTGCAACACAAATTGCAGCCGTTCAGCAGTAGCGTTTTTCACATCCAGCGGAATCACGCAAACACCATATTTTTCCGAAAGAGAATCGCAAAGTGTTTTAGTGGCTTCGTCCAATGGGTTTTGGGTGTTAAGTACCAATACGAAAGGTTTACCACATGCTTTCAGCTCAGCAACCGTCTTTTCTTCCGCAGCAACGTAGCTAGCTCGAGGAATTCCGCAAATGGTCCCGTCACATGTAACAGCAACTACCACAGTGGAGTGCTCCGTGGCAACCTTTCTAGTGCCTATTTCCGCCGCTTGTTCGAATGGCATAGGTTCGGAAGACCACGGTGTGTTGACGAACCGCATTTTTTCGCCGTCCAAATGCCCCTCTGCACCGTCAATCACGTAACCCACACAATCTATCAGTCGCACGTTTGCCGTCGATTTATCGTCCAGCGTAAGTTTTACCGCCGCGTTTGGAACAAATTTTGGCTGAGTTGTCATTATCATTTTTCCATCGGCCGATTGCGGCAGTTCGTCAATCGTGCGCGCACGCTCGTTTTTGTCGGATATTTCCGATAAAACCAATTTTTCCATAAAATTGCTAACAAAAGTTGATTTGCCGCTCCGCACCGGCCCGACAACCCCGATATACACGTCTCCGTTTGTTCTTTCCGCAATGTCTTGATAAATACTGTTCACGCATTCCCTCCACCACAATCGTTTGCTAGATTGTATGAGGATTGCAACGTTATTAGAACAATTTTGCGTACAGGCGCCGTTAGCTCCAGCTCACGCCAGCAACAAAAGTTTTCCAAACAAACCGCAAAAGAAAATCCAACAGTGACAAAACCGCAAGATATAGAAAAACCAAATAGCACAACTAACTAACAAAGCCAAAATGCAACCTCAAAAAGGTGCTCAACTTTAAAAAATTTAATGCACACCAACAGCCCGGAAGTATAAAAACTTGCGTGAAATTTATAAAGACTGCACCCAAAACTGCAATTTCACAAAATTGAAGACGGTCAAAACTGCTTCTAAACACAAAAACACAATACAAAAAAAACGTTACACAAAACTTTTTCAAAACTGTTTAAAATAACCACAAAATTTCACAAAATCGAAGTCACACAAAAACCGCACGTAAACACAAAACGATGAAATAATGTTGCAAATAAACTTTCAAAACTGTTCCCAATAACCGATATAATTTCACTTGATTTGCAAAGATTTTTTAAAGACAACACAATTCACAAAAAAAGGCAACAAACAGCAAAACCGTTTGTTGCCTAATATTAAATTTTCAATCAGTCGTCGCTCTTTTCACCGCCACGGAAAACCAATCTTATAGGCGTTCCATCCAACGAAAACGCTCTTCTGATGTAGTTCTCCAAATATCTTCTATAAGAAAAATGCACCAGTGAGGCATCGTTTGTGAAAATGACAAATGTAGGCGGTTGGGTTGACGCTTGCGTTGCGTACTTTATCTTGGCCCGCTTGCCATTGCGCGAAGGTGGTTCCACCGCTTGCACTGCGTCGGAAATAACGTCGTTTAGCATCCCCGTGGTTGCACGGAAGGTGGATTTTGCATAAACGTAGTTAACTTCATCCATCAATTTGGAAACACGTTGGCCCGTAAGCGCCGAAACGGTGATAAAACGGAAATAATCCATAAAAGCCAAGTCGCACGACAGCTGTTTTTTGAATTTTTCTACAGTGTGTGTATCTTTTTCCACTAAATCCCATTTGTTGATAACGACAACCGACGGTTTGCCTTCTTCGTGAATAAACCCGGCAATCTTAACGTCTTGTTCCGAAAGCCCCTCGTTGGCATCCACAACAATCAAGCACACGTCGGCACGTCGCACCGCATCAAGCGAGCGCATCACGCTGTATTGTTCAACGCTGTCGCTTTCGATAGAACGTTTCTTGCGCATACCTGCAGTGTCAATAATCACATATTTTCTGTCGTCATAAACAAATTGTGTATCAATCGCATCACGAGTTGTGCCAGCAATGTTAGAAACTATCGTGCGATCGTACCCCAAAATGCTGTTAACAAGGGAAGACTTGCCCGCATTGGGCTTGCCAACAACGGCAATTTTTATTGCATCTTCATCTTCGTCCGCAACGTCCTGTTCAGGGAAATAGGAAATAACTTCGTCAAGCAAATCGCCAAGACCTTGTTTTTGCTCTGCAGCAATTGGAAAAACATCCCCAAGCCCCAAAGCGTAGAAATCCGACAAATCGCAGTCCATGTAGTTATCCACTTTGTTCACAACTAAAATAACCGGCTTGTTGCACTTGCGCAAAATAGAAACCACGTCATAGTCTTCCGCTGTAAGGCCCGTTTTGTAGTCGCAAAACAGCAAAATTACGTCGGCAAGATCTACTGCGATATCTGCCTGCTGACGAATATGGCGAAACATAACATCATCACTTTTAAGCTGAATTCCGCCGGTATCTATAAGGGTAAATTTGCGACCAAGCCATTCTGCATCAGCATAGACCCTATCGCGCGTTACGCCGGGCATATCCGAAACAATAGAAATACGACTGCCGCAAACCTTGTTAAAAAACGTTGATTTGCCAACGTTAGGTTTGCCAACTACGGCAACTAAGGTTCTTTTCATCATTCACACTCCAAAACAGCCTGACAAAATTCGTATCCGTCGGCCGTTATAACCACTTTTTTACCTGTCAAATCTTTCAACTGTTGTAAGGTCATTCCGTCCAGAAAGACATCTTCCGTCTCACGCAACATCACCCTGGGCAACAAAAGCGTGTCGCCAACGTCGTCGCGCCCCTGCAAGGCGGAAACAATATCTTGCCCCACCACCAGGCCAGCAACGGTAACCGTTTCGCCAAAAAACTTATTGACAACAGTTATAACATTGGCGTTTAGATGCGGAAATTTTTCCTTAGCACGCTGCAAAGTTTCATTCATAAGCGGCGTAGCAGAAACACCTGTAACAACACTGAACGAACCACCTTTTGCGGCAACCGCATCAGCAAAAGCTAAATCGAACTGATAACGAAAATCAGCAATCAATCCAACGCCATTTTCCAGCTGCTCAAAATCGCCATAGTAGGAATAAGACGGCACATCCATATTGGCATAAAGGTACATTTCGTCCGAACAATAGACAAAGTGCTGACCGGTTTTTTCAAGACACACAGCATCAAAGCTTTCAACAAGTTGAACGGTGCTTTTTGCTACGGTTTCGTCCACGGGGGAAATATTACACAAACCATCACGGTGCTTTGTTAGTCCAACGGGCACTACTGCCACGTTGCGCACGGCAGGATACAAACTAAACAAATCTTCCAAACTCTTTTTCAACTGCACCCCGTCGTTTAAGTGCGGACACATTACAATTTGCGTATACACAGATATTCCGGCATCGCAAAGTTGTTTTAGCAAAGGCATAATCGGGCGTGCTTTTGGGTTGCCTAGCAATTCGCGCCTAAGTTCGTCATCCGTTGCATGCACAGAAACGTAGAGCGGCGAAAACTTTTTGGAAATTATTCTATCCAATTCCTTATCCGAAACGTTTGTGAGCGTAACAAAATTGCCCGAAACAAAGGATAATCGCCAGTCGTCATCCTTTACGTAAAGCGTCTTGCGCTGACCTTTGGGCAGTTGATCGACAAAACAGAATACGCACTTGTTGGCACACCAACGGGGTTCGACATAGCATTCGTCATAGAAATCCCAACCCATGGGCTGACCACAATCTTTCGAAACGGCAAAAGCATGTTGCCTATCGCCACGCTGCACAGTTATGGAAAAATCCGATTGCGAATCGAAATAGGCAACATCAAGCATATCCAATGCCTTTTCGCCATTGAACGCAACAATTTCATCATCTATTTTCAAACCGATTTTTTTCGCCACGGATTTTTTATCTATATTACTTATTTTAAGCATTTTATCTACGAAAAAAAGCAACCGATGCGGTTGCAAAAAAGCAGGCTACTTTTTGTAATATTGATTTAGGTCGATGGGAAGAACAACACTTTTGTTGTCGAGATATTTCAATGAACCTTGTGCAAAATGGAAAGTGATTTTGGTGCAGCACAAAAGTTGAGTTTTTACGCGATATTTGCGGTTAACTTTGTTAAGGCCATATTTTCCATCACCCAGCACGGGCAATTTTACGTGCGCCAAATGCGCGCGAATTTGGTGCGTGCGACCAGTAACTAGTTTCACTTCCAACAAAGAAAGTTCACCCATATTTTTAAGCAATTTGTAGTGCGTTTCAATGGGAACATAGCCTTGTTTGGGAACGTCGGAAACGTAGACCAAACTTTTTTTGGCATCCTTAAACAAATAGGCTTTTAGCCTTGCGGAAGGTTGCTTAGGCGTACCTACGACAATACAGTTATAAAGCTTGTCAATTTCTCTATCCTTGAATGATTCCAAAAGTTCCGTTTCGGCAGTCTTGTTCAAAGCAAAAACAACTAGTCCCATTGTGTTACGGTCCAATCTGTGAACAGGCACTGCTGTTGCATCCGTTAAAATGTTGTTGATGCGCTCGGTAAGAGAATCTTTGCCAACAACCTCCACTCCGGCAAATTTGTTCACAACCAAAATATTTTCGTCGCGATACACAACTTCAATGCTATCTTTTTCGCGGTCGGCAAGATAAACCCAAACCACGTCTCCGGCGTTAACGTTGCAATCCACTCCAGTTCGAACGCCGTTTATTTTCACGCTTTTGGATTTGATAATTTTTTGTATGCGATAGTAACCAAGTTCGGTATTTTCACCGATAAGATCCGACAATAATTGTCTTTGTTTAACTTCTATTTCTTTAAGCATACTGTTATTATACCAAACAAAAAAACAAAATGCAATAAATATTGGCTGTAAAAGTTATTTATTAAATAATAAAATATTATGCAACAAACACAGCCTATCTTTCAAAAAAATAACAAAGACAAAACATAAATATAACATAATACAATACTATGTCTGTGATATTATTTGATGTTTTAGTAAATTTTTGGCATTATTGGATAAAATCTTTCTCACAGCACTCTAGTTCGGAAGATTTTTTGCCTTTTGCACGAGTAACGTTTGTGACAGCATGCAAGTCGAGTGAAATAAGGATTACGTCGGAACCTATCTTTTCTATTTGATTCCACGGAACAAAAATATCTTCGTTTGCGCGGAACAATTTTCTAACGCCCGGTACCACCACTCCCAAAACGTCTTTGCCGTTTCTATCAATAATCATATCAATCACGCGTCCCATCTTCGCCCCACTAGTTAAATTGACAACTTCTTTGCAACGCAATTCGCCGTAGCTAATTTCCAAGCTTTTCTCCAAAATCATAGTATTTGCATTGGCAGAATAATATTATCTGACAGGGAAAAAAGGTACAAGTATCACAAAAAACTTTCGCGAATTTTGCTTATCGCATTCTTTTCCAGCCGAGATATTTGCGCTTGGCTTAGCCCCACTTCACCAGAAACTTCCACCTGTGTTTTCCCTTCAAAATATCGCTTCAACAAAACGCTGCGCTCCTTAGTGTCTAGCTGATTTAGCGCATCAAACAGAGTCACGTCATCTGCCCACGAATCTTCACTGCAATTATCATCCGCCAAGTGATCCAAAAGAGAAAGAGTATCTTCTTCGTCCGAATAGACCGTATCGGATAGTGAAACGGGTTCGCTAATTGCATCCAAACAATAAATAACTTTGAAGACAGGCAACTGCATTTCCGCCGCCACTTCGCAAACACTAACGTCGGCACTAGTTTGCTTTTCCAGTTCGTCCCTAACCTGCAAAGCCCTGTAGGCCACGTCACGAATTCCACGGCTTACGCGCAGTGAATTGGATTCTCGCAAATAGCGGCGAATTTCGCCGTCAATCATTGGCACAGCATAGGTGGAAAAACAAACACCAAAATTAGGGTTGAAATTGTCCACTGATTTTATCAAACCAACGCACCCTATTTGAAACAAGTCGTCCAAATTTTTGCTTCGCGAAGCATAGCGTTGCACAATAGAAAGAACCAAGCGTAAATTGCAATGTATAAAATAGTTTCGGGCCTCGTTGTTTCCCTTTTGAATTTCCAAAAGCAACTGTTTAGATTGCGCCGCAGTTAATTTTGGCAACGACGACGTATCTACACCGCATATTTCTACCTTTCGTTTCATTGAAACACCTCACCTGTCTTTGTGAGTTATTTTGAGCCGAAAAATATGGTTTTATACTAAAACATACTGTTGACAACAGGGCCTTTTAGATATAAAATATTCCATGAGGTGCAAGCGTATGTTGAAAGAATTTATTGAGCAAATAGACAAACTTCCACAAAAAGCACTAGTTACTGCGCTAGAAATTGATGCGCAAAAACCATGCATTGGCATAATCTCGGCACAAAACTCAACAACGGCCACACAAAACGACCTAGACGCCATTTGCAGACGTGTGCAAGATGGCATAATTGCAAGCGGCGCAACCGCAAAAAAAGCCTTTGTTTCGTCGTTAGATTGCACCGCCATGCATGGAACGCCTTCCACTCGCTACGATTTGCCGTCTCGCGATTTAACCGCCAACGCCGTGGAACTGATTTGCTCTAACGATTTCTTTGACGGCGTGGTTTTTGTTGCGACAGAACCCAACGTTGTTTGTGGAATGTTACTTGCAGCAATACGCCTAAATTTGCCTTGCGCTTTTGTTTGTCAAGGCGTTATGTCCCCAATAATTTTCAACCGCAAACAACGCGGCTACACCCACTATTTTGAACAAATTGCCAAAATAAAAACAGGAAAAACTGCATTCGATCACCTTGGGGAAGTTGAAAACAATTTGCCATTAGTATTAGGTTCCGATTGCGAAAGATACGGTGCAAACAGTTTCAACTGCTTACTAGAGGCCGCAGGATTGGCTGTGTGCGGAAATGGCACTGCCCCTGCTCACTCAACCGAACGCTTTGCAATTGCCACAAAAACGGGGGAATTGGCCGTTCAACTTGCAACAGACAAATGCTCACCCAGACGATTGCTAAACCAAGCTTCACTGTGCAATCTGGCACGACTAGACCTTGCATGTGGCGGCAGCTCCACAACTGCACTTAACCTAATTGCCATTGCTAAAGAATTGGGAATAAAAAATTTCACACTAAAAACACTAAGCGATATTGCCAAAACGACGCCGCTATTGTTGCACAACGAAGACGAGAGCAAATGCATAATAAATCAATTGCATGCCGCAGGTGGCGTGTTTGCTGTGCTAAAACAACTGCAAGCAGGCAATTTGCTAAAAACAGACGTTTTTGTTTCGGAATCACGCACACTCCGTGATCAACTTGGTGACGTGACTGTTAAAAACGCCAACGTTATTCGTTCGACTGATAACGCACTTTCTTCCACAGCAAAAATGCGTGTGCTGTTGGGCAACCTTGCCGAAGAAGGTTGCATTGCACAATTTTCAACCGATGCACTGTTTAGCGGTCCGGCAAAAGTGTATAACAACGAAGAAATGGCCATAGATGCACTTCTGCACCGAGAAATTCGCGCAGGCGACGTGCTTGTTATCCGCGGCGAAGGTCCCAAGAGTGGCCCGGGAATGCGTGAAATTTACGCCTCGTTGGCCCTTTTGCAAGGCTTTGGCCTTTCACAGCAAGTCGCCGTCATAACCGACGGCCGAATTGCCGATTTCTACGACGGAATTGCCGTTGGCCACATTACGCCCGAAACCAACGAAGACACCGTTTTCACTGTGTTGCAGGACGGCGACGTGATAGAAATTAACATTGCCAAAGGCAGAATTTCGTGCGACGTTAAGGGAAAAGAACTGGCACAACGTTTCAGAGAACATGAAGTGGGCGTGGCAAACTATGGCAACTTCTTCTTGAAAAACTGGGCAAAAACTTGCTCCACCGCCAGCGAAGGCTGTGTCTACAAAATAAAAAGATAGTGCATTTTCAAAAAATAAAAAAGCAAATGTACAACAAAAAACAGGTGAAGCGATGGCGCAAAAGCCACACCACACCTATTACGACAAGCGTAACTGTTTCAACACAAAAAAGATCTCCTTGTCGCGCGTGTTTTAAATTACAATTAGAAAAAACACACCATCAAATCAAAAAAGCGTCCAAATCGGACGCTTTTTTTGTTTGTTATTTAGCTATTTTTGCGCACATGAATACAACACTGCATCCTAGTTTTAAGAAAACCTTGGCTTGCATGCAACTCAAAACAAAAGCAAAGGCAATTTTGGGTGCAAGCACCTATCAACACTGAGCAGAGCTTGCCTGTCACACAAAAACAAATACTCTTCAACACAAAACTATCAACCTCGCAAAATATCTCAGAGTAACCCCGCAATTTGGACACTTTTGCCCACAGTCTAACGGGATAACCGGCAGGAAAATTGCAACCACTCTCGGCAAAATACCTCTTTTTTTGCAGACACGCAAACTATTTTTTGTTCTTTTTAAGTTCCTTTTGCCAGCAACGATAGCACAAGTTTTCGTAGCACTCGTCGCCGCCAATCAAAACAACGGGGCCGTCGTCAACACATTTGCCGTTCACAAAACGAGCGTTCACGGTGGATTTTCGTCCACAGCGGCAAACCGACTTTATTTCTTGCAAAGAATCGGCCAATTCCACCAAGCGTTTGCTGCCTTCAAAAAGTTTGCAATGAAAGTCAGTCAGAAGTCCGTAGCACAAAACAGGAACAAACGAAGTTAGTTGCTTCAGTTCGTCAACTTGCTTTTCGGTGCAAAATTGCGCTTCATCCACAATTATGCAATCGCAACCGTTTGTATTTTTGAAGTTTTCGAAAAGGTCCAAAAAACTTTCGGATGGGGAAATTGTTTCACATTCGCTAACCAAACCGATCCGCGAACGTACTTTGGGCGTTTCGCCGCTATCGCCACGGTTATCAACCGAGGGTTTTACCAAAAGCACTTTCATGCCTTTTTGTTCGTAGTTGAACTGGCACATAAGGGCTTGTGCCGATTTGCTGCTGCCCATCGTTCCGTACTTGAAATATAATCTGTAAGAAATTTCTTTTGTAGCACTCATTCTGCACCTCAATACAAACCGTCAATTATGCCGTCGTCATCAATTGTCATGCCGACAGCGTTGGGTGTTTTGGAAAGTCCCGGCATAAGCAACATGTTGCCGGCTAGCACAACCAAAAATCCTGCACCACCACGATATTCTACGTCGCGAACGTGCAAAGTGAACCCTGTGGGCGCCCCAAGCAGCGACATGTCGTCGGAAAAACTATATTGCGTTTTGGCTATAACAACGGGCAAATTGCCGATATCAAGTTGTTTTAGGCTTTCTAGGTTTGCCAAAGCCTTTTCGGAAAATTCCACGTTGCCTGCACCGTAAATTTTTGTGGCAACTTTGCAAATTTTTTCTTCAACGGAATCGGCATTTTCATAGGCAAAACGGAAGTTAGCATTGCTAGCGTTGTTGCACAGGTCGCACACCTTTTGCGCTAGTTCCGTTGCACCGCTGCCACCTTTGCCCCAAACGTCGCAGCAAATTGCCTCAACGCCAAGTTGAGCCATGGCATTTTGCACTTCACAAATTTCCTTTTCCGTATCGGTTGTGAACTTGTTAATTGCAACGACAACCGGCAAACGATAAACGTCCCTAACGTTGCAAACGTGTCTAACCAAATTGCTCATGCCGATGCGCAAAGCATCCAAGTTTTCAACGGATAAACAATCTTTATCGACACCCCCGTGCAATTTCAGCGCACGAATGGTTGCAACCACAACAACCGCGTTGGGGGCCAATCCGGACATCCTGCATTTCACGTCCAAAAATTTTTCCGCACCCAAATCGGCACCAAAACCAGCTTCCGTAACGGTGTAGTCGGCAAAGGTCATGGCAAGTTTTGTTGCCTGCACACTGTTGCAACCATGAGCAATGTTGGCAAACGGGCCACAGTGAACAAATGCTGGCGTTCCGCCGATAGTTTGAACAAGGTTGGGTTTTAGAGCATCTTTAAGCAAAATGGCCATGGCGTTTTCTGCGTGCAAATCGCGGGCAAAAACTGGCTTGCCATCAAAGTTATACGCAACCAAAATGTTGCCCAACCGTCTTTTGAGGTCAGCAATATCTTCCGCAAGGGTTAAAATTGCCATAACTTCACAAGCGGCTGTAATATTGAATTTTTCCGGACGTTCAATTGTTCCGGCGACACCACTGTTAACTATCACGCCGCGCAAAGCACGGTCGTTAACATCCTGTGCACGGTTAAAAACAACGCGTTGCGGGTCAATTTGCAACAAGTTGCCTTGAAAAATACTGTTGTCTATCATTGCGCACAGCAAGTTGTTTGCGGCTGTTATGGCGTGAAAATCACCTGTGAAGTGCAAGTTTATGTCTTCCATAGGCAGTATTTGAGAATATCCACCACCGGTCGCCCCACCTTTTATGCCAAAAACAGGGCCAAGAGACGGCTCTCGCAAGGCCAAGCAGGTGTTTGCCCCAATAAGGTTCATGCCATCCGCCAAGCCGATGGATACCGTGGTTTTACCTTCGCCTGCCGACGTGGGATTTATTGCCGTTACCAAAATTAACTTAGCGTTGGCTTTTGGGGACGGTTTTGCCGTGACTTTGGCCTTCAAATTGCCATAAAGTTCAAGTTGATCTTCGCCAATGCCGATGCGCTTAGCAATATCCACAATTTTTTGGGGCTTGCTTTGTCTTGCAATTTCAATATCAGTCATGTTGGCATCACCTCTTAGATATATTGCATATATAATACCAAAATTGGCGTAGTTTTGCAATAAAAAATTTCCAATATCCATCAATATTTGAAATAACTTAGCTCGGAAAAAATGTGCAAACAGCCAAAGCAAACAAAAATTGAAAACTTGCTTAAAAACTGTTGATTTTTTTTGTAACGTTTGGTACAATATTTAGGCAGTTGGCACCATAGCCAAGAGGTAAGGCAGAGCTCTGCAAAAGCTTCACCCCCAGTCCGAATCTGGGTGGTGCCTCCAAAAAAAGAGTAAGTCTCAGCGACTTGCTCTTTTTCTTTTGTTTGTGCACTTGCTTGCATAACAAATTGTCGGCAACGCCTGTTGCCAGGTTTGCCCGGCAAAACAAATTTTCAAAATAAAAATCAAAACGTTGGCAAAAATTTGCTTGAAACAAAAACATTTTGATAGTAGCAAGTTGCATGTGAGTTTTGCAAAAACATTCAATCACAACAACTGCACCACACGCAAATTGCATTGATAAAATTTGTTTACAAAGTGAAATTGCTGTGATATAATAGCACTGTTGAAAACGTAAAACATTGATGCTTGCACCACCACGCCGATGTGGCGAAATAGGCAGACGCAAGGGACTTAAAATCCCTCGACCTTAAAAGTCGTACCGGTTCGAGTCCGGTCATCGGCACCAAAAAAACGAACGCAGACACCCGTCCGCGTTCGTTTTTAATTGGGAATTTTTGCAGGATAAAAAGACGATAGAATCAACCACTCTATCGTCTTTTATCTTACTTAAAAACTGCGCGCAAAATTTTCCAATCGTCGGAATGGATATCGTCGTTGTAACCCTCGGTACAAATACAAAGTTCTTCGCTTTGCTTGTCGTAGCGTACAAAACCACCTTTCAACCCGTATTTATGTAAATACGTTTTCAAAACATCAAATTTCTTCGGCGAAAAGATATCGATATCTTCGCTTGCACCTGTTTTATCAAAACCGCCCTTCGTTTCTACAATCCAAGTTTCGCCGTTTACACTAACGATATAGTCGGGATAGAAAAGTTTTTGACGGTTAGAGTTGTCGTAATAAACGATAGAAAAATACTCGTCGCCTTTGTCACCGTTCTTGTATATCCAATCAACCGAAGAAGCGTTCTCGCAAAACTTTTCAAATTTCTTTTCCGTCGACGAACGAGGTTCTGCCGACATCAAATATCCGTCATACACGTTCTTTTCACTTGCTTGCTGCACCTTGCTTTGCACGTCATACGTAAACAACGTGGAGCGCGGAATGGTAAACGGCTTTTCAGTAAAGTTTTGGTGGCTTTCGTCCACGATTATTTTGAACGTAAGCATAGCTCGACAAACAACCCAAAGCGAAATAAATTGTTACTTGATTTATGATAGCTTTCGCAAAGCAAAACAAAAAAGCAGATAAAACACCCGAGTGAGAATACATATCAAAATTTTATAAATAAAACGGCGCGGAAAACCACGCCGATACTCATAAAAATTGTTTGCGGCACAATTGCCAACTGCTAGACCAACACGTATTTTGTGATCACGGTGAAAACCAGCATTGCCACACCCAGCACGGTTAGGGCAATTCCCGTTATGCGGTTTAGCAGCCTTGGACTAACCTTGTTTGCAATAACGGCGGCAATTTGTGCCCATATAAGGGTGAAAACCGCACACAAAACAAGCATAAGCCAATCGGGGGAATCTCCCAACACAAAGTGCGAGCCGGCACCAACTAGCGCCGTGAATGCCATTATGAACACGCTTGTGCCGACGGCTGTTTTTAAATCGTATCCTAAAACGGTTATAAGCAAAAACAGCATCATCATTCCGCCGCCTGCGCCAACAAAACCGCAAATTAAGCCAACGATTGCACCACTTATTATGGCTTGAACAATTTTTGTGCGTTTAGATTTTTGTGCAAAACTTTCTTTTGGTGTCATAACCGGCTTAGCAATAAAACGAATGCCGATTAGTATGGTCATGAAAACGGAAATGGAACCCATCGTTTCGTGTTCGATAAGGCTACCCAAGTAGCTGCCCAATACAGTGAACAGCAACACTGCCGTCATCATCACGAGACCGTTTTTTATATCCAAATTTTTGTTGCGGCCATAGGTGATTGCCGAAACAGCGCTGGCCAAAACGTCCGAAGCCAATGCAATGCCAACTGCCACGTAGGAATCCACGCCCAAAAACACTGTAAGCATGGGAGCAATAACTGCGGCAGCGCTCATGCCGGCGAAGCCCGTTCCAAGCCCTGCGCCCATACCGGCAAAAAATATAACGATAATTTCTATCCAAACGCTTGCTTCCATGTTTAAAAATTTCTCTCTTGTGTTATAGGCCAAAGCGAGTTACATCAAACTTTTTGCAACTAAAGCATTGACGCGGCCTTTCTGCAAAAAAAATGGTCTACCCGTCGGGACTCGAACCCGAAACAATGCCGTCGGAGGGCATCGTTTTATCCAATTAGACTACGGGTAGGCAACTTAATTATTTTAGCACAACAACAATCCTTTTGCAAGAGGTTAATTGCTGCAAGAAAAAAATCTCACAAAAAAATTGTGAAAAATTGCTGTAAAACTGTTGATAAAATCAAATTTATGTGGTATATTATACAAGCTAACCGCTGACGTGCTGGCGTGGTGGAATGGCAGACGCGTCGGACTCAAAATCCGATGTTGGAGACAACATGTGGGTTCAAGTCCCACCGCCAGCACCAACATGACACTTGCAGATTATTTGCAAGTGTTTTTTTATTGTAAAATTTAGTAACATTTGCGCACCATTGCTTTTACGTGGTGGAATACTTCGCGTGCGCTCCGTGGCGTTCGACGGCAAGCCGTCTCGGCTGAGGGCAGACGCGTCGGACTCAAAATCCGATGCTCATGACAACATGTGGGTTCAAGTCCCACCGCCAGCACCAACATGACACTTGCAGATTA
>CAZFTO010000027.1:0-308 GCA_964521735.1 uncultured Oscillospiraceae bacterium | reverse complement strand
CTCAAAATCCGATGCTCATGACAACATGTGGGTTCAAGTCCCACCGCCAGCACCATTTAAAAAGCATAGGTTTGATACGTTACGTGTCAGACCTTTTTTCTTTACATAAAGGGGTTATTTTCCTATCTGTAATGTAAGCAGTTAGCCTTGTAGGAGTATCATTTGGTACTTTTGCAGGGCTTTTTTAATTTTTTGCTAAGAACTGCAAGACGAAAGGGTATCTGCAGGACGAAAGGTATATTAGCGAAACGATAGGTGGGATTGACGAAACGAAAGGTGGGTGCTGTTGGACGTAAAAGTTTGAGTAA
>CAZFTO010000026.1:0-17953 GCA_964521735.1 uncultured Oscillospiraceae bacterium | reverse complement strand
CCGTTAGAGAAAGCGCCGTTTTGTTGAGAGTGACGGTAACTACGGGGTCGGGTGTTGTTTCGTCCACCCATTTTGCATAGACTGTGATGTCTCCGAGCAATGCGGAGGGAACAGTCCATTCGTTGCCTTCGGTGCAAGCGGCATCAATATACCAGCCGCCAAAAGTTTTGCTACCATTAAAAGGCGTTTGGGGCAATTTGAAGTTGCTATCGAATTGTACGGTTGTGGGAGTCGTTCCGTTTTGCGCATCGAAAGTTACCGAATACGTTTTTGCGGGAATGCATGCTGCCAATACGCACGCAATCACCATGACGACTGCCAACAAAACTAGCAAACGTTTTTTCATGTAGAGTTCACCTCTTGTATTTGATAAATAATAGTTTACTACTAAACGGGAAAAGTTGTCAACGCAAACGCTTAGTTTATCCAAAAATAAACAACAAAAAATCGACAATTTAGCACAAATTGCTACCAAATGTAAACCTGCGGAACGTTGTTTTTTGTTAAAAAGGCGCCGACGACAACAAAAAGCGCAACAGCTGTTTTTTTGCCGTTGCGCTTTGATTTTTTGTTGGATCCTTTTTTTGGGGGGCTTACAGTTCGTCTGCACGACCTTCTTGCTTCATTACGGATACTTCCAAATTGCCGTTGCGAATACGCAATTCGTCAATAAGGGCTTTTTCGGAATGGGCGTTTTTTAGCGACACGTTGTAGGTGAGTTTGAACAAACTGCCCAAGTTTGTGGTTTTTACGCGAATAAGTTCGTAGCCGTTTGTGAATTGCTTTAGCACTTCGTCGAAAGCTTCGTCGTAGTTTAGGTCTTCCGGCACGGTGATGACGATGGTTTTTTCGGTGCTATATGCTTTTTTGGAACGAGAAAATGCACTTATTGCAAACAATGCGGCACCCAAAATTACTGTGAACAACACAGCATAGGCAACGTATCCCATGCCCATGATAAGTCCTGTGCCCATGGCAATGAAAATGGCGGAAATTTCCTTTGCGGTGCCGGGGGCAGAACGGAAACGAACCAAACTGAATGCACCGGCCACGGCAACACCTGCGCCCAAGTTTCCGTTGACCATCATGATGACAACTGCCACCACTGCAGGCAACACGGAAAGCGTAACAAACAAGCTTTTGCTGCACTTTGTTTTGTAGACGTAGGAAAATGCCAACGCAACGCCCAAAACAAGCGCCACGCCTATGCACACGACAAATTGCCAAACTTCTATGCTGGCTTGGCTGGCCGTTTGAAAAAGACTTTTGAAAATATCCATCATTTGCTCCTTTGCACTGTTTTTGCGTAGGCAATGCCATACTTGGAAAACGGCGTTTTGTATATTTTTGCTTCGGTTAGGTAGTGCGACAACCACAACGGCATGGCTTTGGCTGTTTTTATTTCTAACAGTCGGTAGCCTTCCGGCAAAATGGGTTGCCCATAGATACCTTTTTCTAGTTGCAAATCGTGCGTTCTGAACAGAACGTTGCTATCGAAGGTTATGCGCAAATCCCTGTCGTTTTTGCCATAGAATGCTTCGCGATCGTAGAAAATGCACATGGACGGCTGCAAATCTTTGTAACACTGAAATGCATACAAAATTTCCTTCATAACCTGCGAAGGGTTGGGCCACTGCTTTTCTTGCAAAAACTTTTTTGCTTGGCCAAGCGTTAGCCTTATGCGCCGTTTGAAAACCACCGATTGATATTTCTTTTTTAGTTCCACAAAAACTTCGCTATCCTCGGTGGGCGTGCCATAGCAACGCAAACGAAGTTTTTCTTTGTAGATGGGTTTTTCTAGCGAACGACGAATTAGCAGGTGCGAAGGCGTGTCGTAATACAAATTGCAAATTGTGGACTTGCCGTATTCGTCACTTACGGTGTGCTGTTGGAGCAATTGCAAAAGCTGACGATACTGCTCTTCGGTGAGCAAATACTTAAATTCGTACCGTTTGAATTTTAATTGTTCCATATCCTTTGCCCTTTGTTGTTTTTTGACACTTTGCATCCGTGAAAAATTATTATAACAAATATTGCTTAAAAAAGCAACACAAAACGCCATGCATAATTTTGCTGCAATGTTTGAAACGACAAGGCGCCTTTTGGTTGGCTAAAATTGCAAAAAACGTGCAAAAATGCCGCGAGAAACGTACCACGTGGCGAGTTTCTTGCGACAATTTTGGCTTTTGCGCAAAACCAAAAATGCTTTTTGCGGCCGTTTGCATGCCAAAAGCAAGTAGTTTTATGCAAAAAAAACGAAAAACAAAACTTATGCTTCGGGCACCCTTTTCACTTTGACGGGTTTAGTGCACGATCGAATATGGACTTCGCATGCTGTTGCAAAACTGCGTGCCCCGAACAGCGACACTTTGTGCCGACTTGAAAACGTGCCAATTTTCGCTAAAAACACAAGTCGTTTCGTTGCAAAGCGAAACGCCAATTTTTTGATAGTTGCCACAAAACTGCTTTTGCATTGCCTTGCAATTGCCCACTAGACACTGCCTTTGAAAAGCGCGGTGCATGGTTGTTTGCTTTTTCATCGGCAGTGCCCAATTTTGAAACTCACGCCAACGTGCATGCCATTTACGGCAACAAAAAAGAGTTTGACGAAAGCCAAACTCTTTGCAATTAAATTTGTGACACAACTAACTGTTTGCAAAACTGCTATTTTCTTATCCACGTTGAGGGAGAGAAACACAACAACAGCGGATAGATTTCCAAACGGCCAAGCAGCATTGCCAGAACCATCACCACGCGCGAAAATGCCGAATAGGCACCAAAACCCGCAGACGGCGCGCCAAAAAGAAGACCGTTGTTGTTGAAACAAGATACTGCCGCCGACAGGTTAGATTCGAACGTTAGCCCTGCGTTGCTATCCAACGATAACAACACGAAGGTTGCAAACAACACCATCATATACAACGCAAAATAGCTTGTTACGCTGTGCATCACTTCTTCGCTTAGCGGTTTGCCATCGTAGCGAACGGAACTGGCGTTGCGAGGATGCAAAACTTTGCGCAACGTTTTGCGAACGGAACAGCACAAAATTGCCAAACGAGATACTTTTAGGCCGCCGGCAGTGGAACCTGCGCAACCGCCGATTATCATTAGCATAAACAACAAGCACTTTGTTAGGTTGGGCAAGTCGTTTAGTGAAGACGTTGCAGGAATAGTTGTGTAGCCGGTGGAAGAAATTGCCGAAGCCACTTGAAAAACTGCCAAGCGAATAGATTCGCCAACGTTTTGAGTGTAGGGCAAACGACCAAGCACGTTGATCACAGAAACGGCAGAACAAACGAATATCAAACCGCAATAGATCCACAATTCTCTGGAAGAAAACGCCGTGCGAAATTTGCGCACCACTATTAGGTAGTACAAGTTGAAGTTGATGCCGCACAAAATCATGAAAACGGCAATAACCCATTGGCAAAAGGCATTGTAGCTTGCAATGCTATCGGCTTTGATGCTTAAACCACCCGTGCCAACGGAACCGAACGTGTGCACCACGCTGTCGAACAAGGGCATTCCGCCACACACCAGCAAAATTACCTGTGCCAAAGTGAACACAACGTAGATAAGGTACAAAACTCGGGCGGTTGTGCGTGCGCGAGGAACAACTTTATCCACCGTGGGACCGGGCATTTCTGCACGCAAAACGTGCATTCCACGCTCTGCCGAGCCATTTACCACAGCCATTATGAACACAATAACGCCCATGCCGCCTATCCACTGCGTAAAGCTGCGCCAAAACAACATGCCTTTGGACATATTTTCTATTTGAACGCCGCTTAGCACCGTTGCACCGGTTGTTGTTAGGCCGCTTACCGTTTCGAACAAAGCATCCACGAATGATGGAATAGTGCCACTTATAACAAATGGCAGCGCGCCCAAAAGAGAAATATACACCCACGCAAGGGATACTATTATGAGCCCTTCGCGAGAGAAAAAGACTTGATCTTTGGGCTTTACCAAAAATACTAGCGGCAAGCCCAGCGCTAGCGACAATCCGCTAACTGCCAAAAAAGCCCACCAACAATCTTCTTGATAGCAGAAACACACTATCATTGGCAACAGCAACAATCCGGCAAGAGTCAACGACACGTAGCCTAAATTGCGAAATACAACCCGATAGTTCATGTTGCTACCTCAAAACGTCGGAAAGATCGTGCAGGTGCAGTTGGGTTGCAACAACAATCACCTTGTCGCCAACGGCAATAACGTCGTTGCCGGTGGGAACGATGGATTCCTTGCCGCGAATGATGCCGGCAATAAGCAAATTGCTTTTTAGTTTTAGGTCCTTCAAGGGGGTGCCTATCACGCCGCAATCGGGCAACACAACAAATTCGGAAGCTTCCACGTCCCCTTCCATAAGGCTATAGAGCGTTTCCATTTTGCTTTTGCCGGAAGCGTTTAGCGCGCGAGCATAGCGAGTTAGCACGTCGGCCACGATTTTTTGCGGTGAAACAACGCAATCTAGCCCTAAATGTTCGGCCAAAGCGACAAAATTGCCGTGGCTTACTTTGCAAATAACTTTGTTTACTTTTTGGCTGATAGCATAAAAAGAGACCAAAATGTTTTCTTCATCCTTGCCTGTTAGCGCAACCAAAGCATCGGTAGAACGAATGCCTTCTTCCAAAAGCAATTCCTGACTGGTTCCGTCACCAAACACAACGCTTACGTCTTCCGGAACTTTTTCGGCAAATTCTTCGCATCTAGCTTCGTCTTTTTCCACCACTTTTACCGAGTAGTTGTTGGAAGCGAGTATTTTTGCCAAGTAGTAGGCGGTGGAACTTCCACCCAAAATCATGACGTCGCGCCCTTGTTTGCGCACCACGCCAATGGCTTTAAGAAACTTGTGGCCGTCGCTGCGCTTAACCATAAAGGCAACACGATCGCCTTCCTGCAAACAAAACGCGCCGTTGGGAATGACGGCAAGTCCGTCGCGTTTGACGGCGCAAGCCAAAAATTGCACGGGGCAACTTTTGCGCAAATCGGATAGCACAACCCCACACAGTTTTGTGTTTTCCTTGACGATAAGTTCCAATATTTGCGTCTTTTTGCCGGCAAAATTATCAACACTGACGGCAGAAGGCAGTTTTAGCAAATCAAAAAGCGATTCGGCCGTGAGCCTTTCGGGGTTTAGCGCCATGGAAAGTTCCAGCTGGTCGCAAATGAATTCCAACCCTTCTTCGTTATAGGCAGATTCGCGAATACGCGCAACTGTGTGAGTTGCACCCATTTTCTTTGCCAAAAAACAAGATAGCATGTTTACTTCGTCCGATTGCGTGACGGCGATGAACAAATCGCATTTAGAAACTTCGGCGGCACTTAGCATTTCGCGCGAGGTTGCATTGCCACACACGGCCATTACGTCGAAAGTATCCGTGACGCGTGCAATAACTTCGGGATCGTTATCGATGGCTACCACGTCGTGCAGTTCGTCATCCAAACTTTCCAAAATTGCCCTGCCGATTTTTCCGCAACCGACAACTATAACTCTCATATTAACCTCTTGCAGCGTCCTTTTTTGCTTTTTTAGCAACTTTTTGCCACGGACGCTATGTGCAAATTATATCATTTATGCGTACAAAACACAACAATTTGTACAAAATATGCAGCGTTTGACACTCTCAAACGCCACTG
Organism: uncultured Oscillospiraceae bacterium; assembly: GCA_964521735.1. GTDB lineage: Bacteria > Bacillota > Clostridia > Christensenellales > CAG-314 > Fimimonas. The sequence continues at coordinate 12,310 of CAZFTO010000026.1, read as the reverse complement.
TTATATTTCAAAAACGTTTTTTTGCCAATTTTCGTAGGCGCAAACAATTTTGTTTGCCGCAATTTGAACGTCGTCGTTTTGGCAAACGAAGTGACTGGCCGATGCGTACAAATGCTTGCGTTGTTCAAAAAGTTGATGCACGCCCACCGCCTTGCTTATGGGGCGATTTTGCGTGGATAGCAGTTGCAAATCTCGTTGCAACCACACCACAAAACCGTTTTGGCGCAATGCTTCCACGTTTTGATTGTTTAGCACAGTGCCACCACCTGTGGCAATAACAAGCCCGTGTTGTTTGGCAAAGTTTGCTGCAACGGCTTGCTCCACCGCACGAAAACGTTCTTCTCCACACTCTTCTATTAGCTGAGCGGGGGATTTTTCGCCACGCTGAATTTCGCTATCTAGATCCACAAAAGTTTTGCTTAGTTTTTGCGCAACAAGTTTTCCAACGGTGGTTTTGCCGCAAGATGGCATTCCCACCAAGACAACGTTAGATGTTTTGTTTACTAGCGGCGCCAAAAGTTGTTGGACGCTTGGCATCTGTTTGTTTTGCCAAAGTTCCTCGGCACGCAGCGCTTGCGCAACAAGCATGGGTAAACCCCCGCAACTTTTGATGCCCAAGTTTTCCGCCTGCAAAATTAGTTTTGTTTTTAGTGGATTGTAGACCACGTCGAAAACAAATTGCAGCCGTGGAAAAGCATTGATGTCCACCAAGAAATCGGCACAATTGGGAAAAGTCCCCACCGGGGTGGTGTTTACCAGCACTTGCGTGTTTGTTAGCTTGCCATAGTTTTGATAGTTGTTTTCGCCCTGACGGCTGATAACAGTAACCTTTGCGCCACGACTTTTCAAAAAGGCGCAAACGGTGTGCGAAGTTGCTCCGCTTCCCAAAACAACGGCATTTTTTCCCTGCAAACTGGGGCAGTACGTATCAAAAACATAGCGCACGCCGTCGATATCAGTGTTGTAACCAACGTTTGTTTTGCCTTTGCGCAAAACGGTGTTTACGCATCCAGTGATAAGGGCAGAAGAATCCAGCTCGTCCAAAAGGGGCATTATTGCCTGCTTATAGGGAATGGTTACGTTGTAGCCGTCGTATGGGTTGTCTTGAACAAAAGCTTGCAAGTTTTGCGAAGATAGTTCCACCAAATTGTAATTTGTTCCCAAACTTTCGTGCAGTTCTTTGGAAAAACTATACGACAGTTTTTCGCCCAGCAAACATGCCTTCATGCCTTTTTACCCTCTTTTGTTTGCAGTTGTTTGGAAATGCCAAAAATTGTGGCGTATAAACTTTCCACTGCAGATTTTTGGCAAGCATCTAGCCCTTCCGTCAGTCTGCTTATAACGGCCTGTTCCCTTTTAGGCACGCAAACGGGCAAACCCAAGCGTTGTTTTTCCTGCCCTATTTCTTGGCACACTTGCAGGCGTTGACAAAATGCCGCAACAATTTGATCGTCTAGTTTGTCTATTTCTATTCGTGCTTGTTCGATAGTCATTTGTTACGCTCCGCAAATAATATTTCGTCCAAAATTGCCAGTGAAACGGCCGCTTCCACAACGGGAACGGCACGAGGAACCACGCACGGGTCGTGCCGGCCGCGAATTTCCAATTCGGTGTTGGCAAAAGTTACCAAATCGATGGTTTTTTGTTTTTTAGCAATGGATGGCGTTGGGCGGAAAGCCACCGACAACGTTATGGGCATTCCGTTGGAAATTCCGCCGTTTAGGCCGCCGGAATTGTTGGATAAAAATGCAACTTGGCCGTTTTCAATTTGCAGCTGGTCGTTTGCGTGACTGCCAAAACTTTGAGCAAAACCAAAGCCCAAGCCAAATTCCACGCCTTTAACTGCCGGAATAGCATAAATTAGCGATGCAATTTTGCCTTCCAGCCCGTCGAACAGTGCTCCGCCCAAGCCGGACGGCATACCACTAACAACACATTCCACTGTGCCGCCGATGGAATCGCCCGCCTCTTTTGCATGCAAAATTTCGTTTAGCATTTGACTTCCGCACGATACGGAAGGAAAGTCGCTTTCGCGTTGCGACGGCAAAAACTTCGCCGTCTTGTAGGAAAATCCTTGCGTTGTACCCACGCTAGAAACGTAGGCAAACACCGAAACTCCGCGTTTTTGCAATAATTGCTTAGCGATGCCACCTGCCACACACAACGGTGCCGTCATTCGTCCAGAAAACTCTCCGCCACCGCAAAAATCCAAGCGGCCGTCTTTGCAATAGGCGGCATAATCGGCGTGAGAGGGGCGCGGTTTGCCAAACAGCGGCGCATAGTCGCCAGGCGTTGCATTTTGGTTTTTTAGTGTGGCGCGAACAACGGGTTGCAACAGGCCACCGTCGGTGCCGTCAAACATGGGCACGTCCTTTTCCTTGCGAGAAGTGGAATATCGTTTGCCACCACTGCGCAAATCTAATAGCTGTTGTAACTGATGATCACAAAAACTTTCGGAAGGAAAACCTCTTATTTCAACGCCTATTTCGTCCGAATGAGAACTGCCAAAAATATCCACCTGCAGTTCACGACCTTTCCAAACAAACACAGTTTTCACCTCCCAGTTTTTTTGCATCAGTAAAAAAGTTTGGATACGATTTGTCGACACATTCGCATCCACTTATGGTTGAATTGCCTTGTGCGCACAGCGCTAGCAGTGTTTGACTCATTGCAACGCGATGGTCGTTATCTGCAAAAAAGTTGCCACCATGCGGAACGCCGCCGCGCACTACAAGTTGATTGTTGCAACAAACTGCTTCTATGCCTGCTTCGCGCAACGTGCTTATGGCGTTTTGAACGCGGTCAGATTCCTTTTGGCGCAGCCGTTCCACGCCGCTTATGACGGAAGTGCCGTTGCAAAATGCTGCCAAAACAGCCAACGTTGGCACAAGATCGGGAATTTGGCTTGCATCTGTTTGAAAAGCACGCAAACTGCCCTTTTGCACGCGAACGCCGCTATTTGTTGTGCTAACCGTTGCACCACAACTGCGCAAGATGTTGACAATTGCTTTATCCGGCTGAACGGAATTGACGTTTAGCCCGCAAACGGTAACGTTGCCACGCAAAGCACCGACCGCAAGCCAATAGGCGGCGTTGGACCAATCCCCTTCCACCACATAGCTTTTGCGTTCCGTTTGGCGGCCACCGCAAATTTCAAATCCAAAATCTGTTTTTTGCACGTCGGCCCCAAAATCTTCGAGCACACGCGCAGTCGCATCCACGTAGCCTTGCGAAACTTTTTGACCATCGACAAACAAACGACTGCTGCCGGAAAGCAAACTTAATGCAAACATCATTCCGCTGACAAATTGCGAGCTAACACTGCCATCCACGTGATAGGTGCCGCAAGCAAGTTTGCCGCACACGCGCGTTCCATCCTCATTGCAACAGCCGCCAAGCGTTTGGACCAGCGCTTCAATGGGACGTTGGGAAAGTCTTTTTGAAAGCACAAATTCAGCAGAAATGCCCAACGCGGCAACAACGGGCAACAAAAAGCGATAGGTAGAGCCGCTGTTGCCACAATGCAGAACGGCATGTTCGGGGAAGCACTTAGCTGGCGTTACCAACAAGTTTTGTTCGCCTTGCACCGACACGCCCAAAGCGCGCAAGCAATTGATGGTTGCTAAAACGTCCTCGGAAAGTGTTACACCGCTTATGACAGTGGGCGTTTTTTGAAAAAAAGCCGCAGCTATAAGAGCCCTGTGTGCAAACGACTTGGACCCGATAGCCGAGACTTCTCCCATTAGGTTGTGCGGAATTATTTCTGCAATCATAGCAATTTTTCCAATTTCGAAAAGGTTATTTTTTCCACACGACAATCTCCGACGTCGTGAATCATAACAAATTTAAGGTTATTCCCAAAACACTTTTTGTCGCAAACGATTTTTTGCAATATTTGCTGTGTTGTGAAGGGCAAAGACAAGTCGAAACGATTATCCAAAATGCTTTTGCAACGGTTGACCGTTTCTGCCGGCAACGAATAAAACTTTTGCGAAACGTCCAGCGCAACGCCCAGACCTTTGGCAACGCATTCGCCGTGCAGCAAAGAATAGTTGCTTAGCGCTTCGATGGCGTGCCCAACGGTGTGTCCCAAATTTAATAGCGCACGCAAGCCGCTTTCTCGTTCGTCTTGTTCAACAATTGCCGTTTTGTACTTCAAACACTCAACAATTAGCTGCGTTTGGTCGCAATTTTGCCATACGTGGGCAATTTTTGACGACAAAAGAGCGTATTTTGCAATTTCGGCATAGCCATTGTCTAGCTGACGTTGTGGCAAAGTTTGCAACGTGCTTACGTTAACAAACACACCATCCGGCTGATAAAACGTGCCCACCAGGTTTTTTCCTTCGGCAAGATTGACTGCCGTTTTGCCGCCCAAACAGGAATCCACCATAGCCATTAGCGTTGTGGGAACTTGATAAAAACTTATTCCACGCTGATAGGTGGAGGCTACGAATCCGGCGAGATCGCCCACAACTCCCCCACCAAGTGCAACAATTGCATCGTTGCGGTGAAAATTGTTTTGCGAAAGATATGCAAGAATCTGCAAATAGTTTTGGGCGTTTTTGCTGCTTTCGCCGTTTTTGATAACAAAAGGATAAACGTTTTTTATTTTTTGAGAAACTTCGCGCAAATATAGCGGTGCAACCACGTCGTCGGTAACCACGCAAACTTTTTCGTGTGGTACGCAAAAAGAATCCCAATTTTCACCCACGAAAACAGGATAGCTTTTGGTTGTTTTTACCGACCAATTTGTCACGTTGCCTCCACTAGAAAACTTTTATAGTTTTTTGCCAACAATGGGCAAAATTTTTGAAACGCTTTGCGCCACTTCGGCAAAATGTTGCGGACACAGCGACTGCGCGCCGTCGGAAACAGCCTGCTTGGGATTGCAATGCACTTCCATCATCAATCCGTCTGCGCCGGCGCCTACTGCCGCCAATGCCAACGGTTTTACCAAACTTGCATTGCCGGAAGCATGGCTTGGATCGGCAATCACAGGCAAATGCGTTATTTGTTTTAGCAACGCAATGGCAGAGACGTCCAAAGTGTTGCGAGTGTAGCGTTCGAAAGTTCTGATGCCTCTTTCGCACAAAATTATTTGTTGCAAACCTTCGTTCATCAGGTATTCGGCGCTTAGCAACCATTCTTCTATTGTGTTGGCGAAACCGCGTTTTAGCAACACCGGTTTGCCAAATTTGCCCACTTCTTTTAGCAATTCGAAGTTTTGCATGTTACGCGCACCAATTTGCAACAAGTCGACGTCGGCAAAATCATCCAGCTGCTTGGATGCCGTTATTTCCGAAACAACAGGCAAACCCGTTTCCTTTTTTGCCTTCAACAGCAGCTTTAAACCTTCTTCGTGCAAGCCTTGGAAGGAATAGGGGGAAGTTCTGGGCTTGAATGCGCCACCGCGCAGCAGCGTTGCACCACCGTTTTTGACTGCAAAAGCGGCATCGATTATTTGTTTTTCGCTTTCGACGGCACACGGGCCGGCAATAAGTTGAAAGTTATTGCCGCCAAAAGCGCAACCACCAACGTTGACGACGGTATCTTCCTCATGAAATTTGCGAGCCACTTTTTTGTAGGGTTCACTTTGAGCAACAACCGTTTCAACACAATCTAGCGAACGAATATAATCCACGTCCAAACACGATTCGTTACCGAAAACTTCCACGACGGACGATGTTTTGCCGCGCAGCACGTTGGTTTGTGCACCATGACTGTTGATCCAATCCGTCAACGAATTTAATTGTTTTTCATCACCAAGATTTTTGACGACGATAATCATTTTTCCTCCAAACGAAAAAGCTCTTCGAGCATTTGACACTGGCTTTTTCGAAGATATTGCTACCTGCACTTATTTTACAAGTTTTTGCCTGTTCAGTCAAGACATTGTTGTTATTTTAACGTAAGCGCGCCGCACAAAAAGACGGCCAAGAGCGTTCTTGACCGTTACGTTTGTTTTGGCGCTGCTTGCAACGCTATTCTGTTTCTTTTTTGATACGTCCGTAAACAAGCGACAATTCCGTTTGATAAAACTTGCTTCCGCCTTGCAAAGCGTAGGCCCTATCGGCACAGGCTTTTGCACCTTTATAATCGCCCACGTCGCAATATGCCGCCGCAAGAGAAGTTAGCAGTGGCACACTGAAACAATATGCAAACTGTGCTTTGTTTTCCATCCAAAAATCAATGGCCTTTTGCGCTTGCCCTAGCGCACGATAGCAACTTGTTATCATGGGGAACACGGTGATGCAAAAGTCTTCCGATTCGCAAAACTCTTGCAAACCGAATTGAAGCGCTTCCAAACAACGGTGGTAGCATTCGGACGTTTTTGTGTTTTTGGCATACTGCAACAACTGCTTTTCGTCCATCGGCGTGTAGTCAATTTTCTCGTAGTAGTCGGCAAAAACCTGTTGCGCCGTTTGCTTTGGCACTTCAATAAATGTTTCGTCGTATAACTTTCCGTTTTTTAGATAGAACTTTTCGTCGTTGAAAAATAGTTTTTCCATAGTGCTTTTTGTTTTGTTAAACGCCTTGCGGCATGGTTTACAAAACTATCTGTAAATGAACAGCGGTTGAGCGTGATCACGCGTAGCCGTGCCGTTTGTATAGTCTATTTCGTAGCGGTGAAAACGAGTGAACGTAACTGCTTGCGTAAGTGTTATTTCCATAATGCGCATATCGGGGTTGTCTTCCGTGACGTATTCGTCGTAGTTAAGGGAAAATTGACGCTTCATTTCACGGCGAATGGCATAGTTCAACACGTCTAGCGGATGGCCGAGCGAACGAGCCACACCACGCATTGTGTGCGAACCGTGGCACAGCGCCACGTTGGGGTTGATTTGCACATCGTTCATAAGTGTGTTGCCTAGTTTTGCCAAAACGTAGAACTTGCCATCGTTGTAGTAGGCGTTTACGTCGCGCGCAGAAATGACGTCGTTGGCGCCAGATGCCACACACATTTCCGTTACGTGGCCGAAGTTTTCTTTCATCACGTCCAACGCTCTTTTGTAGGTTTGTTGTTGATCCATAAAACAGACCTCCTTCACTTACTATATTTTAGCACCCCTAAAAATGCAAGTCAATAGCAATTTGCGGCGAATGCCTATAAATGTTTATCTTTTTGCTATAAAAATGCACCCCAAAAGCATTTAACTTTTGTGGTGCACTTGGGGTTTTGTTCATGAAAACTTGCCAAGCAACTATGCGTTGAGTTGGGCGAGCATTTCTTCCACGTCTACGCCGTGAGCTGCGGCTGCTTCTTCGACGGTTTCTTGATGAGCCAAAAGGCAGTGAATACAACCCATTCCGTAGCTGCCAAAAACGCGTGCTGCTTCGGGTTTTACTTCAAGAACTTCTACAATTTTCATATCCTTAGTGATCATGACTGTTTCTCCTTGTTTTTCTTTAATTTTACTATATTTTGAGCAATTTGACAACTTTATATTGCTCTACCTAAGCAAAAAACCTCGTGAAATCGTTCCAAACGCCTGCGTAAACTCGTCTAATGCGCCACTTCGCAGCACCAAATAGGCCATTGCTGCCAAGACGCCAACCCCTAGTACCACGGCCAGCAAAACTTTCCACGGCGAAACGGGGGATTTTCCACAAACACGCACTTGTTTTTTGTCGTTTTGGTAGATGCCGCTTACATATTGATTATATATCTTTTTGTTATAGCGCGTTGCGGCAATATAGACGGGAACAAACACGTATTTGAACGATTTGCTGATAACTTGCATATCTACGTTCAAATTGCCTTCCATATCGGCGTGATGCTGATGCACTATCATGCGGCGAATGTCTTGTTCCATAATTTTTTTTGCTTGTTCAAACGCAACTAACGGTTCCAGCGTGTAGTGATCGGCCAAATATCCAGCCAAATACTCGTCGTCAAAAACCATATATTTGTTTTGAGGGAAAGGTTGAAGTTGTTTGAAATATTGTTGCGGAACGTTTTCGTTGGCACGAATTGTTACGTCGTCGAAGGATGCGGGAATTACGCCGTGAACGCGCTTCCACTCGGTGTAAGTTTCCGTATGAATTTTGCCATCTCTGTGCACCGTGCGTGTGCGACGGTAACCCACAGTGCCATTATAGGCCGATGAAGTTTGAGCATCGAAAGTCCAGGCGGGCACGTAAACGCCCTTTACGCTATCTGCTTTTAGGTGTTTGCGGAACTTGTTTGGCGCAAAAATTTTCTTTTTTCGCCAAGCCGTTAACTGAGCTGCCGCCTGATTGGGCGAAAACTCAAAGGGAATGATCGTATCCGGCTTTACAAGCGCCAAAGCATCGTCGTCGATAACAACGGGTGCCGAACAATAGGGGCAGGACGTCGCCAACGCCGTTCTCGGAGCAACTTCCACCGCGCCGCAATTAGAGCAGCGAAAAGTTGCAACGTCGCTGTCCTTCCAAGTTTTGAAGGTTACAAGCTCTTCAAAATCTCTTTCGACAACGGCATCGCTTTTTTCGAAGTTAACCAAGCCTTCGCAGTGCTCACAGCGCAATTTGCCGCTTTCAGCATCGAAAACAAGCGTTGCGCCGCAATTCGGACACTTGTGTTGTGTCACGTTTTGCTGTTTGAAATTTGACATCTAGTTGAGTTTGCCTCCACATTCGGGACAGAATTTTGAACCGACAGAAATGCTTTTGCCACAGTGCGGACAAACGTTGCCAACTGACAACTTGTTGCCACATTCGGGGCAGAACTTAGAATTTGCGTTTACTTTTGCGCCACATTCGTGACAGAATTTTTTGCCTTGTTCAACGTCTTTTGCCTGATTTGCCCCGTTAAAGGCCGAACCGACGAAGCCGCCGGCTTGCATACCTACGCCGAGTCCCATAAACGCACCTGCGCCGCCGGGATTTTTGGCTGCATCGCCCAAAGCATCGGCTGCTTTCTTTTGCGTGTAGGACCCCATTTTGTCCGACAAAATGCCCAAGCTTGAACGTTCGTCAATAGCTTTTTCGACAGTTTCGGGGAAGTTGATGTTGACAACGTTGAAATCGGTAAGCGTAAGGCCCATTTCGGCAAGTTTTGCTTGCGCATTGTTGCGAATCATATCACCAAACTCTTGATAATTCATGGCCATATCTAGCGCAGAAATGCCGCTTTCGGCAACGGTGTCGCTCATTTGCGAAACCAAAATGTTGCGCAAGTTGCCTTCAATATCCGCCACGCCATACAAGCCGTTGGAACCAAAAATTTCGCGCAAGAACACGGCCGCATCGGAAACACGGAAGGAATAGTTGCCGAATGCGCGAATACGAATAATACCAAACTCCTTATCGCGCATGGTGACGGGATTGTTGGTGCCCCATTTGCAATCAACAAATTGTTTTGTATTGACAAAATACAATTCCGCCTTGAAACGGCTTTCACCTTGGTACCAAATTGCACCAATGCCCGACAAAATAGGCAAGTTTTTGGTGGTGAGTTTATATTGGCCGGGGCCGAAAACGTCGGCTATTTTGCCTTGATGAACAAAAACGGCCACTTGCGATTCGCGCACGGTAAGCTGTGAACCACTCATAATTTCTTTGCCTTGCATATCGAAACGGTAGACGATTGTATCCTTAGAATCGTCCTTCCATTCCAAAACTTTCCACATTTGAGATCTAAACCAACCCATAATCCACACTCCTTTTGTAATTTTAGGTTAATTGATGCCGTTTGCGCATATAATAGCGTGAACAAACTGCACATACAAACATATTATACACCAATTTGTTAGGTTTGGGAATAATGTTGATGCATTTTTTGAATAAAAGGAGGCGACAACATGCTAGATTTTTTAACTTTGATGCAGAAAAAGGCCACCACCCCTCATGGAGAAGCAACAGTTCGCGCAATTTTGTGGAATAACGAAAGTCGTGTTTGTGCAATAAAGACATATCAAAACGACGACGAACGCGCACATCGCTTTTGCATTTCCGGCAAAAAATTGGTTGCAGGCGTTGAGGAAACGGGGCGTGAAATGTTTTTGCAACAAGAAGTTGTTGGCACAAACGGCAACAAACTGGGCGAAATGCAAAACGCCACTTTCACTGGCAAAGGCGTGCTTAAAAGCATAACGGCTGGCGGCGTGGAATACGCTAGAAGCAGAATATCGTGCGTGGGTGACGTGATACTTATAAAACAAAATTCGCCACGAAAAACAAGAAGGCGGCCGCCAAATTGCAACAAAAAGAAAGCTGACGCAAGCAGCGGACACGCCGCGCAAATTTACGGCATACGCAAAAGTTACGGCGATTTTTCCTTTTTGGTGGGCCGAAAGGTGGATAAAACCATTGTGAATTTTCAGGGCGAGGTGATGATAAAAGCAACGCAAAAAGTAACAAAAAGCGTTTTGAAACAAGCAAAAATATCGGGAAAACTGATAGAACTTTGCCTGCATTGCAAATAGAATTTGCACAGAAACTTGTGCACGATGGCTATTTTTTTGAACAAAACGCCTTTTTTCCGTCAAAAAACTTGTCTCAAAAAGAGCGCTCTGCAAGCCGACGGTTTTGCAACAAAAAAACGCTTCGTGGCTGCTGCCATGAAGCGTTTTTTGCTTGGGTTGTTATTTTGTGAAGACGTAGCTTAGTTGCACTTTTGTGCCATCGGCAGCAACGTAGGTAACCTTTAGGTCTTTCAATCCGTCGGAGACTGTTGCCGTAACTTTTGCGGCTGTGCCGCTGAAGTTTGCATCGCCGAAAAAGCCTTTTGCGTTGCCAACGTTGGCAGAGAACACGTCGCCGTTCCATTGTGCAGCAATGAAGTAGCTAGCATCAAAATGGAATTGAGCTGTGACTTGTTCCACAGTGATATTGGCAACTTGGCCGTTTTGTTGAATAACCTTGCCGTCTTGAACGACAATGCTACCGACAGTGGACACAACGTAGCTTTCGGGAATGGATTGTTCGAAGGTGGCAAACTGACTCAAATTGTAGTCGACAACTGTTTTTTTGCCATCCTTTGTTGTGACAACTGTGCTAGTTAGCGTTTCGCTGCCAACGGTTGTTGCTACGGTTAGTTCTACTTTGGAATAGTCTTTTTTTAGCAAACTGTTTAGTTGCTCGAAAGTGTCTTGTTCGAAACATGCGCCAAGTAGCAAAGTGAGCGCAAGCATAACGGTTAACAATATAATTATCTTTTTCATTTCACTCACCCTCCACTAGAACGATTTTCTTTTTAGAAGTGCCAACAATGCAACAAAGCCAATAGATATTGCCGATGCATAGGTTGCCGCATTTTGCACGGCTTGCAAGTGTTGTGCGTTTTCGTTGGAAACAGCTTGGTTATAGGAAGTAATTTCGCCTTGCAACGTTTGATAAGCCGTTGCCGCACTGCTCTTTTGAGCATCCGTAAGCGTGTTGTATTTGGCAAGCGCTTCTTTTATGGCGTTGAACTTTTGTTCTCTGCCTGTGGCGTTTTGTGCTTGCGCCACTAAATTGACAAATTCTGTTACTTCGCTCGGCGTGGGTGTTACCGTGCCGCTTGCCGAAACGGTTACTTGGCAAGTTGTCGAAACGGAACCAACCGTTGCCGTTATTGTTGCCGTGCCTGCTGCAATTGCCGTAACTTTGCCGTTTGCATCAACTTTTGCAACGGCTTCGTTGCTGCTAGTCCACGTGACGGTTGCTCCGCTAGAAACGGTTGCAATAAGTGTTTCGTTGCCGCCAGCCGTTAGGGAAAGCACCGTTTTGTTGAGAGTGACAGTAACTACGGGGTCGGGCGTATCGGTGCCACTGCTGCTATCCACAACTACCAAACGTGCAACGTATTGACTAACGTCGATTTTGGAAGTATCGGAAATATAACTTGTGGAACTTGCACTAACTGTGTTGAAGGTGCCGAAGGTTCCCAAATAGAAAGTTTCTGTGTGGGAAATTCCATCGTTGTCATTTGCCGAAGCAAAAGCGTACCACTCGTTGTTTTCGCCAATGTAGAATATTGTTGTTGCCTGATCGGTCAAGGAAACAGCCGCCTTAACGTACTTGCCACCCCACGATCCTGTGAGTGTGATATACTTGCCACCAAGATTCAAATAGTAGCCTTGTTCGATTGCTTCCAAACGAATGATTGCCGCTTGACTTGCATCCTCGGTAGTTTTTATAAAGTTGTCGTCCATTTCGGCTTGCGCATAGAGCACCTTGGAAAGGCCACCTTGCCACAAAGCAAATTTATAGTCTGTGCCAACGGCGGGGACTTCTACGACCGATTGAAGATATTCTTCTTTGCCGTTAGGTGTGGGTGTTACCGTGCCACTTGCCGAAACGGTTACTTGGCAAGTTGCGGAAACGGAACCAACCGTTGCCGTTA
>CAZFTO010000025.1:0-18089 GCA_964521735.1 uncultured Oscillospiraceae bacterium | reverse complement strand
CTATCGCCACAGTGGCATTTGTGCAAAGTGTAGCCTTGTGCTGTGCATGTGGGTGGAACAACCGTGTCGGAATAGGCGTGGCCTGTTGCATCTATTGATTCTGTTTTTATTGTGTTGCCGCAAACTGAGCAAACTTGATGTTTGCTTCCGCTGGCGGTGCAAGTTGGTTCGCTATCCGTCATCCACGCGCCTTCTGTGTGTCCTAGTGCTGCGATGGGCTCCGTTCCCACTGCTCCGCAAGGACAAGTTCTTTGTTTTTGGCCTTTTTGTGTGCAGGTGGGTTGTGTTGTCACAGTCCACTCGCCAAACGTGTGTCCGGTGGCATCAACGTAGGTATCCACATAGGAATAGCCACAATAGCAAGTGTGGGTTGTGTAGCCTTGCGTTGTGCACGTGGGTGGAACAACCGTGTCGGAATAGGCGTGGCCTGTTGCATCTATCGATTCTGTTTTTATTGTGTTGCCGCAAACTGAGCAAACTTGATGTTTGCTTCCGCTGGCGGTGCAAGTTGGTTCGCTATCCGTTGTCCAGTCGCCATCTGTGTGTCCTAGTGCTGCGATGGGCTCCGTTTCTTCCGCTTCGCACTTGGTGCAAACGTGTTTGCGCAAGCCTTCGGCTATGCAAGTGGCATCTTTCACTGTCGTCCATTCACCAAACTCGTGCTTGCACTGGAACAAATCGCAAGCGCAAAGGGCGCCAACGGAAAGCAACAGCACGAGCATAAGGATAACACATAAGTTCTTTTTCATTTTCTTTTCCTCCTTAAAATAAAAAAGTGCGTCAACCGAAGTTAACGCACCAAAACGCAAACTCCTTGTTGCCACACAAATAAACAGAAATGAACCAACACTCCCATTTGGAATTTGCATTTTTTCAAATTGCAATAATGGGAGTATCACAAAAGAAGAGTAGACCTTACTCCATCGTTTGTTCATTCCTGAAACTCTATTCATTTGTGTGGCACAAACAGTATATCACTTTTTTGATGAATTTTCAATATATTTTAACACAAAATTGCGCAAAACGGCGGGGACGTCAAACGCATTTTGGGTTACTGTTTTATTCGTGCCATTTGGAAAATCGTTGCGTCGTTTCAATTTTTCAAAAAGGCTGTGGAAAACTGTGCCTGTTGCAAGTTGTCAAAGGGTTATCAGCGAAAGCGTCAGCGGCACAATCAAATAGAGGGCAAACCAAATCCAACTTTTGCCTTGCACGGTGCGCAGCACTGTTTTTATGGATACCAAGCCGGAAATGAACGCCGCCGCCATGCCAATTGCAACGCAAAGCCAATCCACTTGCACGCCGGTTTGCAGTGTTTGCAACGTTTCCACTGCGGCACTTGCCAAAATAACCAGCACGGAAAGCAAAAAGGAAAATTCCGCCGCATCGCTAGCATTCACGCCAAAAAATTTCAAAACGGAAATTGTCGTTCCGCTGCGCGAAAGCCCGGGGAAAACGGCAACGCCCTGCGCAATGCCCGTCACAAAAGCGGGTAGCCAGCGTGTTTGGCCTAGTCGCATGGTGGGTTTGGAAAGTTTTTGCGAAAGCACAATCAAAACCATCGTCAGCGCAAAGCCAATGGGCAAAAGTTTTTGCATAAGGCCTTCCGGAACGAACAGTTTTACCACAAGTGCAATGGCAAAGGTGGGCACGCTTGCCACAACAAGCAGAAAAAACCGCTTGTCGGCAATGGGGTGGCGCAAGGTTTGCCACAGGCTTTTTCGCAAAACTATCACCACCGCTAGCAGAGTGCCTACGTGCAGCATAACGTCAAAAAACAAGTTGGCATCCACGTTGAAAAGTTTTTGTGCAAGCATCAAATGTCCACTGCTGGAAATGGGCAAAAATTCCGTGAAACCTTGCAATAAACCCAAAAATATGCTTTCTAGCGTTGTCATTTTTGTTCAAACACCTTCCCGTGCGTTTTATTTTCCCCTCTTTTGTTTACATTTGCAAAAAAGTATAGTAAAATGATTGATAAGCGTTGGCAGACCAATCCTGCCAAAAGTTTACGCAATTTTTTTGTTTTTTAGACCGAGGTATCAAATGAAGCTAGGTGTAGTGGGTTTGCCAAACGTTGGCAAAAGTACTCTTTTTAATGCAATTACGCAAGCCGGTGCGGAAATAGCCAACTATCCGTTTTGCACGATAGAGCCCAACGTGGGTGTGGTGGCCGTTCCCGACGAGCGTTTGGATAAGCTTGCCGCTCTTTACGACAGCAAAAAAATTACGCCCACCTATTTGCGCTTTGTGGATATTGCAGGGCTTGTTAAGGGAGCATCGCGCGGCGAAGGTTTGGGCAACAAGTTTTTGTCGCACATTCGCGAAGTGGATGCAATAGTGCACGTGGTGCGCTGTTTTGAAGATAGCAACGTTACGCACGTGAGCGACAAAATCGACCCCGTTGCCGACATGGAAACGATAAATTTGGAACTTATTTTGGCGGATATCGAAACGGTTAACGCGCGTTTGGCAAAAGCCGTGAACATGCAAAAAACAGGCGACAAAAAATATAAAATAGAGGCAGAACTGTTGCAACGCATACTTTCGCATTTGGAAAGCGAAAAGCCCGTTCGCACAATGGAACTTGACGAAGAAGAGTGGGCATCGGTAGAAGAAATGTTTTTGCTCACCTCTAAACCCGTTATCTACGCCGCAAACATTGCAGAAAACGATTTGGGAAAACCGACCAATGCTTTTGTGCAAGCGGTGGAAAACAAGGCCAAACAGGAAAACGCCGAAACGCTTGTTATCTGCGCCAAGGTGGAAGAAGAACTTTCCAAGCTGGATGCCGACGAAAGAGAAATGTTTTTGGAAAGCTACGGCATAGCGGAAAGCGGCTTGTCGCGCTTGGTGAAAAAGTGCTATTCGTTGTTGCACCTTATTAGCTATTTGACGGCGGGCGAGAAGGAAACGCGCGCATGGACAGTGAAGGAAGGAACAAAGGCGCCGCAAGCGGCCGGCAAAATTCACAGCGATTTTGAAAAGGGCTTTATTCGCGCTGAAGTTGTGGATTACCAAACAATGTTGGATATGGGCGGCTACAACCAGGCCAAAGAGCACGGCAAAGTGCGCAGTGAAGGCAAAGACTACGTAGTTAAAGACGGCGACGTGGTGTTGTTCCGTTTCAACGTTTAATTGCAAACACAAAAGTTTGTTCGCCACGCATCTTGTGGCGAAAAAAGGAGTATCTATGAGCAACTCAACTGCGGCCACAAAAGGAAAGGTTAAGCTTTCCAACAAGTTGGCTTTTGCTTGCGGAGATATTTTCGGCGGCGGGAGCTTCAACGTTATCAACTTTTTGTTTACGCCCTTTTTGACACTGGTTGTGGGCATACCCATGGTGTATCTTACGCCCATTTTGCTTCTTACAAAAATTTGGGACGGCATCGTCGACCCGTTTATTGGGCGCATAACCGATGCTAAAGCCCCCGGAAAGTTTGGCAAGCGCAGGTGGTTTATGCTTGTTTTTGCCGCCCCCGTTTTGGTTGGGCTGGTTTTGCTGTTCTTCCCGTGGAACATTGTTACCGAAAGCGTTGCGCTTAAGTGCGTGTTCGTTGTGCTGGTATACATTTTCTACGCAACTGCACAAAGTTTTGTGCTTATTCCCTACTATTCGCATGCAAGCGAAATGACCGACGACTTCAACGAACGCAACAATACAAATGCCGTTCGTTTGGCTTTTTCCATTATTTCTAGCACAATTTGCGTTGCGGTGCCCGGCATGATTGCTTCGCCGGAAAAAGCATCCGAAGACGGCGGTGTGTGCTACATAATTATGGCATCGGTGTTTGGCGTTATATTTATGGTTTCCATTTTGATTGCGGCAATTTTCTCTTGCGAACAAATAGTTACGCCGTCCGTAAAGAACAAATTCCGCTTTAAGGATTTTGTGCGTCCGCTAAAAGTGAAAACCTATCGTCAATATTTGGGAATGCAAATGTGCACTTCCATGGCCATGGCGATGATGTCGAGTTTCTTCTTTATCTTTTGCGATTTCTTCCTTCGTTCCGAATCCTACAAGGCAGTGACTTTGGGGCAAGGAACCCGCTTCCCCATTGCCACGGTTGCCGCAGCAATGATGTTTGTGGCGCAAGCAATTGCGTTGCCGCTCTATTTGAAGTTGATCAAGAAAAAATCTAAACGTTTTGCCTATTTGACGGGCGCAGGCATTTGGATTGTGGTGGTTGCTTTGATGTTTGCACTACCCAAAGAAAAGGGTTGCGAAATCATCATGCAAATCACCACCGATAAAAACGGCAACGAAATTATCAAAAACGTGGTGAATTCTGTTGGCGGCGCCCCCAACTGGTTGCTTATCGTGTGCGGATTGCTGTTGGGCATTGGCATAGGCGGAACGGTTTTTGTGCCGCACAGCAGTTTCGGCGACGTGTGCGACGTTGGCGAATTGTATTTTGGTGAGCGCACCGAAGGGGCGTTTTCTGGACTTACCAACTTTTTGAACACCACGGCACAAGCAATTGGTTTGGCATTGCCGCCGTTGATTATCGGATTGACCGGCTACGTGGAAACAAAGTACGTGGAACTGGATGCATACAACGCCGCGCTTAGCAGCGGTTTGGGCACCATCGAAATTGAAGGCGTCATTTATCAACTGGAACAATTCAAAGCAACCGTTGGCAACGGCAATGTTCAGCTTATGCCGCTATCTCAAACGCCCGCAGCACAAACAGCCATTCAACTTTGCTTTTTGGCGTTGCCCATTGCAATTATGCTTATTGCTTGCATCATTGCCTTCCGCTACAAACTCACCCGCGAATTACAAACCAAAATTGTTGAAGCCAACGCCAGAACGGATAAAGACAGCGAAGAATTTGCTGCTTTGCGCGAAGAATTGCTTGGCCAACTGTGATTGCAACGAAGCAAAGAGACGTTTGTATTTTAAAAAGCAGTTTGTTGCAACTAGTAGCAACGGCAACTGCCTATATAACAACAAAAACACAAAATAAGTTTGGTGCGTTGCCAAGCTTATTTTTTTGTTGCACGTCAAGCGTTGTAGCAAAGAAAGTTTTGTCCCGAAACACAACAGTTTTAATGTTGTTGTGTTAAACGTCGAGTGTGTATTCGCACCATAATTTTACCCCGCCAACATTTATTATAGAACCTTTTTTGAAAACCACCGCACGGAGCGGTGATGCATAAAATCATTTGCCTGTGTGGTGTCCCCTTGGGTGGAGTGTATTTAATCAGCTTGCCAGCTGCAACAAATTGCAACCACCAAAAGGAGAAAAACGTTAATGAAAATCGAAGACGCAAGTTTATTGCAAACGCAACAAACTTGCGAGAGCCACGTTACGTTTTGGCAAGTTGAAGCGGACGTTGCGAGCAGTTTTGGCCGCCGTCGCAAAAAACTTTCACCCTAGCGAAAAGTTGTGTTTAGCAACTTGCTTTACAACGGTTGCAATTTGTTGTATAATGTGTAAAAAAATTGCAAATTGCACGGTGAAAAACATGAACGTATTCAAAAAAACTTGGTGCAGATTCTATCAAGGAGTTATGCGTATCGGCATGTCCGCCATGCCGTGGAGGCAACCGCAACTTTTGCAAGGTGAAGGCAGTTTTGCCTCCGCCGTCAATTTTCTTGCGCAACACGGGGTAACACGCCCGTTGATTGTGTGCGACAAAGCCGCTTTGGAGCGCCATGCTCTGGACGGTTTTTTTCAAAATGCGGAAGAAAAGTTGCAATATGCCGTGTACGACGGCGTTTTGCCTAACCCAACCGTAACGCAGGTGGAAGAAGGACTTTGTGTTTATTTGCAAAACAAATGCAACGGAATTTTGGCTTTTGGCGGCGGTTCTGCAATGGATTGCGCCAAGGGCATAGGCGCACGGGTGGTTCGTCCGCGCAAAACGGTTAACCAGCTAAAAGGTTTGCTAAAAGTGCGCAAAAAATTGCCGCCCTTTTTTGCCGTTCCCACAACGGCCGGCACTGGTAGCGAATGTACAGTTGCCGCTGTTATCACCGACGACAAAAACCACGACAAGTACGCCATAAACGATTTTTCGCTTATTCCGCATTTCGCCGTGTTGGATCCGCTTTTGACGGTTGGACTTCCTGCGTTTTTGACGGCAACAACCGGCATGGATGCGCTAACACACGCGGTGGAAGCGTATATCGGTCGTTCCAATACAAAAGCAACAAAACGGCAGGCGGAAGAGGCTGTGAAGTTGGTGTTCGAAAACTTGCAAACGGCAACTTTCGACGGACAAAACCTTGAGGCGCGCGCTAATATGCAAAAAGCCGCCTATTTGGCAGGGCTGGCGTTCACTCGCGCCTACGTGGGATATGTTCACGCGCTAGCCCATTCGTTGGGCGGCAAATACGGCGTGGCTCACGGCCTAGCAAACGCAGTGCTTTTGCCGGCAGTGTTGGAAAAATTCGGCAAATCGGCGTGGAAAAAACTTGCCAAACTGGGACGTTTGACGGTTGCCGAACAAAGCGATAGCAACGAAGTGGCCGCAAAAAAATTTATCGAAGCCATTCGCAATCTAAACAAAACGCTAAACGTGCCGGATAATCTTCGTGGCATAATTTTGCCGCAAGATTTTGTCGAACTGGCCACGCATGCAGAAAAGGAAGCAAATCCGCTTTATCCCGTGCCGCAACTGTGGACGGTGCAGGACTTTGTGGAAGTATACCAAAAGGTGTCGTGATATGGACGTAAAACAAATTCTAAAAGAAAACGAGTTTCGTTTCAACAAGCAATTCGGGCAAAACTTCCTAACCGACGAGCATTTGCTAAACCAAATTGCACAGGATGCCGATTGCGCACCCACCGTGTTGGAAATTGGCGCCGGCGCAGGCACGCTTACACGAGTGCTTTCCCGCCACGCACAAAAGGTTGTTGCTTTCGAAATTGACAAAAACCTTAAAAACGTGCTAGCCGTAACTTTGGCGGATTGCCCCAACGTGCAACTGGTTATGGGCGACGTGATGAAATACACCACGGAAGAAATAGAAAAATTGTGCGGCGAAGAATATTCGGTGGTGGCGAACATCCCCTACTACATAACAACGCCGCTACTAATGAAGTTTATCGAAGAGGGCAAAAAGGTTGTTTCGCTGACACTTACTATTCAAAAGGAAGTGGCCGAACGTTTGGTTGCAAAACCTGCCACTAAGCAATACGGTGCAATAACCGTGGCGGTAGATTCTGTCGCCGACGTGGAAATAACCCGCATTTTGCCTCGTCAATTGTTCTATCCGCAACCAAACGTGGATAGCGCCGTTGTAAAAATAACGCTTAACAGGGGTAAATTTGCCATTGAAGATGCGGCGGCGTTTCGCAAAACAGTTAAAGCCGCGTTTGCAATGCGCAGAAAAACGCTGGCCAACAACTTGGCTGTGGGTTTCAAAACGGATAAGGCCACTGCTGAAAGCATTTTGAACAGTTGCAACTTGTTGCCCACTTGCCGTGGCGAAGAACTTTCCACATTGCAATTTGTGGAACTTTGCAACTGTCTTAAACAACACGGACTGCTCTAGTCCCAAGGAAAAACAAATGCTAGATTTGGATTTGACAAAAAAATATGCGTTGGCCGTTTCCGGCGGCGTGGATTCCATGGTTATGTTGCACATGTTTGCAACGGCCAGTCCTCGTCCGGACTTTTTCGTGGTGACGGTCAATCACAATTTGCGCAAAGAAGCTTCCGACGATTGCAAGTTTGTTGCTAACTACTGCAAAAAATTTAAAGTGGTGTGCAAAACATTCAACGTGGACGTTCCCACCTATTGCGCCGCCATGAAAGTTTCCGAAGAAACGGGCGCTCGCGTGCTTAGGCAAGGTGTGCTTAATTCGCTGGAAGTAGATTGGGTTTGCACGGCGCATCACGCCGACGACAACGCCGAAACGGTGCTTATGCACGTTATTCGTGGAAGTGGTGCCAACGGTGTTGAGGGTATTCGTCGTACCAACGGCAAGTTTTTACGTCCTCTTTTGCACCTTTCCCGTGCCGATATCGAACGCTACGCCGAAGAAAACGGTGTGCCGCACGTCTATGACGCAACAAACAGTCAAACCAAATATACACGCAACTTCTTGCGTCACAAAGTTATTCCCCTTTTGGCGCAACTTAACGAAAACGTGCAATCCAACATCACTCGTTTTGCCGAAAACATTGCCGAAGACAATGCCTATTTGGAAGGGTTGGCGGATGTTTCCACCGTTAAATTTTACGGCCGTCGTGCGGAAATCCCCATCGACTTGTTGCAGGTGGGCCCCATTGCGTACAGGGTGCTGAAAAAGGTGTTTGCTCGCCTAAACGTTTGGTACGACGTGGAAAAATCGCACTACGAAGCCATTTTAGCTTTGGCACAAAACGACGGCGGCAAAAAGGTGTCGTTGCCCTTCAATTTGGTTGCCGTCAACGAATATAACAAAATAACCATTATGAAAAACGGCACGGAGCCAAGTTTTCAGTTTGAAATTTCTTTTGCCAAGGGCGTGGTGCAAACCCCGGTTGGCAAAGTTGCCGTTTCCGAAGAAATAACCGACGGATTGAGAATTGACGTGGCAAAAGTTCCGCAAACGGCAGTGTTCCGCACTCGCCGACAGGGGGACGTGTTCACAAAATTCGGCGGTGGCGGCACAAAACCGCTAAACAGATACCTTATCGACAAAAAAATACCCGCCCGCTTGCGCGACAGTTTGTTACTGGTGGCCGATGGTAGCAACGTTTTGGCAATTTGCGGCGTAGAAATTGCCGATTCCGTCAAGGTGGATCAAAATTCCACCGCGTGCGGAATAAAGATGCTGGGAGAAACAGACTAGATGAAAGTTAACGAAAAAATAAGTGAAGTTTTGTTTTCTGCGGAAGAAATTCGCCAGCGCATAAAGCAGGTTGCTGCGCAAATTTCCGCCGACTTTGCCGGCAAAGACCCCCTTGTGGTGGGCGTCTTGAAGGGCGCATGGGTTTTTCTTGCCGATTTGACGCGCGAAATGTCGTGCGATTGCCAAGTGGATTTCATTTCCGTTTCTAGCTATGGCAATTCCACGACGTCCAGCGGCAAAATCACGGTGCGAAAGGATATTTCTTCCGATTGCTCGGGGCGCAACGTGCTTATTGTGGAAGACATTGTTGATACGGGCGTTACCCTTGCCGGCGTGAAAGAAATTTTCCGCGCAAAAAACGCAAAAAGCATCAAGGTTGCATCCTTTTTGTCCAAACCTTCGCGCCGCAAAGTGCAAGTAGACGTGGACTATGTTTGCTTTGAAGTTCCCGATAAATTCGTGGTGGGCTACGGCATGGATTATGCCGAATACTATCGCGGCCTGGAAGATTTGTGCGTGCTTAGTGAAAGCGAGTATTACAACTAGCGCAAGGCGCACTGCGTGCCATTTGCGAGTGTCGTCAAAAACGAAAATTAAGGCACAATTATTTCTCTAAATGCTATTGCTTTTTTGGCGCGTAAATGGTATAATCATTGATGGGAAATGGGGCGTATGTCGTTTTTATGCCCTTTTGTTAAAAATCTAGTTGCTTTTGGGCCGGTAACGGGCAAAAGGCGTAAAAATATATTTGGTAAGTGCTGTGTGGTGTGGTTTGCAATGGAATATTTCAAATTAGGCGTGCGGCATTTTTGTTTGTTATCGTAAGTTTTGATAAATCCGAAATAAGGAGATAGATATGTCAAATTATTTGATCAATTTGTTGGGTGCACTCAACGAATTAAAAACCGTAGACGTTGTATTTTTTATTGTTTGTGCTTCTCTTATTGCGGCTATTGTCGGGGTGTATTTTCTCATTCCCGTTCTTAACAAAAAACAATACAAAGAACAACGCGAAAATTTGAGAAAGCGTGAAGAAGCATTCAAGGTAAACAAAAAAACAAACAGTGAAAAATCGACGCAACAAGCGGAAGTTGATTCTGCAAGCGATGGTTCGCAGGAAGCGACAAACGAATAGCTTATGAAAAAAGGTAAGTCATTCGCGCAAGTCGTCTACTACCTGTTCATGTTCTCCCTCGGAATACTGCTCGCGCTTTTTTTGCCGTATATCCTAACCATGGATGCGGCATTGGAAGCGGTGAACGATGCGTTGTCTTGCGGCAACTATACCGAAGCAATGCAACTATCAGTAAATTATTTCGACGATGAAATCGTGTTCGAGCAGCAGTTCGAAAGCGGCGGCGGCATAGTGTTGTTCAGTTCCATCACACCGTTGTTCGAAGAAAAATCCGATGGTGAAGAAAACTCTGCAACGGTAACCAAATTGCACAAATCCTACGCCGGTTTTGTATACGGCACGGCAGGCAACTATTTGGTTAGCGGAACGGGCACCAACCGTTCACGAATGGTGGTGTTGGATGGCTACGGCGTTTCCAGAAGAATTTCCATTCTCGACTACGATTCTGACGGCGACGGAACAAAAGATACCTGTTCCACACACGCGCAATACGGTTTGTTTTTTGTGGAATTGGACGAACCCACCTATCACTCCATAAAGCAATTGAAGTTGGTGGATAAGGACGGCAACGAGTTTGTTTGCATCAACTTGGATTTGTCGTTTAGTGAAACTTTCTTTCAGGACGTAGATACCTACGTTGAGCAATACAACTCCGGTGCGGAAAGCGAAACGCTAGAACGACTGCGCACGGAAATGCTGCAAAAAAGTTCCCACTACAAGGCGCAATCTATGAACGTGGCCAACAGTCGTGCGGATAAACAAGCCACAGTGATTGTTGTTTGCTACTTCGTGGCGGTTTATTTGTTGGGAGATTTGCTAATCGGCCCGCACTACGTGATTCGTTTCTTCCGTTGGTTGTTCGTCAAGGTGTTCAAAGTCAAGTTCAGCCGCAAAGAACCCAACCGTTCGGAAGTTTTCGGCAACGACTACTACAGCAAAGTGACATTGGTGTTGGATGTTTCCGACTTGCAAGATTTTTCTCAAAGCGTGCAAATTCGCTACAACAACGAAAAGGGCGAAGAAGCAACCTTCACTTTGATGAAGGAACAAAACTACACCGATACGCAGCGCATCAAAGCCGGCACCTACGTCAATATGTGGGTGGATACGGATAAAGAACTTTATGCAATGCAAAACCTGCCGGAAAGATTGGTGGTGCAAGGCTACCAGATGGCACTAAAAGTAAAAATAATAAAGCGAGAGGAAAAACGCTTATGAAAATTTCTATTCAAAACCTAACAAAAGTATTCCCCAGCAGAGTCAAGGGCGGCGATCCCGTCGTTGCAGTAAACGACATGTCCATCGAAATTCCTTCCGGGAAACTCGTTGGTCTTTTGGGGCCTTCCGGTTGCGGAAAATCCACAACGTTGTTTATGCTCTCCGGCTTGGAATCCCCCACGTCCGGCGCAATCTTGTTTGATGAACAAGATGTAACCACGTTGGCCGCAGAACGCCGCGGCATCGGCCTTGTTTTCCAAAACTACGCGTTGTATCCGCACATGACGGTGGAACAAAACATCATGTTCCCCCTTGTGAACATGCGTTTGCCCAAGGAAGAAGCTAAAGCAAGAGCATTGGATGCTGCTCGCCTAGTTCAAATTGAAGAATTGATGGGCAGAAAACCCAACGAACTTTCCGGTGGTCAACAACAACGTGTTGCAATTGCTCGCGCGTTGGTAAAAATGCCCAACGTTTTGCTGTTGGACGAACCTCTTTCCAACTTGGATGCTCGTTTGCGTTTGCAAACCCGTGAAGAAATTAAGCGTATTCAGCGCGAAACCGGCATCACCACCGTATTCGTAACGCACGACCAAGAAGAAGCAATGTCCATTTGCGACATTATGGTTGTTATGAAACTTGGTGTTGTTCAACAAATCGGTGAGCCGCAAGGCATCTACGATAACCCTGCAAACCTGTTTGTTGCAAACTTTTTGGGAACTCCTCCCATCAACATTTTCCGCGGCAAAGTGGAAGGCGGCAAGGTGTTTATCGGCGATGAAGCAATTATGAAAGCCGACGTTGCCGATCAAGATGTTTTCGTTGGTATTCGTCCCGAAGGTTTCATCTATAGTGCAAAAGGCGTGTTCACGCTGGACGTTGAAAGAATTGAAGTTATGGGCAGAGATAAATCCATCGTTTCCACTCACCCGTCTTCGCAAAAGCCCACCGTTCGCTCCATTGTCGATTCCGACGTGAAGCTTCCCGGCGACAGCGGCAAATTCAAATTCAACCTCAAACCCAACAAGGTTTTCTTGTTTAACGCAGAAACAGAAGAGAGGATTTTGTAATGGCAAAAAAAGTAAACAATTTGCCTAGCGACGTCGAAAGTCTTGCCGAAGTTCAAGGCGAAGTGGTGCAACCTGCCGCCCAGGCAGAAGCCGCTCCCTTGTTGGCAGGCCCAAGATTGTCGAGGGGCGAACAAGTTCGCCGTTTCGTGCGTTCTCAATCCGGTTGGTTGTTCGTGTTGCCCGCAGTCCTTTTGATGTGCATCTTCACGTTCTATCCCATCATTAACGCATTTGTTGGCGCATTCAGACAAAACTATGACGCCATAAAGGGCAACTACGACGGTTGGGGGTTCGAATCCTTCATTCGCGTGCTCAAGGGCGATACGGGTACAGGCGGTGCCAGCTTTGGTCAATGCTTGCTTAACACAACCATATTCACGTTGGTTTCCGTTCCTGTTTCCACGTTGCTAGCGTTGCTCATTTCCGTGGCGCTAAACTCCATCAAGCCTTTGCAAAAGGCATACCAAACGGTTTTGTTCCTGCCGTATTTGACCAACTCGTTGGCAATGGGCGCAGTGTTCCTTACCTTCTTCGAAGTTGTCGGCACCGTTTCCAGCAACCAAAGCGTAGGTTTGTTCAACAACTTCCTGGGGCTGTTCGGCATAGAACCCATCAACTGGATTGTTGGTGGCTCGAAGTACACTTGGCAAATCAGCGACAGTTTGTCTATTCCCTGGACAAAATATTTGGTAGTTATCATTTATGAAATTTGGTCGGGCTTGCCCTTCAAAATTTTGATTTTGTTCAGTTCTTTGCAAAGCGTAAACAAGCAGTACTACGACGCAGCCAAAATTGACGGCGCATCCAAATCCACCGTTTTGTGGAAGATCACCGCTCCCATGATTTCCCCGATGATTTCCTACTTGTTAATTACCGGCATAATGGGCGGCATGAAGCAATATTCCGCTATCGTCGGTATTTTCGGCGAACAAATGGGCAAGGACTACGATATGGGCACCGTCGTTGGATACATCTATCAGTACATTAACGATGGCCACACAGGCTATGCGTTTGCTGGTTCGTTGTTGTTGTTTGCGATTATCATGGTTATCACCCAGATCAATCGCCACGTCAGCAAAAAACGCGTGACTTATTAAGGAGGTGCGATATGTCTAACGAAAACAAACAAAATCAAATCGTAACTCCGCAAGAAACAGCGCAAGTTGTTGAAAACACCGAAGAAACCGTTGTTGTTGAAGCAACGGAAGCGGCTCCTGCTCAAGGCGAAGTGCTAGGACACACTGTTTCGGCAGTTCGTTCCGACTCGGTAATTTTCGATCGTCCTTTGACGCAATTCGACGTAGAACGCGCAAGAAAACGTCAAAAAACGGCAACAATCGTCAAAAACGTGTTTGTATACATTTTCCTGACCATTGCCGCAGTGCTTGCGTTTTTGCCCTTCTACTGGATGATTATTTCGTCGATAAAAACGGAAGTTGAATATCGCGAACCCGTTCCCACCTTCTGGCCCAAAACTTTCCAATGGAAAAACTATTCGTCAGTGCTAACGCAAACACAAAAGGCAAGTGACGGTTCCTTCTTGCAAATTCTTATCAACACGTTGGTTGTAGGTTTGCTATCCACAACCATCGGCGTTGTGGTCACAATCATAACGGCCTATGCGCTTGCAAGAATGAACTTCAAAGGCAAGGATTTGTTGTTCAGCTTGATGCTGGCAACAATGATGATCCCCGGCGAAATGTATACCATCACCAACTACGTGACCATTTCGCACTGGCAATGGCAAGATACGTTCACTGTTATGATCGTGCCTTTCCTTGTGAGCGTTTACTACATCTACTTGTTGCGCAACAACTTTATGCAAATACCCAACTCGCTGTATCAAGCAGCCAAGGTGGACGGATTGTCCGATATGGGCTATTTGATAAAAGTAATGGTGCCACTAACGGCTCCCACCCTTGTTTCCATCACGCTGTTGAAATTCATCGGCACGTGGAACTCGTACATTTGGCCACGCTTGGTAAACAACGAAAGCTGGCAAATGGTAACAAACTGGGTAACCCGTGGCTTCACCGACCGTGGCGGCGTATTGTATAACGGAACATTTTCCACTTCCGAATCGCTAACCACTTTGAAAATGGCTGCCGTTTGCATGGTATCTATGCCGTTGTTCATATTGTTTATTTGCTGCCGCAAATACATCATGCACGGCGTTTCCAAAAGCGGAACAAAGGGCTAAAAACCTGCCCGAACAATCACTTTGTGTACGACTTGTCGCAAGGCAAGTGTATAAATAATCTTAAGGAGAAAAACATGAAAAAACTTATTGTAAGCATACTTGTGCTTGTGTTGGTTCTTTCTTGCACCGCAACCCTTTTGGCTGCATGCTCGGATCCCACCGACTACGACCACACCATCGTACTTTATACGTCACAAGGACAAGATTTGCAAGTTGTCACGGACAACGCCATTGCTGCGTTTGAAGCAAAATATCCCGGATGGAAAGTTAATCACGTAAAACCCGGCGGATATGACGACGTAAAAGACAAGATCGTTTCCGACTTCCAAGGCAAGCAACAACCCGACATTGCATATTGCTATGCAGACCACGTTGCACAATATATCCAAACGGAAAAAGTTGTTAACTTGAACAAGTACATCAACTCTAAGCAAACCGTTACCGATGGCAATGGCAACAGCGTTGCAGTAGGTTATTCCGAAGCAGAAGTGGCAGACTTTGTAACCGGCTACTATGAAGAAGGTTATGCACGCAACTTCAGTAACTACGACGTGTACGGATATTCTGCAAACGATATGCTCACCCTTCCGTTCGTAAAATCCACCGAATTGTTGTACTACAACAAGACCGCTTTGGATGCTTGCGGATTGCAACCCGCTACCACTTGGGATGAAATTTGGGATCAAGCCCCCACCATCAAGGCAAAATATCCCACAGCTACCGTTCTTGGCTATGACAGTGAAGCTAACTGGTTCATCACCATGTGCCAACAAAACGGTTGGGGCTACACCAGTGCTGATAGCAGCAACCACTTTTTGTTCAACGACAGCGACCAACAAGAATGGCTTGACACGTTGAATACTTATTGGAACGATGGTTGGCTCACCACTCAAGAAGACTACGGTTCCTACACCTCCGGTTTGTTCACCATGGGCGCAGAAGCTGGCGGCATCATCTACTGCGTTGGTTCCTCTGGCGGTGCATCTCACCAAGGAACGGACAAATTTGAATGGGGCGTAGCACCCATCCCCGGCAGCAGATTGGCCGACGGTTCTGTGGATAACTCTGCTATCTCTCAAGGTCCTTCTCTCGTTATGCTTTCCGGCGGACACGAAGTTTCCAACCCCACCGAAAAGGAACTTTACACCTGGTTGTTCATGAAAGAATTGCTCGATCCTACTTTCCAAGCAGCATTCGCAATTGCTTCCGGATACATCCCCAGCCGTAACTCCGTTTACCAAAACGAAACCTACGCAACATTCCTTGAAAGGGATACCATCGTTGCTAAAGCAGCAGGCGTTGCAAGAAGCATGACCGACCGTTTCTTCACTTCTCCCGCATTCGTAGGTTCTTCTACCGCTCGTACCCAAGTTGGTAACGCACTCATCTTCGTTATGCAAGGTGAAAAAGGCGCAGCAAAAGCTTTGCGTGACGCGTACAACAACTGTGGCGGCAAATAAGCAAATTATTGAAAGTAACAAAGCATCGGAGCACTAAATGAAAAAAGCAATATGTGTGGTGCTTGCGTTAATGTTGGTTGTTTTGGCGACAGGGCTCATCGCGTGTGGACCCACCGTCGCCGATAACACCGAACATTTCGATGACATCACAAAATCTTTGAAACTAACAAAATCGTATGCAGGCAAATCCTTCCTGGCGGACGGCATCGGTTCTGCAACAGTTGACGAAAACGGCTACACCGATGGTGACACAACCCGTTTCAAACTTACACAAGGCAACGTTGTTATCGTTCGCTACTACTGTATCGACACTCCGGAAAGCACCGGA
Source organism: uncultured Oscillospiraceae bacterium (assembly GCA_964521735.1). Classification (GTDB taxonomy): domain Bacteria; phylum Bacillota; class Clostridia; order Christensenellales; family CAG-314; genus Fimimonas. The sequence continues at coordinate 1,886 of CAZFTO010000025.1, read as the reverse complement.
AAAATTGAAAAGTGGGGCAAAGCCGCATCGTTGTTTGTTAAGCAACAACTAAGCCAAGCAACCGAAATCGTTTTGGAAGCAACTGCAACGCCCGCTGTTCACGACAGCTACGGCACCCGTTATTTGGGTTACGTTTGGTACAAAACTGCCGATTATGCCGAATTCAAAAACTTGAACCTAGAACTTATTGAAAACGGCTATACCGAAAGCAAGGCCATCAATACCTCGTCATACCCATATTTTCAATATATGGATAAGGCCGAAAAGTTTGCTCGCTCCATCAAGTTGCGCAACTGGTCCGACTTGGCAGATCCCTTGTATTCAACCGAACCTGTGGAAATGACCATCAAAGATTTTTGGGAAAACACGGACGTATACTACACTGCTGAAACCGATTCTGGTGCTAAAGTGGAATTTGTGGCTTGTTTGACCAGTATCTACATTTCCGAATCTCAAACACACACCTACACTGCCACGCAATACGACCCCGAAACGGGCAAAACCTATGCGCTTAGCGTATATTGCGCATATACAAGCAGTCCCTCCTCTCGTATGGAAGTTGGCCACTTGTATCGCATTGTGGGTAACGTGCAAAACTACTATGGCAAATTCCAAATTTCAGGCATTGCCTACGACGAAATTTTCGGCGCCAACAATCCTGCATACACAACGGAAAAACAATACGACTACTATCTTACATTCGATAGCAACTTGACTTATAACTTCCGCTATGCAAGAACGTTGTATACCGATGCAACCGTCGTTAGCACCAGTTTGGACGGATCCACTCTCACTATTGTTGCAACTGCAACGCAACGCACGTCTAACGGAACAAAAGGCGAAGCAATAACGTTCACGTTCAAAGTTAACGCAACGGCTAGCCAAGCAAGTGCGCTGACGGTGGGACGCAGATTCAGTGTGGCAGGGTTCCAACTTGTCAAAGATTCTCACGAAATCAACGTAGTAAATTATTCCGACATCAAATTAAGATAATATTAAAGGAGAAAAACAATGAAAAAGAAACTTTCAATAGTGCTTGCACTTGCTATGATCTGCGTTTCCCTTTTGGGCGTATTCGTAGCATGCGAAAGTGCCGAAGATGAAATTTTGCAACTCTACATTTTGGCACAAGACGGATTGACTGTTGACGAAGAATTCATTTTGCCCAAAATCATCGGCGGACAAACCGATGCTACCACGGGCGAAGTGACCGGCGGCTTTGCAGCTACCTGGACTTCCGACAAAGAAAACATCGTTATTGAAGAAAGAGAAACCGATTATCTTGCTAAACCCGTTCGTCCCGAAAGTGGCATTGCCGAAGTTAAACTTACCGTTACTGTTGGCCGCGCTTCCAAAGACTTCACCGTTAGAGTAAGAGCAATCGACGTTTACGACATTGCAGACGCTTTCTATTTTAACCTTAACAAACAAACTGCTTATGCAGGCGAATACGAACTTGCTTCCACATTCACCTATCAAGAAAAAGAAGCAACCATCGCTTGGGAAGTTGAAGAAGCTTATGCAGACATTTTGTCCATCAAAGACGGCAAACTTATTGTTACTGCTGCTTCCAAAGAAACCGCAGTTAGAATTGTTGCAAAAATCAGCTATGGCGGAGAGATTGCAACCAAATACTATAAGTTCAACGTTTCCGGACAAAAATCCTTGAAGGATCTCTACCTTGACTCTGTTGTTACCACCCCCGTTGCAGGCAACGTTTATAAGTTCGCTTTGTGGCAAGCAAATGCAAAGAAAGTTCTTTATGCAACTGCACAAATGAGCAGCAGCTACATCAAGTTGACGGAAAACTTTGCAGAAGCGGCAGACTTCAAACTTGAAGCTACCACGAACGGCTACTTCCTGAACCTTGGCGGCAAGTACATCAC
>CAZFTO010000024.1:6304-18500 GCA_964521735.1 uncultured Oscillospiraceae bacterium | reverse complement strand
CAGCCGTTAGGGAAAGCACCGTTTTGTTGAGAGTGACAGTAACTACGGGGTCGGGTGTATCGGAACCGCTGCCACTACCTGCCGTTACGGAAATGTTTGTTACACGCACTTGAGCGGTGAGTGCAAACGTTACGCTGTTGGTTGCTTCGGCAAAAGTAATTGTGAGAGTTTTTCCGTCTACTGCTACCGTTGCGCCGCTGATGGAAATATCGTTCTTGAAGTTTTTGCTGCCATCGGTTGTGATGACAATTTTTGTCATGCTAGGATATTGAATGGTCAACGTCGTTCCAGCATAGAAACGAATGCTACCACCATTGTCGTATTGAGTGGTAACTTCACTGGTGCTGGTGCCAATATCGTTGATGACGGTGATGCCGTTGCCTGTCAACGTTTTTTGAACGCCGCCGGTTGCGTTGTTGCCGTTATAATCCTTGTAGGAGCCTTCTTTGGTTACGGAAATGGAAGGACTTTGCGTGCAATCAATGGAAACGACGGTATCCGGTTCGGGATCGGGGTTGGGGTTTGCCGCAACGGTGATTCCGGAAATGGTTTTTTCGAAAGTGCCGTATTTGCAAATAACCGTTTGTGTGCCCTCGGAAAGTCTTGTGGCTCCCGTCACGCCGTCTAGCCACTGACACTGGCTGTTTTCTACAACGGCCGTCGTGCCGTCACTATACGTTATGCTTACCGTTAGGCCGGCCGGCGAAAAACTGTTGCCCGCCAAATATTCGGTTTTGGTAAGTGTGCCTGCAATGGAAATGCCCGTCGCTTGCTTTACCGTTACCGTTGCCGTTGCGGAAAGGCCGGTATCTTTATCCGTTGCGGTGATGGTTGCCGTGCCACTTGCAACAGCAGTGACAACGCCGTTAGAAACGGTGGCAACGTTTGCGTTAGAAGACGTCCACGTTAGGTTTTTCTTGGCATTAGTGGGGTTTGCAACAACCGTCAAAGTTGCCGTAGCACCGGCAGCAAGGTTTAGCGTGGTTTCTTGGAAAGAAAGGCTTACCAGCGGTTGAGTGTTGTTGTAGGGGTCGCCCACTTGTTCCACAACTCTTTTTAGAGCAGCGTTGTAGCTGTTGCCATCGTTGCAATAGATTTTTGTTGCATATTCGGGATGGTCGATGAACGGGTTGCGGTTGCCTTGAATTTCGTATGCTTTTTGGTTGCGATAAATTTCCGACGCTGTGGGCGGTTCTTCCAAGTGCCACTTCAACAGTGTGGAAATTTTGCCAATCGTTTTGCAATTGCCGGCAGAATCGACAAATTTCAATTGATATTCGTCGCCCCAACGGGTTTGAACGTACATCAAAATTCTTGCTGTTGCTCCACGATAGCCTTTTGCGGGATAGAAGAAATTGCCACTTGTGTAGCAAAGTTCGTCGGCTGTTTTGCCATAGGACGTGGAACCGTTTTCTTTAACAACGCTTGCGGAAGTGGGAAGTTCGTCGAAACTTTTGTTGCCGCGAGTAGAGTTTAGGTTAGTATCGGTAGGACGCAGATGTTGCAAGTCGCAACCGGGACCGCTTTTTTCAGGAAAAGCTCTGCCACCATCCTTGGGCCAAACGTGTTCGCGGTTGGCTGTGCTACCGCCATAACTGCTAACTTGCGTTCCCGTGTAGAAAAACAACATGCCCTTGCCTGTTTCCGGATTGGCATCGGTTATGTTGAATTGGGATGTAAGTTTGGAGTAACTGTTGGCACTTGTGTTGTGCGTATCCGTTATCAACTTGGCAAGTTGAGTGCGGAAAGCAGCGCCTTCCAAATTTTCGTTTAGATTGTCGTAGTAAGTGCCGTTATAGTCCCATGCGTTGCCTGCAGCCTGCGCCACTGCGCTAGGCACAACGGAAGGAAGGATAACAGCTGCCGAACAAACCGTCAGCACCATTACTAGCAACAAAGACAGTACGATTTTTAACCGCGTTTTTTGCATAGCTATATTCCTCGAAAAACTAGTTTTACAGCGCGAAAACGTTGATACGTTGCAAAAAGTTGCAAACGCTCGACAAATTTCGCAGTATTATTTTATTATAGCATATAAACGAAAAGTGTCAATGCTTTGCACTGAAATAGCGGCGCGAAAAAACGGCGTTTTGCGTTGTGAGTTTGCATTTTATACAAAAACAAAAACATGCAAAACGCAAACGCAAAAACACTTGTGGCAAGCGTTGCAACGTTCCACAAGACGCAAGCCCCAAAAGCCGTATGCTTGGCTGTTTATGCTTTGCATTTTCTCCGGCCGAAAAGCATTTGGCCGAGAAATTTTGAAACATAATTGAACTTGATTTGTCTTTGACAAAATACTTAGCGACCTTTCGGCTATTTTTTTCACATACAACGCCTACCCCCCCCCACACACACATTTTTTATTTCCAACCAACGCCAAACCAATTTGGAAAACCACTGCACAACCATGTGGCGCACAACAATTTGCCAAAACACGTGGCAAAAATATCGCTGTTTGTTTGCAATTAGCAACAAAAAAATCCGAAAACGTGAGAAAATTTCGGATTTTTTGCATACGTATGTGATTTTTCTGTTAGTTTGTCGTTTGCTTGCGCTTAGAACCTTTTTGCAATGGTAGCGTTGCCGTGAAAGTTATGCTGCCGTTTTCGTAACTGGCAACAATGGAACCACGATGCGTTTCGCAAATGGTTTTGGCAATTGAAAGCCCCAAGCCGTTGCCGCCGTTGCTTTTGTTGCGGGACGGATCGATTGTGTAGAAACGATCGAACAAGTGTTGCAGTTGGTCTTTGGAAAGAGAGGCACAATTGTTGCTTACCGAAAGCACGGCGTGCCGTCCGTTGCCACAAAGGCGCAGGTGAATGTTGCCACTGCCCTCGGAATACTTGTTGGCGTTATCTAGCAAAATGGTTACAAGCTGCTTCAACTGACCGTTGTTGCCTTCCACGTGCAAATCACTTTGAACGTCGTAGGAAAATTCCTTGCCGTTTTCGTAGAAAATCGCATCGTGGCTTAGCACGATTGCGCCAACGGCTTCGGAAAGGTTTGTGTCGCTAAGTTCCACTTGCACACCATCGTCGTTTTTGGCCAAAAACAGCAAATCGGCAACCAAACCGGCCATGCGTTGAGCTTCGGCCTTGCTGTTTTCGAGCCATTGCATTTGGCTTTGCACCGTTTTGTCGGGGTGCTCCGCCATGATGTCGATGTTGGCCATAATTACCGAAAGGGGCGTTTTTAGTTCGTGCGAGGCGTCGGCAACAAATTGGCGTTGCTTTTTCCAACTGTCTTCGGCAGGTTTTATGGCTATTTTGGCAAGGAAAATGCTGATGAACAAATAGCATGAAACGCCAACGAACAGCGAAGCCAAAGCAGATACGAAATAGGGCACCAAACTGTTGTTGCGCGAAACAAAGTTGTTGAAGGAAATGCGCACGATAGAGCCTTCTTCTGCTTTTACGTAGCGAACGTAGCCACTCACAAAGCCCATTTCCGCTTTGCTTTCAACAATGGAATCGATGTGTTCTTCCAAATATTCCTTGTCGATGCCAAAGTTTGCACCCAAAAACCAACGCTCCACTTTGCCGGTGGCCACGTTGTAGCACACAAGGGCAACGTCTTCGAAAATAGCGTTTTCTTCAAAGGGAATTTCCGCCGTGAAAGGGTCGTATTCCAGTGCAAATTTAAGACGGTTATCGCGCTCGGAGTTGATTCGGGAATAGCCCACCATGAAAATCATCATTATGGCCACTAGTAGCACCAAGCCTGCCACCACCACGTTTATGGCAACTATTCTTTTTCGCAGACTGTGTATCACTGTTGATTCTCCAAAAAGTATCCCAAAAGCCGTTTTGTGGAAATGGTAAGTTTGCTTCCCACAAAAAACAGTTTTTTGCGCAAAAAGGACATATATGCTTCCACGTTGTTTTCTGTTATGTCGGAATCTAGCCCCCAAATTTTGGAAATGATGCTATCTTTGCTGATAACTTGCGTGGGGTTGGAAATTAGCAAACGCATAATTTCGTATTCCTTGGCACCTAGCGAAACGCTTTTTTCTCCGCAAGACAAGGTGTAGTTGGCGGTGTTCAAAACAACATCGCAGTAGGAAATTGTGTCGTAGACAATTTCCGTTTGGCGGCGAGCCAACGCACGCACCCGGGCAAGCAGTTCTTCGGTGGCAAAGGGCTTTGTTAGGTAGTCGTCGGCGCCGCAATCAAGTCCCTTAACACGGCTGGCAACTTCGTCCTTGGCCGTTAGCATAAGAACGGGAACGTTGCACTTAACTTCGCGCAGTTTGCGCACAACCTCAAAGCCATCCATGCCCGGCATCATAACGTCCAAAACAACAACGTCGTAATCGCCTTTTTTTGCATAGAAATAGCCGTCTTCGCCGTCGTACACCACGTCGGCAACAATTTTGTTGCGGCGCATTATTTCACCTAGAACGTCGGCAAGTTTAACTTCGTCGTCTACGATAAGTACTTTCATTCTACTCTCCTTGCGCGAGAAACCTCACAAGATAAATATAACATAACACAAGCATAAAAGCAACTGTTGCTTTTGTCACTTAAATATAGCAAAAATCTCTTAAATCTAACTGAATGGCAACAATTTGCAACAATTATCCACCAAAAAGCGCAAAATGTGACATTTTTTAAGATTTTTTCAAGCAAGCGGCGATATAATTTGCGCATCAAGGCAAAACCCTCTTTTGTGTTTTTATTTTTAATCTCCTCGTCAGCCTTGATAAAAGGCTGTAGCAGACCCCTGCTACAGCCTTATTTTTTTGTTTTTAGCGTTTGCAAAACCATTTGCGCCGCCTGCGCAGGCGTTTCGGCAAAGTGTGTTGCGCCGTTTTCGCGCAAAAATTCTTTGTCGCGGAACCCCCACGTGACGGATATGCACGGGATGCTGGCGTTTTTTGCAGTGGCAATATCTACGTCGCTGTCGCCACAATACACCGCTTTTGTGCAATGCAAGTTTTGCAACAGTTCTGTTAGCCGCTGTGCATTGGGCTTGACGGCGCTGTCGTCCACCGTGCCGCAAACACAATCAACTGCGTCACCGAAAATTTTTGCACAAAGTTTTGTGGCAACGGCTTCGTCTTTGTTGGTGTGCACCACTATTTTTATGCCCTCGCTTTGCAAAAGGTGCAACTGTTCCACAATGCCCGGGTAAGGGTGAGTTTTATCCTGACTGTGCAACGAATAGTAGGTTCGTTGCAGTTGCAGCGCCTGATTGTGCAAACTTGCGTTTTGCACTCCCAGCACGCGGGTTATAAGCACCGAAACTCCGCTGCCGATTTTATCGCGCACGCTTTGCCGTGTGTGCAATGGCAGGTGCAAAGTTTGCATTGCATAGTTTACGCTATCCGTAAGGTCGTCTAGCGTGTCGAGCAAGGTGCCGTCCAAATCGAAAACGGCAACAAGACCAGAGTATTTATTCATTTTGTACCTCAGGAAGATTTATACAATTTTGCCAAACCGCCGTTGGCCGTCTCGCGATAGTTTTCGGAAATATCCAAGCCTGTTTCGTACATAGCCTTGATGACGGTATCTAGCGATATTTTGCGAGTATCTGTCAAAAAACTTGCCAAACTTACAGCGTTTATAGCGCGCATCGCACCAACGGCGTTGCGCTCGATGCAGGGAATTTGCACCAAACCGCAAACGGGGTCGCAAGTTAGCCCCAAGTGATGTTCTAGTGCCACTTCGGCGCTATATTCCGTTTCTTCTAAATCCATTCCGCTTAGAAATGCCAAGCCGGCGGCGGCCATTGCACAAGCTGTGCCTACTTCTGCCTGGCAGCCACATTCTGCGCCGGAAATGGATGCGTTGGTTTTTACAAGATTGCCCACTATGCCGGCAACCAAAAGCGCTTTGGCAATTTGTTCGTCTTGGCAGCCACTTTCCTGTTGGAAAAACAAAAAGGATGCAGGCACGACGCCCGACGCCCCACAGGTGGGTGCGGTGACAATTTCGCAACCGGAAGCATTTTGTTCGCCAACTGCAAAAGCATAGGCAGCAACAAGCCGATCTTTTTCCGACTGGGCGGTGGCACGCTTGTTGGGGTCGCAAAACAGTTGCTTTGCACGCCTTGCAACGTTCAAGCCACCGGGCAAAACGCCATCCTTTTGCAAGCCTTCGGCAACGACGTTTTTCATGGTTTGCCAAACGTCCAAGGCAAAATTCAAGATGCTTTCACCTTCGAAACGGACGACATATTGCCACAACGTAAGGCTATTTTGCTGGCAAAACGATTTTATTTGAGCAAAACTGTTGTGGGGATAAACGTCCTTTTGTTCTGTCAATTTTTCGCCCGCCAAAACAATTTCTCCGCCACCAATGCTAAAATATTGTTCTCGTGCAACTTCCTTTTCGTCGCAGAAAGCAACAAAATCCATTGTGTTGGGGTGAATACACGGTGATGTTTTGTCAAAAATTATTTGCACGGTCCTTTCGCCGAAAACGCGTTTCACTGCCCTATCGGTGCCGTGCCCCTCGCCCGTCATTGCCAACGAACCGTATAGCACGACAACGTAGCGCTGTGCGCCGTCGTGGCAGCTCAAAAATCTTTCGGCAGCCTTTGCCGGCCCCATCGTATGCGAACTGGAAGGTCCCAACCCTTTTTTATACAAAAACCTTAAACTTTTCATATTCACCTTTCGTTTAGTGATATTCCGCAATTATCGTGACGGGGCCGTCGTTGCGTTGATCGATGGTCATATCGGCGCCAAACACGCCTAGTTTTACCGTTAGCCCCATGTTTTGCAACAGCTTTGCGGCGTGCAAATAGGTTTCGTTGGCTATTTGCGGCAATTCGGCGTTGAAAAAACTTGGACGATTGCCTTGCGATAGATCGGCCGCCAACGTGAATTGCGAAACAAGCAAAATTTCGCCACCGACGTCGGCAACGGACAAATTCATTTTGCCGTTTGCATCGGCGAAAATGCGGAGTTTTGCAAGCTTTTTTGTGAAAGTTTCGCAAAGACTTTGATCATCGCCCTTTTCCACGCAAAAATACACAACTAGTCCTGCGCCTATTTGCGAAACAACCTTGCCTTCTACGGACAAAGTTGCGCCAAGCACGCGTTGAATAACAGCTTTCATTGCTACCTCGTTAGTAATTCTTCAATTTTTTGCCTTGCTTGTTTTGCTTCGGGAATGGGATACAACGGATAGACGTGTTGAACACCTTCACATTGATAAACGCTTATGTTTGCGCCCATTTGATCGGCCAAACTTTTTAGTTTTAGGCAATCGGACAAGAACAGTTCCGAACCGCCCACGAAAACGTGCGTTTCCGTCAAATTTTTTGTTAGGCCAAACATGGGAGAGGCAAAATAGTGTCCCTTTGGCAGTTTGTCGCGATAAATTTCGCCCCAAAAGCGCAACTCTTCTTCGTTTAGCACCACGTCTAGCGGCTTTTGTGCAGAATAATCGCCCGTCATATCCACATCTAGCCACGGCGACAACAGCACAAGTTTTTTTGGTTGTGGACGGTTTTTCTTTGCAAGATATTCACACAAGGCAAGTGCCAAACCTCCGCCGGCGGAATCGCCCATCAAAACAACGTTGCCGCCATGTTCGCTATATAGCTTTTGAAAAACACGTTTCATGTGCATTACCGTGCGGAAGCAACGGTGTTGCGGTGCCCTTCCATACAGGGGCAAAACGACGGAAACGTTAATTTCGCGCGTGAGCTGTTGCAAAAAACGCCAGTGGAACACCATTGGTGGATCCACGTAGGAGCCGCCGTGCAAATACATTACGCACGGTTCGCCTTTGCCCACCAAAAAGCAGGTTGTGTTGGCTATGATGCATTTTTTGGGGTGCATAACCAACTTTACAGTTTGGGGCAACTTGTATCTGCGCGAATTTTGGCGGCGCTTTTTCTTTAGTTCTTGCTGCAAATTGGAATGTGTGCGCAACGATTTTGTTCGGCGCAACAACGATTCCACCGCAACGCTTTGTTTACTTCTCAAATTTTCCTCTGTGCGGGGACTGCCCTTTTGATGATATTATACCACACGAAACGCTTAGTGCAAATAGTTTTTGGAGTGGATTTTGCAGCAAAACCATCGCGCGCAAACGTGTTTTGCGGTTTGTTTTGATTTTTTGTGATAACGCACCGGCTAACATGTCACAAATCTTGCGAACTAGCAACTTTGCCAACGCCCAACTGCAAACAAGACTAGTCAAACCTTGTGCTGCTTGCTCGCACCGCATCGATTTTGTTGAAACACGCAACTGCGTTTTTCTTTTATAGACACACGAACCAAAGTGTTTTACAAACGCAAACAAAAGTAGTATGATAGTTGTTGAGGCGAAGAACATTGACAAATACGGAAAAACACTACGAATATATGACAAAAACACCCGTCGCAAAATTGATTTTGCGATTGGGCATCCCCACCACCATTGCGATGCTGATAACCAGCATCTACAACTTGGCCGATACCTACTTTGTGGGCGAACTAGGCGACAGCCAGCAAGGCGCAATAGGCGTTTTGTTCACTTTGCAAAGCATAATTCAGGCCGTGGCCTACATGCTTGGGCACGGTTCCGGCACCTACGTGGCAAAAGAATTGGCAAACAAAAACCACGACAAGGCCTCCGACTACGTTTCGTCGGCATTCTTTTTGGGCGGAGCGATTGGCTTGCTATTTACCGTGGTTGGCTTGTTGATTTTGCAACCGCTGATGAAACTGCTTGGCGCAACCGACACAATTTTGCCCTACGCAAAAGAATACGGCGCCTGCGTGTTGGCATCGGCTCCGTTTTTGATTTGTTCGCTTATTTTGAACAACAACTTGCGCTACGAGGGAAAATCTCTTTATGCCATGATTGGCATAGGTAGCGGCGGCGTGTTGAACATTTTTGGCGACTGGCTGCTTGTGAAAGTGTTTAACATGGGCGTTTTGGGCGCAGGTATTTCCACCGCCGTTTCGCAAGTGATAAGTTTTGTGTTTTTGCTGGTTTTATACTTCAAATCGGCGCAAAGCAAAATATCTTTACGCCACGTGCGCAAGGAATTGACATTATACTTAGGCATAATTAAAAACGGATTTCCTTCCCTTATAAGGCAACTGCTAAATTCCATTTCTGGTGGAGTGCTTAACAACCTTGCAAAACACTATGGAGAGCTAGCTGGCAACGCCGATGCGGTTATTGCCGCAATGAGCATCGTTAACAGAGTTTCGAACTTTGTTATGTGCGTTGGCATGGGCATAAGCCAAGGTTTGCAACCCGTTGCATCATTTAACTATCAAGTGGAAGAATATTCGCGCGTGAAACAGGCTCTTAAAGTTTCCGTTTTGATATGCTTTTGCTGCGTTGCGGTGCTTGCTGTGCCCTGCCTTATCTTTGCAGAGCCCATTGCGTTGTTCTTCCAAGAAAAGACCGACGTTTGCCGGGTGGCCGCGCCAGCAATGCAATACGCCATGATGGGCTTGTTGTTTATGCCGCTGTTTGTACCCATAAACATGATGTACCAAAGCATTAGGAAATCGGGCGTGGCTTCGTTTTTGGCGTTGCTGCGTTCCGGCTTGATATTTATACCGGCAATTTTCATTTTGACGTGGCAATTGCAAATTACTGGGTTGCAAATAGCGCAGCCTGTTTCAGACGTGATTACTGCGCTTATAAACGTGCCGTTTTTGATACACTTTTTAAAAACGACGCCAGATACAACAACCGCAACGGAACAACATGTCGAAACAACCGAGGCTGTGCAACAATGACGACACAATTTGTTGCCACCAACGAGACGGGCAAAACACTTAGGCAGTGTTTGCAAGAACGGGGTTTTTCTGCAACGCAAGTTAGGCGATATAAGTTTGGAGGAAAAATCACCGTGAACGGGCGTGAAGTTGAGGTTAATTGCGTGTTGCAGGACGGCGACGTTGTGCGTTTAACCTGCCCCGACGTTTTGCAAACGCCGCAGTTTGCACCACAACCTGCAAAAGTTCTTTTTGAGGATGAATATTTGTACGTGGCGGAAAAACCATACGGAATGCCAATTCACCCCGACAGAGCACACAAAAACGGCACCCTTGGCAATGCTTTAGCAACGCACTTCGGGAACGGCTTTCAACTGCGCATAGTTACAAGGCTGGATAAAACCACTAGCGGTTTGGTGCTGGGCGCACTAAACGCCGAAACGGCAAACTTGCTAAACACAATGCAACAACGACACGAAATTTGCAAGGAATATCAGGCACACGTTGAAGGCGTTTTGTCAAATGCGCAGGGTGAAATTGTTTTGCCTTTGATGCGCATTGACGAACAAAACAAAACCATTGTGGATGATGGCGGTAAATACGCTTGCACCAAATTTTTGGTGGAAACACAAATGAAAAACTCCGCTTTTGTGTGGGCTGTCCCCGTGACAGGGCGCACACATCAAATACGAGCACACTTTGCAGCAATGGGACACCCTGTTTGCGGAGACGTTTTATACGGTGCCCATCCATGCGACAGAATAGAATTGCACTGTGCAAAAATTTCCTTTGTGCACCCAGTGACTTGCAAAAAAGTGGAAGTGGCGTTGCCGGCGGAATTTTGGCAAAACTGAAAAAGTGCATTTGCCAAAAGATAATTTGTCGAAAAAGGCAAGGGCGCACTTGCGTGCACCATTTTGTGTGGCACAATAGGCGTCGCATTTAGCTCTCCATTGGGGAAAGTTTGGACAAAACTTTGTGCGACGTGATGAGCGTGATACTTGGCCCCCAGAGGGAGAGCCAATCTTAGCAACTGCTTTGAAATTTGTGCTTGCAAAAAAGAAGTTCGAAGCTTAGCGGCAATCTTAAAACACACATCATTGCATGATAGGAAGAGACAAGTTTAGATGAAATCTTAAAAAAATATCCTCACACAAAAGAATGACTAAGTTTAGTGGCAGCGTTGACATTTAGTTGTAGATGAAATGGGATACAAGTTTGCAATAACATTGGAACACCTTTCATAACAAAAGTGGAGCTTATCGATTTCGATACGCTCCACTTTTTGTTTTTATAATGTTTTGTTTTTATAACACATTGTTTTTACGACACGTTGTTTTGCAATATATCGTTCTAGTGATACATTATTTTGCTAATATAATTTTTTCGATATGCTGTTTTGCAAAGCCGCTGCTCACTAATATATAGTTGCTCTAATTTGTTGTTTTCTAATACATCATTTTTTGATGCATTGTTTTGTTGATATATGATTTGGCTAATACATTGTGTAACAATATGTTGTTTTTGAAATAGGGTTTTTCTAATACTACGCCCAAACGAGGACGTGTTTTATTTTTCTTGCAACAATTCGCCGTTGCGGCAAACAAGTGTCACTTTGTCGCCTTCAACAAAGTAGCCTTCTTCGGCCAGTTTTAGCATTGGCAAATCCGACCACGAATCGGAATAGAACGTTGCAACTTTTTCGTTGGGAAACACGTTGCGAAAACGCACCACTTTTTCCTCGCCGTAGCAATGTTTGCCCAAAACCATGCCATTTTTGCCGTTATCGGAAGTTATGCAACGAATACCCAACCGCGCGCACGCTTCCACAATTATATAGGCAGGCGAAGCGGATATGACCAAATCGCTTTCGCATTTACGTTGCAAATACCACTCCTTCATGCGGCCAAAGTTTTTATCCCAAAACTTTTGCACAAACTTTTGTCGATGTGGAACAAACACAATGAAAACTTCCAACATGTGCAAAAACTTATCTTTGCTTATAACCCGCAATCTGCGCAAAACAACAACAAACAAAAATTCCAGCAAAAGCAACCACAAATAGGGCAAACGCAAGGCACAAAACACGTAGAAACGCCGCAGGCTGTTTCCATTAAAAATTGTATCGTCAAAATCGTAGATGTTCATGCAATTATTGTACCACACATGCACCAACTTTGGCAACTGATGGCAAACAACATGCGTTTGCGCGGCTAGTGCAACAGAAAAAATATTTTTGTGGGCATTTTCGTTTGACTTTTGGAAAACACTGCGATATAATATTTGAGCATTTAGATATGCGCCATTAGCTCAATTGGATAGAGCGTTGGTCTACGGAACCAAAGGTTAGGGATTCGAGCTCCTTATGGCGCGCCAAAGAAAAGAGACTGCTTTCGCAGTCTCTTTTCTTTGTCGCACCGGCGTTCGCTTCGCTCGGCTCAGGGCGCGCTTCTTTTTTCGTCCTGCTTTCGCAGTCTCTTTTCTTTGTCGCACCGGCGTTCGCTTCGCTCGGCTCAG
>CAZFTO010000024.1:0-6204 GCA_964521735.1 uncultured Oscillospiraceae bacterium | reverse complement strand
GGCGCGCTTCTTTTTTCGTCCTGCTTTCGCAGTCTCTTTTCTTTTGTTCACAACAAAAAAGGCACAAAATTTGGGATACGTGGACGATTTTTGGTAAAAATAATGTTTTTTAAAAACAAAAGAGTTCGGGAAAACCGAACTCTTTGTTTTTTTGTTGACTAAGTGGAACGTAAACCTTGCCCCACACAAGCATTCGACAGCAAGTGAGCAAGCCGCAAAAACTATTTTCTTGCAATAAGTTGTTTTGCTTTTGCAACGATATCGTCCACGGAAAGGTTATAATCGCGTTTGAGATCGTTCAAGCTGCCAACTTGGCTTATTCTGTCGCGCACGGCAATTGCATCGCATGGGGTGGGCAACTTGGCAGAAAGCGTTTCGCAAACGGCAGAATACAAGCCGCCGTGAATGCTGTGGTTTTCCACTGTGAGCACCGCACCCGTTTTCTTTGCAGAAGCAATAATTACTTCTTCGTCTAGCGGTTTCAACGTGTGGATAGCCAAAAAGTCGGCTTTTATGCCTTCGGCAGCAAGTTTTTCTACCGCTTCTTTTGCATCGTAGAGCAAAGCGCCTTCGGCAACGATAGTAACGTCGGTGCCATCGCAAAGTTTATCGGCCTTGCCAAGATGGAATTCGTAGCTATCGTCGTAGAAAGATTGTGCGGATTTGCGCACCATTCTTACATAGACGGGGCCGTTGTGGTTGATGATTTGCGGCAATGCTTTGGCAATTTGCACATAGTCCACAACGTCGATAACACAAATATTGGGCAATGCGCGAAGAGCGGCAACGTCTTCGAAAGCCATGTGTGTGCCACCGTTATAGGTTGTTGTAACGCCGGGGTCCCAACCAATTATTTTCACGTTTTGTTCGGAATAGCTGACGGAAACGGCAATTTGGTCGAAGATGCGACGAGTGGAGAAGGGTGCAAAACTGTGAATGACGGGGATGTAGCCACAAGAGGAAAGTCCTGCTGCTATGCACGCCATGTTTGCTTCGGCAATTCCGCAGTTGAAGCATCTTTCGGGAAATTCGGAATACAAGGGTTTTGTTCCGCCGGCACCGGATAGGTCGGCATCCAAAATAACTATTTTTTCATTTTCTTTCATAAGGCGAGAAAGTTCCGCCGCATACGATTTTCTTAATTCCATAATAGCCCCCTATTTCAATTCTTCCAAAGCAAGTTGATATTGCTCGTCCGTCACCGTGGTGCTGTGCACTGCGGCGCCCATGTTTTCATAGAAACTTATGCCTTTGCCCTTAACCGTGTTCAAAACAATGCAATGCGGTGCGCCTTTTTGGGCTTTTGCCTTGCAAATTGCAGCGTCAATGGCATCCACGTCGTGGCCGTCTACTCTGTCGGTAACAAAACCGAAAGAAGCAAACTTTTGGCAGATATCTTCCACGTTGCAAACGTCGCTTGTTGCGCCGTCTATTTGGAATTTGTTTGCATCCACAAAAACAATCATGTTATCCAACTTGTTGCTTCCGGCAAACATTGCAGCTTCCCAAATTTGGCCTTCTTGCAATTCGCCTTCGCCGGTGATAACATAGACAAAATGTTGATCGTGTTGCAATCTTTTTGCAAGAGCAATTCCGCAAGCGCAGGAGAAGCCTTGTCCAAGACTGCCTGCCGTCATATCCACACCGGGGGTGAGGTTCAAATTTGCGTGACTGGGCAAGCGTGTTCCCAACTTGTTTAGCGTATCTAGCCATTCCATAGGGAAAAAGCCTTTTAGAGCCAACGTTGCGTACCAAGCGGGGCCAGCGTGGCCTTTGCTAAGCACCAAACAATCGCGATTGGGACGTTTGGGATTTTTGGGGTCAACGTCCATGTGTTTGGAATACAACACGGCCAAAACGTCGGCTATCGACAAGCAACCGCCAACGTGACCGCTCCCCTGACTGTGCAAACATCTTAACGTTTGCCTTCTTATTTCCTTGCTAAATTCTACCATCATGTTTCACCTCGTTTGGCGTAGGGAAAATCCACACCATTTTTATTCACGCAAAAGATTATACCCCTTTTGCGCATATTTTGCAAGCCCATTTATTAGCATTTACGGCGCAAATATCATTTGCCCAACCTGTCGTGACAAGTTAGATAAATTATTTGCGTGTTTTGAGAAAGAGTTTTTAACAATTTTATTGCGCGAGCAAAGTTTTCTTCGTCAAAATTGACAAAAGCATCGTCGACGATAAGCAACGGAACGTTGTCGTTGAAAAGCATTGAAGAAAGTGCAACGCGGAAACACAACAACGTTATTTCACGTATGCCACGCGAATAGAAATCCAAACTTTTTGTTATGCCGTTTGTTTTCAGACACAAATTGAAATTTCTATCCAACGAAAGTTCGTAGTTGCCGTCGGTTATTTGATTTAGCAATTGCTGACAAGCGTTTTTGAGCTTTGGCAAATAGCTGACGGATAAGTTTTCTTTTGCTTGCAGCAACAGTTTTAGTGTTACCGTTGCCACGTCGCTTTGGCGTTGCGCCTCTTTCAAGCGCGTTTCGACGGCTTGCAATTCTTCGCGCGCTGCAATGGAATTTAAATTTAGGCTGTTTCTCTCACCCTGCAACAATCCAGCCTCGAGCGACAAATTCGACAAATCGTCGCGTGCACGTTGCAACCCTTGCACGACAAGGCGCAAATTTTCTTCCATTTGCGTGGTGTCTTGTTGATTGACAGCAACGTTTTGGTATGCTTCTAGCTGACGTTTGTCGCCAACATATTGATTGTATTTTTCCCACAAACACTTTTGCACTTGGTCGAAATCCAGCCCGGCGCAGGAAACGTAGTTTTCCGCTATTTTGTAGTAGTCGGAAATATATGCATCCTTTTCGCCTGCTTGCAATGTCGTTAGCGGTTTTAGCACGACGAACGACGTGGCGGTCAGCGCAATGCCTACCACTGCGGCAACGATGCCAACAACTACTTGCCAAAACGCCAAACCTATGCCAGCGGCCAAAAGCGCCAATCCAGCAATAAGCATCGGTTTGCAAATGCGACGTTGCTTTGTTGTTACTTCCGGCGTGTTGCGGATTTTTTCCACCAATTGGTCGCAGCGTTGCTTATCCTCATCGAAGTTCTTGCCAATTCTGCTCAATTGTTGTGCAAGTTGGTCGCGCTTTTTTGCCAGTTCAATTTGTTCCGGTGTGGGTTGACAACGCACTATTTGCTTTTGCAAATTCTCTTGACGCTGCGTGTCCGCTTCTATTTGCTGCTGCAAACGCAATTTATCCACATCAATGGCTTTAAGGTTTTTATCTATTGCCTCCTTGCGCCGTTCGGCTTTTTCGCAGTCATCAATTTCCTTCATTAGTCGGATTTTTTCCTCTTGAGCTTTGGGAATAACGGCATCGGCGCGCCTTGTGGAAGACAGGTTGTTTTGATATTCCTTCAAACAACTTTCCACCGAAGCAAAGTTTTCGGCATTTTGTACCAATCCTGCCAAACGAGTGTCGAAGTTTTCCGTCGTGGAAAGCTCGACGCTTTCTTGCGGGAAATAGGTTGAACGATCGAAACTTTCGGCAGTAAGCCCCAAAAAGTATTCGCCAACTTCCGTGATGGGAAGTTTTTCGCCTGTGACGTGGTTGGTGACGGAAAGCGTTTCCACCTTGCCAGTTGCACCAAAATAGCGCTCGATTAGATAGGTTGCGCCTTCGTGTTCCACAAGCAAATTGCCGCCGATTTTTTCTGACGAACCCCACGACAGCCAAACGCCTGCATCGGAGACGGTTTCGCCTCCGCGTTTGTTGCGAGTATATTTGAAGCCATAGAGCATGGCACGAATGAAGTGGCACAACGTTGTTTTGCCAAACCCGTTGGTCTGTTTTAGCACGTTGAAATTGCTATTGAACTCCATTTGAAAATCTTTTAGTTTGCCGAAAGAGCGGATATAGACGGATTTTATTTTCATGCTACACCTCCCCGTTTAGTGCTTTCAAGCCCAAGCACAAAACTTCTTCGCGCAGCTTTTCGTCGGAAATTTCGCACGCAAGCTTAACAAACTCGCCACGCAACGAAACTTCTTGCTTCAACTGCTGGTAATCTAGCTTAACCGTTGTGTCGTTTTGCAAACGCAAGGCAAAAAACTTGCCCTGCAAAACTTCTTTTGCAACAGGAAGCAAGCGGACGTCTTCGGCCAAAGTTCCAACAAATTTAACATTTAGGTAGTTGCGGCCGTCTGCTGCGGCAATGGTGCCCAAAAGGGCGTTTTCTAGTGCCAAATCGTTGGTTATTTCCGAAACGTCTAGCGTTACCGTTTCTATTTTGCGCACATGCTGCTTTTGAAAACTTACCTTGTCCGTATCGGTATCGATAACCACAAAGCCGGTTTCAGAATCCTCGTCGAAACCGCGAGGCTCCAAAACGCCGCTGTAACAGCCCTTGACGGTGCCGAACTTGTGCGCACAAAATGCATGTCGATGTCCCAACGCAACGTAGTTCACCTTGCTTGCAGCAATGGCCTTTTTGTCGATGAGTCCATAGTCGTCACTATCCACGTCGCCGTGCAAAACCAAAACGTTATATAGGGACGGATTTACGGAAAACTCGTTCCATTTTTGTTGATCGTTTGTGCCTAGCTCGCGCCCGACAATGCAAACGTTTTCAAGCACGTAGCTTTGCCAATTTTCCCCAAAATAGTTAACTTTGGGACAAAGCTCCTTAAGCTTGTCGTATGGTGCAACGCTGCCGTGATTGCCACGCAAAACAAACCACTGCGCACTGCTAGAATTGATGATTTCCGCAACATATTTTATAGTGGCTTGCGCAACAAATTTTTCGTCGAACAAATCGCCGGCAACGATAATGGCGGCAACGTTTTGGTTTTGCGCATATTGCGCCATGTTGGATAGCGCACGCAAAAGTTCACTTCTTCTGCCGTTGCTATCCGCAACGCCCACAAGGGGCGAATCCAAATGAATATCTGCCGTATGTATTATTTTCATGGTTTCTCCTTTTTGATATTGTAACACAAACACAACGCCTTTTCAACAGTTTGTTGAAAAAGCAAAAGATGCTTTTGTCAATCTTACCTCTGCCAAAAACCGTTGAAAGTGTTTTACTTTTGCGTGGCGTTGTTTTATAATGATAAAAAAACTAACACTATACTGTCATAGGAGCAACATGCACGACGAATTTTCGCAACAACTTGCAAGCACAATTCACGGAAACTACTCTAGCGCCGGCAACACGGCTTTTGCAAGATACAGCACGGATATTTTTGGGGAATTTCCGTTTTGCCCAATGCACTGGCACGAAGACATGGAAATAATAAAAATAGCAAGCGGACACGGACAGTTTTTTATAGACGGACACTCATTTTTGGCACAAGAGGGCGATTTTGTTGTTGTGCGCCCGTTTGCAATGCACTCGGTTGTTAGCGAGGGCTCAAATCTGGCCGTGGATGCCGTTATTTTTAATGTTAGGCTTACTGCCAACAGCGGGAACGACCGCGCGTTGAAATACTTTGCACCACTGCTAAACGACAAAAATGCCTTTGCGTGCCTTGTTTCGCAAAACGACGACTGTTACGCCGCTTTTGACGAATGTGTTTCCACGCTGACAACGCTACTGGCAGTTACGGAAAAGGATGCGCACGAATGTCTTAGCAAACTGTTTTTGCAGGTTTATTCCAACCGCTTGGTGCAAACAAGCCAAAACTTGACAGAAGATAAGCGCTGTTACACGGTGAAGCGCATGTTGGAATACGTCTACGAGCGTTTTGCGCAAGAAATAAGCATAAAACAGATTGCCGAACACTGCGGATACAGCGAATTTTACACAATGAAGCTTTTTAAGCAATTTACGGGATATTCTTTGGTGGACTACCTAAACGACTACCGTCTTACTCTAGTTGGTCGAAGAATAAGGCGGGGTGAAGTTGGTTTTGCCGAAATGGCACGAGAGACGGGATTTAACAACGTTTCCTACTTCAACAGACAATTTAAAAAACTTTATGGCTGCACTCCCAAACAATTCAAAAAGCGCTAGTTGCATTGCCACTCGCCGCAAGCACCTGGATGTTGTCGAAAGCAGCGGATGCAAATTCGATGCACACAACAAACCCAGGAACTGCCTGCGTCTCAAACAAATTGTTGACTAGCAAGCACCAAAAAATTTTTTTTCAACGGCAACAACACAAAACTATTTTTGCGACAACGACCTTCCATATAACACCTTTCTCAATGGTAACCATCAAGA
>CAZFTO010000023.1:0-20593 GCA_964521735.1 uncultured Oscillospiraceae bacterium | reverse complement strand
GAGCAAGAATGGTCTGCTTGTCGTCTTCGGAAAACACAATGGAATTGTTGAATGCTTCCAAGTTGGCACTGTTCCAAATGTAACTTTTGCCGTATAGCATCGTGAGCTTATTCATAAATTCCGTTTGAATTTCCGCCGAAGACCACCACTTCAACAATTCCCAACCGGCGGCATCCTTTTGTTCGCTGCCGCTCTTAATCAGCGACATACTTGTTGCACTGCCCGTTTGCCAGCGTTCGATTGTGTCCGTTTGCTGGTTGTATACGCCGGGAGATAACGCTATGCCCCATTTGCCCTGAATTTCTGGAGCGGCAATGGAAAGACGCACGTAGGTATCGAAAGTAGATATGCCTATGGGCAAGCTGCCATTGCGGAAACTATCAAAGAAGTTGTTTATTTGTTGCGGAAGCCCATACAAAGTGTATAGTTCCGTCATCAATTTTATGGCGTTAAGGCTTTTTTCGTCGGAAATTGTTGTGCGAGTTGCATCGTCACTGAACAGCGTGCCGCCATATTGATAGATAAACGGCGCCGTTGTCATTATGGACTTCGAGGACGTAGAGCCGGATAGCGGAATGTAGAAGTTAAGTCCGTAGCGTTGCAATTTGGGAAGAGTTGCAATAACGTCGTCCCAAGTGTTGGGGAGGGAAATGCCATACTTCTGCAAAATGTCCTTGCGGTAGTACATAACGTAGAAGTCTTGCGTTTCTGGCAATGCCAAACCTTTGCCGTCGGCAATCAGGCTTATCATTGCGCCTTCGGAAAATCTAGAAATAACTTGTCCGTAGTCGGGGTACTTAGTAAGGTCGACGGTGATATCGCGAATACCCATTTCGTAGGGCAACCAGTTACTTATGCCCATAACTGCGTTGGGCGCAATGTTTGCCGCGTTGGACAAAATAAGTTTACCTTCGTCCGCTAGCACCGAAAAACGCACCTTGTAGCCGGTGGATTGTTCAAAATCGGATGCATCCATCATTTGTTGCATCAAGTTGACGTAGGTGGAAGGACGAGCAACCCAAACTTGAATGGTTTTTTCGTCGTCGGTGGTGACGGAATAGTCGGCCACGAAACTGTGGAAGAAACGCTTTGTGCCTTCCCAAAAACCAAAGAAACCGCCGTGGCGTTCCACGCCGCTGGGTTGTCCTGCCGGGTGCAGAATAATTTTATCCAAATCTAGCGGAGTATACAAAACGCCGTTGCGCGCGTTGGCAATGGTTTGCACAATGGAACCGCTTCCTTCGGATAGCGTCGCATAGTTGTTTGGGATGTCGTGCGGCTTATCCAACAAACCCTTGACGGATTTTTGCGCCGTTTGTATAAGAACAAGCGCTTCGTAGTTGACGTCTCCGCCGTTGATAAGTTTCAATTCCGTATTGATTTCGCCCAAAGTTTGGTAAATGGCTTGCAATTGTTCCACAACTCCGGGAAAATCGTTTTCCGGATCCCACTCTCTGTTTTTATCCTGCACGGTGCCGGCAATCTTTTTAAGATCCAAATAGATTTCGTTTAGTTGCCCTACCACTTGGTTAAGTTTTTCGGAACAATCAGCCGTTTGAGAACCATCTATTTTGATGGTTACAACGTGCGTGCCTGCTTCCAGCCAAATTGCATACGGAGTGTCGCCGCCCAAAACGTGTTCTTCGTAGGAAGAGTTTTGAGGGAAGGGATAAATAAGCAGTTCTTTGAAAGGAACTTCGCCATCCACTGTTATTTTTGCAAAGGTGGTTTTGTTTGCATCGCCGTTTTTGTAGTTTAGCGACAAATTGTATAATCCTGCCGTTGAAACGCTCATGGAATAGCTAACCGATTGATATGCCGCCGACAAGCCGGATAACACGTTTAACTTTGCCGTGTACGTTTCGTAACCGGTGGTATTGATATCTCCCGATGCAGTGGGGATTAGCAACGTGTTGTTTTTGCTGGCGAAAAATTCTGCTTCTTGCACCACCGTGCCGCTACCAACAGCTTTTTGGGCGTGTTGTTTGGCATAATCTTGGTAGGAAACAGGCATTTTTACGGAAGTTACAGCAACTTTGCCCAACAAAAATTCGCCGCCGGAAATAACGCTTATTTCCACAACGTTTGTGCCGCTGTTGAACTGCGTGGTGGGCGCAAGAACGGTGGCACCGTCGTAGCCATATAATTGACAAGTTGTCCACTGCTCAATTTTTGTTTGCGTGGGCGTAACCTCATTGCCGTAGCTATCACGCAAAAAAGTGTCGCTTTGGTTTTTCCACATAGCAGGCAAAGACGAACGAGACAAAAATTCTCGTCCGTTCACAGTTACGGATATTTCGCTGTTGCTAAGGCCGTTGTGCAACACAAAGTAGTCGACGGAAATGGCAAGTTTATCGGCTTGCGAAAGGTTCACCGAAAGAGTAACCGCATCGCCGCGTTTTAGTTTTAGCACCCTGCCATAATCGTCTTGCACCATTTGTCCGCTAGACGAAACGACTGTGCACTGCTCGTCAACTTGGGTGGCGGAAGTTTGCACTTTTGCCAAAGTCTGTTCCTGCACGAAAACGTAGTCGGACGCATTGCATCCAAACAAAAGCATTGCCGTGCTTATTAGGAACAGCATAATGAATATTAGTTGAAGTTTTTTCATGTTTTCTCCACGCAGTTGTTTTGTTTACTGCAATGCGTTGGCAACAAATTTTGTTGCCAACGCGTTAGAAAATGTTTAATAGAAGTGTGCGTATTCTTCAATTGCGTTGCCATATTGCTTATCGGCAAGTTTGTCGCAATCGGCTGCATAGTCGGCATAGGACAGTTTGCCCAACCAGCACAAGTCCAACAATTCACCTATTTTAATGTTAGAACGAGTTTCGCCGTCTACCGTCACGGACATGCCGGTCAGTGCCAGCCATCTGGAACGGTTAAAACCGGGAACGACTTTTACCGATTCCACTATGCCGCCATCAAGCGAATTGTATTTTTCTTTGATGCCTTCAACCGTATCGAATTTGTTGAAGTATTCGTCTATAATGGTTTGATTAACTGTGATAGGCAACGTGTTTGTAACGTCCTTATCGCGAGAAATACGTTCGCGAATGCCTGCCGGATCGAAACTCATCCATTTTGCAAATTGATATGCAAGTTCGCGGTTTTCGCAAACGCTGGAAACGGCAAGGTAGTCGCCTACGATAGGAGTGCGGTTGCCGGGAACTCCAATGAAACGAATTTCAAAATCGCCGGCGCTCTTTTCGATCATATCGGGAATTTCGTAGGTGTAACCCCAACGAATTGCCAAACGACCCATATCCCACAAGGAAGCGTAGCCTTCAACGCCTTCGAAGTTTTCGATGCGATCCTCTTCCGTCAAGCTGTCGTAGCTATACTTGTTGGCGCGGATATCTGCCGTTTTTGCCATTGCATCCTTAAATTCGGCGCTATCCAAGTGATATTGTTCGCCGTCCCACGTAAACCAACCGTAGTTTTCGTTGACTGATGCGGGGTACCATTCCATAATAGAACTTTCGTGGCTCAAACCAACAACGCCTTCGTTTTTGTAGTTGGCCATTGTTTTAACCACGTTATAGAAACTATCCCAAGTAATTTCACTATTCAAGAAGCCATCCAAGTTGTATTCGCGAAGCAAGTCGACGTTCACGAAGTAGCCCATCATGTGCATTGCAAAGGGAATAGCGTAGATTCCGTCTTTGAAGTGCACGGCTTCTTCGATGGGTTTGGGGATGTTATCCCAATCGCCCGTTTGATCGGCTGCAACCAAATCGGAAATGTTGGAAACATAGCGTTCTTTCAAACCGAAGTTCATGTTGGTAAGCATAAAGACGTCGGGCATTTTTTCCTTTACGGCAAGTCCACGAATGGAATCTTCGTATGCGGAAATGCTTATTTCTTCCACAATTTTAACCTTCACATCATGCTTTTCTTCAAAAGCTTTTATCATTTGACGTTCAATGTTGTTATCTGCCTCGTTGCCAAGGTTCCAAGTTGCATAGGTGAGGTCGTAGTCTTCGCCGGAGCAAGCGGCAAGTACGCCGCAAGCAACGGTGAGCAACGTCACTAAAACTAATAAAAACGCTAGTTTTTTCATAATGTTTCTCCTTTTACTTTTTGTTTGACACACAGTTGCGCGCTTTTTGCGCAACGAAAATTGTTTTGTTAGAAAGTGTATTCCACTTTGTGAACGCCACCATCAAATTGGGGCACCACGTTGCCTTGCAACGCTTGACCATCCACAACCAGCGAAATTGTGCCAGTGCGTTTTGCCGTTATGTGATAGGTTGCGTTGCGGAAGGGACGAACGTAGGTGAAGCCATCCCAATTTTCCGGAATACACGGGGCAATTTGCAATCCGTTTTCCGTGGGGTTTACGCCCAAAATTCTGCGAACGGCAACATTGTGCAACCATTGTGCAGAGCCGGTATACCACGACCAACCTGCTTTGCCAAAATATGGCGAAGTGGGCCCGTCGGAGTTGCCCGGCAACACGTAGGGTTCAGTTTTGTAGGCATCGCTATCGGTGCGGTTGGGCGGGCAAAGCGCCGCATAGGCCTTGTAGGCCAAGTCGTTGCGACCAATAAGGGCATAGGCCCAAACCGTCCAGGTGGCAGCGTGGGTATAGACACCGCCGTTTTCGCGCAAGCCGGGTGCGTAGCGCGTGATGTATCCAATGTTGCAGTTGGGCTGGTCGTATTCCGGCGCTAGTAGCAACGAGCCGTAGTCTTTAAGCAAATATTTTTCTACCGCTTGCATAGCTTTTTGCTTGCGTTCTTCGGTGGTGATATCGGAAATTACCGCCCAAATTTGTGGATTGAGAAATACTTTGCCCCTTTCGGAAGTGTTGCTGCCAATTTTTTCGCCAAGATCGTTGGTGGCTTGCAAAAACCATTCGCCATCCCAAGCGTACTTGTTAAAATCTTCTTTAAGTTGGTCGGCACGACGGCTAAGTTCGTCGGCATAGTCTGTTTCCCCTTCGCGCACAACGTGTTTGTTGAAATGACGCAAAATGTAGTAGAGGAATTCTGCCACCCAAAAACTTTCGCCCTTCATATCGTTGCCAACGGCGGAAAGACCGTCGTTCCAGTCGTGATCGCCCATAAGGGGAATTCCACGTGGAGAGAAGTTGGCTAAACTGTGATTTAGGGCTGCTTTGCAGTGCTGATAAACGGTTGCTTCGTCGCCATCGATAAAGCGAACCTTTTCGTGCAAAATGGAAGAGTCACCCGTTTCTTCGATATACGCATCCACTACGAAGGGCAACCACAAAAAGTCATCCGAACACTTGGTGCGCGGACCGGCGTTGTTATAGGTAAGCCACCAGTGCAACACGTCGCCACGAACAAACTGTTTGGAGCAGTGCAACAAAATTTGGTTGCGTGTTATTTGCGGATCCGTTTCTAGGCCGATAAGGCTATCTTGCAATTGATCGCGGAAGCCAATGCCGCCGGAAATTTGATAGTAGGCAGCTTTTGCCCACATGCGACAGGATAGTGCCTGATACTTGCACCAATAGTTTGTCATAACGTCGAAAGCGTGATCCGGTGTGGAAACACTTTCCGCTTCCAACAAACCATCCCACTTGTTTTGCACCTGCAAAAGCGCTTTTTCGCAACTCTTTTGGTTGCATTGGGCAACTAGGTTTTGCCAATTTTCCTGTTGTTTTTTGGCAAAGCCCAGTGCAAACACCACTTGTTCGCTTCCGTTGGGTTCTAGTTGCACTTCCACGCGCAATGCGCCAACCGGATCGCAATAGCGCCCCTGCGAGCATGCAAGTTTTTTGT
Source organism: uncultured Oscillospiraceae bacterium (assembly GCA_964521735.1). Taxonomy (GTDB): domain Bacteria; phylum Bacillota; class Clostridia; order Christensenellales; family CAG-314; genus Fimimonas. Next base: position 14,840 of record CAZFTO010000023.1, on the reverse strand, counting down.
TTTGCATAGCCAATGCATCACGTTCGTCGCGATACATGCCAATGAACGTTTCTTTGTCGCAATCGAATGATTGCACCTTTTTGTCGCATGCGAAAAACGCCGTGTAGGGCCAATCGTCGTTGTTCCAACGGCCTTTGCTATCGGGGAAGCCCCACAAGCACTTGTTGACGACAATGGCGTTGGTTTCCGGCTGGAAACGGCAATCATAAAACAAGCGCTGAAATTCGCGGTGTGTGTCGTAAGCAATGCCGCACGCCCATTCGAAATATCCCGTCACGTCCAAATTGCGCTGTTGGCCACTAAGGTCGGTTAGCGTAAGGCTGGCATATTCCATGGGCTGATCGGGGGAAACAAAACACGTAAGCTGGCTGCGAATGCCAAAACTTTCGCGTGTGATGATGGTGTAGCCCATACCATGGCGCACCGTGTAGTTGCCTAAATTTTCGCGCATGGGCATCATGGCGGCGCTCCAAACATCGCCGGTATCCACGTCGCGAAGATAATAGTATTTGCCCCAGTTATCCTTGACAATATCTTGGAAACTGCGTGTTAGTCTGTTTTGTTCGGCATTGCCGCGAAAACTGTACCCGCCACCGGTTTGAGATATAAGCATGGAATAATCGCCGTTGGAAATGACGTTTATCCACGGACGCGGCGTGTGCGGCTCGGTTATCACAAATTCTTTGCCGTTTTTTTCGAAATGGCCGTACTTGTTTATCATAAAATCCTCATTTTTCAATACTTTCAACGCAAAACATCCATTTTTGAACAAAAAATTGCGCAAAAATGCCTATTTTGCATTGTCGGCTTAATTATACCTTGTATTCCTGTAAATTTCTAGACCTATTCCTTAGTTAAATTATTGAAATTTCGTTGAAAATTTGACAAAATGTTGAATAATGTATATAATTGAAATATAAAACACCAAAAAAACACACTACGCTAGGAGAAAAATGGTAACAATAAAAGACATTGCGGAAAAAATAGGGGTTGCGACGTCCACCGTTTCGTACGCATTAAACAACGACCCACGCATCCCGGACGAAACAAAACACAAAATTTTCACCACCGCACAGGAAATGGGCTATCACGGCAAAAGCGGCCACAAAAGCGCCGGCGGATACTTGAAGCAACTTGTGTTGTGCGTAAACAGCATCAGCGGCGAGATATATACCGAGCTTAACAAAGCCATTCGCAACGTTTTGAACGTTAGCAATTGCGAATTGTTGCTCTACGTGGGAACAAACATTTCTCGCATAAAATGGATGGACGGGCTGTTTATGCTAAATTCGCAAGTGCCCAACGAAGCAATTACGGAAATTACCAACAGGCGCATTCCCGTTGTGCTTATGGATAGGGACGTTTTGATGAACGGCGCCGTGAACGTTACTTTGGATAACCGTTTGGGTGGCTATCTTGTGACGAAGTCGGCAATAGCAAAGGGCGCAAAAACGTTTGCCTTCGTCAAAGGCCCGGCAACATCCTACGAAAGCGCCGCACGGTACGACGGGTTTGTTAAGGCGCTTGGCGAAGCCATGTTGCCACGCAAAAACGTTATTGAACTGCAAGGGGATTTCACCAACGGCAGTGGACTTAATGTTTCCAAATATTTGCTTGGATTGGATCGTCTTCCCGATGCAATTGTTTGCGCCAACGACGAAATGGCTTTTGGCATTATGGAAGGGCTAAAAAATGCCGGCCGTGCAAACGACGTTTGGGTTGCTGGCTTTGACGGACTGAAACAATCCGACGACACTCGCTACATAACGGCCAAAGCCGACCGCGCACATTGGGGCACCACTGCCGCATACGCCATGCTGCAAATGATGCAACGAGTAAAAGTGGAACCCAAAATAACCATTCCTGTGGATCTTGTTGAACACTATTGATTAAAAAGCAAAAAAAGTGCAATAGCCGACCTCAAAAACCGACATCGTTGGCAAAAAATTGAGCAAAAGTCAACGTCTACAAACCGACTTGCGCCATTGCTGAACGCTGCTTTTTTGCAAAATGACGCATCTTGTTCAAGCCGCACTTCACGGGCGTTTGGCAGCACATAAAAAGTGAATTATCCAACAAAACAAGGTTATGGCTCAATTAAAAGTCACAGTTGTTTTTGAACTATAACTTCAATTATAATCAGGGTGTTTTTGCTCACCCCAAAACCATTCGCAAAAACAAAATCAACGGCAACGACAAAACTCACCTATTCCGCACAAATATCTTCACACGATAAACACCAGCGGCTTTGGTCTCTTGATGGCACGTGTTTTCAAAACAAACAAAAGCATCAACATTCACCATTGACGAACGTCGTCTGCAAAACAGAAAAATAACGGCTCGCGCAATTACCCGCCTTACCATTTTCAAAAAACGCAAAACGTTTTGAAAATTCAAAAAAAACTCGAAAACCCCACCGTGATTTCACGATGGGGTTTTGTGTTATATAAAATTGTTTTGGCTCTGGGTGCGAACGTGCAACCTGTTGCCCGTTGCCCACCCGTTTTTATCTGCAAACGTTTTTTGGGGCAATTACTAAGCGCAAAAAAACGTTTCGTGGCGTTTGACGTGCTACCGCGCTTGATAAAGTTTTTGCAAAATTTCCTTATCGGCAGGGCAAAAGTTGAAGTTTGGAATTTGATCTGGCGTTATCCATTGCATGTCGGCGTGTTCCAGCATTTGCGGCACACCACTTGTTATCACGGCATTGAACAACGTAAGTCTTATGGTTACGTCGTCGTAGCAATACACTGTTTGCGAAAAAACGTCTTGCACCGCAATGGTTATGGCAAGTTCTTCTTGGCATTCGCGAATCAAAGCCTGTTGCATTGTTTCGCCCCGTTCCACTTTGCCGCCGACAAATTCCCAAAACAAACCGCGCGCCTTGTGTGCAGGGCGCTGGCAAATAAGAAATTTGTTATCTTGTTTTATTAGAGCGGCAACAACTTCTAACATGCTTAACCTCTTTGTTTAAATATTTTTCCAAAAGGCAACGAACGTAAACCACTTTTATTATATCACAAACGCCGTCCTTTGCCAAACGTGTTTTTTCAATGCGTGTTTCGTCTTTCAAGTTGATTTTTTTGTTCGCAAATTGTATAATAATTGAAAACTAAATTTGTTGGACGGGAACATATATGAACAAAAAAGATATTGTAGATTTTTTTGATAGGTGCGCACCTTGGTGGGACGAACGCCAGGTTGTTGACGAAGACGTTTTGACAACGATTTTTTTGCTTGGCGGCGTTAAAAGTGGCGCAGACGTTTTAGACGTGGCATGCGGCACTGGCGTGCTTTTTCCGTTTTACGAAAAATGCAACGTTGCATCCGTTACGGCAATTGACCTGTCGCCGCAAATGGTGGAAATTGCCAAAAAGAAATTTCCGAAAGTTGAAGTTATTTGTGGAGATGCCGAAACACACCACTTCGAAAAACAGTTTGACGTGGTGATGATTTACAATGCTTTTCCACACTTTGCTAGCCCCCAGAACACAATTGCAGCATTGGCGCAAGCCACCAAAATGGGCGGCAAACTTTGCATTGCGCACGGAATGAGCCGCGCCGCACTGCTAAAACACCACCACGGACTAGAAAAAGTATCGGCCGAACTGCCCGAAGCCCAACAACTTGCCGAACAATTTTTGCCGTATTTTGACGTGGATGCCGTTGTTTCGACGGACAAAATGTACCTTGTAAGCGGCGTGCGCCGCAACAACTAACCCCAAGCTTTTGCATTGCCGACATAGGACAGGCACGATTTTGCGGGGGGGGGCGGGACTTGAACCCCAAATTACAAAATAATAAAACACAAAATAAAGTGTTTATATAAAAAATAACCTCAATATATAGTGATTATCACAAACAACACCCCAAAAACCGCCCCAAAATGCAAAATAAAAAGGAAAAGTCCACACCAAAATGGTTGCTTTTCCCTAAAAATTGCAACAAAAAAGGCATTTTATCCACACAAAGTGGTTAAAATGCCCTAATACTGGTTGCGGGGGCAGGATTTGAACCATACGACCTTCGGGTTATGAGCCCGATGAGCTACCAGACTGCTCTACCCCGCGATATATATGCACACGCTCTCGCTGAATGCTAGTATATTCTACTACCATGTTCGGGTTTTGTCAACTGTTTTGACAACATTTGCAACACCTGCAACAAAACAAAAAGTGTCGAATAACGGCACTTTTTTGTTTTGTCAAAATAATTATTATTTTTCGGTTCATTACGCCGCTTAAAAGTTGCAAGTCTTCCGGCGCACGTGCTTTTAGCGCGCGTCTTTGGGCGGTTTGGGGCCGTTAAACGAATAGTAGCTGCATTTTATGCCGGCGTTGAACAAATATCTCTTTTTGTCTGCGCGGCGGCCAAAATGGCGCTCAAAGTCTTGCAGCGGAGACAAAAAGTAGAAATTCCACTTATCCAACGAACGATACAGCGTGCCCATGTTTTTGGCAATTTGTTGCGCTTCTTGCACGTTGCCCAAGCGCTCACCATAGGGCGGATTGCTTACGTTCACGCCATAGCTTTGACGGGAAACAAACTGTTCGGCCGCACGCAAATTAAACTTCACGTATCTATCCACGCCCGCTTGTTTTGCGTGGAAGTTGGCAATTTCGATTGCCTTGGGGTTAAGGTCGCCGCCAATTATGTTAAGCGGACGGTCAACACGCACGTCGTTTGCCTCTTGCAAGGCAATTTGATGAACATTTTGCGCAACGGGCCAATCGTCAAAAGCAAACCGACGGTTTAGCCCCGGTGCAATTTTTAGCGCTTTTAGTGCCGCTTCGATGGGCAATGTGCCGCTGCCGCAAAACAAATCAGTAAATGTTTTGTCCGGATTCCACACCGTCAAATCTATCAGCGCTGCCGCTGTGGTTTCTTTTAGCGGAGCGGAATAGGCCAAGGTGCGATATCCACGCTTGTGCAAACCAACGCCGGTGGTATCCAAGTTGACCGAGACAACGTCCCTGGTGATATCCAACTCGATTTTATATTCTGCGCCCGTTTCGTCCGCAGCGCCATACTTTTTGCAAAGGCTTTGCACCACGGCTTTTTTGCCCACCGCCTGCACCGAGTGATGCGCAAAAAGCACACTGTCCACTGTTTTGGTAACAACAACAACTTTGCCGTGGCGGTCGATAATTTCGCCCCAATCAATTTGCGAAACACCTTCGAAAAGTTCATCGAATGTTGTTGCCGCAAACTGCGCCAAGCACACCAACACGCGCTCGCCACTGCGCAAAAACACGTTTAGGCGCGCAACGTCCTGCCAGGAACAATCCTGCACGGAAATGCGCCCGTTCACTGCGCGTGTTTGGCCGTAGCCAAGCAATTCTAGTTGTCTTTTTGCCACCGCTTCAACGCCGACGGCACATGGAATAAGTAAATTCATGGCAATGTTGTGTTTTGCGGAGCAATGCCCAACGCAAAGTCTGTTTTGTTTTTATTCCGTTCGCAAAGCAACAACGGGGTCTTTTTTGGATGCGCTTGCCGAAGGAATTATGCCGGCAATTAGCGTAAGCAACGTACTTATGCCAACAAGCACTGCGGCAAACCAGATGGGCAAGGTTGCGTTAAGCGACATAATGCCGGTTAGGCTGTGCAAAATTACGTTCACCAGTATCGTCAGCACGTAGGTCACCAAAACGCCCAACAAGCCCGATGCAAAACCAATAATCATTGTTTCGGCATTGAACATGCCAGAAACGTTGCGTTTGCTTGCACCGATGGCACGCAGTATGCCAATTTCCTTGGTACGTTCTTGCACGGATATAAGCGTGATAACACCAATCATAATGGAAGAAACGATCAGCGAAATGGATACGAATGCAATAAGCACGTAGGTGATTGCATCAATAATAGTTGTTACGCTGCTCATAATTATGCCAACGTAGTCTGTATATTGAATTTTTTTGTCCGATTGATCTTCCGCAAGAGAATTGTTGTAGCGAGCAATTTCTTCTTCAACCGCTTCTTTTGCCGCAAAGGACACGGCATACAAACTAATGGAAGAGGGCGCTGCAACGTCCAAACACCCCAGCGTTGCAAGGTTATCTTCATAGGAAGTGGAAGCAAACTCTATCACTTCGTCAAAGAAGGTTGCGCATTGTTCGTCGGTGTAGTTTTGCAAATCTAACATCAACTTTTGCGCGCGCATTTCTTCCGTGGGCAACGCTGCCATTAGTGCATAGGTCTTTGTGAGTTGTGCATAGGCCGGTGCAATTGTGGGCACAATTCCTTGCAACTTTTCAAAAGTCAAACCGTTAATATAGTCGGTTAGTTGCGAAGATTGTGACGACATTGATAGCATTTGCAACACCGTTTGACGAAGCGCGTCCTCATCCATTTGCAAAAGTCGCTGCTGTGCCGCCTGTTTTTCTTCGTCGTTTGGAACGCCGTTTATTTGCAAAAATACCGCCGATTTACCACTGACGCCCAAGCCGTTTACGTAGTCTCTGAATTGACTTGCTTTGGCTGCCGTGGGCAAATTGTTATCTTGAAAATATTTGCCTGTGAACACGTCCACGTTGGGGCTTTGCTTTTGCGCATGAACAATCTCGGAATTTTGCGCCTTTTCAATCACGTGTTTGGTTAGTTCCTGCGTATAGCAAATGTTGCCGCTAAGCATATGCGACGAAGCATCGGGGTTGGGGCGAACAATGCCCACAACTTCCAGCTCCATGCCAATGGAAGAATCGTTATAAAGCGATTCCACGCCGCCTTCCAGTTCGCGCACGTCATACCAGATGTCGCCCATTTGCTTGTAGCATTCGTAGTTGAAAATTGTTTTGTAGCTTTGGGAACAAATTTCCTCGTAGGACCATTTTTTGCTGCTTACCTCGGGCAAATCTTCCCCTTTGCGCGCCGCATCAATTATGGCATCTATTTCCGCGCGAGATTTTAGCCCCAGCGCATAAAGCGTCATGTCGTCAATTTCGTTGTTGCCGTCCACAACAATCACAATCTGATTTTTTCCGGCGCTGCCGCTATCCGGCCACCTGCCGTACACAAGGTCGTACTGGTCTTTTAGCAACTTGTTTATGGCGCCGCCATCCGTTGCCGGCAACAGTTCTTGCCACATCGACATGTTGGCACTAGAGGAAAACAGCGAAGACATAAGGCCGCCACCAGTCAAAGAAACTTGCGACATATCCACGCCGTAAAGCGTGCTAACAAGATCCGTCATTATGTCGCCCGTATCTGCGCGCATAACGGTGCCGTCAACGTTCTTGGTGTAGATCAGCAAATCCAAATTGTAGTTGTAGTGAACGCCGTTTAGCGATTGCGACAGTTTGCTTTGATCGTTGGCCAGTTCGTCATCCAAAAAGCTTTTGAATGAAGCAAGGTCGTTTTCTGATTGTTCCACTTTTGTTACGGCGTTGGTAAGGTTATATAGCGCAAGCTTTTCGTAGATGGCGTCTTTTTCGTGTTCGCCAGCCTGTGCGCCGGAAACAAAGTTGCGGAACATACTGCTCATATCCGTGTGCGTTTGCTCGATGGTAAGAGGATAGGAAGCCAGCGTATCTTCTTGCACGGCCGCAACGTAGTTTGTCGTTCCCTGCGAAACGGCAAATATAAGCGCTATACCAATGATGCCTATGCTGCCGGCAAAACTGGTAAGCGTCGTGCGCCCACGCTTGGAAACCAGGTTTTTAAGCGACAAAGCAAAAGATGTAAAAAAGGACATGGACGGCTTTTTCTTTTTGTGCTTTTTGTCTTGCAAGCGTTGTTGCAAATATTCTTCGTCCGCCTTTTGCTCAGCGGCCAGTTCCTGTTCCGTCAATGGGTTAGAATCGTTCACCATAAGGCCATCCAACATCGAAACAACTCGCGTGGAATATTTTTGAGCAAGTTCGGGATTGTGCGTCACCATAACGACAAGCCTATCTTTGGAAATTTCTTTCAAAATATCCATAACTTGAACGCTGGTTTCGGAATCCAACGCGCCTGTGGGTTCGTCGGCCAAAACAATATCGGGATTATTGACGATAGCACGAGCAATAGCCACACGTTGCATTTGTCCGCCACTCATTTCGTTGGGGCGCTTGTGATACATACCCTTCAAACCAACGCTATCCAAAGCGGCTTTGGCGCGAGCGGAACGTTCCGTTTTGTTTACACCGGAAAGCGCCAATGCGATTTCGACGTTTTGCAACACCGTTTGGTGAGGAATCAAATTGTAGCTTTGAAACACAAAGCCTATTGAATGGTTGCGATAGGCATCCCAATCGCGGTCGCCATAATCTTTTGTGCTTGTTCCATTAATAATAAGGTCGCCGTCGGTGTAGCGATCAAGTCCGCCAACAATGTTAAGCAGCGTGGTTTTTCCGCAGCCGGACGGACCCAAAATGGAGACGAATTCGCTTTTGCGAAATTGCAGCGACACGCCTTTTAGCGCGTGCACTTGCGTTTCGCCCACTCCATATACCTTTGTGATGTTTTTTACTTGCAGCATTTTTTCTCCCTTGTTTGCCAAACACATTTCTTCAATTAGAATAGCAAACTGCTAAGTTTATGCACCCATATTACTTATTCTATCTTAACTTAGCCTTAAACTACCACTTGATTTCTTTGTTTTGCAATGCCAAAAATTCGTTGGCTTTGGAAAAATGTCCACAGCCGAAAAAGCCGTTATAGGCCGAAAGCGGACTCGGATGCGCCGCCGTCAGCACTAAATGCTGTTTGCCCGTTATAAGTTGTTTTTTTTCTTGTGCATTGCGTCCCCACAGCATAAACACCATTCCACGTTCGCGCTGATTTAGATATTTTATAACCTGATCGGTGAAAACCTCCCAACCTTTGCCCTTGTGAGAATTAGGTTCGTGGTCGCGCACGGTAAGAACGGCGTTCAGCAACAACACGCCTTGCCTTGCCCACGGGGTAAGGTCGCCGCCCTTTATGGACGTGTCGTACCCCAAGTCGTCGTGAATTTCCTTAAAAATGTTTGCCAAACTCATGGGCGGCAAAACGCCTTGCGGCACCGAAAAACTCATGCCCATGGCCTGTCCTTCGTTGTAGTAGGGGTCTTGCCCCAAAATGACGACGTTAACGTCGTTATATGCGGTGTTATCGAAAGCGTTTAGAATAAGACGTTTGGGCGGATACACCTTGTTCGTGGCGTATTGTTCCACCAAAAAACTTTTCAAATTTTGAAAATATGGTTTTTGAAATTCCTGTTCAAACAGTTGATCCCATCCGTTGTAGTCGCGTTGCATAGCATCCCCCAAAAGGTTGTTTTAAGCAAAAAAGCGCACCAATTGTGGCGCGCTTAAATAGGCCGTGTGTTAGTTGTTTTGCGCCGCAGGTTGTAGCACCACAGAAGTAGAAAGTGCACAAACGGTGTCGCCGGCGCCAAGTGTTATAACTTGTCCGTTGTGATATCTACCTGCCAAACCATTCAAGCGAAGGTTAAATTCTTCTTCTCCGGTGGTGGCGGTTTTCAAAACGTAGCTGCCAATAGCAATTTCGCCGTCGATGCCAACCTTGTAGATGACATTGCGCGCCATAACAAGTTGTTGGTTGCAAATTGTCGATTCCTGCGCGGCAACAAAATTTTCGCCGTTTTCCGCTTGCGGTTGCACGTTTTGTTCGCCTTCTTCCGCTACTTGAGCTTGCTTTGCGCGTTTTGCGGCGGCATTGGCGCGAGCCATTTTGTAGGCAACAACTGCCAAAAAGCCAAGCACCAACAATGCACCCAAAACAATCAAAACAACGTTCATAAGTTGTTTGTTAACTTCGAAAAATGCCATGATTTCTCCTTTGAAGGCTTGCGCCTTCCCTGCAATTATTTTAGCACTACACGCCGCAAAATGCAATAGTTTTCGCTACGTGTGTCGCGCGAGTTTTGCCGAAAATGCCCGACAGCGCTCGCAAAAGAGCAATGCCGTTGGCTTAACAAATAACACCCTATCAGTTTGCAAACGCAACAATCCACAGAGCCAATGCAAGCACGCAAAATTTGTACACGACGCTTGCCTGTTGCCGTTATTATTGCAATCAATTCTTAGTTCAAAATTAACACACCTCGCGCTTACAAATTTCACACAAATTTTCATGACAAAAAAATTTGACGATTTTTTGCAAAACAGGGCGTAAATACCCAAATGCCTATTGACTTGCTTCAACTTTTGTATTATAATGTGCGTGAAAAATGGGGGCATGGCGAAGACTGATGCCCTTTGAAAATTTTTGAGGTAGATAATGTCAATTTTGGGTGCTGCTATCAACTATGGAACGATGGTTTCTCCGCGCACTTCTTTGCCAATTGAAGTGATTTATATTTTGCGTGTTTTGCTTGGCAGTGCGCTAGGTCTTATACTTGGTATCGAACGCAGTCGCCGTCAAAAAGAAGCAGGCATGGCCACGCACTTTGTTGTTGGTTGTGCATCAACTCTTATGACGTGCGTTTCGTTGTGGTTCAATGAGGTTGCCGGCGTGGGCGACGGCGCACGAATTGCCGCACAAGTTGTTTCCGGCGTGGGCTTTTTGGGCGCAGGCATGATATTCTTCCGCAGAGAAAGTTTGCGTGGCCTAACGACGGCGGCAGGCATTTGGGCAACGGCAGCAATAGGCATGTGCACGGCGTGCGGATTGTACTGGTTGGCACTGGCAACAACCTTCTTTATTATTTTGGTTCAAGTTGTTTTGCACACAAAACTTATAAGACGCAACCATTTGCACCTGTTGTTGGTAAAAATGGAATACACCGATTCGGCGCAAGAAAAATTGAAGGAATACTTTGGTTTTGACACCTTTCACCGTTTCAAAGTTACTTCCACCAACGAAAAGTTTTTGCCGGATGCATCTGGCACAAAGACGATAAGCGATCCTCAAAGGGAAGAACAACAAGTTGATCCCATTGTTATCACAAAAAAATTGACTGTCGAAACGGTTATTTATCCTTCCAAAAATTGCAGTGCCGAAGCCATTGCGGCGTTCGTCCGAGAGAACAAAGAAATTCACTCCATCGAGCGTTTGGAAGACCTGTAACATATCAACGCAGCACCGCCAACTCGGCGGTGCTTTTTTTATGCACTAAATGCATCGCAAAGCAAAGAACAAGTGAAAATACGCAAATCGATATTGACTTTACAACGTGCGTATGATACAATAATCTCTAAAACTTTTGAGAGGTGCCCTATGTTTGAACAAGCATTGCAATTGATAAAACGCTTCGACACAATTATCATCCATCGCCACGAAAAGCCCGACGGCGATGCCATTGGCAGTCAAATTGGACTGCGAAACCTAATTTTGGATAACTATCCGCAAAAACAAGTTTTCGTGGTGGGAGATTCTCCCAAAAGATACGGCTTCGTGGCAGACAGCCAGCCGCAAATTGTGCCCGACGAGCTTTACCACACGGCGCTAGCCATCGTGTTGGATACTGCCGCCCCATCCATGATAAGCGACGACCGCTACACCACGGCAAAGGCAACTTTGCGTTTCGACCACCATTTGTTTGTGGGAAAAATTTGCGACGTGGAAGTTATCGACACCACTTGCGAAAGTTGTGCCGGCCTTATTGGCAAGTTTGCAAAAGGCGTTGGCTGGAAAATTGGCAAAAGCGCAGCGCAAGCGTTATATACAGGCATGGTTACCGATAGCGGCCGCTTCCGCTACGACTCCACTTCCCCCACAACCATGCGCATTGCCGCCGACTTGTTGGAAGCGGGCTTCGACCTTAACGAAGTTTACACACCTCTTTATGCCGACGATTTTGAAATGATAAAGTTGCGCGCGCAATTTGTTTTGGAAATCAACTTTACGCAGCACAACGTTGCCTATATCTACACCACCAAACAACGCGTGGAAGAACTGGGCGTGGATACTTTCACAATTTCCCGCGGTATGGTGGGTGTTATGTCGGATATTCGCGGTGTGGATACTTGGGTTAACTTCACCGAGACGGAACAAGGCGTAGGCTGCGAATTGCGCTCCAAAAAATACAACATCAACCCCATTGCCGTAAAGTACGGCGGCGGCGGACACGCAAAAGCTAGCGGCGCCATGGTGCCGAACAAAGAAACGGCAATGAAAATGCTTGCCGATTTGGACGCACTAAACGCAAACTGATAGGAGAAAAATCATGACAGAGCAACTAAAAACAATGACCACCATTTTGCAAAAAATAAAGCAATACGATAAGATTGTTATTTCCCGCCACTTGCGCCCCGACGGCGATGCCATTGGTTCCACAAAAGGGCTGCAAGCAATGCTAAAACTAACCTATCCCAACAAGGAAATCAAACTAATAAACAGCGACAGTTCCAACTATCTTGCGTTTTTGGGCGGCGAGGACGACCAGATGCCCGACGAATGGTATGCTGATGCATTGCAAATCGTTATCGATTCTGGCACGGCGGAAAGAATTTCCAACCCTAAATTCAGTTTGGCAAAGGAAGTTATAAAAATTGACCACCACATAGACATTAAGCCTTATGGCGACGTGTGCTGGGTGGAAGATTGGCGCTCTTCCGCATGCGAAATGATTGCCTTTTTCTACCAAACGTTTAGCAAGGAACTAAAAATGGATAAGCAGGCGGCAACCTACGTATTTTGCGGCATGGTTACCGATAGCGGTCGCTTCCGCTACGAAACAACAACGGGCGAAACGCTTCGCCTTGCGGCAATGCTGCTAGATTTTGGCGTTGATACCGACATTATGTACGCCCACTTGTATTTGGAAGACTTCGACTACCTGAAATTTCAAGCGTACGTATTCAAAAAAATGCAAATCACGTCCAACGGCGTGGCCTATTTGTACGTGGATAAACGCATGCAAAAGAAATTTCAACTAACCACCGAACAAGCGTGCGAAGCCGTTTCCTTTTTGAAAGGAATAAAAGGTTGCATTGCCTGGCTGGCGTTCATCGACATGCCGGACGGCAAAATTCGCGTTAGATTGCGCAGCAGATTTATGACCATAAACAAAGTTGCAGAAAAATGGCGTGGCGGCGGCCACGAATGTACTTGTGGGGCAACGTTGCTAAGCAAAAAGGAAATTCCCCTTCTTGTTGCCGATGCCGACGAGGCTGTTCGCAACTTTAAGGCAAACAACGAAAATTGGATGTAGCACAAAAGAAGAATATGAAAATTTTAGTAACAAATGACGACGGAATTTTTTCCGAAGGCTTGGCGCTAGTTGTGCAATGGGCAACCAAACACGGCGAAGTGTGGGTTTCGGCTCCCAAAACGCAACAGAGCGGCAAAAGCCATGCAATAACCATACACCGCCCGTTTGGTGTGCAAAAGACGTCGCTCGGTTTGGGCGAAATTGCGGCCTATGCTGTGGATTCCACCCCGGTGGACTGCGTTCGTTTTGCAACGCTTGGGCTAGGCATCGATTTCGATTTGATAATTTCCGGCGTGAACAAAGGCTACAATTTGGGGCAAGACGTTTTGTATAGCGGAACGGTAGGCGCCATTTTTGAAGCGGCGTTGCGCGGCACACACGGCATTGCACTTTCCACCGAATACACCACTTTTCAGTTCGCGCGCGAAAGTTTGGATGCCATTTGGAATTTCTTTGTGAAAAACGATTTGTTTGCGCACAACGCAATTTATAACGTAAACGTGCCACTTAACCCCAAAGGCATTGTGGTAACAAAACAAGGCGGTGCATATTTTTCCGATGATTGGCAACAGGTTGACGAGGAAAATTGGCAGCAAAACGGTTTTTGCGTACACGAAAACACGCACGATTTAGGTTTGGATACCGATGCCACCATTGACGGGCACATATCAGTTACGCCCCTCACCATAAGCCGCAGCGACAATGCCGTTTGGAAAAAGATTGCAAACCTTTCGGAAAAACTTAAATAGTTAAACTAAAATCAAGGTTGTTTTTCTTTTAGAAGAACAGCCTTTTTTGCTGCTTGGTTGAGCAGACCGTGCACCCGGTTGGCCGTCTTCTGCGCGAACAACACTTTTAGCAAATTTCTTCATTTGGAAATCCCGGATGCTTTGCAAAAATTGTAACGTCTGTTTCTTGATAAAAAGTTTTCTGCAAAACAAAACTACTCTCGGCAAATTGCTATATTTGGAAAAAGCAACAACACTTCGCCCAAATTGCAACGTGGTTTTTTTGATGCAACAACTTTTTGGCGAAAAAACAAACCTCCTAATACACAAAATGCAACACGCCTTTTGCGAAAACAGACAGTGGCTTTTGAAAACGACGTTCTACTTCCCAAAAACTGTTTATTTCCGAAACCGATCGCAAAAAGCATTGAAATGCATATTGGTTGAACAAAAAACGAAGTTCATATTTTGAAGCAGCCTTTTTGCATCGAAATAGCAAGTCGCAAAATTTGCAAGAAACCGCAAGACTTCCCCAAAATTTACCAACAAAATAGCATGCAAGGCTATTTGCCGTTTCAAAGAGCAACAGCCCCCCCTTGTCCCAAAACATACTATCAACCAAAAATTGCAGGCCGTATTCAATGGCACAGAGGAACAAAGCGGCTTGCACAAGTTCACAAAATAACAATTCCGGTCAAACAAAAAATTTTCGTTTGCTAACAAAAATCTTCATTAGGCAAAACAAAAAAGCCATCGCACCTGCGATGGCTTTTGTTTTTTAGTTGTTGTTTGGCAGTTTTAGTTTTGTTCTAGCTTTGCCAAACGGTACCAATCAATTAGGCAGTGTAAACAGCAATGTTGGTTACGCGAACTTGTGCAGCGCAGGTGAAGGTGATGGAATCAACTGCTGTTGCAAAGCTGATGGTAACGGTGCTTCCGTTTACGGTAACGGTTGCGCCTTCAACGGCGAGGTCGCTCTTGAAGTTTTTGCTGCCATCGGTGGTGATAACAATGTGTTTGATGCCGGTGTA
>CAZFTO010000022.1:0-20797 GCA_964521735.1 uncultured Oscillospiraceae bacterium | reverse complement strand
TGGAATTTAGCCAATACGGCCAAATTTCTCTCACACAACCGGGCACCAGCGGCGGCACTGTAACCCCCACACCCGGTCCCGACACGGATCCCGATCCCGACGTTCCCGTTGGAGAAGGCGGCACAACTGTCATTGACATCAACAGCTTTGATTTGAGTGGCACTGAGTACGCTTACTTTACTTGGTCAGAAGATGAAATTTCTGGTATCGCATATCTTTACTCTGGTACCACAAAGGCCATTCAAATGAGCAAGAAAAAAGATTCGTATTATTTGGCTAGCACAACTGCAACTCCCGGAGCTATCACCTCCATAACCGTAAAACTTGCAACTGGCATAAAAGATGCCAAAACAAGCTACGACTTTGAAGTTCTCACAAGCGGCTCGGCATATACGAAAGTGAAAGGCGCACCCACAGCGGGCACAAGCCAAGGCACAAAAACGGCAACAGCCGATGGCGTCACCTGGACTATCAGCGGAACAGACACCTATTTCTGTGTGGTTTGCAAAACCAGTGGTGCTGTGTATATAGAAAGCATCACCGTTGTTTACGGCAGCGGTTCCGGTTCTGGCAGCGGTTCTGGCAGCGGTTCCGGTTCTGGCAGCGGTTCTGGTTCCGGCACGGGCAACATTATGCCGGAACAAAGCTACGACGAATCCACTTTCGATCACGAAAACTTGCAAGACAAGTTGTTGGAATACGAAAACAGCGATGGCTACACCGTCGGCATTGGTTTGCCCTCCACCGGAACGTACAACGCGCTTGTTGTGCCCGTTCAATTTGGCAGCAACACAATCACCGGCAATGCGCTAAACAACTTGAACATTGCCTTCAACGGCACGTCCGAACAAACAGGTTGGGAAAGTGTAAACACCTACTACCAAAAATCTTCCTTTGGCAAGTTGAACCTTTCCTTCGACATTTGGAACTTCAATATTGGCACGGAGCACGGCAACTACACGGCTAAACGTTCTGCAAACTCCTACGATTCCTCCAGCGGTTCCGAAACTTTGCTTAAAGAAGTGTTGGAATACTTGGTAGATAAAATTGACCTTGCCAAATACGATACCAACGGCGACGGCCTTATTGATGCCATCTACATCATCTACGACCACGACGTAGATTACGAAAACGATTCGGATATGTGGTGGGCATACGTCACTTGGTATAGTGGTGAAGAACAATATGACGGCAAATATGCCTACTACTATTTGTGTGCCGGCTTCGACTTCATGAAAGAAGATGTAAACGGCGGCGGCATCACCGATACAGCCATTAACGGACTTAAAGTAAACGCCGTTACCTACATACACGAAACAGGCCACTTGCTTGGTTTGGACGACTACTACGACTACAACACAAGAAGCGGCAGCAACCACGGCCTTGGCGGTGCAGACATCATGGACTACACCGTTGGCGACCACAACAAGTATTCCAAAATTATGCTTGGTTGGATGGAACCCACAATCATCACCACAACGCAAACGTTCACCATCGATTTGACGGATACGGATACTTCCAACGACTGTGTGCTAATTTTCCTCAACGGCAACAATTCCTATTTCTGCGAATATTTGCTTGTAGATTTGTATACGGCAACAGGCCTAAACCAAATGCATGCAACGCAAAGCGGAACCTATCTCTACGATGGAGCATCGTTTGGCGCACGTATCTACCACGTATCCAGCGCAATCGACAATCCGTATAGCGAAAACGAATACGGTTCATTCACAAACAACAACAACTCTGTTACCAAAAATGCACTCATCAAACTTGTTGAAGCAGATGGCCAAACCAACACTTCAAGAACAAACGATGGTGCATGGGCATCAGAAAGCGACTTGTGGCAAACGGGCGATGCGCTAAAAACAGCGTTCCCCAACTATGCTCGTCAGGACGGCAAGCTTTTGAACTTCGACATCAGCTTTGACGAAGTCACTGCAACAAAGGCAACAATAACCGTCACCTTTAACACAGCTGCATAGCAAAACAAACAAAAAATATGCACTCCAAAACACATGGAGTGCATTTTTTTGCAAAAATAACGCCAAACAAACGTTTGTTTGCTTGGCGTTGTGTGCTAAATAAGGGGACGAAAAACGTTTGCAAATGCGCAAACAACCTTTTCCCAAAGGTGCAGTTTGGGCGGTTTAAGTTGCAATTCACAGTGCAACACCATGGACGAAAGGTCGTCATAAAGCTGCTTTATTGCCAGCGTTTTGTACATAAACGTTCCACATTCGTAGTGATGCATCAAGCTGCGATAATCCAAATTTATGGTGCCTATAACTCCGGCAATGCCGTCGGCAACAATGCTTTTGGCATGTATGAACCCTGCCGTGAATTTATAAACGTTAACGCCGGATTTAACTAGTTTTTTGCAACTTTGCTTTGTCAGGGCGTATACTGTTTTTTTGTCGGGAATGTTTGGGATAATAACGCAAACGTTAACACCGCGCTGTGCGGCAAGTCGCAATGCATCTGTAACGGTGTCGTCGGTTATAAGGTAGGGCGTTGTTATGAATAAATCCCTTTCCGCTTGGTTTATAAGGTTCAAATATACGTTTTTTGCAATTTGTTCTTTGTATATTGGCTTGGGCCCATCCCCAAACGGAACAACAATTCCCTTGTTCGTTATGCTGTTTTTGTCGCAATCAAAAATATATTGTTCAAAGTCTTCCGGTTTCTTTGTCGTCAAACAAAACATTTGCAAAAACATTATCGTCAGCGACGAAACGGCGTTGCCTATCAATTTCACGCCAGAATCCTTCCAGTAGCCAAACGGGTGGGTGTGGTTGATGTATTCGTCTGCAAGGTTAAAACCGCTCATGTAGCCCACCTTGCCGTCAATAACGGTAATTTTGCGGTGATCTCGGTTGTTATATACGGCGGAAGCAATGGGACGAATTTTTGCAAACCGTTGACATTTTATGCCCAGTTTGCACATTTCCTTGTAGAACGCGCGGTTTGTGTGTGTGGAACTGCCAAAGTCGTCGTATAGCAATCTAACTTCCACGCCTTGTGCAATTTTGGTTTTCAAAACTTCCAAAATGGAATCGAACATTTTGCCGTGTTCCACAATGAAATATTCCATAAAAATAAATTTTTCCGCATTGGATAGTTCCGTCAAAAAATCGCTCAAAAACAGTTCTCCGCTGGCAAAGTATTGGGTGTCCGTTTGCGTAAATGCCGGCGCGCCGTAGTTTTTCAGGTATTGCAACTGTCCTGCATATTTGGGCGGCGCATCCGGCGTGTCGTCGGCAAGTTTTGTTTGCGGAAGTTTTTTGAACAGACGAATTTCGCTTTTAGAAGCGTAGTTTCTAGAAAACATCAGGTACAAAACAATACCTACGACGGGCATTATAGCTACCAAAATGCACCAAGGCAATTTTGTGTCGCACCCCATATCGCGGTTTATTATTGCCAGCATAACAACTACTGCCAGCACTGTGGATGCAATGGAAACAACCTGATAGTAGCTACTGAAATAAAAAGCAATGGCAATGGCCAACGCCACTTGCAACAGTATGGCGAAGAACATCAACGTAAATCTACTAAATAGCAGTCTAAAAATTTTTTTCACCATTTTCCTCCCAACTTTATTATGATACAAAAAATACGGCAAAATTGCAAGACGTAGTGCACAATTTGCAACCGACACACGTTGCAATTCTTGTCAAAAGCAAAATGCTTTTGCAAAATGTCAAGATGAATTGCAAAAAAATTGACAAAGTGCCTGCAAAGTCGTATTATTTATGCAATGAAAAAAGATATATATATTTTAGGAATAGAAAGCTCGTGCGACGAAACTGCCGCTTCCGTTGTTAAAAACGGAAGGGAAATTTTGTCTAACGTTGTGCTTTCTCAAATAGATATTCACCGTTTGTATGGTGGTGTCGTGCCGGAAATTGCCAGCCGCAACCACGTGGAAGCGGTGGATAAGGTTGTAAGCCAAGCGCTAAAAGATGCCAACTTGAAGCTGTCCGACCTGTCTGCCGTTGCCGTAACCTATGGCGCGGGGTTGGTTGGCGCACTTTTGGTTGGCGTATCTTTTGCCAAGGGGTTGTGTCAAGCAAGCGGATTGCCGCTTATTGCCGTCAACCACATTGAGGGGCATATTTGCGCAAACTACCTCACCTATCCCGATTTGCAGCCTCCCTACATGTGTTTGCTAACAAGCGGCGGACACACTGCCGTGGTTAAAGTTGTGGGCTACGACGAATACGACGTGTTGCGTTCCACTGTGGACGATGCCGTCGGCGAGGCCTTCGACAAAGTTGCCCGCGTTTTGGGTTTGCGCTATCCTGGCGGCCCGGAAATTGATAAGCTTGCCCAAACGGGCGAACAAGCCTATCAGTTCCATTCGGTAGTTATATCCAACGGCAATTTTAGTTACAGCGGATTGAAAACCGCCGTGATCAACACCGTGCACAACGCCCAGCAAAGGGGCGAAGAGGTGCGCGCGGCAGACATTGCAAAAAGTTTCAACGTTTGCGCCGTGGATGGTTTGGTGGATAGTTTGCAAACGGAGGCGGAAAAACACCACCTAAAAACCATTGCCGTTGCCGGTGGCGTGGGCGCCAACAGCTACTTGCGCAACCGTTTGTCGCAACTGCAACAACAAGGCTATCGTGTTTGTTTGCCCAAACTTTCCCTGTGCGGAGATAACGCCGCAATGATAGCATCGCGTGGCTATTTTTCCTACGTGAAGGGACAGTTTTCCGACCTTAACCTAAATGCATGCCCCACGCTTAAACTGCGTGGAGAAAAACCCCGCTCGTAAGTTGCGTCGGTAGGGTTATTGCACAACTAACGCAACGAAGGAGATTGCTATGGACAAAAAGATTTCCCGAAAAACCACTTTGACGCGCGTTCAGCCGGATATAAATCAAGGGCTAACGGCGGAAGAAGTGAAAATGCGCGTAAAAGCACGCCAAGTAAACCGTGTAAAAAAGGTTGTTGGCAAAAGCTATTTGCAAATTTTTGCTTCCAACATATTCACGTTTTTCAACCTTATAGGTTTGTTTATTTTCGTCATAATGATACTGTGCGAAAGCACCGCCAATATGCTGGGCATCGTCATTGTGTTGGCCAACACGGCAATAGGCATTTTCCAAGAAATTCGCAGCAAACGCGCAGTGGAAAAATTGTCTCTGGTTAGTGAACCTACCGTTGAGGTGATTCGTGATGGCAAACAACAAACCATTGCTACGCGCGATTTAGTTGTGGACGACGTAACGTTGCTTTCGGCGGGCAAACAAATTTGCACCGATGCCGTCGTTATAATTGGCGAACTGGAAGTGGACGAATCCATGCTTACCGGCGAAAGCGACCCGGTAAAGAAAAAGGCAGGCGATTTGCTCTATGCCGGCAGCTACGTCATTTCTGGCAGTTGCACGGCTTGTTGCGACAAGGTTGGCAAAGATAACTATGTCGAGACGCTGTCGGCACGCGTAAAAAAAGCAAAAATGCCCGATTCTCAGTTGATGAAAGGTATTCGCACCATAATCAAATTTTTGGCAATTGCAATAATTCCCCTGGGAATTGCCACGTTCTTTTGCAGCAGTTACGTCAAGTTTTGCAACGACTTGGGCGTTAACGTGTGGCAATATTATTGGTCCTATAACCCCGACGTTTTCCTTTTCGAAGGAGCCGAAAAAACCATTCGTGAAATCATCAACCAAGCGCTTATCAAAGCCAGCGGCTCTATGCTAGGCATGGTTCCCAGCGGAATGGTGCTGCTAACAAGCGTTGCGCTTGCCGTTGCCGCATTGAAGTTGGCGCGCAAAAAAGTGTTGGTGCGCGAACTTCCTTGCATCGAAATGCTTGCCCGCGTGGATACGCTGTGTTTAGATAAAACCGGCACAATCACCGATGGCAGCATGACGGTAGAAAAGGTAATTCCCCTAAAAGGTACCGAAGAAGAAATCAACCTGCTTATTGCCAGCGTTGTTGCAGCCACCGGTGACGACAACATGACGGCACAAGCACTTAAAAACTATTTGCAAGACGTTCCCGTTTGCGATGCAACTGCGGCCATTCCCTTTTCTTCCGCTCGCAAATTTTCTGCGGCAAGTTTGGCGGGCAAGGGCACCGTTGCAATCGGCGCTGCGGAATTCATGTTCAAATCTGCCGGCCGCGAGTTCAACAAAAAGATCAACGAACTGTTGAAGCAAGGTTTGCGCGTGCTGGCCGTGGGACGTTCCAACAAGGCCATCAAAAACGATACCGTGGATGGTTTGGAGCCCATTGCAATTGTTGCTTTGCAAGATACCATTCGCAGTGATGCACCGGAAATTATACGTTGGTTTGCTGAAAATAACGTTGACATAAAAATAATTTCCGGCGATAACCCCCTTTCCGTTTCCGTTATTGCACAAAAAGTGGGCGTAAAGGGCGCCGAAAAGTTTATTTCGCTGGAAGGCATGAGCGACGAAGAAGTTGCCGCTGCCGCTTGCGAAAACACCGTGTTTGGCCGTGTAACGCCGGAACAAAAGGCAATTTTGGTAAAGGCGTTGAAACAAAACGGCCACACCGTTGCAATGACGGGGGATGGTGTCAACGATATTTTGGCCATGCGCGAAAGCGACTGTGCCATTTCCGTCGGTTGCGGAACGGACGCCGCAAAAACCGTGGCAAACTTGGTGCTTATGGATAACAAATTCAGCCAAATGCCCCGCGTAGTTGCCGAAGGTCGTCAAGTTGTCAACAACATTCAAAACAGTGCATCGCTGTTTTTGATGAAAACTTGCATGGTCATGTTCACAACCATACTGTGCCTGTGCTTGGGTGCCAACTATCCCTTTGCACCCAACCAGCTGTACACTTTCGAATTCTTCATTGATGGAATCCCCTCTTTCTTCTTGGCACTAAAACCCAACAAGCAACTAATAAAGGGCAAGTTTCTTTCCAACACGTTGCGCAAAACGTTGCCTAGTGGCATAGCCATGTTCCTATCCATTGCAATGTCCTATGCGTTCTCCGGCGTGCTGGGCGTGGAAGTGAACTCGGCGCAATTCAGCACCATAGCAATGTTTTCCATGACGGCTACCGGCGTTGTTGCGTTGTTAATACTGTTGTTCCCCTACGACAAAATCAACGTTGGCATCGGTCTGTTTGGGTCGCTCGGCTCGGTGGCAAGCTTCTTCTTGTTCCCGTGGATATTCCAAATTATCTATCAAGTGCTTGGCGGCAACGAACCAGAACCCTTCTTCGTTTCCATCGACGGCAATTCCATTTTGTTCATTGCTCTAAATGCAGTGGTTATGGGCGCACTTATCATGGGTGCAGAATTGCTAATCAAGCATTTGCAAAAACGCCGCGAATTGCAAACAGAGGCGGCATAGAGGTGTAGCATGAATTTCAACGAAGCACTAAGTTTCTACAAAAATCAACGCAAAAAGCTTTTGGCTTTGCAATATGCCAGTTTCGTTATGGACTGGGATATGCAAACGGATGCTGCCGAAGGAAGCATTGCGGCCAATTCCGAACAACTTGCAGTGTTTGCCGAACGCAACTACGAATTGCGTTCCGACGCTCAATTCGAACAAGCAGTGGCAACGTTGGCACAAAACTCATCGTTGCTAGATGAAGCGTTGCGCCACGAGATAGAAGTGATGCAAAAAAATATTGAGCAAACGCGCAAAATTCCCAAAGAGGAATACGCTGCGTTCAGCCAACTAACTTCGCAAGCCTATCCCGCATACGTACAGGCAAAAAGGGAAAACAATTTTGCATTGTTCCAACCGTATTTGCAAAAAATTGTGGATTATTCTCGCAAAATGACAAAGTGGTTGCAAACGGATGAACTTTGCGGCTACGACGTGTTGCTAGATACCTACGAACCGCACTACACGCAAAAGCAATACGACAAGTTTTTCGACCTGTTGCGCGAAAAGCTTGTGCCTGTCATCAAAAAAGTGACGGCAAACGTCAAACCTATTCCCGATTGGGCCACACAAATCTACTATAAGGAAGGTCAACGCAAGTTTTGCGAATACCTTCGCGACGTGATGTGTTTCGACAAGAATCGTGGCATAATGAAGGAAAGTGAACACCCCTTCACTACCGGTTTTGGCACCGACGACGTTCGTATCACCAATCACTACTACGAAAACAACTTCATTTCTTCCATCTTTTCCGCCATACACGAAACGGGGCACGCCTTGTACGAACAACAGTGCGACGCCGCACTTAACGGCACGTTTTGCGGCGGTGGCGCAAGTTTGGGCCTGCACGAAAGTCAATCGCGTTTCTACGAAAACATGATTGGTCGCAACCCTGCATTTTGGGCTGTTCACTACAAACATTTGCAACAACATTTCCCCGTGCAACTAAAACGTGTTTCTTTGCAACAGTTTTGCGATTTTGTCAACCGTGCCGAATGTTCTTTTGTTCGCACCGAAGCAGACGAACTAACCTATCCGTTGCACGTAATGTTGCGCTACGAAATAGAAAAGAAACTTATCGACGGCAGTTTGGAAGTGGCCGATCTGCCCGCCTTTTGGAACCAAAAGTTCACCGAATATTTTGGCATAACGCCACCTAACGACACTCTCGGCGTGTTGCAAGACGTTCACTGGGCCTACGGCAACTTTGGATATTTCCCCACCTATGCGTTGGGTTCGGCCATTGCCGCGCAACTTTATCACCACATGAACAACGATTTCAACGTGGAAGAAAGTTTGCAAAACGGCACCACTCAGCAAGTGAACAATTGGCTAAAGGAACACGTTCACAAATATGGTTCTTCCAAATATCCCGACGAAATTTTGCATCTTGCCACAGGCGAAGACTTCAACCCCAACTACTACGTGGATTATTTGATCAAAAAGTATTCTAAATAGAGTCGTTTGTGCCTAGCCGCGTGACGATAGTTTGCATAAAAACGCCCCCAAACGTGTTTTGCCGTGTATTTTGAAGCGGCTATTCCAATCAAAACGCTTGCAATCTTTTTGAAAGGGGTGTATAATACCTAGTGCCTGTAGTTTGGGCACCTTGCCGTGAAGGACCATATCACGGCCACAAAGGAATTCGAAAAATTCGAGTTTCAACTAGACCATAAGGAGGTAAAAACAGATGAACAGTTATGAATTGTTGTATATCATCGACAACGAACTTTCCGACGAAGCAAAAGAAGCTGTTGTGGAAAAGATCAATGCAATTGTTGCTGATAACGGCGGTACTGTCGAAGGCGTAGACAAGTGGGGAACCAGAAAGTTGGCATATCCCATCAACTACAAGACCGAAGGCTACTACGTGTTGGTTAACTTCACGGCAGAAGCAAGTTTGCCTGCGGAACTTGAACGTGTTATGCGCATTACGGACAGCGTAGTTCGTTTCTTGGTTGTTAAAAAATAAGGAGCGCACAAATGAACAAAGTGTTTTTAATTGGTAGATTAACACAAGACCCGACCGCTTCCACGTTGCAATCCGGTCATTCCTACTGCAGATTTTCCATCGCAGTGAACCGCAACTATTCTTCACGCGACGGCGAAAACAGAGCAGACTTCATCAACATCGTCACTTGGGACGGCTTGGCGCAAAACTGCGTTAAGTATTTGGAAAAGGGAAGTCAAGTTGCAGTGACAGGCAGCATCCAAACGGGAAGTTACGAACGCGACGGCGTAAAACGTCAAACGTTCGATATCCGCGCAGATCAAGTGGAATTTTTGTCTCGTGCAAACGGTGGCAATGGTCAGGGCCAAGCAGCATCGGGTCCGTCCAATCGCGACGTTGACACTCTAAAAGAAGTGGAAGACAGCGACGACGATATGCCCTTCTAGAACAAGGAGAATAAAAATGGAAAACAAAGAATTCAAAAAGCCTATCAGAAAGCCTGCACGCCGCAAGGTTTGCAATTTCTGCGTAGAAAAAGTTGAAGCAATCGACTACAAAGACGTTTCTAAACTCAAAAAGTATCTCACCGAAAGCGGCAAAATTTTGCCTCGTCGTATCACGGGTGTTTGCGCTCGTCACCAAAGAGAACTTGCAGTTGCTATCAAACGTGCTCGTCAAATGGCTTTGATTCCCTACGTTGCAGACTAGTAACAAACAACAAACCGCCTCAAAAGCAATTTGCTTTGAGGCGATTTTTTTTGCCTTCTGGCCTTTGCCTGCAAAAATTCGTGGTTGGCAGGCAAACGCAATTTGCACGGGGTGGGTCTGGTTTCGTCGCCTAAAAGCATTGCGAAGGCAAAAATCAAACACGCTTGGCGTTTTGCACACGTTTTGTGCAACGTGGGTTCTTTTTTGTTGCAGTGAAGCAAAAAAACTCGGCGGCAAGCATTTCTTTCAACGTTTTGCAGCGCCCGCCGTGCTTTGTCTGCAATTTTTTTGCCACAACGTGGTGTTTTGTGGCTTTTTTGTCGTTATTGTGAAAATTTGTTTTTTTGCTGCTTGTGTCTTTGGGTTTGACAGCGTGGCCGTGTGGTGATATAATTTTACAATGCAAGCAGTTCTTGCCTAGTTCAAAACGTGCAAAAACAATGCCGTTTTGCTGCAATAAAACGCAAAAAACGTTAAAAATTGGTGCAAGGCAAAAATTGCAGGAAGTAGTTTGTAATAAAAATTTGTATAGGAGGCGACTATTATGGACGAAACAATCAAAAAAACCGTTTTTTCCGGCGTTCAACCCACAGGCAGAATAACGCTGGGCAACTATTTGGGAGCCATAAAAAACTGGGCGCCCTTGCAAGAAGAATATAATTGTATCTATTGCGTTGTGGATTTGCACTCGCTAACAGTCACGCAAGTTCCTGCGGAACTTCGCAAAAACACCATGGATTTGTTGGCGCTGTATATCGCTTGCGGAATTGATCCTCAAAAAAGCACTTTGTTCATTCAATCTCACGTGCACGAACACTCGGAACTCACGTGGATTTTGGATACCGTTGCTTCCGTCGGCGAACTAAACAGAATGACGCAATTTAAGGAAAAATCAAGGAAGCACGCCGATAATATAAACATGGGGCTAATGAACTACCCCGTGCTTATGGCAAGCGACATTTTGCTTTATCAAGCCGATTTAGTACCCGTTGGCAAAGATCAAGTTCAACACTTGGAATTGGCCCGCAATTTGGCCGAGCGTTTCAATAACAGATATTCGCCCACGTTCGTCGTTCCCGAGGGGTTGCTTTCCAAAGCCGGTCAAAGCATCAAAAGTTTGCAAGATCCGTCGGCAAAAATGTCCAAGTCCGACCCCAACGAAAATGCCTACGTTGCACTTACGGACGACGTGGATGCCATTCGTCGCAAGTTGCGCCGTGCCGTCACCGATTGTGGCAGCGAAGTGCGCCTAAGCGAAGATAAGCCGGCAATTTCCAACCTGCTAACCATCTACAGCCTAACTTCCGGCGAAACTATTCAACAGGCGGAAAACAGATTTGTCGGCTGTGGCTACGGCGTATTCAAAGATGCCGTCGCAGACGCCGTAATTTCGGTTGTGGAACCCATTCAACAAAAACAAAAGCAACTGCTTGCTGATAAAGGATACTTGGAACAAGTGCTAAAACAAGGCGCAGAAAACGCTTCTCGCATTGCTGCCAAAACGCTTTCCAAAGTGTATCGCAAGGTGGGGCTTGTTCCTAAAATAAGATAACAAAACAAGAACGCAACGGGAGAACGTCTATGTTCGGATATGTCGACGTATCAAAAAAATTGGAAGATGGGCAACGCGGCCTGTGGCAAACGTTCATGTGCGGCTTGTGTTTTTCCACAAAAAAGTTGTTCGGCAACCTTCCCCGCGCGTTTATTTCCAACGACATCAATTTTTTCAACGTGCTGTTTCACAGCATAGAAAACGTCGACGTGCACATCGATCAATCTCGTTGTTTTTCCCATCCGGTAAAAAAGCGTTCGGTGCTAAAACCCACGTCGCTTACCGATAAAATTGCCGTAGGCAACGTGATCTTAACCTACCTTAACGTCTACGACGACGTGGTGGACGGCGGCGGTGTAAAAAAGAAAGCGGCACTATCTCTCTACAAAAAATCCTACCGCAAGGCGCAAAAACAGTGGCCACAGTTGGATTCCACCATTTGTTTGCGCTACGAACGGTTGCGTGAGCTAGAAAAAAGCAGTTGCGAAAGTTTGGATGCCGTGGCACATTCCTTTGCCACCCTTTCGCAAGATTTTTGCAAAATGGTTTTGGGGCGTGAAGACGAATTTGCCGAAACGCTTTGCTACAACGTTGGCAAGTGGATATATCTTATCGACGCTTTGGACGATGCCCAAAAGGATCTAAAAAGAAAAAACTACAATCCTTTCGTCAGTTGCTACAAGGCAACTTCCATTGCCGACCTAAGCCGGCACAGCGAAGAAATTTCTTTTCTTATGTATGCCGTGCTTAACCGCATTGCTCAAAGTTTCAACGACCTAAATCTAGCAAAATATACTTGCGTGTTGACGGACGTGCTTTTTTGCAGTATTCGTCAAAAAACGGCAGACGTATTGAAAAAATTAACACCATCGGAGAATTAAAATATATGGACTACAACTATAACGCATACGAAATTTTGGGGCTCGCAACCAGCGCAACCCGCGAAGAAGTGGACGCCAAATACAAAGAGTTGCGTTCTCGCTACTTGCAGGATAGGTTTTTGCCCGGCGAAGAAGGGGAAGAAGCTTCCGAAAAGTTGCAACAATTGGAAGTTGCCTATCGAGACATTTTGTCTTTGATGCAAGAGCAAACACAAACACAAAGTTTTTCCGACGACGGCGACTACACCGAAATTCAAAACTTAATAAAGGCAAACAAATTGGACGAGGCACAATCCAAGCTTGATGCGCGTGTTTCGCGCGATGCCGAGTGGCACTACGTGCAATCTATTTTGTTCTACAAACGCAATTGGTTTTTGGAAAGCAAAAAGCAGTTGGAATTGGCCTGCCAAATGGATCCGGAAAATGCCAGATACAAACAAAGTTTAGAAAAACTAACAAAAATTTTGGCATCCAACACCATCAGCCCCGACCAAATGCGCACAACCTCTCGTCCTACCGATAACGGCCCGCGCGTTGGCGCAGGAAACGGAACGTGCACCGGCAGCTCGTGCGGCGACTGCTTGCTTTGCAACGCTTGTTGCAACTGTGCACAGTGTATGGGTGGTGGTTGCTAGTGAACAGAACCAAACTAATTGCATTGTCTTCCGTTTGCGCGGCAGTGGTGCTTGGTTGTTTTGCCCTTTCGGCCATTCCCGGCACAAAGTGGGTTTGCCTGATACTTGGCGTAATTGCTTCCATCGCAACGGTTATTCCCATCATTATCAGCCCCAAAAACATTGTGTTTACAATGCTTGTATACGTTGCTGGCAGCATTTTGGGGATGTTCCTTGGCGTTGCCAACGTGGTGTGCGTTGTTCCCATCGTCACCTTTTGCATTCCGTTTGCCATTGTCAAAGTGCTGGGCGAAACGGTAACGCTAACGGCTCGCATTGCCGAAGAAAAGGTTTTGGAAGATCCTTTTGGCAACGGCGACGACAAAACGGTTGTTGAAGTGCGTGTGGACAGAAAGCCAAAATTGCCCAAGGCCGTAAAGTGGGCGTTATACTATTTGTTGTTGGAATGTGGCATTGCGCTAACTTTGCTTGCAACCTATTTGTTCACGCCGGCGGTTTTTCAAACGATATTCTCCTCCAAATGGTTTTGGTGGGTGGTTGCGTTTATGCAACTTATTGTTTTTCCCTACGATGTGATGATGACCGGCTGTCTTAAAGCCATCGTAAAGGCCCTGCAAAAAACACTAAAAAACTACTAATTTGCATCGCAGCAGTGCGATTGCGCAAAACAACAAAATCGTTGCCGATAGCAGCGATTTTTTTTGTTACAAAAAAAACGTGTGAACTAGCAAAAATAGGAGCGTTTGACGGTCGGCTTGGTTGAGCAAAGTTTTGTCAAAAAACAAAAGTGATTTTTGTTCCAACTGCCACCCAAACTCAAAATGCACACAACTGGATCGGCGCGGATAACGACCTAAGCGTTTGCCGCTCGTGCAGCAACTATTTGCTTTTCGATTATTGTTGCAACAGAACGCGGTGTAAGTGCGTTATTTGTCGGCCAAAACCCACAACGTGCCGTAAAGACATATTTGTTAAAATTGCTTTTATCACAAATCATATTTTTGCGTGTTTTGTGTTCACAAGGCAGCATTTTTTGTGCAAAATAACCCATAAAATCAAAAAAAACACCAAGCCTTCTATCAATAAAAGTGCGCTTAACGTGCAAAATCGTGCAAAATTCGCCAATTTTCACCTTTTTTGCATATATGGCAAAATAGTTGTTTGCAATTTCTTTGCGTTGTGCTAAAATATACGCAAATACTTGCATCGGGCAATTGGATGCAAGAAAAAGGAGTACTACACGATGTCAAACACAATCAGAATTCAAGACGACCTGTATATGCACGTAAACCAAGAATGGTTGGAAAACGCCGTTATTCCGGCAGACAAACCGGCCACTGGCGGATTTATCAACCTCGATGCTGATGTTGAAAAGCTTTTGATAAGCGATTTCAACAAAATGGCAAAAGGCAAGCTGGAAATTTCCGATGCCAACGTGCAAAAAGCAGTTAATCTTTTCAAACTTGCCAAAAACGTCAAAAGACGCAATGCGGAAGGTCTAAAGCCCGTTCAAAAGGATTTGGAAAAAATTCACAACCTAAAAGACGTTGCAGAACTCAACAGAAAGCTTAAAGATTTTGTGCTTTGCAACCTCGATTTGCCCTTTGGTGTGGGTGTAGATGACGACATGAAGGATACGTCACGTCACGCGCTCACTTTCCGCGGCCCGTCCACAATTTTGCCCGACACAACCTACTACAAGGAAGAAATGAAACCTCAACACGATGCACTTATCGGCGTTTGGTCTCAAATGGTGGCGGAGCTTTTGAAGCGCACAACCTTGACGGAAGAAGAGCAAAAAGCCTATCTAGAAAATGCTTTGAAATTCGATGCAATAATTGCAACGCTTGTTAAGAGCCAAGAGGAATGGTCGGAATACGTAAAGAACTACAACCCCATGCCCACTCGTCGCGTTTGCACGTTGCTTCGCCCCATCAAATTCAAAAAAATTCTTGCAAGTTTCTATGGCGAAAACTTGCCCGAAAACATCATCGTTGCAGAACCTCGCTTTTTGAAAGGTTTCAGCACGCTGTTCAACGAACAAAATTTTGAACTCTACAAAGCTTGGGCCTATATCAACACGTTGCTTTCCGCTTGCGGCTATCTAAGTGAAGAACTTCGTGAAATCGGCTCGGCCTACAGAAAGGTGCTTACCGGCGTCAACGAATTGCCCAGCATCGAAAAACAAGCGTTCCGCTCTGCATCCGGCTTGTTCTCCGAACCGGTTGGCCTTTACTATGGTCGCAAATACTTTGGCGAAGAAGCAAAGAAAGACGTTGTGGAAATGGTGCACGAAATCATCGATACCTACAAAGTTCGTTTGGAAAGCAACAGCATTCTTTCGGAAGAAACAAAGAAAAAGGCTATTTTGAAACTTAACAAAATTGCCGTAAAAATGGGCTATCCCGACGAGTGCAACAAACTCTACGACAAAATTTCCTTCGGTCCTCGCGCATCCTACTACGGCGCAGTGAAGGAAATTTACACAACGCTTATTGTGGATAACTTCGAAAAACTTTGGAAGCCCGTTGACCGTTCGGAATGGGTAATGGCCGGCCACGTTGTTAATGCTTGCTACAACCCCACCTTTAACGATATCACATTCCCTGCTGCAATTTTGCAAAAACCTTTCTATTCCATCAATCAATCTCGCAGCGAAAACTTGGGTGGCATCGGTGCGGTTATCGGACACGAAATTTCTCACGCATTCGATAATAACGGCGCAAAATGCGACGAAAACGGCAATTTGAACAACTGGTGGACAAAGGAAGATAACAAAAAGTTTGTGCAAAAAACCAAGGCCATGATCAAAGAATTCGAAGGCATCGAATTGGAATGGGGCAAGGTAAACGCATCCTTTATTGTTAGCGAAAACATTGCAGATAACGGCGGTATGGCCGTCACGTTGGAAATCATGTCCAACATGAAAGATGCCGACTACGAAGCATATTTCCGCAACTGGGCACGCGTTTGGTGCTTGAAGGCCCGCCCGGAATATCTAAAACTGTTGTTGCAAGTTGACGTTCACGCTCCTGCATATTTGCGCGCAAACATGCAACCTCGCAACTTCGACGTTTGGTACAAAACTTTCGACGTAAAACCTTCCGACAAAATGTATATCGCACCCAAAAACCGCGTAATCATTTGGTAGTTGGCATGTTTTTGTGGCCGCAATGCGGCCGCACAAACGGTATTTTTTCAAATACTCGCAGAGGCAACGAAAATCGTTGCCTCTGTTTTTTTATGATGAATGCCCCAAAACAAACTGTGGAGTGTGGTGCTCTTAGAAGCGGAATGGTGCAACTTGCCAGAACAAAACACTTTGGTAGTGCAACCGACCATAGTGACACACAAGCGTGCGATACAAAAAGCGTTTCATTGCAAAGTGAAAGGTTGCGGTGTGTTTTGTTGAAAATGCATTTGAGCTGTGTTCTTTAAGCGAAATGCATTTGTGTTATTTCGGAAAAATTCTTTCACGCGGTGTCCCTGTTATGCATGGCAATTTCAGCAGTGTATGCTTTTTTTTTGGGGGGGGAGCCGGCCTTAAGTGGTGGATTTGTTTCAAAGTGATGTTTTTAACTACTGTAGGTACGTGTTGGACAAGAATTTGGGCCTACGCACCTAAAAAATCACGACTTTCAACTTGAAATGCTGTGTTTAATACGTGTATTGTTCAAATTTTCATTTGCAAAACTTTTTGCGATATGCACGTGAAAGAAACAGTTCAAATAAAAACTAATTGCATTTAAATTATGCTCGGTACCTTATCGGACTTTTTGCAGTGTTAATGAGATTTTTTCATTGTTATAGTCGATGTATTCGTGTTCTTTTTGCATTAAAGCACAAGAGGGCGTGTATACCAATGCGGCAGAACAAGTTGTGTGCAAACGTCCAAACCAAAGATTGACTTTACGATAATTTGAATTTTTCCACACAAAAAATATCCCGTCCAAACAATTGCCGTGCAAATTTTTCCCTTTGCAAATCAACGCAAAGCCTTATTGACGCATTTTTTGCACAAAATGCCACAAAACCGTTGTTTATTTGCCGCAAAAACTGTATAATAGTTAGGCATCACAACTTGTCCTCATAGTTAAACGGATATAATAAGCCCCTCCTAAGGGCTAGTTCGAGGTTCGATTCCCCGTGGGGACGCCAAAGGCCGCAAGTAATTGCGGCCTTTTTCTTTTTTAACACAAGATATTGATTTTTTTTGGCATCGTGATAGTAACCAAAGCAAAGCCGCCTAGCGAAATGGTTTCGTTGGGCGGCTTTTATATGAAATTGTTCAAATTTTCAAATCATTTTGTCTGTGACGGCGGCTCTTCGACTAAGCGGCAAAACTCGTTTAAAACAAATTGTAATTATAATAACTTATTCGCGCTAGAAGACGGCAAGTTCGCATACGTTTTCTGTGCGAGTGCTAGACAAAAAGTTGCTCTGCATTTTTGTAAGCAATTTGCTCTTTTTCTTCTTGCCCGATCGGTGCGTTTTCGATAAAACTTTTTGCTTCGTCATTGTGAATAAACGGAAAATCCACGGAATGAATAATTCTATCCGCACCCAACGCATCTATGCAAAATTTTAACTGCGGATAATCGAAAATTCCGCTCGGCGTAACGTAAAAATGCTTTTTGAATGTTTCGGTAATTGTCTTTTTGTTTTTCGTCACTTTTTGGGGCAACGCTTGGTCTAGTCTTGACAAAAAGAAGGGCACAAACTCTCCCCAGTGTCCGGCAATCACCTGCAATTTGGGAAACTTTTCAAATACTCCTGCAAGTATCATACGAACGCACTGCACGCCAACTTCGTTATGCCAACCCCAGCCATAAAGCGACAATCTTGCACTTAATTGTTCGCCAAGTCCGCCATAATACTGTTCTTGCACGCTTTTCAACGGCGGGGCGGGGTGTAAGTATAACGGCATATTGTTTTCGTCTAGTGCGCTCAAAATCGGCAAATATCTTTCGTCATCTAAAAACACAGCTTTCATAGACGGCCTGCCAGCCAACATCACTCCGTCAAAGCCCAAAGTTTTCAGCCGATAAATTTCTTTGATAGAAGCTTCAATGTCGCTCCACGGAAGAAGGCCAAATCCGCCAAAACGATCTTTGTTTTTTCTAATTATCGCAAGCAAATCGTCGTTCGCTTCTTCTACGATGCCAGCGGCTTCCTTTTTATCTAGAATTTGCGTTTGCACAGGGCAGGATAGAATTTGCTTATCGATGCCGCAGCGATCCATGTCGTCAATTCGCGCAGAAACGCCGTCCTCGCCATACAAATTGAAATCGGGAAAATAAGGCAAGCCCTTGCTCCCTGCATTTTTTGCGTTTTCGCTGTCTTCGTTATAATATTTAGCCAACGCTTGTCCAAGTTTTCGCAGGTGCACGTGTTCTTCTATCGTAATGATTTTCATATGTTTTCCTCACAAAAGCTGTTGTCCGTCAATCCATATATGCTCAACCTTTCGCGTATCCGCAATATGTTTGTCGGGATGTCCGTCAATCAGCACAAAGGTGGCCTTTTGGCCGACGGAAATCGAACCCAAATTTTTCATACCGAACACCTTCGCAATTTCGCTAGTTGAGCTTGCTAAAACTTCCCTTTCTGTCATTCCGCATTGCGACAAAAGCAACATTTCCGTATGCAATGTCGAACCGTATGCAACGGGCGGGGCAAAGGAACCGTCGTTTGCATCGGTGGCGGCAAGAATCGTCACGCCGCATTCACGCAACAATCGCACGGCATTTTTCGCATTTTGAAAATCTCCCGGTTTATAGCCGTTTCTTCCGCTATTTGCAAACGTTTGCATCATAACCAGAGTCGGTGCAACCACAATGCCCTTTGCGGCTATTTTTTGGGCGAGCTCCAAAGGATATTCTTCCTTTATAGGAACGTGAAGCAGAACGTCTGCGCCACAATCCACCGCCATTTGCACGGCTTTTACCGAAGTTGCATGCGCGGCAACTTTCTTTCCGTTTTCGTGCGCAGTGGTGCAAATTTCTTTCAAACTGCCTTTCGGCATCAAATTGGGCTCAAAAAGCAACACTTTTATATATGCCGCACCATTTTTTATCGCTTTTTTCACGTAAGATTTTCCGCTCAGCGTTCCAAACGTCATACCCGCCGATGAAAAGATTTTTAAGCGCTTGGATTGCTCAACAAGCGAGGATGATGCCGCCACGTCACAAGTGGCCACAACGCCGTTTTTCAACATTTCGGCAATTTGTTCTTCCGTACCCATGTGCGTATGAGCGTCAATAAATCCCGGCAAAAGAAAACCGTGCGAATCTGCGTTCTGTTCTTCGTTTATGGCGGTAATCACGCCATTTTCTACCACGACGGAAGATTGTCCCAAAATTCTTTCCCCGTCGAATATGTGGCAATTTAAAATGAAATTTTCCTGTGTATTCATAATATCATCGTGTCGTTCTTGCATGCAACGCAAACAGTTTTGCTTTGCGTACATTTCCTTTACTTCGTGGAAGAAAGCAATTCGCTAAATTTCATAACGGTGCCATATTGGTTGCTCATCACAAGGTAGTTGGCACGGACAACAACTTTGTCGCCCACGGAAACCTTTTTATAATGATCGTCCGTCGGGAAAATTACCAAAGCGTACGTCGGCCCGTTTACGCTATCCGAAATTTCAATCGATGGTTTGCTATGGATGTCCGGTCCAACTTTCTTTGCAATTCCCGTAACCTGAAACCGTTTATCAAGGTATTTTGCAAAAAAGGCCGTTTTATCTGCGGCAAACTCCTCAAAAAGTGTTTTCACGTCAAACGGCGCGGTTTGTTCCAAAATGGGCATAGCCGTCGTTTCGATTTGATGTGTTTTTGCATTGGATGGGTGCATAGGATAAAATTTTAGATCTTCGTTTTGCATTTTTTTACTCCTAATATCTTATTTTTCAAACAATTCGCCAACTAGTTGAACGGTAGTTTCTTGTTCTTATATTGTATACAAGCCGATTGCGATTTGCAAGCATTTTGCCAACAATGTTTTAGTTCTACAATCTGTCGCAAAGTCTCTTTTCTCCACAAGGTTATAAAGTTGCTTGTGGAAATTCTTTTTCTAAAGACATTGACTTTCAGATTGTTTTTGCATATAGTATAAATGCCAATTAAAATGGTTGATGTCGGCAAATGCTCCATGACAATTTCTGTCCGGCAAACGAAAAAATATTACTGACTACCAAGGAAAAGACAATGGATTTGTTCTTAGAAAAAATTTTAACACCGGATAAGGTTATTTGTGACAATAATTAAAAGAAGCTGTGAGCAGGTTACGAAAGACTCGTTTATCACAGTCTATTTTCTACGATAGTTGAGCGAATTTAGTTTTTCATTCTAGAATGGAATCGGGATGTGTTATGCAGTTGGGATAGTCCCAGACAGCACAAAGCGATACGTCAAAGGAGTATTGCGCGAAAGCATTGATTCGGCACGATAGTGTGTTTTCATAACTGCACGAAAATCACCATAAAAACATTTTATAAAAAAGTTTTATAGTTGCTGCTGTATGTAAATCTTTTGTCTAATCTCTATTTCCAAAGATTGTTCAACGTTTTGTTCTACAGGCAGATACACAAAGGGTCGCAATTTCTGCGGCCTTCTTTGTTGAAGCGGTGGGGCAAAGGGGGTAATTATTGTCTTGTTAAAAATTATGTTATACGTATG
>CAZFTO010000021.1:5613-21717 GCA_964521735.1 uncultured Oscillospiraceae bacterium | reverse complement strand
CTCGGCGTTGATCAACGCCGGGTTCTTTTTTACAAACAAAAATCCCGATGCATTTTTGCACCGGGATTTTTTTGAAACTTAAAGAAAAATTAGTAGGTATCCACCAATTTGTTTGCCAATTTGTACAAATCCATGTTGAAAGTTCTGCGTTTAGACAATGCTTCAACAATGTCTTCGTCGATAATTTCGTTGTGGCAAACGCCAACAACACGGTTTGTTTTGCCTTCTAGCAAACATTGCACTGCGTGTGCGGCCATTCTTACGCCAAGCAATCTATCTTGAAAACTTGCGTCACCGCCGCGTTGAATGTGCCCAACAATCATGGGACGAATGTTGATGCCGGGGATGCGGTTTTCAATTTCTCTATACATAACGTCGGCCTTGCCGGCGCCTTCGGCCACAACAATGATGTTATCCTTTTTGCCGTGGGCAATGTTGTGTTGCAAACGTTCCACCACTTCGTCCATTGTGAAGGGAACTTCCGGCACCAAAATCATTTCGGCAGCGCTGGTGATGCCTGCATACAAAGCAATGTCGCCACAGTTGCGGCCCATAACTTCCACAACACAACTGCGATCGTTGCACGCCATGGTGTCTCGAAGCATTGTTATTGTGTTCATTGCAACGTTAACGGCCGTATCGAAGCCCAACGTGAAATCGGTGTAGGCAAGGTCGTTATCGATTGTTCCGGGTATGCCCATTGTTTGAATTCCGTATTCTGTGGAAAGCACTTTTGCCCCTTGAAAACTGCCGTCTCCGCCAATCACAACCAAACCTTCAATGCCGTTATCGCGAAGCGTTTTTACTGCTGCCAAACGGCCTTGTTCCGTCTTCATTTCGGGGCAACGAGCGGTTTTTAGCACCGTGCCGCCACGATTAACAACGTAGTCGACGTCAGCAGGCAACAATTTGCGAATTTTGCCTTCGATAAGCCCTTTGTAGCCCAAATCCACACCGAACACTTCCAAACCGTGTTCCGTTGCGTATCTAACAGTTGCATACACTGCGGCGTTCATTCCCTGTGCATCACCGCCACTTGTTAAAACTGCAATTCTTTTCATGTTTATTCTCCGTTATTTTTTGCTTTTGTTTTGTCTATCCAATTCCACGTTGCTGTTTTTCTTAAAAAATTTACTAACTATGCCAAGGTTTCTTCTGCTGCGCAACGCGTGTTTGTTGTAGGTGAGATTAAGTTTGTCATAAAGCGGCAAATAGTTTGCCACGGATTTTGCAAAATCCGTAGTGTTGTTGCTCCAAGCACATTCGGCAAGCGCCAACATTCTGGGCAGCAAATTGAAAAACAGCTTTTCTTCCGTTGCCACGTATTCCGTCCAAATTGCGCCTTCCACACCCAAAACGTTGCTAACGCAAGATTTTTTGACACCTTTAAGCGCATTGAACTGCGCTGTTTTTCTTAGCGGAGTCATTGCGTAGGGGTAGTCGAAATACATGTGGAAAAATGGCGACATTATGGTTTTTCGGCCGTGGTTTGCTTGGCGAACGCCTGCACCACGTGTCAACGGCTTCCACACCTGGCTGACAATTTGATTTGAACAATCTTTGTGAATACCGTCGTTCCAACAAATAACAGTTTTTCCCTTTTGTTCAAGATAGTTGCGCAACTGTTCTACAAAATGCGTTTGCAACTGATCGTAGCTATCTAGTTTTAGCGATGCAAGTTTTTCGCGGCATTTTTTGCAATTGCACCACCTGTCTTTGGGCGCCTCGTCACCACCAAGATGCACAAATTTCCCCGGGAAAACCTGACAAATCTCATCCAAAACGTCGGTGATAAAACGGAAAGTATCGTCGTTGCCTGCGCACAAAATATCCTTGGAAATGCCCCATTTTTGACGCACTTCAATGGGCGTGCCTTCGCAAGAAAGCTCGGGATATGCAGCAATCATTGCAACGGCGTGGCCAGGAACGTCCAATTCTGGAATTATTTCTATCTGGCGTTCGGCAGCATATTCAACAAGTTGGCGCGCCTCGTCTTTTGTGAGGTAGCCGCTAACTTCCTTGTCGTCAACAAAACGCTTGCCGCCTTCCACAACTTCGGAACCGTTGCGCTTGCAGGAAATTGTGTTTAGCAATGGATATTTTTCCACTTCAAAGCGGAAACCTTGATCGTCTGATAAGTGCAAATGCAACTTGTTTAGTTTGACACGCGACATCAAATCCACAATTTGTTTTAGTGTGGATAGCGGGAAAAAGTGGCGGCAAATATCCACCGACAGACCACGATAGCCAAATTTTGGCGCATCTTCTACGTAGCAGTTCTTGCAGGACGGCTCCACTTGTGTTTCGTCCAAACGCAGCAACTGTCGGAGCGTTTCCACCGCATAGAAACAGCCGGCTTGCGTAGAGGCAGAAATAGTTGCGCCTTCGGAAATCATCAAATAATACTCTTCGTCGGCACAATTTTCGTTGAACTTAAAAATTACTTGCGCTTGTGAAATATCTTGGGAAAAGGCCAATTCTATTCCACAACTAGCATGCACCAGTTGCACAAAACGTTGTGCCTGCGGCAAAAATATGTTGTCGCAATAAACTTTTGTTAGCGCAGTAACAATAAATTCGCCACCAAGTTTTTCGTATTCGGCAGGTTTTGGAATAATGTTCATAATGCAAACTGCGTGGCAAGCATTGAATATTTGCGCCAAACGGCACAGACTGCACGTAACCACGTATACATATTTTAGCACAACAAAAGTGTTTTTTCAACTTTTTTTACACCTATTGTTGACAATTTACCACATCAAAAAACAACAAAAATGCAATTTTTTGCTAGAAAAAAAGCAATACAACAACAGCCTAAATACAAAAAAAACGCTACACGTAGGTTATTTTTGCGTACAACAAAAAAAACACCCCGAATTACGTTCGAGGTGTTTTGAAAACTATTGGTTTGTTGTGCGCCTATTCGGCTTTTTTGATGATGACGTACTTGTTCTTGCGACGACTGATAAACAGGCACAGGGCAATTATTCCCACCGCGGCGGCAATCACAACCACCGTCCAAAGCAGCAAACTCCAAACGGTTATTCCGGTGGAACGAACACTTTCCCACATGGTGGAAACCTTGACGTTGTTAACACCGAAATCGCGCATAACGCCCAAGTCGGAAAGTTGGCGCCCATATTCGTTTTCTAGCGCAAAGACAAATGGATAGCGCCAGTTGCTATCGTCGATCGGGTCGCAATAGTCGAAGAAATATTTCTCGAAATCCGCCCAACTTGCATAGTCGCATTGGTCGGCGGAAAGGGCGTTGCCCTCTTCGTCAACGGGCGTCCAGTATTCCGGCGCGTACACGCAGTAGCCCTCTGAAAGCACGGCGCGACATTCGTCGTCAACACGAATTTTTTGAGGGTCGATGGCGGCAGAATAGCCAATTTCCATCATGTTTTGTGTGCCGACGGCAAGTTGATTTAGGTAGTTGACAAACAGTTTTGCCGCCAAAAGGTGACTATCGGGGCAGGTTTTGGGAATAACCCAACCGTCGAACCAAATGTTGCCACTGCCGTGAGGCACATAGTAGCCCAACGTGTAGCCACCACTTTCGCCATCGGCATATTCTAGCATCGGGTCGCAATAGTCGTCGTCCCAACTTTCTTCCACTGCATACAAAGCATCGCCGCTCCACGCCAAATCGACGTAGGCAATGCCTTGAATCAACTCGTTCTTGCCGAAGTCGACTTCGTAGCCATACAAATCCTGTTTTTGATCTTTCAGCACTTGCGAACAAAGTTCAATAAGTTGATCGTCAACGGTGTTGATAAGTTCGCCAATGGGCAAATCCACGTAGGCAACGCCATCGGAATTTACCAAACCATCTAGCTTGCCGCTTTCCTTCATGTAGAACAGAGTTGCGGCATAGCTATCGCGGATGCTATCCTTCATGTAGATTCGGCCAGTCAAACCATCGTGCAGGCGGTTGCCTTGCGAATCTCTGTTGAACAACAATCCCCAGTTGGCATCGTTCATAATTTCGCGATCGTATATGCCCAATTGCTCAAAATACACCTTGTTATACAACACGCCCAACGTTCCGTACATATACGGCACAAAATAGTCGGACATTTTTACGTATTTTTCGCCATCTGCACCGCTAATTTTGACATTAGAGAACACTTCGTTAACTTTGTTGACAAAGTCGGGGTCGACGTTGTCGCTGTTGTGAACGTAGCCGCTCAAATTGATGCCTTCAAGATATTTTTCTTCGTTGAAATAGTTCATGGGAACAAGCAAATCTTGTTCCAAAAGCTTTTGAATGGCGTATTCGCTGGGGCACATAACATCCACAACACTGTCGCCGTTCATAATTTTTGTGAGCATTGTTTCGTTGGTGTCGAAAGTTACGTAGACAACGTTGATTTCGCGGCCAGTCAACTGCTTGTAGTAGCTTTTGAAATCGGTTAAATCTACGTCGTAGATATAGTCCGCCCAGTTGTAGACAACAAGCTCGTCCATTTGCGTTGTGGCACCGTCGCATGCGGCAAGACACAGCGAAAACACCAACAAAATTGCAATCAATGCGGCAATTGTCTTTTTCATACTTTTGCCTCCTTGCGTTGCGTCTTTTTGATGTTAATTAGCATAAGCATAGTTAAAACCACCACGAAGAAGATGGAAAACACCGCAAACCAAAACGGTTCCAAACTTTTTAGGCGTGCATCTTCGTAGATATAGGTGGAAAGGGTTTCTATGCCCGTTTCACCCTTGTTAAGTTGGGTGATGATGAAATCGTCCAGCGACATTGTGAACGCCATTGCAAAGCCGGAAACAATGCCCGGCGCAATGAAGGGCACAACAACCTTAAACAATGCGCCCATCGGGTTTTCGCCAAGGTCCAAAGCAGCTTCGTACATGTTGGGATCCATTTTTTGCAAGCGCGGCAAGATGGAAAGCACAACGTAGGGCGTACAAAAAGATACGTGTCCTATAATTAGGCGCGTCCATCCTTGCGGGAACAAAAAGCTGAATGCCGAAAAGAACACCATTAACGCCACAGCCATTACAATTTCGCTGTTGATCATGGGCAATTGGTTTACCGTCAACGTGACTTTTTTTGCACGCTTGCCCAGATAGAAAATGCCTATCGTAGAAAACGTTCCCAAAATTGTGGAAATAACGCCGCTGACGACTGCCAAAATTAGTGTGTTTTTAAGCGCGGAAAGCAACTTGGCCGATTTAGGGCCGTTGAAAATTGCTTTGTAGGCATCAAAAGAGAATCCGTTTGCAAAACTGAAATTGCTGTTGTTTGCAAAACTGAACACGATGATGACGATAATGGGCAAATAAAGCACTGCCAAAACCAACGCCAAATAGCCGTCGGCAAAAAATCTTTTCCAAAACGATTTTTTCATAGCGTGCTCCTTCCGCTATCTTCTTTGTTGACAGCGTTTGCAAATAGGTTGGCAACAATAACCAACACCAGCATAACCAAACTCATAACACTGCCCACACCAAAGTTTTGGGCAACGGTGAATTTTGTGTTGATGCTATCGCCAAACAAATAGATTTGGCGGTTAGAGAGCAATTCGGAAATTGCAAAGGTGGAAATTGCCGGAATAAAGGTCATAGTTATGCCACTGATGATACCTGGAACGGAAAGCGGCAACACCGTTTTTAATAGCACGGTGAATTTATCTGCGCCCAAATCTTCCGCTGCTTCCACGTAGGCGTGGTCGATGGAAATAAGGGTTGTGTGCAAAGGCAAAATCATGTAGGGAAGGTAGTTATACACCATACCGAACACCACTGTGCCCATACCCAAAGGCACGTTTATCGCCAAGAAAATTGCCTTGGTAGATAGCGTGCGAATAAGAAAGTTAACCCACATGGGCAAAATGAACATAAGCACGAACACTTTGCTGGATGCGTGATACTTAACTAGCAGGTAGGCCACGGGGTAGCCGATAACCAGGCAAATAATGGTTGTGACAAGACCTATCACCAGCGAATTGCCCAGCACCGTCAAACTGCCACTATCAGTGAAAAAATCCACAAAGTTTTGAAAGGACAGTTGACCGTCGGCAATGAATGCGTTTATTAGAATAAGCACTAGCGGCAGCACGACGAAAATAAGCAAAAATGCCATGTAGGGATAGGCCAGCACCTTTCTTGAAAAACGCAGCTTGGGAGTTCTAGTTTTCTTCTGCATTTTGTTCCTCCCTTGCTTCGATAATCAATTTTGCGGGAGCAATTTTTATGCCGACACGGTCGCCGAGAGACCATTCGTAGTCGTTATCAACAAAAAAGTCGTCGTAGGTATCCGTGCGGACAATGTATTGCCAATAACTTCCCTTATAGATGGACGAAATAACAGTTGCGCCAATTGTTCCGTCTTCTTCGTCGTCCGTTAGTTCCACGTCGTCAAAATCGACGGAAACACGAACGGGCGTGCCTTCTTCCAAACTGGTTGTACATTCGAAACGACCATCGCAAAATTCCACAACGTTTTCGTCGTAGATGACACCGTTGAAGGTGTTTATTAGGCGTGATTTGTGCATGATGTGGAAATCGTAGGGTTTGATGTAGATACCGATGATATCCTCTTCCTTCACTTCCACGTTATCGTGAATGACAATTTCGTTGCGTTCGTCGCCAAAAGTTAGCGCCGTCACTTGGTAGTGATCGCCCTTGAACACGCAGGTGAGCACTTGCGCTTCCACCAAGCATTGTTTGTCGTCCTTATCCACAATTTTTATGTCTTCCGGACGAATTATAACGTCGATGGGTTCGTTATACTTAAAGCCCTTATCCACACATTCGAATCTGTGGCCGGAAATATCAACACAAAAGTCCTTTACCATAATGCCCGAAAGAATATTCGATTCGCCGATAAAGTCGGCTACAAAGGCGTTTGCGGGCTCGTCGTAGACTTTTGTGGGCGTACCGATTTGTTGGATGACACCGTCCTTCATGACAACGATCTTATCGGACATGGTTAGCGCTTCTTCCTGATCGTGCGTTACGTAGACGAAAGTGATGCCCAGTTTTTGATGCATGGACATGATTTCCAACTGCATGTCTTTGCGCATTTTAAGGTCCAATGCGCCCAAAGGTTCGTCCAAAAGCAAAACTTCCGGTTCGTTAACCAATGCGCGAGCAATGGCAACACGCTGCTGCTGTCCGCCGGAAAGAGAGTTTACCGAACGATGTCCGTAGTCTTCCAAGTCCACCATTTTCAAGGCAGCATTCACCTTGTCGGTGATTTCCGTTTTTGTGAGTTTGCGCATTTTTTGCACTGTGTTGCCTTTTTTGTCCACAAAAGGTTGACCGTCTGGAATGGTTTTTAGCTTCAAGCCAAAGGCAATGTTGCCAAAAACCGTTAGATGCGGAAACAATGCGTACTTTTGGAACACGGTGTTTACGTTGCGCTTGTGCGGAGGAAGGGTGGTTATATCCTGCCCATTGAACAAAATTTTGCCTTCGGTGGGTTGTTCGAAACCGGCAATCATGCGCAAAGTGGTTGTTTTGCCGCAGCCGGAAGGTCCCAACAAAGTGACGAATTCGCCGCGCTTTATGGAAAGCGACAAATTTTTTACTACGGGTTTTTCGTCGTAGGATTTGTAAACGTTTTTGATTTCGATGATGTTTTCGTTCATTTTGCTCCTCCTAGAAGTTTGATGGGGTTGTAACCCACAAAACTTTGCTTTCTCCTTTGTGTGCATTGCGAATGACGTGTTGCTTTTTTCCGTCTATGGAAAAACTGTCGCCACATTTCAACTTTACTTTTTCCGTTTGCGTGACAATTTCTACCTTGCCGCACAAAACGTAGCCAAACTCTTCACCATCGAAGGGCAAACGTTCTTCGCACTCCGCGCCTTGCGGCAAAGTTAAAATTATTGGTTCCATTTCTTTCACTTGCGAATTGGGTATAAGCCAAGTGTTTGTGCCGCCGCCGTTTTTGGAAACGAAATAGTCGTCCTTTGTGTACACGATTTTTTCCACCTTTGGTTCGGTGAAAAATTCCTGCAAGGAAACTCCGAGCACGTTCAAAATATCTTCCAGCGTGGCAATGGATGGCGAACAAAGGTCGTTCTCTAGCTGAGAAATGTAGCCTTTTGTCAATTCCGTTCGCAAGGCAAGTTCTTCTTGCGTTAAATCCAGCTTTAAGCGGTACTGCTTCAATTTTCGACCAATTTCTAACATTTTCGCAAACTCCCGAAAAAAAATACCCTCAAGCAAACAACCAAATATCAAATGCAAGCCAAAGTGGCACGGCGCCTCTCCAACGCGCCTACATAGAATAGTTAGTTTGCCTGTGGGCAAATGTAGCAAGTATAAACAACGTGAAGTAAACGTTTTGCCTGCGACAAAACATTTGAAAAGCTGTAGTTTTGCAACAAGAACCATTTACTTCAATTATGTGAAACTGCCAAGTTTTTGCTTTCTGAAATCAGAGCCAAAAACTGCTTGTATTATAATACTGCAATTAAGTGCTGTCAAACGTTTTTATTACTTTTACTAAACTTTTTTTATAGTACTAAACTTTTTGTTTGAAAATAATAATTGTTACGTGCCACTCCACCGCAACACAGACACACCACCACTCGAAAAACTGCACGCAAAAGGGCACGGCTGCTGCTGTGCCCTTGACGTTAATTTTGAGTTTTGCTAAAAAAACATTCCAACCAAGTGAAGTTATTCGGCAACTTCCGCTGCGGCAACTTCGTCGCTAGCCGGTGCGGATTCTTCGTCTGCCGATTCGGCAACTTCTTCGGCCACTGCGGTACGTTTCAGACGCTTTTTGTATGCCTTGGCTGCAAAGTAGAGAGGAATAAGCGTCAAAACAACCAAAATTCCTGCCCAAAGGAACATGTTTTCTTGCGGAATTTGTTCCACTGCGCCGGTATCGGGGTTGGTGAACACGCCACCTTCGGTGTTTTTGATGATCGCGTTGCCAACCAACGTGCCAATAAGCATGGGAATAAGCGTGAAGAACAGCACGCGCACACCTTCGAACTGGCCACGCGTTTCTTTGGGGAACAACCCACGCACCCAAATCATGCCGGATTGCATAATTAGCACGTAGCCCAAGCCAACCAAGAACACGCAACCCAAAAGCGGCAAGTTTTTGGCGGCAAACGCCGTTGTGTTATCCACGTTGGACGGGTCTTTTACAAGCATGAAAATAAGGAACAGGCCAATTGCGTTAACAATAACGGCAATAAGTGTTACAAGTGG
Source organism: uncultured Oscillospiraceae bacterium (assembly GCA_964521735.1). Lineage (GTDB taxonomy): Bacteria > Bacillota > Clostridia > Christensenellales > CAG-314 > Fimimonas. The sequence continues at coordinate 12,525 of CAZFTO010000021.1, read as the reverse complement.
AATTTTGTTGGTGTTGATAAGCTTAGAGAACGGAATTGTTAGCACCACTGCCAGCAACAAGCCAACGCCTTCTATAAGTCCCATATCACCGGCGCTGAAACCAAGGTCGTAGAGCATCCAGTTGCCCATGTGGGTGAAATAGAAGTTGAAAGGAATGAAGAACACGCAAACAACAACGCAGGCAAGCCACATTTCTTTGTTGTCGGGATTCTTTTTTAGTTTTTTGAAATTGAATGCAGAAAACATTTGCGAAGCAAATTTGCCTTCCTTATAGGGAGCAACGTCGGGGGCATCTTTCATTATGAACAGGGAAATTACGCCCATCAAAATTACGAAACCGCCCATAACGCTGAACAGCAAAATGTAGTTGTCGGTGCTGTGATCGCCGGGGGTGCTGCCAATTTCCACCAAAGCACCGCCAAGCAAAGTGCCAACAACCGTGCCGAAAATGGGCAACGCCGCAAGCGCAGCGCCAACAGCGCCTTTGTTCTTTTCGGTGGTGTTATCGTTAAGCCAAGTGTTGTAGCCGCAGTCGCAACCCATCGATCCGAAAAAGCTCATAACGGCATCCGTCATAACAACGCAAAAACCGGCCACAAACAGGTGAGTGGAAGCAATTTTGCCAATGAATTCCGTCAGGCCGAAAATAATTGTGGTTATACCCCAAATAACGTAGCCCCAGCAAACAAACTTTTTGCGTTTGCCTTGACGATCGGACAAAGTGCCGAACAAGAAGGTAGAAAGCGTGGTTGTGAATGCACTCACAATAACCATGCTGGTTACAATATCTACGTTTTTGGCAATTTTGGCATAAACGAAGGTGTTGAACCACTGGTTTTCCATGTTCCAACACAGTTGACCGGCAATGCCCATGCCCCAAACAATAACCCAAAATCGCAACGATTCCAAGAATTTGCCTTTTTCTTTCATATAGTCCTCCTGTTGTGAAGAGACGGACCTTTCGGCCGCAAAACACCTCTACCAAAATATTTTAGCACTGCCAAAAGCATAAGTCAATACTCAATTTTGTTGTCAAAGGGCAATTTTGTTGCAAACGGTTGCAAATGCACCGCTTTTGTGCTAGAATAAACGTGCAAAGGCGTGGCCCTATAGTCTAGTGGCCTAGGACGTTGGCCTCTCACGCCGATAACATGGGTTCGAACCCCATTAGGGTCACCAATAACGAAAGAACAGCCAAGCGGTTGTTCTTTTTTTGTTAAATTTTTTCGAAGGGAAAAGGCATTGCACGCTTTTTGCAAATTTTGTCGAATTTTGTTGATGCGTGTCGAAAGTTGTCGATGCGTGTCGAAAGTTGTCGAAAATCGCAAATGTGTGTCGAATTTTGGCAAAAGTTGCAAAAATTTGTTAGAAATTGTCGGTGAGCCTTTGCTTGCACATAAAAAAAGAACAACCAAACGGTTGTTCTTTTTTGTTGAAATTTGCCAAAGTATGGCGAAATTTGTCAAAACTTTGGGGAAAGCTGTTGCAAGCAGGCGAGGCCGACAAAGACCTGCAAGCCTGATTCGTGTCGCAAGTTTAGTAGCCCAAGCTTAGAACAATTAGCATCAATCCCACAAAATAGGTTAGGCTGTTTGCACGGACAATCCATTTGTTGTTGCGCACCACAAACCTATCGACGGTCAAAATCATGTCGCTTAGCATAAACAGCACCGAGCCAACGCCCATAAGCACGAAGGGCAACGATGGCAACAGCACTATCGACCACAAGCCTAGGCAACCGTGCAACATTATCGAGGCTAGGTAGAAGGTCATGGCCCACCTCATTTTGCCAAACTTAAACGCTTTGGGGAATGCATAAGTCAAGGCAACGAAGCCGCCCCACAAAACTGCCCAAATTATCAGCACCCAAAAGTAGTCGGCGAAGGCAAAGCCTTTTGCTTGGAACAGCACCAAATAGTAGGTGGCAAAACATACGTTGCCAGCCAAAAAGAAATCGCCGCCGCGGCCAAGATGGAACACCAAAAACAGGTCGCCTAGGTAGGCCAGCACCAATGCTGCCATAAGCACAACTTGATAGTCGGATGCTTGGTAGTTGGTGACAAATTGGCAAATTGCATAGGCTAAATATAGCGTCGCCATGAAGTATTTGTTTGCTGCACGCAGTTTGGTATTTCCGCTTGTGCGTGTGTAGAAATAGCAACATAGCGCCACCAAGTACAACGATACGAACACGATGCTCATAGCTTGCATAAGTCAATTCCTCCCATAGGCGGAACGTCGATTGCAACGTCACTTTCCGGATAGGTGCAACACGGATGGACGTAGCCAAACTTTATGTCCGCCTTTCTTCTGTGGTCTGTTTCTTCCGGAACGTAGCACTCGCCGGAAATTTTTCGGCTGTGACAAAAACCGCACACGCCAGATTTGCATCTTACTGGCGAAACAATGCCGGCCCTTTCCATTGCGGCAAGCAAAGTTTCGTTTTGTCTTGCAGGAATTTGCACAACTTTGTCGCGCATTTTTACCGTCAAAGTGAAAGTTTTGGGGTTTTCCACTTTGCGGTCGCCAACGGAATTGTGTTCCCTGCGCACGGAATGTGCGTCTATGCCAAGCAGTTGAAATTGCTCGTCCAAAAAACTATACATTGCATTGGGGCCGCACACAAAAATGCTGCAACTATTGGGCAACAAACTTGCTATCACGTCTTTGGTGATGAAGCCGTGCAAATAGTTGGGGCAATTTTCTTCGGATAGCACCACGTGAATTTGCACCTTTTCGCTTTTTAGTTGTTGCGGGTCAAACAATAGATCCTTTTGCGTTTTTGCGCCGTAAACAAGCACCAAATTGAAGTCTTCGCTGCCTTCCCGTATGCTTTTTGCCATGGAAACGAAGGGCGTTACGCCGCTTCCGCCGGCAATGGCAAACACGGTGGATTTATCGCGCAGGTCGTCGTGATAGAAATCTCCGCAAGGCTCACCCACAAAAATGGTGTCGCCAATTTTTGCCTGCGTGGCCAGATAGTCGGAAAACAACCCGGCTTTTTGCACCGTTACTTGCAAAATGCCTTGCAATGCCTCACGCGGCGAAGAAAAAATGGAATAGGGGCGAGTTATAAAGGAAGTTCCCACTTTTGCCGACAATGCAACAAACTGCCCGGCACGGAAATAGGGGAACTTGCCGTTTTCGCTTTGCGATTGCAACGTTATTGTTGTGCAACCGTTGCCACATGGTTGCAAGTTGGCAATTTTTGCCTTTGTAACGTTGGGGTGCAACGCTTTTGAAAGCACGTTTACGCCATAGGTTTGCGGCAAAGGGTCGCTTGGGGATTGGTCGATTATTTTGCGACGATCTTCCGTCATGCTAAGGAAGCGTTGAATATCGTCGGGATTCTTTTTGAACAACATGCTACACGCCCTCCTTTGCAATGTCGCGCAACGTGCGGTCGGCTTCGTTAGCGCCAGATTTGTAACTGCTGGGGTAGCCAAGCAATCTTTCGCCAAAACCACCGCCCATACGCAGGCCGGCAACAAATTTATCTTCTTCCACCATCATTATTCGGTTAAGCAAGCCGTCGCGCGGGGTGGATTCGTAGCCGTAGATAACCCCTTGAGGATGTCCGCAATACCTTGCGTAGGTTTGCGGCGTTGCAACGGCAACTTCTTCCAAGTGTTCAACAAGGTGCGTGCCTGTTGCCTGCTCGAAGCGTTGCAGCAATTTTTTGGCAATATCCGTTTTGGTTTTGAAATATTCTTCTTCGGAAACGCCCGACCAAACGTCTTGGGTGAACAACGTGGTTATGTAGAGAATGGTTGTTCCCTTGGGCGAACAATCGGGGTCGGCACGGTTCAAGCACACCGTTGCTTGGCTGTAGTTGCCGTCAAGCGTGCCCATTTTTTGGTATTCGTGCACGTTGTCGCAGGAATCGTACACAAAATAGTTGTGGTTTTTTATGCCAAGTTCGTCGGCAGACTTGTTGAAACCATAGAACGCCGTGAAACCTCTGCCGGCAAGCTTGCGCGCATTTGTGAGTTTTAGCGCACGTTCGGGAACGGCAGATTGACTTAGCAAGTTGCCATACACAACGTGCGGCGAACAGTTGGCAATTACGTGACGGGTTGCATATTGCGTTCCGTCGGCAATTTGCACGCCGCAAACGTGGCCGCTTTCGTCGGTGAGAATTTTTGTCACTTCGGTGTTGAAGAAAATATCTCCGCCCAGTTCGTGAATGCGTTGTTCAAACGCCAACGACAGTTCGTGCGAACGATATTTGGGGATGCACGCGCCCATCGATATGTAGCTATACAACATGTTGGCGTAGTGAAGAAAGCTCAAATTGCTTCCGTCGGCGCCCAAATAGCACCAATATGCGCACAGGTTATCCACTATCACTTTGGGATAGCCCAACGCCTCGAACGCTTCGTTCACGGTGTAGGAACCGCAACGCAAATAGTCGGGATATTTTTGCAAAAGCACTTGCGGATCGGGCTTTCCCTTGGATTGGGAAAGGTAGTCCATGGCATCGCGCACTTGCTTGCACAGGCGGAAAAAGTGTTCGACATACTTGCCGCCGTTTGGACACAACTTGTCGCAAGCGGCAATATAGGCATCCAGACCAAATGGCATGGAAAAATTGTAGCCTTCTTTTGCGGAAATCAAATTGTAGGCATCTTTTAGCTGAATCCATTCAATTTTGTCTTCCACGCCCAGTTCGCGAAACAATTTGCGTGTGCTGCCGGGTGCTTCGGGGGTGCCAATTCCGTTAAATTCGTGCAAAGAGGCCTCAAATTCGAATCGGCCGCGCACAAAACTTGTAGCAAAGCCGCCGGGAATGTTATGTTTTTCGCAAACCAGGCAACTTTTGCCGGCGGAAAGTATGCGTGTTGCTGCCGCCAAACCGCCATTGCCGGCGCCAACAACAATTACGTCGTAGTGTTTCATTTCTACCTCTATCAATCGGGGACAACCACAGTGTAGGTTGTAACGTCCCTAACCACTTCGCCATCTATTTGCAAAGCACAAGGCTTGTTGAAAGTGACTGTGACGTTTTTGCCTTGAAAAACACTTACGCATTTGGTTTTTTGCACGTGTTTTCCTGTGAAAAGGGATGGAAACAGCATAAGCATGCCCAAACGTCTGCGTTTGTGCGCAACCACGACGGAAACGGTGTGGTCGGGGGCAAGCCTATCTTGAGCGGGGGCAACCATCATGCCGCCGCCATAGAAACGGCCTTTCATTGTGGGGGCAAGCCAAACGTTCTTGTAGCTGGAAGTTTGCCCGTCCACGGTGACGGTGGCGCGTTTAAGTTTGTAGCCGCCAAACAACAGTTTTAGCGCAATGTTTGTGTAGTTTACGGGCTTGGTGGATTTGACGCGCAGTTCGTCGCCAACACGGCACACTTCGCCATCGATGCCGTAGCCAATGCCGTTGATGAAATGACAACGCAAACCGTTTACTTCAACTATGGGCAAACGTTTTAGCATGTCGTTCAAATAGATTTTGCCTTGCTCGTCGGCACGGTGCTTGTTGTCGTTAAAAAAGTCGTTGCCGCTGCCGCACTTTACGTAGAATATTTTGTTGGGAATTTCAACGTCGGCCAAATCGTTGGCAAGGTGATTCAACGTTCCGTCGCCGCCCGCCAAAATTATTTCGTCATCGGGTTTTAGGCCTTGAATAAGTTGCCTAACGTCGGTTTCCAACACGCTTAAAAAACTGTACGTTTCCGTAAGGCTTTTTGCCCATTCTCTTGCATCCTTTTCGCCCATGCCGTTGTTGGCTTTGGGGTTCATCAAAATGTATTTCATTTTGCCTCCGTTTTGCCCCAAAAGGATTCTTTGCCTTGGGGCTTTGCAGCAAACTTTTTTTTGCGGCTTTACTTTGTGAAAAACCACATTTTGCTTGATTATATTTTAATCGTTCGTTCATTTAATGTCAATACCCATTTTTGCGAAAAAACAAAAAAAACGAGGCAAAAATTGCAATTTTTGCTTCGTTTTTTCGGTTTGTTGTTTGCGTTGGAATATTGCACGTTTGCAATTTGTTGCCTGTGCGCCAAATTTACGCTTTTGGGGCGGCTTGCTCACTTGCATGCCAATGCCGCGTTGCGTTTCGCGGGCTAGCCGCTAGGACGTTTCATTTTGCGGCTGATGCCGGCGCGCCAACACTTAACTTTGCAGTTTTTGCCCAGACGAAAGATCTATTCCACAACTACGGTTACAGGCACTGCCAGTTCGGCATACATTTTTACGCTTACGGGGTAGGTGCCCACAGTGCGTATGGGCGTTTTTAGAACAATTTGCTTTTTGTCCACGGCGTAGCCCAGCTTAACCAATTCGTCGGCAATTTCCTTGCTGGTGACACTGCCAAACATTTTGCCTTGTGCCGTGCCTTTTGCCGCAACAATGTGCACCACCGTGCCTTTTAGTTTGGCGGCTTCGGCATAGGCCTGTTGACGTTCCGCTTCCTTTTGTTTTTGCACGGCTTGGTCGTGGATGGCAACGCTGTTTATTTTATCCGCAGTGGCAACTTCACCCAAACCTTTTTTTAGCAAAAAGTTTTTTGCGTAGCCATCGGATACGTTGACAATTTCGCCTTTTTTGCCTTGTCCCTTAACGTCTTGCAAAAGCAACACTTTCATTTTTTGCACCTCCTGCACGGACGGCCAAAACATTGGCCTGTTTGCACCATTATACAGCACTTTTGCGCCAAAGTCAACAATGCAAACAATTTGCAAAAGGCAAAGTATAAAAGGGCGCCACTTTGCGCAAACTAGAAACAAAAAAAGGAGATTTTGCACTGTGAAAAACCAACAAACAATTTTGTGCGACGTGTGCGCCTGCAAGCACCACAAACTTCAAAACGGCACCGGCTGTTGCAAGTTGGCGCAAATAACCGTTACGCCTTGCGACGATTGCGCCACCGCCCACTACTGCAAGGACTATCAAAAGAAATAGC
>CAZFTO010000021.1:1710-5513 GCA_964521735.1 uncultured Oscillospiraceae bacterium | reverse complement strand
CATCACTGAAGTATTTGCTGCAAACAGAGCATTGATAGTATTCAACGTTGCCATCTGCGGTGCAAGTTGCCGGCTTTTCGGGAGTAGCGGTACCCAAAGTGTGTGTTGTGAGTTTGGCAATTTCTTCCGTCTTGGTTTTGGAACACTTGCTGCAAGTGAAGGTTCTTTCGCCGGCTTCTTTGCAAGTAGCGGCTTTTGTCACTTCACCTTCGCCCCAATCGTGAGCACAAGCTTTGGAATAGTATTCAACTTTATCAAGACGAACAAATCCGTTGGCAGTTCCTGCTTCACAGTCAATTTCAATCACGTAGTACAAGTTGCTAGCAACTTTGTCCTCACTGATTGCAAATTCCACTGCGCCAACGGCCAACGTTCCGTTCACCGTTTCAACAAGTGTCCTATCATCGGCAGACGAGCTGTAAACGTGCAATTTGATTGTTGCAGTGCCCTCTGAAGTTTTATAGTAAGAGATATTTATTGACACTTTGGTTACTTTTGCGGCAAAGGAGGCTGCAATGGTTGCAGTGACAGTATTGTTGTTTTTTCTGCCAGTTCTAATTTCTGTCCAGACGTTATTATTGTTGTTAAAACCATAGATGGTCCATGTGTTTGTTCCTATTGTTGCAGTCCACGTGGAAGTATAATCTTTTTTACCATCTTGTTTGGTCGCAGGGAATGTCAATGTTGCAAACACTTCATCGGCGGCGACACTTTCGTCAACAATGGTAACAACAACACTCATAGAACCTGTAACAACGAAACTATAGGAGCCATCTTCTGCTGCTTGAAGAACTGTTCCATCAACTTTTACGCTTGCAACTTTGTAGCCGGAGTTTGCACTAACTTGGAAGGTTGCTGTTTCACCGCAAGTGTAGGAAGCAGCCAAGCCTGTGATTGTTCCGTTTTCGATAGAGTAGTCAATATGGTAGGTGGGAAGAGTAATTTCCACAACAGAGCAACCCTTGTCGAATTCCTTAGTACCATTGTAGTCACACAGGGGACCCTTGACAACTACTTGTGCACCTTGAATCAAATTGGTGGCGTCGGACACAGTGCAGCCATAAGCTTTCACGGTTTTGGACGTTGCAACGCCATCTACCAAGTGGCTGACGGTGATATTGAACTCATAGTTGCTATATTTTGAACTGTACTTCGGCTGATCACTGATTACACCCGTCAGTTTGTAGGTGCCAGGCAAGCTTTCGCCTGCTTCGAGTGCAAACAACAAATCCAAAACTTCTGCTTCGGTCAAGGATGCGGTGCAGCCTTCGCGTTCACACGCGTTTTCTACATAGCTGTGGCCCAATGCGGAGCCGCTTTCGAAGGTTTCTGTTCCCTTGTCGCCGCAAACGCAAGATTTGAAGTAGGTTGCTTTTGCCGTGCAGGTTGCTGCCGTGTTGAGATAGGTTGCATTTGCAACATCCTGGTTGTATACGTGATCTGCCAAAGAGCCATATTCTTCGCCGCAAGCGGAACATTCGGCTTTTTGCGTGCAGGTTGCCGTGCCGCCAGCGCAGGCTACGGGTGCAGTTTTGTGTTCGCTGTTGTGCGAGCAAACTTGGCTGTGAGTGCCATCGCCGTTGGAAACGTAAGCGTCATAGTTGTGAGCTTCGGGATTGATTGCAAGTGTTAGGTTTGCAATTTCTGCGTCTTCGGCATCGAAGTGTTTTTGACAAACGGTGCAATCTTTGTGTGCGGCCGTGCCTGTGCTTGTGCAGGTTGCGGGAACTTCGTCAGCCCAGGTGCCAAAGTTGTGATCTGCCAAATTGCCATATTCTGTGCCGCAAGCGGAGCATTGTGCTTTTTGCAAGCAGGTTGCCGTGCCGCCAGCGCAGTTTTCCGTTGCAACGTTGCCGCAACGGGTGCAGGTTTTGCTGTGTTCTTCTTTGCCTTCTACGTGAGACCAAGCGCCATAGGTGCAGCTATAGGCTTCTTCGCCAATTGTGATGTTGGCGCTGTCGCAAGAGAGGCCTTCCATGTTGCCGGAAAGTTTGATTGCATAGGTGCCTTCGGGCAACACAAGGGTTGCTTTTTGCTTCCAGTCACCTTCGACGTGAGCGGAATTGACGCAGTATTCGATGGCGCCTTCAACGGTGCAACCATCTTCCACAATTACGTGAACGCCACTAACATAGGTGCTGCTCCAACCGTAGCAAACGTCGAATGCAACGTTGTTGCCGGTTGCAATAACTTTGGAGCCGTTTTTGTAGATTACCGTGCCACAGTTGTTGCTAGAAACGTAGTTGGGTGCTGCCGTGCCTTGAACGACTGCGGAACCATCCAAAGTGACGCCATCGAACGTAAGGTCGGCGTAGTTTTGGATGAGTCTTTTTGCGTTAGCTGCCGCAACGGTTGCGATTGTGCCGTTTTGGAAGGTAACTGTTGCGCCCTTGTGAAGTTGGAAAGCGTTTGTTTCGGTGCCAACGGAACCAACTGTGTTTTGAATGACCGTGTAGGTGAAACCATTCAAATTGAAGGTTACTTTTGTGCCGCTTGCGATAACAATGCCGTCGCCACTGGTGTTGTGAAGCAGTTTGATTGTTGCTTCGGTGCCATCGGTGGGCAATGCTGCTGCCGCTTCGGCCAAAGTTTGATGGGTTGTGGTTGTTGTGCCAATGGTGAGTTGCGCTGCGGGAGAAACGTAGCTGCAACGAGCGCATTTGCCACTTTGTGCATCGCAAGCGTGCGTGATGTGTTCTTCGCCAATTGTGATGTTGGCTTGTTCGCAAGAAATTGCACTGGTGAAGTGAACTTCGCCACTGAAGCTTGCAGGAAGAACCAAGCTTGCTTTTGCCGTCCAAGCAGTGCCTGTGATGCGGCTTGCTGCGCCGTATTCCACAAGGCCTTGAACGGTGCTGTCGCTGCTGATGGAAACGCTAACGCCGCCGTCGTAGCTTTCGAGCATGCCGTACCAAACGTCTACTGCAACGTTTTCGCCCGTGGCAAGCAACTTGGATTTGTTTGTGATTGAGACAGTGCCACAGTTGTTGCTGAGAACGTAGTTGGGTGCTGCCGTGCCTTGAACGACTGCGGAACCATCCAAAGTGACGCCATCTAACGTGAGGTCGGCGTAGTTTTGGATGAGGATTTTTGCGTTAGCTGCCGCAACGGTTGCGATTGTGCCGTTTTGGATGGTAACCGTTGTGCCCTTCAAGAAACGAAGTGCGTTTGTTTCGGTGCCAACGGAACCAACTGTGTTTTGAATGACCGTGTAGGTGTGGCCACCAAGGTTGAGAACAACGTTTGCAACGGAAACGTCGATGCCATCGCCTTGCAAATCGTTCTTCAAAGTGATGGTAACGGGAGTTTCGGCGCTGTAGTTTTCGGCTGCCCAAGCGAATGCTTCCTTCAAAGTTGCAAATGCTTGTGTGGTTTCGCCATAGGCTACGTTTACGGCGTAGATGTTTTTGCCACATTCGCAAACTTGAGTTTCGCCGTAGTTGTGAGCGGCTTGTTGGTAGTGAGCGTGGCAAACACTGCATTCGTGCCAGTGGTTTTCGTTATCCATTTCCCACTTGGTGCCAACAGAACAATCGGCTGTTTCTGTGTGGGTTGCATCGTTTGCACAAACGCGGGTGTGCTTGCTTTGACCTTCGACGGGTGTCCATTCGCCATAATTGTGGCCAAGTTTGGAACCTTCGTCGGCTATGGTGCTTGTTGCGGAGCAGCCTTCGCGGTCGCAAGTTGCAGTTTTTGTTCCGTCGGCCGTGCAAGTTGCATCGTTGTTGGAAGCGTAGCTTGTGAAGGAGTGGCCAAGTTTGGAACCTTCGTCGGCTATGGTGCTTGTTGCGGAGCAGCCTTCG
>CAZFTO010000021.1:0-1610 GCA_964521735.1 uncultured Oscillospiraceae bacterium | reverse complement strand
TTCCGTCGGCCGTGCAAGTTGCATCGTTGTTGGAAGCGTAGCTTGTGAAGGAGTGATTCAAAGGTTCACCACTTTCGAAAGTATCGGTGCCCTTTAAGCCACAAGTACAAGATTTGTAGTAGGTTGCTTTTGCCGTGCAGGTTGCTGCGGAAGCAAGATACGTTGCAGTTGCTACTTCTTTGTTATAGGTGTGAGGAAGTTTAGCAATTACGGTATCTTCCAAAAGTATTTCTTCTGTGCAAGCTTCATCACTGAAGTATGTGTCGCAATCGGCGCAGTGCCAATAAGCAACGTTGCCTGCTTTTTCGCAATCGGCTTCAGCTGCTTCCGTTTTTGTTGCGTTTGCGTGTTCGCAAGTGGCAGCGAGAACGTAGGAAATTGTGATACTTTCAATACGATATTGTTTGTTGTTGCCGTTTGTGAGTTTGACAGAATTTGCATTGATGGTATAAACACCATTAGACGTTGCAGTCAATTGTGTTTCGCCAGCAGTAACTGTGATTTTATCAATCGCAACTTCTGTGTTAGACTTCATTACGATGGCAATACTAGTGATACGATAATCATCGGAAATTTTGATGGTCAGTTCACTGTTAGCGTACAAGCGTATGCCACCATCTTGGTTAAGACCAATATAAAGGTTTTTCTGCGTACCAGTAGCATTAGAAGTTACGGTGAACAACTCTTCATCCAAATTGACTAAAGCGGCATTGTTGGTGTCCTTCTTCATATTTGTGCTAGTGCCGGTGTACTTCAAAATAGCGTTTTCGGCAGTTTGCTTATTTTCGTCGACAACACTAACTTCAATTTCCGTATTGGAAGCGATTGTGAATGAGTAGTTGCCTTCGTCGTCTGCAAGAACAATGCTGCCGTTAATTTTAACAAATTCTACTTTGTAGCCCTCATCTGCCGTTACTGTGAAGGAAACGGTTGAACCGCCTTGGTAGCTTGTATTCAAATTGGATATTGTTGCGTGTTCTACAGCAGGAACAGTAAGTGTGTAGGTGAGAATAGCAACGTTTTTGAGCACGCAACCAGAATTAAACTCTCTGTTGCCGTAGGTGTATATGAGCTCGCCGGTTACGGTGATTTCATGGCCAACTGCCAACGTGCTAGCATCTTGTCCTTCACCACTCTTCATGCGGTAGCAAACAACGTCTTTGCCACATACGGAAATGGTGACTGAAATGTTCTTATAGGATTCATCCCACGCTGTGTTTATTTTTTTGATAACACCGGTTAGTTTGTAAGTTCCGGACAAAGATTCGTCTGCTGCAAGTGCATAGAGAGCATCGACAATTTCTTGTGCCGTCAACGTTTTTCCGCAGCCTTCGCGTTGGCAAACGTTTTCAAGGCAGTCGTGTCCAAGTGCTTCAATTTGAAGATCTTCAATTTCGTTGCCGTCGGTATCGAAGTGCTTTTGGCAAACGGAGCAATCTTTGTGGCCTTTTGTGCCGCCAGTTGTGCATGTTGCAGGAACTTCGTCAACCCATGTACCAAAGGTGTGGGTGGTTGTTACTGCAATTGTGAGGTCGACAATTTCGTTGCCGTCGGCATCGAAGTGCTTTTGGCAAACGGTACAATCTTTGTGGCCCTTTGTGCCTGTTTCT
>CAZFTO010000020.1:0-23116 GCA_964521735.1 uncultured Oscillospiraceae bacterium | reverse complement strand
GTTAAAAACTGAGATCGAGTTTAAGAGTTTGCGAGCAACGTTGTTTTAGCGAGTGAGGGATGGTGTAAGCCTCGCCAATGCGCAAAAAGATATTCGCTCGGGAGTTCGGACGGTGAAAAAACAAGTAGTCGTCTGCGGTTCGCTGCCGTTATCCTGCGTAGAGGAAAAGCTTTTTTGCTTTTTGAAATTAGGTGGTACCACGAAATTTTCGTCCTAAGTTTTTAGGGCGTTTTTTATTTTAAGGAGAGTATTATGAACATTACGGAAATTCAAAACGTTTGCCTTGAACAGTTGGCCGCTTGCGATAGTCTTGCCAGTTTGCAAGAGCTAAAAGTTAAGTATTTGGGCAAAAGCGGCGAACTCACGTCTCTTTTGAAGAGCATTCGCGATCTTCCCAACGAAGAGAAACCTGCTTTCGGCGCAAAAGTCAACCAATTGCGCAACCTTTTGGAAGATGCTTTCGATGCTAAAACAAGGCAATTGAAAGAAAGTGAAATGCAACGCAAATTGCAACAAGAGCGTGTGGATATAAGCGTTTCGGCTATGGAAAGTTGGGGCGCATTGCATCCTGTCACCTTGGTGGAAAACAAAATTTGTGAACTGCTTATTTCCATGGGGTTTGAGGTTGCTTCCGGCCCAGAAATTGAAACGGACTACTATAACTTTCAAGCATTGAACATTCCTGCTGATCACCCTGCGCGTGATATGCAAGATACTTTCTATGTTGCCGATAACATTTTGTTGCGCACTCAAACGTCAGCGGTGCAAGCTCGCCTAATGGAAAAGCAACAACCGCCAATAAAAATGATTTGCCCAGGCAAAGTGTTCCGTTCGGATAGCGACTCGTCGCACTCTCCTGTTTTCCATCAATTGGAAGGTCTTGTTGTTGACGAAAATATCACCCTGTGCGATTTGAAAGGCACGTTGGAATATCTTGCCAAAAACTTGTTTGGAAAACAAACGCAAGTTCGTTTTCGTCCGTCCTATTTTCCTTTCACCGAACCAAGCGTAGAAGTTGATTTGACTTGTAGCAACTGTGGTGGCAAAGGATGTTCGCTTTGCAAAGGCACCGGTTGGATAGAAGTTCTTGGTGCCGGCATGGTTAATCCGGCCGTTTTGGAAATGAGCGGCATCGACAGCAACAAATATACAGGTTTTGCGTTCGGTTTGGGCATTGAACGCATGGCCATGATAAAATACGGCATCCCCGATATCCGTTTGTTCTACGAAAACGACAAACGCTTTTTGAAACAATTTGGCAAATAAGGAGAATAAGTAATGAAAGCACCTCTTTCTTGGATTAGAGATTTTGTCGACGTAAACGTTGACGTGGAAACACTGTGCAAAAAAATGGTCGATATCGGCCTTGAAATTGAAGAAGTGATATACTTGGGCGAAAACGTTACCAACGTTAAAGTTTGTCAAATAAAGGAAATTTCTCAACACCCCAATGCGGAGCGCTTGCTGTGCTGCAAGGTGGATGTCGGAACGGAAATTATCCCCATTGTCACCAACGATCACCACGTGAAAGTTGGCGACAAAGTTCCCGTTGCATTGCACAACGCCAACTTGGCAAACGGCTTGCATATCACAAAAGGCAAAATGCGTGGCGAAGAATCGTGGGGCATGTTTTGTGGCGCCGAAGAACTTGGCATCAACAACGATTATTACCCCGGCGCCGATACCGATGGCGTGCTTGTTCTAAGCCCGTCCGCAGTTGTCGGAGAAGACGTTAGAAAAGAAGTAGGCATTGATGACTACATTTTGGACGTATGTGTCACCGCCAACCGTCAAGATTGCAACAGTGTTTTGGGTTTAGCAAGAGAAATTGCCGTTGCGCTTGGCACAACTTGCAAGGAACCGGACGTTTCCTACGCAGAAAGCGACGTGAGCACTAAAAGCTTGGTTAACGCCGAAGTTAAAGCATTTGACCTTTGTCCAACCTATTTGATGCAAGGCGTGGTGGACGTTAAAATTGAAAAATCCCCAGTATGGCTTACCAGCCGTTTAGCAAAAGTCGGTTTACACGGCATAAACAACATGGTTGATATAACCAACTATGTTTTGTACGAAATTGGTCAACCCATGCACGCATTCGACAAGGCAGATATTTTGGATAATTCCATTATCGTTCGCAGAGCTATCGATGGAGAAAGAATTGTTCCACTTGATGGCAAAGAATACGTTCTTACTTCCGAAGACATCGTTATTGCCGATAAAACCCGTGCCGTTGGCCTTGCAGGTATCATGGGCGGTGCAAATTCTGGCATCAAGAATGAAACCAGCTCGGTTTTGTTTGAATCTGCTTCCTTTGCTCGTGGCAACGTTCGTCGCACAAGCCGCCGCTTGGGTATTCGTTCTGATTCGTCCGCTCGCTTCGAAAAGGGCATTGATGCGTCTACCAACGAACTTGGTCTTAACCGCGCGTTGCACCTTGTTGAACAACTTGGCGCAGGACGTGTTGCAAAGGGCCGCTATTCTCTTGGTAAATTGCTGCAAAATTTAACTGTTGTTTTTGAAAAATCGCGCATTAAACGTTTACTTGGTATAGATATAAGTGATGAGCAAGTTATTTCCATTTTGCAATCGCTCAACATAAAAACAACTATCGAAAACGGCACCGTCACTTGCATTGTGCCGCCGTATCGTGATGATATTTCTCGTGATTGCGATATTATTGAAGAGTTGATTCGTGTCTACGGCTACGACAACATAACCGGCACTCTAATGGAAAATTCTCACATCACTTGTGGCGGAAAGTGCCAAGAAGATTTGTTTTGCGACAAAGTTCGCACCGTGCTAACCGGCTTGCGCTATGACGAATGTATTTTCTATCCCTTTGGAGGAAAAGCGTTGTTCGACAAAGCATCTTTGCAACCTGTGGACGAAAGCAAATACATTCGCTTAATTAACCCTATTGGGGAAGAACTTTCTTTGATGAATCTTTCCCTTATTCCCAACGCATTGCAATGTGTTTCACTAAATCTTGCGCGCAACTTGCACAATTTGCGTATATTCGAAATTGGCAAGGCATACGTTGCAAAATCGTTGCCACTAACGGCATTGCCGGACGAAAAGAAACTGCTTTCCATTGCTGCAACAGAAATTGATTTTGAACAATTTAGAAGCGTTGTTTTGCAAGTGGTGCATGCCTTTGCTGATGGCGGTGTTAAGCTTGTTCGTTCTCAAAGCAGCATTTTGCATCCGGGCATTTCTGCCGATTTGTTTATTGACGGCGATTTCTGCGGTAGTTTTGGTAAAATCCATCCTCAAATTGCTCACAATTTTGATATTGAATGTGATTGTTTTGTTGCGGAATTAGAACTGGCTAAATTGTTTGCGCACAATCGTGGCGAAATAAGCTATCAAGCATTTGGAAAATTCCCGTCCATCACGCGCGACTTTGCATTTGTTGCAGACGAAGACGTTTTGGCACAAGATATTCTTGACGAATTTTTGAAGCTGTCGTACGTTTGTGATGCAAAACTGTTCGACGTCTATCGCGGAGAACAATTGGGACAAAACAAGAAGAGTTTGGCGATTTCTGTGGAATTTAGGGACAATAACAAAACTTTGCAAGATACCGACATAGAAAAACAGGTGGGCAAAGCGCTTAAAAACATAAAAGAAAAGTACGACGCAGTTTTGCGTTAGGAGTTGCGGTGAAAGATACGAACTACGAAATTTTGGCACCTGCCGGCAGTGTGGAACAACTACTTGCCGCAGTTAATAACGGTTGCGATGCCGTCTATTTGGGTCTTGATGCGTTTAATGCTCGCATGAAAGCCCCCAACTTCACTGCACAAAATTTGCGCCAGTGGGTGGATTTTTGCCACTTTTTCGGGGTTCGAGTCTATGTAACGGTTAACACGTCAATCAAAAATGACGAATTGAAGGCTGCGGCGAACACCGTGCGCACAGCATACGATTGTTTTGCTGATGGCGTTATTGTCACCGATTTGTGGCTTATGGGCTATGCTGCAAACTTTCCCAAGCCATTTTCCGTTGTTGCAAGTACGCAACTTAACGTGCACGATAAGTACGGCGCACAGTTTGTTAAAAATTTGGGCGCAGATACTGTTGTGTGTTCCAGGGAATGTTCGTATAAGCAAATTGAAGAAATTGCATCAGTTGGGCTAAAAGTGGAGTGCTTTTTGCACGGTGCGCTGTGTGTCTGTCAATCGGGGCAATGTTTATTTTCTTCCATTGTTGGCGGAAACAGCGGCAACCGTGGACTGTGCGCTCAACCATGCCGCAAAATGTATAAATCCAACGTCGGGAAATTTCAAGAGGGTGGATATTTGCTCTCTGCAAAAGACATTTGCGGATTGGATACTGCAAAAAAACTTTTGGATTGTGGTGCAACAACTTTCAAAATTGAAGGGCGTAACAGACGCCCGGAATATGCCGGAGCAACTTCAAAAGTGTATTCGCAACTATTCAAAAACGAATTTTCCTATGGTAAGGATCAGTTTGATTTGCTTGCAGAAATGTTCAATCGCGGCAATTTGCCCTCTTGTGGATATTTGAACGGCAATAACGGTGAAATAATCTATCCCTATGCGCAAAACCACGTTGGCGTGGAAGTTGGGCTGGTGAAAAATGGGCGTATTGTCACGTCGCAAACGTTGCAAAAGGGCGATGGACTTAAAATTTTTGAGGGTAACAAGGAGTTTTGCGGCGGTGTTGTTTTGGAAAGCGGCAACGGAAGCGTCCGCGTTCAATTTTCCGACAGCGTGCGTGATGGAATGAGGGTTTTTCGAACAACTTCGCAGCAATTGTGTTCCGACGTGTTGCAGGCCCGGCGCAAGCTTTCTCTAAGTGTAGAGCTCGCGGCTTTTTGTGGGCAAAAATGTGTGCTGACACTTTCATCGGGAGACGTTTCTGTTACCGTGCAATCGAATGAGGTGCTTCCGACGGCAATAAAGGCCGCAACAAGCAGGGAAGAATTTACCATGCAGCTATCTAAGCTTGGTGATGCTCCGTTTACACTTGATAGTCTTGTTGTTAATTGCGACAATGTGTTTATGGCAAAATCACAAATAAACGCACTGCGCCGCGACGGTCTTGAAAAGTTGCAAAAGGGAATTATTCAAAATTATAACAGTCGTTTTGCTTCGCGCAACAGTTTTCCTGCGAAGCTAAAAGCCTCAAACAAAACCGTAAACGACAGTTGTTTAGCCGTGGTGTGCTACGACGTCGAGCAGGTGCACGAAGTATCACGGATTGCCGACTACGTTATATACAAACCAAAAGTTTTAGGCAGCTTGTCTGGCTTGCCCGACAATTGCTACGTGGATTTGCCACCCTTTGCCGATTGTAACTATTTGCAAAATTTGCTTGAACAGGGCAAATTTGGCGTTGTGTGCAACAACTTGGGACAAGTGCAGTTTGCGCGACAATTTGGTTTGCGCTATATCGGCGGAATGGGATTGAATTTGTTCAACGATCAAATTGTTCAGGAATTTGGTGATGCGGATACGTTTGTGTATTCGTTGGAATTGACGTTGCGCGAAATTGATAATTTCAAAAACAAAGGTGGTGTTGTTTTTGTTGACGGCAAATTGCCGTTGATGAAAGTTGTTCACTGCCCATATAAGTTAGTATTAGGATGTTCCTGCGCAACTTGCAAGGGCGACGAAACCCTAGTTTATACTGACGAATTCGGCAACGAATTTGAATTTATGCGCCGCAGGGATGCTAAATGCAGCTTTGAATTGTTTAACGGCAAAAAACTCTTTGTTGCGGACAAACTGCTTTCTGCTGGCAGATATTGCATAGACTACGACGAAGATGCCGTCAGGCACTTTGTCGCTTTGAACGGTGGCGCTGCGGATAGTTACGTTTGCCATGGCGAATACACTCGTGGTCGCTTGTTCAAAAAGATAAATTGATAGAATTTAATTATGATAAACAAAAAAGCACTAGAAAAACTACAATATTGCGATGTTTTGAAGCAAGTTTCGGCTTTTTGCATAAGCGAAGTTGCAAAGCGAAAAGTTTTGGCTGTTAGGCCTGCTGAAAGTTTTGAAATCGCGCAAAATTTGCTGAAGGAAACACGCCAAGCGTACAATTTGTTTCAATACGAAACATCTTTCGATTTGGCTGTTGATGATGTTGCGGAAATTTGTTCGCTGGCTCGCGTGGGATACTGCCTTTCGATGGGACAATTACTGCAAATTATGCGTACTTTGCGCACTGCACGTAATTTGCAAGCGGCGCTTTTTACCGACTACGGCATTGACGTTTCTGCTTTGCAAACCCGTGCTTATGTCTTGTTTGTAGATAAGGAGTTGGAAGACGACATAGACTTTGCTATATTATCCGAAGACGAAATGAATGACAATGCTTCGGATGATTTGTATGCAATTCGCAAAAAAATGAAGGCAATCAATGCCGATATCAAACAAAAACTGCAAAGTTACACTAAAAACAGTGATCTTTCACGCTATTTGCAGGATAGCATTGTCACTTTGCGTGGCGACAGGTACGTTATTCCCGTAAAACAAGAATACAAAGCCTACGTCAACGGCATCGTGCACGATCAATCTGCAACGGGCGCAACGCTTTTTGTTGAACCTATGGCCATAGTGCAACTTAACAATGCCTTGCGTGAAGCAATTTTGGCGGAAAGGGCGGAAATTCAACGCATTTTGCAAGCCTTTACCGATCGAATCTCTCCTGTTGCAGAAAGAATTCGTATTTCCGAAGAGACAATAAGTGATATCGACGTAATTTTTAGCAAGGTTAAGTTTGCGTTTGAAAACAAGTGTACCTTCCCTGAACTTAACGACAACGGCATTGTTGATGCAAAAAAGGCGCGCCATCCGCTATTGGATAAGCGAAAGGTGGTGCCAATTTCCGTTATGCTTGGCAAGGACTACGACGTTATTGTTATCACCGGCCCCAATACTGGCGGCAAAACTGTTACACTAAAAACGTTGGGGCTGCTAAGTTTGCTTGCCATGAGCGGTATGTTTGTGCCTTGCCAAGAAGAAAGCAAGTTTTCTTTTTTCAAGCAGGTTTATTGCGATATTGGCGATGAGCAAAGCATTGAACAAAATTTGTCCACTTTTTCTGGACATATCACTAATTTGCGCGATATTTTGGATGAATGTGGAAACGGCGACCTTGTGTTGATAGACGAGGTTGGCGCAGGCACTGAACCTAACGAAGGCACTGCGTTGGCGCTGTCTGTTACAGAATTTTTGCGCAAGAGCGGTGCGAAATGTGTTATAACAACTCACTACGGCAAGCTTAAAGAGTATTCGTTGACGACGCCGCGTGTAGAAAACGCTTCGATGGAATTTGATATTGCAACGCTTGCGCCCACCTACAAATTGATAATGGGTGTGCCGGGTAGTTCAAATGCTTTGGCCATTGCATCCAAACTTGGAATGAGAACCGACGTTATAGAGTTTGCGAAGAACAATGTGTCGGACGAAAAAATGGCTTTTGAAAAAGTTCTGCAAAATGCCGATGCAATTCGCAAACAATACGAAGAGAATTTGGCCCAACTGGCCGAAGAAAAACGCCAATTGGCTGCTGCTATGCAGGAAACTCAACGACTAAACGGGAATTTACAAAACGAAAGAGACAAGCTGTTGCAAAATTCCAAGCGTGAAGCAGAAAAAATTGTTGAAAAAGCAAAAATTCAGGCGGAGGAAATAATCGGCGAGTTGAAGGGCATTTTGTCTAGCAACGACTTGCAGGATAAGGATTTGTTTGCCGCACGTGCAAAGGCAAAGCAGTTGAAAAACATTGTCATTGACGAAGTTCACGACGATGGATACGAAATTGTTTTCACCGGCGATAAGATTGATTTTAATAAATTGCGCGTTGGAGACGTGGTATTCTCGAAAAAACTTGACGTCAAAGTTAAAGTTGCGGAAATAAAAAGTTTCAAACGCATTCTGGTGAAGTTCGGCGCTATTTCTTCGGAAGTTTCTGCCGACGACCTATACTACTGCGTTGCCGAACAAAACCGCAAAGCTAGCCGATTGCAACAAAAACAATCCAAACCTAAAACGGAAATTAACACTCGCAGTTTCAATAATGAAATTAACGTCATAGGGCAGCGCGTGGATGAAGCAATTGCAAACATCGACGAATATATCGATGCTGCGGTGCTTGCCGGGATGAATCAGATTTGGATAATTCACGGCATGGGAACGGGGCGTTTGCGTTCCGGTATTCACCAGCATTTGCGCTCGCATCGCAACGTTTTGGAATTCCGCTTGGGCAAATACGGCGAGGGCGAAAGCGGTGTAACCGTTGTGACTCTTAAATAAAGTTGCTAAATTTGATATTTTGTGATGTTTGCTAAAAGAAAAACTTTTGTGGTTTTTTTTAGTCTGTGATGATCGCAAATTTGCATAATAATCGTAAATTGTGCTAAAAAACACAATAACATAAAATACTATTTCAAACATAGTATCAATTTTTGAGGTAAAATGATAAGTTATTTTGATAATTGCGCCACAACAAGGCTAGATGATGATGCAGCGCAAACGCTGTTAACCTATGGCACACAGCGCTATTTCAATCCATCTGCACGCAGTACCTACAGCATGCAAATTTCCAACGAAATTTCCGTTGCGCGTGCTAATATTGCAAAAATAATTGGTGCAACTTCGCAAGAAGTGTATTTCACGTCCGGCGGCACGGAATCGGACAATATGGCAATTTTGGGTAGCATAAAAAACAAAAAAGGCAACGTTGTTGCAACAGCTTCGGAGCATTCCGCTGTATATAACGTTTTGCTAGATTTGCAAAGTCACGGTGTGGAAATTCGTTTTGCAAACGTTTTGCCTGATGGGCACATAGACGTTGAAGACTTTGTTTCCAAGGTGGATTCGGCAACGTTGCTAGCTTGCTTTATGCATGTCAACAACGAAACGGGAGCAATAAACGACGTTCGTCAAATAAACGCGCTAGTTAAAAGCATCAATCCCAAAACGCTTACTCTTGCCGATGGCGTTCAGGCTGTTGGCAAAATTCCTGTAAACGTGGCAAATTTGGGCGTGGATTTCTACACCCTTTCCGGTCACAAGTTCCATGCGCCCAAAGGTACAGGTGCATTGATTGTTTCGAGCAAAGCAAAGCTAAACCCCATTGTTTTTGGTGGCGGTCAGGAAAAAGGTTTGCGTTCCGGCACAGAAAACGTTGGTGGCATAATTGCCTTGTCCCAAGCGCTGCAAAAAGCAACTGGTCTTGCTAGTTGCAATGCTGAAAAGTTTTTGACGTTCAAACAAATTATCCGGGACGGCCTTAGTGGCGTAGGCAAGTGGAAAGAAAATTGCACCGAAAACTGCTCGCCTTGCATAATGTCGTTGGCCTTTTATGGCATTAAGGGCGAAGTGCTGTTACATATGTTGGAAAAATACGAAATTATTGTTGGCACTGGTTCGGCGTGCAGTTCCAAAAACAAACAAAGCCGCATAGCAAAAGCTATCGGATTGCCGCAAGATTATTCCGAAGGCATAATTCGCATAAGTTTCTGCAAATATAACACCCGGGAAGAGGTTCAACTTTTGGCCGAAAAACTTGCCGAGTGTGTTGTCTCTTTGCGTAAAACGATGCACGTTTGCTAAACTATATCAACTACGGAGAAAAACATGAAAGTTATTATCATTCGCTATTCCGAAATTCACCTGAAGGGTAACAATAAAGAATTTTTCGAAAGTGCCCTTATATCCAACTTGAAATTTGCTTTGCGTGATTTTTCATTCGATTTTTCGCGCAGTAACGCGCGCTACGTCATTCGCAATTTTGACGAAGAAATTTTGCCGCAACTTATTGATGCGGTCAAAAACGTTTTTGGCGTGCACTCGCTAAGTGTTGCGGAAGAAGTTCCCTCTAACTACGAAGATATTCGTCGTGCCGCACTGGAAATGGCTCCTGCAAATGGTTCTTTCAAGGTTAATACCAACCGGGCTGACAAGCGTTTCCCGATGAAATCTATGCAACTTTCTGCCGAAATTGGTGGAGACCTTTTGGAAGCAAACCCGCGCTTGACGGTTGATTTGCACTCGCCGCAAGCAGTTATCAGCATAGATATTCGTGAAAACGGAAAAACTTTTGTGTTCCGTGACGTAATAAAGGCTGTAAACGGAATGCCCGTTGGCACAGGTGGCAAGGCGGTTGCAATGCTTTCTGGCGGAATTGATAGCCCCGTTGCCGTATATTTGATGGCCAAGCGTGGCATGTCAATTCGTGCCGTGCATTTTCACAGTTTTCCTTACACAAGTATGCAAGCTCGTCAAAAAGTTTTGGATTTAGCAAAAATTGTCAAAAAATATACGCTTCGAATGACCGTTGACGTTGTTAGCTTCACGGAAATTCAAACGGAAATTCACGAAAAGTGCCCCGAAGAATTTATGATAACAATTATGCGTCGTTTCATGATGAGAATTGCCGAACGCATTGCTCGTCAACATGGTGCGGGTGCTGTTATAACGGGCGAAAGTTTAGGACAAGTTGCCAGCCAAACGCTCGAAAGCATAACAAGCACAAATTCTGTTGCAACAATCCCGGTATTTCGTCCGCTTATTGGTTTCGATAAGGACGATATAATCGAAATTTCCGAAAAAATCGGCACCTACGAAACTTCCATTTTGCCCTATGAAGATTGTTGCACAATTTTCCTGCCCAAGCGCCCAGTAACAAAACCGCGTCTTTCCGTTGTGGAAAAGATCGAAAGCGTTTTGGACGTTGAAACGCTTGTCGACAACGCTTTGCGTGACGTAGAAACTATCGAAATCGAATAGTTTTGTGCCATTTCGCACGTGTTTGTTTACTCAAATTTGCCCCAAAATGCCTTAAATATGCTATTTGAAGTTTTTGGATGTTGCCACTTGGAAAACATAATATCCAAACAAATTTTAGTGTTGTTTTTTGATGCTAACAAAAAATCTAGATAAAAATTGTATTAGAAATGTATTAGAAATGAGTTCGATATTGATCCGAACTCATTTTATTTTTAGTGAGATGCTTTTGTTGTTTTGGAATTTGGCTTTTTGTGCAGTTTTTTGAAAATATTTTTCTATAATCTATTTTCATGATATTTTTTGTCTATTTTGCTGCTGGTCTGGCTGGATTATTGTAAAAATGCACCCCAAAGCATTTATTTGCGGCGCATTTGCTGCGATTTTAATTTGTTTTCACAAATACAGTCGGTGTAGTGTAAACGCATTTGCCGTTTTGCCACAATTCGGCGTGATATTTTCCTGTTGACGCTTTTTCGTTCGTTGCGATTTCGTTACCCGATTGGTCAAAGATTTTCCATGTTCCGTCTACATTCGGCAAAGCAAAACTAGCAGTTTTACCATCGAAATTAACCTTCAAAAGATAGTGTGCCGTTTGTTGTTTTTGCTCTGGCAGGTTGGCACTATCAAACAAAAAACTAATTCCATTGCTTGATAACGTCAGCAGTTGATTATTATACAAATCGTCTCTATCCACACAATGGCGCTCAATTCCATGTGGCTCTGCAAAGTTTTGCGGCAAGCTGTTTTTGTATATTTTTGCAAGCAGTTTCGATGTAAGCTCGCATGGCGCCGTTGATCCGTTTACGGAATTTTGCATGTCGCCGCTGAAACTAACAACAAACGTGTGCTCGGTGGTATAGCCGCACACAAGCGCGCCAATGTTTCCACTCGAATTACCAACAGTGCCCGTTTTGGCCGCAATTGCAAACTTGTTTTGCAGTCTTTTTGCAGTTCCTTGCCTAACTGCGCCTTGCAGCAAATCGGACACAAGAAAGGTGCTTTTTTCGTCAAAAACACGAATGCTAGTTGGCTTTCGTTGGTAAATAACCTTGCCGCTTGCATTCAAAATGCTGTCAACGAACGCGACGCCTTTGTTTGTCCCGCCGTTTTGCAAGGTTACGTAGCAGTTGGCAAGTTGTTTTTCGGTCATTCCGCCTTCCACGTTGCCCAGCGCCAGCGATAGGTTTTGCTTGCCGCAAATGCCCAGTTTGTTCAAATATTGTTGCGCTTTGTCTAGGCCAAGTGAATTTAGCGTTTTAACGGCAGGCAAGTTCAAACTTTTTTCAATGGCGATTTTCACGGTTGTCCAACCGTAGTATTTTCCCGCATTTTGTGGTCTGTAGCCGCCAAAATTTGTTGGTTCATCTAGTACGGGAGATGCTTGTGTTATAAGTTTTTCGCAAAAAGCTGGTGCGTATACGGCAAAAGGTTTGGCGGTGCTGCCAATCTGTTTTGGAACAAGCGCATCGCCTCTGAAATAGCATGCCTCTATTTCTCCGTTTTTGTTGCAAACAAGGCAGGAAAGGTTTGCAGGTGTGCCGTCCTTGTTGCAGGTGGTGTCTTGTTTGGCAACTTCTTGCAAAGCAGTTTGACTTTGCTGGTTCAAGTAAGTTTTTATTGTGAAACCGCTTCGCATCAGTTGGTTTTGTGTTGTACCCAAAATTTCACACGCTTCCTTTATTGCTGCTTCACAATATGTGTGCAAATTGTCGTTTACAAACGGACGATATTCTAGCTGCTCACAAGTTGCAGTTTTATACTCTTGTTGGGTAATTATATTTTCATCTAGCATCAATTTTAGAACCAAATTGCGCCGCGCCAGGCACTTGGTGGTGTTCTTATCCGGTGCGTAGACGTTTGGAGCCTTTATCATTGCTGCCAGAGTTGCGCTTTCGGCAATTGTTAACTGACTTGCGCTTTTGTTGAAATAGGTGTTGGCTGCATTTTCAATTCCGTAAGCATTGCGACCAAAATAGATGGTGTTCAAATATATTTCCAAAATATCCATTTTGCCATAGTTATTTTCCAATTCTAGGGCAAGTAAGATTTCGTTGACCTTGCGTTTTATAGTTTTTCCGCTGGTAAGGTGGGTGTTTTTTATCAATTGCTGAGATATCGTCGATGCGCCTTCCTTCAAACTGTGGCTTTTTGCGTTGTGCACAGCGGCGCCAACAAGTCGCTTGCAATCTATTCCGCAATGTTTAAAGAAGCGTTTATCTTCTACAACCACAAATGCCATGTAAGTGTAGTCGTGCAGCGCCGAAAGTTTTATTTGTTTTCCGTTGGTACAATTCACTGCATCCGTCAGTGGTTTTTCGTAGATATCAATAACTTTAAGGTTGCAACAAACTTCAGAAAGCTTGTCCTTGCTAAAACTAACGTATTCGTCGGTTTTTGTGAAAGCGCAAAGCGTTATGCTTGCGCAAACAAAAATTGCAACTGTCAGTGCGGCGCAGATTATTGTGCCAATTTTGATGATTTTCCTAAACATTACATTTATATTGTTTGTCGCTTGGTTTTTTATATTTATTTTTCTTGAAAAATATCTAAAAATAGAGTAAAATATAGTGTAAATTATTTCTAGAAGTATGCAGTGTGCTTGGAGGTTTTGTTTTGAAGTATTTTATTCACACTTACGGTTGCCAAATGAACGTCCACGATTCGGAAAAAATTGCGGGCATTTTGCGTTCGCTTGGATACGAAGAAGGACATTCGGCAGAAGAAGCTGATGTTGTGGTTTTTAACACATGTTGCATTCGTGAAACTGCCGAACAAAAAATTTACGGACATTTGGGTCAACTGAAAAAGATAAAACGTAAAAATCCAAACATGATTGTTGCGGTTTGTGGTTGCATGTCTCAGCAAGAAGGCGCAGCAGAAAAAATTCGCCAAAGCTATCCGTTTGTTGATATTGTTTTGGGCACCAGCAATTTGCATATGCTTTCCGATGCGGTGGTTGCTGCGCAAAAGAAGAAAAAATCTTTCAACACGCAGTTTTGCACATATAACGAAGAAGATTTTTCGCAGTACCGAACAAGCTATCCCAACGCTTGGGTAAATATCAACTATGGTTGCAACAATTTTTGCACTTACTGCATTGTTCCATACGTTCGTGGACGTGAACGCAGCAGAGAGCCGCAAGACGTTATTCGCGAAGTGAAAGCTTTGCTTGAAGAAGGCTACAAGGAAATTACTTTGCTTGGTCAAAATGTGAACTCCTATGGGAAAGATTTGCAAGGTAACGTCACGTTTGCTTCGTTGCTAAATGAAATAGGTTCACTTCCGGGGAAATTCCGTTTACGTTTTATGACGTCTCACCCCAAGGATTTGACTGACGACATTATCGATGCAATTTTGGCTCACCCCAACGTTTGCAACAACATTCATCTGCCCGTTCAAAGTGGCAGTACGGAAATTTTGCGCAAAATGAATCGTCGTTACACCAGAGAACAGTATTTGGCTTTGGTGGAAAAGATTCATCAACGCATCCCTGACGTTGGTATCACAACGGATATTATGGTGGGTTTTCCTGGGGAAACTGAACAGGATTTTGAAGACACTTTGGATCTTGTTCGTCGTGCCAAGTATAGTTCGGCATTTTGCTTTGTGTATTCGCGCCGCAAAGGCACTCCTGCCTACGATATGGAACAAGTTCCCTATGCCGTCAAGCAAAGCCGCATAACCCGTTTGTTGGCTTGCCAAAACGAGGTTACCAAAGAAATTAGCAAAACAATGGTGGGTAACAGATATGAAGTGTTGGTGGAAGGCGCAAACTTCCGCTATCAAAACACAATGTGTGGGCGCACGGAAAGTGGCCGTTTGGTAAACTTCAAGTGTTCCGACGACGCCATCGGCAAGTTTGTTGTAGTAGAAATAGAAAGGGCTAGTTCTGCAACGTTGTGGGGCAGAATTGTATCGGAGGAATAATGGCAGACTATTCACCAATGATGAAACATTATTTGCTAACTAAGCAGCAATATTCCGATTGCATTTTGTTATATCGTTTGGGCGATTTTTACGAAATGTTTTTTGAAGATGCCGAAGTGGCAAGCCGAATACTAGATTTAACTTTGACCGGTAAAAACTGCGGTATGCCGGAAAGAGCGCCCATGTGCGGAGTTCCATATCACGCCGTGGACGTTTACGTTGCTAAACTTATTGCTGCCGGAAAAAAAGTTGCCATTTGCGAGCAACTTTCTGACCCGAAGGAAAAATCCGGCGCAGTGGTGGATAGAGACGTTGTGCGTGTTATCACACCCGGAACCGTTATGGAAAGCGACATTTTGGAAGAAAAACGCAGCAACTACATCGCATGCGTGTGTGCCGGCGAAAAGGTTGGCGTTGCATTTTGCGACCTTTCTACCGGTGAATTTTGCGCTTCGGAGCTGGACGGTGTTGCTCTGGAAAGAGACTTGCAAGAGCTACTTGTTTCCTATAAGCCTGCAGAAGTTATTTGCAACAGCATAGCAAGCGAATTATCTATGAATTTGGACTGCGTAAAGGCTGCATACGTGCCGGCTTTTTCCGTCTATGACGATTGCTATTTTGAAAGAAAGCGTGCCAAAGAAAAGTTGCTTGCTCACTATAAAGTTTCCACGTTGGAAGGTTTTGGCTTGGGTGGCAAGTCGTTTGCTGTTTCAGCGTGTGGCGCTTTGTTATTCTACCTAGACGGCACCCAAAAAAGAGAATTGCCACACTTGCAAAACATAAGATACGTGGATAAAAGCCGCTATATGTCCATCGACGTGAAAACACGCAGAAATTTGGAACTTAGCGTTTCGTATAGGGAAAACAAACGCACCGGAAGTTTGGTTTGGCTGTTAGACAAAACGCAAACGGCAATGGGCGGACGGTTGCTAGCCGATTGGGTGGACAGGCCTTTGCAACGACCTGCGCAAATAAACGCACGCTTGGATGGTGTTGAAGAACTGTATACTTCCTTTTTGATGCGCAGCGAAGTTGCAAAAGTTTTGCACGGAGTCTACGACATCGAGCGCTTGTCTTCCAAAATTGCATATAACAACCTAACCCCCAAAGATTGCGTAACGTTGAAACGTTCTTTGCAAAATTTGCCGGCCGTAAAAAGGGTTATAGCCAGCGCTAAAAGCAAAATTTTGCAAGATATTTTCGCACGAATTGACGACGACTTAGCAAGCGTTGCCGATTTGCTAGATAGGGCAATTTGCGAAGATGCGCCTGTGGTGGTTAAGGAAACGGACTATATCAAAAGTGGATACGACAGCCGCTTGGATGAACTTTACGATTTGGCCAGCAACGGCGGTGCAAAAATTTCTGCATTGGAAGAATTTGAACGCAATCGCACGGGTATCAGAACGCTAAAACTTGGATATAACAAGGTTTTTGGATACTATTTTGAAGTTAGCAATTCTTTCAAAAACGACGTGCCGGATTATTTCATTCGCAAACAAACGCTTACTAACGGAGAACGTTTTGTAAGCCCCGAGTTGAAAGAACTGGAAGAAAAAATGCTTACGGCATTCGATGAAAAAACTCGTTTGCAAAAACGTCTTTTCGAAGATTTGCGCATAAAAATGTTACCCTACGTGCCTGCTATGCAAAAGAGTGCGCAGGCTGTTGCAACGTTGGACTGCTTGTCTTCTTTTGCATTGGTTGCGCAAACAAACGACTATTGCAAGCCCAAAATTAACGTTAAAGATTCCACACTGAACATTGTTGAGGGGCGCCATCCCATAGTTGAATGCTACGTTAAGCGTGATAACTTTATTGCAAACGACGTTCATTTGGATACTGACGAAAACAGAACGATGGTGATTACCGGTCCCAACATGGCGGGCAAAAGCACCTACATGCGCCAAGTTGCACTTATCACTTTGATGGCGCACATAGGTTCGTTTGTGCCGGCCAAAAGTGCCGAAATCCCCATTGTGGATAAAATTTTTACAAGAGTTGGCGCCAGTGATGATTTGGCCTTTAACCAAAGTACATTTATGGTGGAAATGGTGGAAGTTGCCAACATTTTGAACAACGCAACAAAAAACAGTTTGATAATTTTGGATGAAGTTGGTCGCGGAACGTCAACTTTCGACGGACTTTCCATTGCTTGGGCAGTTATGGAATACGTTTCCAAAAATTTGCGTGCAAAAACTTTGTTTGCAACGCATTATCACGAACTGACCGATTTGGAAGGTAAGGTTGAGGGGGTTAAAAACTTCCGCATAACCGTTAAAGAATATAACGGAACGGTGATTTTCCTTCACAAAATTGCCCGTGGCGGTGCGAACAAAAGCTTTGGTATTGAAGTTGCTAAGCTTGCAGGCGTGCCTCAAAGCGTTTGCGAACGCGCAAAACAAATAGTGAATATGTTGGAAAGCAGCAACGTAAATTACAGTTTGCAATCGCTTTCGGAACAGACTGATAACCAAAAGAGCACGCGCGCGGCGCAGGAAGTCGCATCTATTTTGCGCGATTTGGATATGAACCGGCTGTCTCCTATTGAAGCGTTTGACGTGTTGCATAATCTTGTTAAAAGGATAAAGTGCGATGAGTGAATTTAACAAAATCAAAATACTTACGCCGGACGTCTATAACAAAATTGCCGCAGGCGAAGTGGTGGAAAAGCCCTACTGCGCGCTGAAAGAACTTGTTGAAAACAGCATTGACGCCGGCGCAAGGCGAATTACCATTGAAGTTGCAGGTGGCGGATTGGATTTGATTTCCGTTGCCGATAACGGTTGCGGCATTGCAGAAGAGGATCTTTCTGCAGCTTTTGTTAAGCACGCCACGAGCAAGCTTCAAAGTGCTGACGATTTGTATTCCGTGCAAACGCTTGGCTTCCGTGGCGAGGCGCTTTCTAGCATTGCCGCAGTATCTAACGTAAAGTTAACTACACGGCAAAATTCCGCCTCAATGGGCGTGTGTGTTACTATTGATGAAGGAAAAATCGCTTCGAAAGATTACGTTGCGGCAAACGTCGGAACAAAAATTGAAGTTCGAAATTTGTTTTATAACGTGCCTGCGCGCAAAAAATTTCTCAAAAGCCAATCACGCGAGGGCGTAGATATAACAAAATTTGTATCTAAACTTATTTTGACCAACTACAACTTGGAAATTACCTACGTTGCTGACGGAAAAACAATCTATCAAACCAAGGGACAAGGACTTTCTGAGGCCATATTTACCATTTATGGCGCGGATTGCTTGCAAAATTGTTTGCCGGTTAACTATGAAAGTGATTTTTTGCGTATAAACGGATACGTCGGCTCACCGGACTATCCCAAGGCTAACTCGACCTATCAAACGCTTTCGGTAAACGGACGTTGCGTTTCGGATAAGGGCATTCAGGGAGCTATTTTGCAAGCTTACAAGCCATATTTGATGACAAAAAAATTTCCGTTTTTTGTGTTGGATATAAACATTCCATTTGATATGGTGGACGTAAACGTGCATCCACGGAAATCCGAAGTGCGTTTTGAAAATTCTTCGCTTGTTTGCGGCCGTTTCTATCGCGCCGTTGAGCGTGCGTTGAAGGAGTATACGCAACACCGCGTGGACGAAATGCTTGCCGATTTTAACAAAGAAGCGGAACAACGTGAAGAGGACAGAATTTTTCGCAAACAATCCACTTTTGACCAAGGAAAATTGTTCAAAAATATAACGGAAATGACTGCGGCGCAAGTGGAAGACGTTTTGGAGATTGAAAAGGAAACTAGAAAAGAACGGGATAAACAATCGCTGGAAGAATTTGCCGAAGAATTGGAACGCACGCTTACTGTTAAGGGGGCACGCAAAGCAATGGGGCTGGACGATGATGACACCGTTGCGCAAAGCGAACTGACACTTGCCTATGTGGAACCTCCCAAAGAGGAAGAGCCCGTTGATATTGCCGATGAAATTTTGGCAAGGACGCGCATTTTGGGATCGGCATTTCGAACCTATCTAATTTTGGAGTTGGACGACAAAATTATTTTGGTAGACCAGCACGCCGCACACGAGCGTATTTTGTTTGATAAGCTTATGTCAAATCAAACCAAAGATATGCAAGACTTGTTGTTTCCGTATACCTTTTCCGTTAAGGATGACGAGGCGGAGTTTATTGAACAAAACTTGGATAACATTTTGAAGGCTGGTTTGGAGGTTGAACCATTTGGCCGCAACACTTTCAGAATAAAGGCTGTTGCGCCAGTGCTAGCCGATACGGAAATGTATAAATTTGTTCAATATTTGCTATCCTCCATTGAAGAAATGCGTTTAGACGACCGCACTTTGATTGTAGAAACTATTGCCAAAAAGGCTTGCAAGGCGGCAGTTAAGGCTGGCGCAGTGCTTACGGAACCGGAAATAAAGTTTGTCCTGAGAGAAATTTATCAAAACAAAATTTTGCAATGCCCGCACGGGCGCCCGATAACAGTAGTTTTCACTAAAACACAACTTGAAAAAATGTTCAAGAGGATTGTGTGATGAAAAAAATTGTTGGTATAACGGGAACTACCTGTGTTGGCAAAAGCGCCGTTGCGGTGGAACTTGCCAAAATATTGCAAACGGAAATTGTATCAGCCGATTCCATGCAGATATATAAAGGAATGGATATTGGTACGGCGAAGATGACGACCGAGGAAATGTGTGGAATAAGGCACCATTTGTTGGACGTTGTGTTGCCTTGCGCCGACTTTTCTTCCTTCGAATACGGCAAGTTGGCGGCAGCTATTATTGACCAAATGCAAACTGTTCCAATTGTTGTGGGCGGCACTGGGTTCTACTTCGATAGTTTGGTTTACCCGCCAGAATTCGGCGCAGGAGACAAATTACGCCGTCAAGAGCTTAAACGGCGATTGGATGAGTGTGGTTTGGCGGCATTGCAGGAAGATTTGCGCAAACTAGATTGCGAAAGCTATCACGCGATAGATTTGCGAAATCCGGTGCGTGTTATGCGTGCGATAGAAATTGCCGAAAGTGGTGGAAAACGCTCGGCTGGTGTGGGAAAGGCTAATCCGCAATACGATTTGCAGCTTTACGTTTTGCAACGAGATCGTGCGGGGCTCTACGAGCTTATTAACGAGCGCGTTGATAAGATGATTGAAAATGGCTTGGTGGATGAAGTGTGCCGTTTGATTACTGAATACGGCAATTGTAACACTTCGGCATTTTCGGCTATTGGATATAAGGAAATTATCGAGTATATAAACGGCGAAATTTCCCTTGAAGAGGCAATTGAAAAGATAAAAATTAACACGCGGCACTATGCCAAACGCCAACAAACCTATTTTAGAAAGATGAATGTGCGCAAATTTATCGACGTTGAAGGGCTAACCCCAGTGCAAATTGCCGAGTCGATTGCTGCTGATTTGCAATTATGAAATGTTGTTTAGTGGTGTTATTTAGCGATTTTTCGCTTAGTAGTATTAAAAACTAACTTTTATAGAATATTATGTCTGGCATAATATAGTTAAGGTGATCAAAATGAACAGAGAAATAGAGATAGCATTGCAGCAAACCAAGGCGAGGTTTACACAAATTGACGAAGTTGCCTTACACAATCAAAAGAAAGTGTTGGACGCTTTTTATGGCAATCAGGTTGCTTTGCGTCACTTTGCAGGAACGGGCGGATATGGCAATGACGACGTGGGTAGAGACACTCTGTGTAGTGTTGTTGCCGATATTTTTGGCGCCGAATCGGCCGTTGTTAGCCCGCTTATTGCATCGGGTACGCATGCCTTAGCGCTTGCTTTGTTTGGCGTTTTGCGCCCTGGCGACGACGTTTTGGCTATAACTGGTGAACCGTACGATACGTTGCACGACGTTATTTATGGAAAAGACAACGGGAGTTTGGCGGATTTTGGCGTTTCTTTCCATTCCGTTCCCCTTATTGATGGCGGTTTTGATAAGGATGCTATTGAACGCTACTTGCGCAGCCACTCAGTAAAAATGGTGTATTTGCAACGTTCACGCGGATATGCTTGGCGTTTAGCGTTATCCATAAAGCAAATTGAAGATATTTGCGCTTTTGTTCATAACGTTGCTCCGAACGTGATTATTTTTTGCGATAACTGCTATGGCGAATTTGTGGAAAAACTTGAGCCTACGCAAGTTGGCGTGGACTATTGCGCAGGATCATTCATTAAGAATATAGGCGGAGGACTTGCCCCGACAGGCGGATACGTTGTTGGCCGAAAAAACCTTGTAGATTTGGTTGCGGGACGCCTTACTGCGCCTTCCATTGGCACAGAAATTGGTTCGTATGCTTACGGGTACCGCATGTTTTATCAAGGAATATTCAGCGCTCCGCACGTTGTTAATCAAGCTATAAAAACGGCTTTGCTGTTTTCGCAGGCATTGACAAACCGTGGTTATGAGGTTTCTCCGCGTCCAGATCAGCAAATTGGCGATATAGTTTGCTCCATAAAACTTGGCTCTCCGGAAAAAATGGTTAGTTTTTGTCAATCGGTGCAGGCGGTTTCCCCTGTGGATGCGTTTGTGGCGCCTATGCCGTGGGAACAAGCCGGATATTCCGACAAAGTTATTATGGCAGCGGGATGTTTTGTGCAAGGGGCTTCTATTGAACTTAGTTGCGACGGCCCAATTCGCGCGCCCTATATTGTGTATTTGCAAGGTGGTTTAACTCTTGAGCATGGCATAATTGCGCTAGAAAAGGTGCTCGAGTCGCTATAAAATTGTGTTTGGGGCGAGTTTTTCGCCCCAATTTTTATGTTTCGCGACTGCAAATTTGCATTATTTTTGCTTTTTGGAAGAACTTTTGTTGTTTTTTGATACAAACCATTAAAATTTTGTTAAATTTGTTGGTCAGTAACGTAACTATGGGCTAAAATTGAATTTTTAAGAGGCAAATTCTTATTGTTTCCGCAAAATTCTCGCTCAAATCGATCTTAAAAACCAATAAGATTTGATATTTATATGTAAATTGTTGAAAACCGCAGTTTTGTAAGTGAAATTTTTTCTGAATTGATAGCAAAAAATCGGTTAAAAGCAAAATTTCCATTGAAAAACCAAGCTTTTTGTGCAATAATTGTGTCGCATACGTTGTGTTTTGTGGAAATATTACACTAAAAGACTTACTGGAGGATAGCCGGCAAAATGGCATCAACAAAAGATTATTTGAATTTCATATTGGAGCAATTGTCCGACTTGGATGACGTTTCGTTCCGTCCGATGATGCGTGAATACCTGATTTATTACAAAGGCAAGTATTTTGGTGGCATTTTTGATAACAGATTTTTGATTAAACCAGCAAAATCGGCATTTGAATTGCTTCCGGATGCCAAACTGGAAACGCCTTACGATGGTGCAAAAGATATGTTGTTGGTGAACGAAGTTGATGATAAGCATTTTCTGACTGAACTTATTGAGGCGGTTTGCAGCGAACTGCCTGATACAAAAAAATAAAAAGTGAATTGTGTTTTAATCGCTTTTGGGGCGGCTTGTGCGAGGCATTTGTTATGCACAAACCGTTTTTTTTATTGCTTTTTAAAGAAATTTTTATTGATGTTGGCGCAATTTTTGAGTTGCAACGAGCTAGAACGGCCCATATTCGTCTACTGGGGTGCTAGTTTCGGCTAAATCGAGACTTTAGTGAAAATGAATGAGTGAACGGCTGTATGACGGGATTTTGTGCAAATAAAAAAAGCCACGCAGCCTATTTCAATTTTGACCGTATTTTGCTATTTAGACTGTGCTTAATTTTGATTTTGTTAAAAGATTCTTCATTGAAAGGTATTGTGATTTATAAAAGAGGTATTTTCACGTAGAAAACGCAGTGAAAAAAGCTTTTTATGTAATTTGGTGGTGGCTAGTCCTTTGTTGTATCGAATTTCCTTCAAAAATGTGGCCTTAAATAATAAGTGTCGTGCATTAAATTTATTTTTTTGAGCAGCGGATTGTGAATGGTGCGGAATCGCGAACGCTTTTGTGTGTATGGAACACCGATGAACAATATTTTCGCAGCAACTTTGTTTTGTCTACTCGGATGCCTCTACGACATGTTGCGCGACGTAATTTGCAGAAAAGGCAATGTGTGTTGGGCGGATTTTTGGTTTTTCTTTCCATTCTGTTATTTTTTTGGGCTGACTCTGAAATGAACGTGAATTGAAAGATTGGTGCTGAAAGTGAATGTGTGTTTTAAGAGATTTTTCGTAAAGTTTCCTTTGGGGGTCGCGTGGACTTGGTTGTGAGCGTTGCTGGTTTTGTATTTAGAATAACGTTTTGCCTGTACATTTTGATAATTTGATTACGTATTTTAACTAGTTTTGATAATTTATTTTCCGTATAAAGGCTCAATTTTATCAATACTGCGTCCGTCCCACGGCATTTTCACCGCTATCTATTCGCAAAAGCGGCCTTTTGCGAATAGATTT
>CAZFTO010000019.1:0-25654 GCA_964521735.1 uncultured Oscillospiraceae bacterium | reverse complement strand
TGCCTTGCCAAGGCAGATATCGCGGGTCCGAATCCCGTCTCCCGCTCCATTGCTCCGTTCGACAATCGAACGGAGCAATTTTTATGTAGCAATCAAGGACCCGCGAGGATCGCGGGAACCCCCGAATCCCGTCTCCCGCTCCTGAAAAATGCTCAGAATTATTTTCAATTCTGAGCATTTTTCAACTAAATCCGCTTTCGTCGGAATAAATCCACTGATGCGGATGCAATCGCTACGCGACGAAATCTTGCTACGCAAGGTAAAGGACGTGCAGATTTAATTTCATCTTCGGTGTCACACCGAAGATTTCATCCAAACTTGTTTGGATTTCATCGCCGCAGGTGATTTCATCGTTGCTTTTCTGCTGAATTTGAACTATACTTATGGTAGGTTTTTATTTGCCACGTA
Source organism: uncultured Oscillospiraceae bacterium (assembly GCA_964521735.1). Classification (GTDB taxonomy): domain Bacteria; phylum Bacillota; class Clostridia; order Christensenellales; family CAG-314; genus Fimimonas. The sequence goes on along the minus strand of CAZFTO010000019.1, from coordinate 25,246 downwards.
CCAAACTGCATTTAGTTGCAAAGGTAGTGCAAAAGTGATAGAATATTTTCAAAAAACAAAGGAGACACATTTTATGGCTTTTTCTGAATATCTCCATTCCAAAAGGGACGAAATCAAACAGCTTGTTGCAGAGCTTGGCAAAAAGTTTGCCTACGTAAGCGTGTTGGCAACGGACGTGCAAGCATCCATGGTAAGTGCAAATCGTCGCAGTTCCACCATGAGCGAGGGCGGTGCAAGCGAATGCGGTTTTGTTGTTAAACTCAACGATGGTCGCAGTTTCTACGAATATTCCACCGACGATATTTCTGGCGACAAGCAACAACTTGCTCAAAAAATTGCAGATAGCTTGTCCATTGCCGATGGTTTGGTTGATGCCCAAATTGTTGCAAACGAAATTGCCGACGAAAAGTTGGTGCAATCTTTCTCTCGTCCTTGCGATTTCCAAGACTACACGCCCAATCAACTTATTGTCTTTTGCGAAAACGTCAAAGATCAACTTCTTGCCAAAAGCGAAAATGTGGTTAATGCCATTTGCGGGCTTAACTTTTTCACAGTGTCCAAGTTGTTTATTTCAAAAAACAAGGAATTGGATCAGTTTTACAGTTGGGTTAACGCAACCGCCATGGTGGTTTATCGCAACGGCGAAAAAATGGTTATGGCACGCGAAGGCAGCTATTCCAACCTGATGCGTGAAGCGTTGGAAAAGTTGCCCACCTTGCTGGATAAACTTGTGCACAAAGCAAACAAGCTTTCCACCGCAAAACCCATTGTGCCTGGCGTTTACGATTGTATCACCGATCCGTCCATCACTGGACTTATCGCTCACGAAGCGTTTGGCCACGGCGTTGAAATGGATCAATTTGTCAAAGATCGTGCACTAGCTAAGCAGTACGTGGGCAAATACGTTGCATCACCCATTTGCAACATGCACGATGGTGCCGCTGCGGCATTTTCCACAGCATCCTACTTCTTCGATGACGACGGCGTCTTGGCTCAAGATACGCAAATCATCAAAGACGGCATTTTGGTAAACGGCATAAGCGACCTTACCAGTGCAAGCGAGCTTGGCACCAGCCCCACGGGTAACGGCCGCCGCGAAAGCTACAAGCGCAAGGCTTATTCGCGCATGACCAACACCTTTTTTGAGCCAGGACACGACAAGTTGGAAGATATGATTGCTTCCATCAAGCACGGCTACATGCTGTTCGAAACTAACAACGGCATGGAAGATCCCAAAAACTGGCAAATTCAATGCACTGCCGAATACGGCATTGAAATTGTGGACGGCAAGTTGACGGATAACTACGTTGCGCCGGTTGTTATGAGTGGCTACGTTCCCGACCTGCTAAAATCCATTTCCATGATATCCGACGATTTCAAAGTTATTGGCGCCGGCAGTTGTGGAAAAGGCTACAAAGAATGGGTCAGAGTATCAGACGGAGGGCCTGCACTTAAAGTGAAGGTGAAATTGGCATAATGAAACACATCATAGATATTTTGAAAGAATTTCCGCAAATCAGCGACTACAAAATTTGCGAAACGCAAAAAACTTCCTACGAAACGTTTTTTGTGCACGAAAAGCTGGAAACGGTTCGTTCCACCTCCACAACTGAAAAATCCGTGACTGTGTACGTGGAGCACGACGGAAAACTTGGTTTCAGCGTGTTTGCAGTGTATTCTTCCACAACGGAACAAGGCCTGCGCGATAAAATTGCACTTGCAATCGAAAAGGCTCAACTGGTAAACAACCAGCCCTACACCTTGCCCGCCAAGGAACAGCTTGTGGACGACATCTATTCCAACATGAGCGAGTATCAGCCCAAGGAACTTGCTTGCCAAATTGCCAAGGCGTGTTTCGATGCCAACAGCGAGCCAAACGGTTCCATCAATGCGTTGGAAATTTTCCTCAACAAAATTCGTTTCCGCGTGATCAACAGCAACGGCTTGGATAAGTGCCAGCAAAAGTATACCGCCATGATCGAAGCCATCCCCACTTGGACGGACGGTGAATCGGTAGAGCTTTACGAGTGCTACAACTTTTCAACTTTCAGCTACGACGACGTCAAGGCGGAAATTGCCGGCAAAATGCAAGAAGTTAAGGATCGCTATTTTGCCACCAAACCGCAAGTGTGCCCAAACTGCAAAGTTATTTTGAACGCTCCAGAAATTGCATCTTTGGTTAGCGACATTGCGCACGAACTAGATTTCAGCGCAGTTTATTCCCATTCCAACGCCTTTTCCAAGGGGGATAATCTTCAAGACGGCGATTGCGACAAACTCACTGTCACGTTGCGCGGACAAATTGAAGGCAGCCACCAAAACAGTTTGTTCGATGGCGACGGCGTATCTTTGGTGGATACGGTTGTGGTGCAGGACGGTGTTGCAGTTAGCTACCACGGCGGCAATCGTTTCGGTCAATATCTTGGCGAAAAAATCACCGGAAACCTGCCTTGCATACAAGTGGCTGCCGGCAGCATAAGCGAACAAGATATTTCCATGGAACCCTATTTCGAATGCGTTTCGATGAGTGGTTTACAAGTGGATATCTACAACGACTATATCGGCGGCGAAGTGCGCCTTGCCTACTACTTTGACGGCACCAAAAAGGTTGCTTTGACGGGAATTTCCATAACGGGCAAACTTAGCGAAGCGCTTGCAACCTTGCGTTTGACGGATAAAATTGTCACTCACAATCACTATCGTGGCCCACACAAAGCCATTTTGGGCAAAATTGCAGTTATCTAGCAATTCGTTTGAAATTGTTAAGTGCATTTAGCGCCGGAAGTGTTAGGTTGCAAGCAAAACGTTTTGCAATGCAAAGGTGAATTGCTTTGAATGCCTTATTGCACAAAATTTTTCAAAACTTCAAGGCATTGTTTAGCGTTTGCCATAGCAAGTTTAGTCACATCACGTATTTCTATTAAATTTGTTGCTCCGTTCCATTGTCGAACGGAGCAATTTTGCATATTTAGCGCACGCGTATGGCATTTTTTTTGCATTTTTTTAAAATTTTTGTTGCTATCCGCAAAGTTTTGTGGCACAATTTAGCCAAGAAACATTTTGGAGAATTTTTTTGTGAAGTACGACGTTTTGCTTTTTGATGCAGATAACACAATTTTGGATTTTGACAAGTCGGAAGAAACGGCACTTGCCAAAGCTTTTGCGCAGTGCAGTTTGCCATACGACAAAAACGTTCTAAGCGTTTATCGCCGCAACAACATTTTGCAATGGCAACGCTACGAGCGTGGCGAAATTTCACGTGACCAAGTGTTGACAAACCGTTTTTTGCTCACTTTGCAGGAGCTTGGCATTAAAAATTGCAACGTCAAGCTTTTGGAGGAACTGTACGAAACGGGTTTGCACGCCGGGTTCTACAAAGTGGATCACGCCGAAGAAGTGTTGCAAACGTTGCTACAAAGCGGCAGGCGGCTCTACGTTGTTTCCAACGGCGTGTTGTCCATTCAAAACAGTCGCATGCAGGGCAGTGGTTTGGATAAATACTTTTTGAAGCGTTTCATATCCGAAGAAATCGGCATTCCAAAGCCAAGTGTGGAATTTTTCCACCGCAGTTTTGCTCAAATTGAAAATTTCAACAAACAAACGGCACTAATAATAGGCGATTCTCTCACCAGCGATATTCAAGGTGGTGTAAACGCACAAATAGATACTTGTTGGTTCAATCCGCACGGCGTTGCAAACAACAGTGGCCTATCTCCCACCTACGAAATTGACGACTTGCGCGCCTTGCTGCAAATCGTCTAAAAAACGGCAGGTTTGCTCCGGTAGCTTGCAAAAAGGATGTGCAAAAATGAATACGGATAAAAAACGCATTTTTTTATCGTGCTAATGGAGGTTTGCTTTTTGCTTGTTTTGCGCCAACCGTTGCGTTGGCGTTGGGCATTGCGTTGCTGTTCCGTTTGCGTGACAAAAAAACAATTTTGTGTTTGCTTATCACAAACTGCGTAACGCAAGTGGTGCTAAACGTCATTTTGAACGTTTTCAACTATTTCTACGGCTGGCTTTCCATGTTTTTGGTATATTTCATTGCAGAGTTTTTTGTGTTTGCAATCGAGGCTGTAACCTATTCTATTGCGCCCAAAAAGATGCCGTCGCCCGTGCCGGTGTGGAATCCATTTTGTATGCCTTTGCAGCCAATTTGTTTCCCCTTGCACTAAGCGTGGTGTTGTCAACTTATTTGTAAAACACGTGTGTTGCAACACAATTTGCGTTGTTTTTTGCCTGCGTTTAGCAGTGGCAATTTGCAGAGTGTTCAAAAGCCATGCGCAACAGATATATCTTTTTTCTAACACAAAAATCCTCGCACGTTGCATGCGAGGATTTTTGTGTTAGAAGTTTGCTGTGCGGCTAAGCGTTGTCGCAATTTTGTAACAACGTGGAAAGGTTTTGCAGTGCACGGCCGCGGTGCGAAACGGAATTCTTTTCCTGTGCACTCGCCTCGGCAAAGGTTTTGCCCAGTTCCGTGCAGAAAAACAAACTGTCATATCCAAAGCCGTTTTCGCCCTGTTCCTGCGCCAAAATTTTCCCATCAACCCTTCCGCTTACGCAAAGAGTTTTGCCGTTTGGGTACCTAAGCACAACGGCACATTCAAAATGCGCCTTGCGGATAGTTGCGCCTTGCAATTTTTTCAAAAGCTTTTGGCGGTTGGCTTTGTCGTTGTGGCCGTCTTCGGCATATCGCGCAGAAAACACTCCCGGTTCGCCGCCCAAGGCATCCACACACAGTCCTGTGTCGTCGGCAAGCACGGCCAAAGTGGTGTGTTGCGCCACTGCATGAGCTTTTATCAAGGCATTTTCCAAAAACGTTTTGCCGTTTTCTTCGGGATCGCAAACAATGCCTGCTTCCTCAAGACTATATATTGCAGAAAACTTGTCCTTCAATATGGTTTTTATTTCGTCAATTTTGTGTTGATTGTTGCTGGCAATTATCAGTTCCATTCTATTTTTCCTCGTCGTCGTTCCAAAACACAATGCCGGGATTTTTCCGCATCAATTCGTCCTTTATGCTGCCAAAATGTTTGGGCGATACGGCTATTTGCGCAATAATCGGGTCGGAACCTTTCCAAATATAGCTAATGTAAAGTTTGCCGTCCTTAACGACAACATTCAAAATGTTTTCAATGGCAATTCTGCCACTCAACATGTCAAAAAATGCAATTTTCAAACGCAAATGTTTTTCGTCAACGTGGTAGTGGATGGTAGCAAGCAGCAACGAAAAAACCATCACAATAGTTGTGGAAAACAACGCCACGGATGCTTGCGCAGGCGAAACGTTTACGGGCAGTTGCACGCCGAAGGCAATCAGCGCAAAAAACACCGTTGCGCACAAACTTACGGCAAACATCACCCAAAGCAAAATTCTTATTATCGGTGTAAAATTAGCAAGAAATCTCATACAATAATTGTACCACACAAAGCGGCAAAAGTACACAAGGTTTAGCAACAAAATTGCTTTATTTGCGTGCTTTTGCAAGGGAGAAGTTTGTTGCAAACAATAAATTTCGATGCAATCGTCAAAAACGCCGAGTATTTCAAAAACCAACTTGTTGGCACAAAGTTGTGTGCCGTACTAAAAAATGATGCCTACGGGCACGGCTTAGTGCGCACGGCAAGTGTCCTAACTTCCGTTGCGGATTTTTTCGCCGTGGGCAGTGTTTCCGAAGCAATAAAAGCAAAGCCCTTTGCTAAAGACGTGCTAATTTTGTTGCCGCTTTTCGGGGATGATTCGGCACTGGCTTGTGAGCACGGTTTTGTGCAAACGGCGGATAGTTTCCAAACGCTGGATAACATTATTCGAAGCGTGCCCCGCGGCAAGAAGGCAAGAGTTCACGTCAAAATTCAAAGTGGAATGAATCGCTTTGGCTTTTGTTTGTCGCAATTAGAGCAACTTGCCGAAGCGTTGCAGTCCTCAAAACTGTCGGTGGAGGGGACTTTCTCGCATTTCTATGGCACAACGAGTGGGCAGTGTAACAGGCAATTGAAGGTGTTTTTGCAGGCGTGCAACTTTTTAGAAAAAGCTCTTTCAACAAAGCTTATCAAGCACGTTGCAAACACTGCTGCAACGCAGATGGGTGAAAAGTATTTTTTGGATATGGTGCGTATCGGGTTGGGCTTGTATGGCTACGGCGCACCAAATCTTGTGCCGGCAAAAGTCGTCACGGCAAAAGTGTTGGCCGTTCGCAACGTTATGGCCGGCGAAAAGATAGGCTACGGCGGCAAAGTTGTTAGGCAAAACACCAAAATTGCTGTGCTGGGGTGCGGATATGCCAACGGCTTTTCTCGTGCGCTAAAAAATCCCGTGGTAAAGCTAAAAAACACAATTTGTCCGGTTGTGGGCAACGTTTGCATGGCGGCTTGCATGGTGGATGTTGGCAATTTGCCCGTTGCTGTCGGCGACCAAGCCGTTGTGTTTGGTGATGGCCTGAACACTTGTGACAAAAATATAATTGTTTATGAATTGTTGTGTAATTTGAAATAATGTAGTAAAATATGCTTATGAGAATTATCACCGGCAAGTATAAGGGGCGCAGTTTGGTCGCTCCCAAAACGGACACTCGTCCCACGCTAGACAGAACAAAGGAAACACTTTTCAACGTGCTAAGCCCCCTTATTGGCGGCAGTGTGGTGTTGGATCTGTTTGCCGGTTCCGGTCAGTTGGCGTTGGAGTGTCTAAGCAGAAATGCCAAGCGTGCCATCTTGTGCGACAACGGCAAAGATGCAGTTCAGGCCATAAAAGCCAATTTTCAAAAGGTTGGCGAAGTGCCGGAATTGTACGTTTGCGATTATTCGCAATGTTTGGCAAGGCTTTGCGGCGCAAACGTCGACCTTGTGTTTGTGGACCCGCCCTATAAGGCAGGCATTTATCTAAACGTGCTAACGCTGTTGCAGAAGCATCAGGTTGTGGCGCAAGGCGGCATGGTGGTGTGCGAACACTCGGCGCAGGATGCTCTGCCGGAAGTTTTCGGCAACTTTTGCGTTTGCGATCAGCGAAAAATGGGCACTGTTCAATTCACTTTCTACAAAAATAATGGCAGTGCAACGGAGGAAATATGCGAATAGGTGTTTATGCCGGTTCTTTTTGCCCCATAACAAAAGGACACGTGGATGCAATTGAAAAAGCGGCTAAGTTGGTGGATAAACTTTACGTTGCTGTCGGCTTCAATGTAAACAAAAAATATGCCATTCCCGACGACGTTCGCGTGGAAATGGCTTGTCGTGCGCTTAGCCACGTGGAAAACGTGGAAGTTGTTGCCGTCAGTGGCATGATGACGGATTTTTGCAAAAAAGTTGGCGCAACGGTTATGATAAAATCCATTCGCAACGCTTTGGATTTGCAATCGGTAATAGATTTGACCGACACCAACGACAACTATTGGGATGGCGAAACTGTTTTTGTTGTGGGCAGCAAGGATTTTCGCAACGTTTCCAGTTCGTTGGTGCGCGAACTTGCCTTTTTGCAACAAGATTTTTCCGCATATGTTCCGGAAAATTGCTTGGCAGATATCAAAAAATATTTGTTGAAATAGTTTTGTTGTTTGCGCTGGCAAATTTTGCAAAGGGGCGCAGTAACAAGAAAGCTAGCTGTATGAGTTCGATTTGACGTAGATTCAAAAGTTTGGGTAAGCTTTTGAATGTGCATGTCATTTTCGGGCTCATTTTTTATGCAGAAATCTGTGTTCTGTGCACATCGTGTTGAAAAAATGCAATGCGTATCGCTGTTTTTGCGACCTTTTCACATGAATATTTGGCACAAAGCGAAGCTTATCAGTGCCGAAATGCTGGCCTGTGTTGTTTTTATTTGCAAAAATTTCAGTGGCCTAACGTTCTCGCCCAAAAGTGCAAGGCTTTGCAAAAACACGCACGCCCCGCCAAAAGATAGCAAAAAGGAAGATGCCACGGTGGCTGCTATCGTGTTGCATTGGGCGCAAATTGCAACTATGCCGTTTGTCATTTCCAAAAGACCAAAGGCAAAACTTATTGCCGGGCTGTTTGCTAAATTGGATGGAAGAAAGCCTTTTGCCATATCCGTCAGCATGTAGAACAAGGCAACAAGCCCGCCCACAGATAGTACCGCAAGCATTGCCGAAGTTATGCCGTCGGAAAGGTCGCCCGCGCCAAGCGAGCGTTTAAGTCTGCTTTTTTCTTGCGAGGCTTTTCTGTGTAGCAATCCGTTTGCCACGGCCGAAAGCCCATGCGATAGAGCCAAAATCCACGTGGCCGTTGCGTTGCCAAGCAATTTTGCGCCGACAGTCGCAACCACAAAAACGGGACTTGCAGTGGAACAAAAGCTGCAAAGAGTGGTGGAAGTTTGCTTGCTAAAACGGCTTTCAGCAATGGCTTTTGCGCCCATTGGGTAGCCACACAGCAAACTTATCAAAAACACGTCGTCGGCATCCGTGCCAAACAAAAATCTTGTCAGCGAGTGTTTTCCGCGTGGAAAAAACTTCGTTGCAAGCGGTGCCAGCACGGCAAAGGGGAAAAGTGAAGGCAGCACGTTTAACGCCCAAACCGTCACGCCGTCCAAAAAACTTTGCATGTATATTTGCGGTGCGCTCAAAAACACTGCAAAGGTGGTCGCAAACAAAATGGTTACGGGAATTCTTGCATATTTCACAACGCTAGTTTATTTGTTTTGGCTGCCCATATATTCCATTTTGCGATACTTGTTGCAACCTTGTGTCTTGCACGCAAAAAGCGCCAAGAAAATGTTTGTGCCTTCCAAACGCTACGTTTGTTTGTGGCAGTTTGCAAAATTTTGCATTTGACGCACTGCTCCGCAGTGGTGGCACAGTTTTTTAAAAATAAAAGACAGAACGCAAAAAGTTCTGTCTTCGTTTTGAGCGTAGATGAATTATATTTTTGAAACAACAGGTGAAAAACAGTGTAACATAACAATTGTGCCATATTTCAAACACGTAGTTTGGTTTTACTAAAAACGTCAAAAGACGTTGCATCCCGGTTTGCTTTTTGCCGTGCTGGCCAAACGTTCAATCTACCGAAATCAACTTTGTTGGGGCTTTTTCGCCGTCCAACGTGGCATAAAGGCGGTCGGCTGTTTGCGTAAGTGTGTCGCTTTGGTTTTCTAGTCCGGCCAAAAGGGTTTTGGAAGTGGATTTCACCGCAAGCACCTTAACTGGCGGCGTTGCCGTTTTGCTCTGTTTTTCCATTTCCTTGGTGATGCCCAGCACGCAGTTCAAAATTATGCGTTGTAGTTTCATCCGAGTGTAACGCTTGGATTTTACGTCTTCAATCATTGCATCATAACCGCAAGTTTTGTTGGCGGCAAAAATTTTGTTGTGCAATCCTTCGCAAACACCGGCAACATTTTCCAGTTGTTCTTTGGTTTTTGTTGCAACAAGTTTTGTGGCAAAATCCTTATATTTTTCCTCGATGGTATCGTCCATATCTGTCAAAACACATGGTGCAAGATATTTTTGGCGCAAATCGGCGTTTTCGCGCAGGCAGGTGGAGGAAGCAAACTCGGCGGCTTGTCCGTTGTAGTTGTCTTCTCGTGCCAGTGTCACCGGGGTTATGGTGCTTTTGGTGGCGTTAAGCGCACGAATGTATTCCACGGCAAGCACGTTGTTTGGCTTTTGCAAAACATCCAATCCCGTTGCCAGCCACAGAGCCTTGGGATAGCTAACGCCAAGTGCCAGTTGCTGGCGAATTTTTTCGTTAGTTTCTTTGTCGTCAAGTTTTTCCGCACAAAATTTAAGTGGAGCAATGTCGCCACATTCGCTGCCAAACACCAACGTGTCAGCATGCAGTTTGTTGGCTATTTTAACTGCGCCCAAAGCAAAATTTTCCGCCGAAGCAGTGGCGTAGATAGTGGGCAGTTCCACAACCAAATCGGCGCCGGCCTTTATGGCGTGAATTGCTCGTTTGTATTTGTTGCAACAAGCGGGCATTCCTCGCTGCACGAAATTGCCGCTCATCACGCAAACAACTTTGTCCGAAATGCTTTTGGCAAAGCTTATAATTTTTTCGTGCCCACTGTGCAGAGGGTTGAATTCGCAAATAATCACTGACGTTTTCATGTGTACCTGTGCAATAAAAATTTTTGACGGCATATTGCCGCACGCTGTTTTGTTAAATTTGTTTACATTCCCGAACGGGTGTGGTATAATTTTACTTGTATTGGCGAATTTTGCCAAGCAAGGCCACCAAGTTGCTTTTTGTGGCTGTTGCTGATGCAATCTTTCGTTTATTATACACGAAACAAACTAAAAAATAAAGCGTTTCCGCCGCATAGGCGTGCGCAACATTTGGGGGTTATTATGAATATTTTGCAACAAATAAAGCAAAAAGCGGCAAATTTGCACAAAACAATAGTGCTTTGCGAAGGTGAAGATAGTCGTGTTGTAAAAGCAGCACAAGATGCAACTTTGGAAGGAATTGCCAAAATAGTGTTGTTGGGAAATCCCGAACAAATTGCAAAAAACAATCCCGACGTGGATTTGACGGGCGTTACGGTTATCGATCACCTCACTAGCGAAAAATTACCTGCCTACAACGCAAAGTTGTGCGAACTTCGCGCATCCAAGGGCATGACGCCCGAACAAGCTTCCGTGTTGTTGCAAGACGCAACCTACTTTGGAGCAATGATGCTAAAAATGGGCGAAGTGGACGGATTGGTTTCCGGCGCTTGCCATTCCACGGCCAACACGTTGCGTCCTGGTTTGCAAATTATCAAAACAGCTCCCGGCGTATCGGCCGTTTCCAGTTTCAACCTTATGATTTGCCCCGAACAAGGCAATCAATATTGCCCCGACGGGTTGGTTGTTTTCGCCGATTGCGGACTTAACCCCACCTATACTTCTGAAGGTTTGGCCGATTGTGCAATTTCCACGGCTAAATCGGCGGCAGCCATTGCCGGCATCGATCCCAAAGTTGCAATGCTTTCCTTCTCCTCCAAGGGCAGCGCAAAGCACGATAACGTCACTTTGGTGGCTGAAGCAACTCGTTTGGCAAAGGAAAAAGCTCCCGAATTGAAGTTGGATGGCGAATTGCAGTTCGATGCAGCCATCGTTCCTTCCGTAGGCGCAATGAAAGCTCCTGGAAGTTCCGTTGCAGGACACGCCAACGTGTTTATCTTCCCCGATTTGCAAGCTGGCAACATAGGCTACAAAATTGCCGAACGCTTGGGCGGATTTATGGCTGTCGGTCCCATTTGTCAAGGTTTTGCAAAACCCATGAACGATCTTTCTCGTGGATGCAAATCGGACGATATCGTTGCAGCTGTTGCAATAACGGCATTGCAAACTCAATTTTAGTTTACTAGCACAAAAAATATTTCGCGGCTTTGGCTCGCGATACAGGAGATAAAAATGAAAATACTCGTTATCAATTCCGGCAGTTCCTCGTTGAAATACCAACTTATTGATATGCAAACGGAACAAGTGCTTGCAAAAGGCAATTGCGAACGCATAGGAATAGAAAATTCCAACTTCATCTACAAAGCAAACGGCAAAACCATCGAACAAAAAGTGGATATGCCCAACCACAACGTAGCAGTCAAGTTGGTGCTTTCCACCCTCACCGATAAGCAAGTTGGCGTCATTTCTTCCATGAAAGAAATTGACGGCGTTGGCCACCGTGTAGTTGCTTCCGGCGAAGCGTTCAAACAACCCACTTTGGTGAGCGAACATTCCATGCAACTTATGGAAGAAATAAAGGATCTTGCTCCTTTGCATAACCCTGCAGCAATAGTGGGCGTAAACGCATGCTTGGCAGAAATGCCCAACACCCCCATGGTGTTGGTTTTCGACACGGGATTCCACTTCACAATGCCCGACTATGCGTATATGTATGCAGTAAAATACGAACACTACGAAAAATACAAAATCCGTCGTTACGGCGCACACGGCACCAGCCACAAGTTTGTTGCGCAAGAAGCGGCAAAGTATTTGAACAAAGATATTTCCCAACTTAAAACTATCACCTGCCACCTGGGCAACGGCTCGTCCATCACGGCAGTTAACGGTGGCAAGTGCGTTGATACTTCCATGGGCTTCACACCTCTTGCCGGCGTACCTATGGGCACCAGAAGTGGCGATATCGACTATGCCGCGGCAGAATATATTGCACGCAAGGAAGGCATGGACGTTTCGCAAATGCTAACCTATTTGAACAAGCAATGCGGCGTTGCCGGCGTAAGCGGTGTTTCTTCCGATTTCAGAGATTTGGCCGCCGCTGCCGAACAGGGCAACAAACGCGCCGAATTGGCACTAGAAATGTTTGCATACGGTTGCAAAAAATACGTTGGCGCCTATGCCGCAGCAATGAACGGCGTAGACGTGGTGGTGTTCACCGCCGGTATTGGTGAAAACGACCCCGACGTGCGTCGCCGCGTGTTGAAAGATATGGACTATTTGGGAATAAAACTTGACGAAGACAAAAACGTCAATTGCCCCAGAGGAACCATTGCCGAAATTCAAGCAGACGATTCCAGAGTTAAAGTTTTGGTTATTCCCACCAACGAAGAACTTGTCATCGCTCGTGAAACTTTGGCTGTTGCAAAGTTGTCTTAAATCGTTGACAAAAACGTTGCAATTTTGTATAATGTTGAAGTGTGTGAAAAAATCGTAATTGAATTGGCAAAACCGATGGCAAACGTCGGAACAGCATTGCCCTTTTGCGGCAAGTTTGTTTTGGATGGCGACCTGTTGCCCTATCCAAACGCAAAACTAAACGAAGTTTCCGTGGCTTTCGACGTTACGTTCACTAATCCGGACGTAGAGATTGAAGGGCAAATAGTTTGCATCGTCAGTGGTTGTTGCGACCGTTGTTTGGAAGAAACGAAACGCAGTTTTCAACTAAGTTTCTCTCAAACGTTCAAAAAGAACCCGTCGGAAGATGAATATGGCTACGACGGTAGTAAGTTGGATGTAACAAAAGCGGTGCAAGACGAAATTGTTTTGTCCGTGCCAACCTTGTTTTTGTGCAAGGACGATTGCAAAGGGTTGTGTCCCGTTTGCGGAGCAAACAAAAACGTTGCAGAGTGCGATTGTAACACTCAAAAAGAAAACGCCTTTTCGGCGCTTAAAAATCTAAAATTCTAACGGAGGTGCATCACAATGGCAGTACCCAAGAGAAAAACGTCTAAACAAAGAAAACACAAGAGAGCAGCAAACTGGACAGCTTCTGCTCCCACTTTGGTAGAGTGCCCTCAATGCCACGAACTTAAAGTTGCTCACAAAGTGTGCAGCGCTTGCGGATATTACGACGGCAAGCAAGTGGTAGAAGTTTCCGCTGAAAAATAACTAGCGGCAAGTCATTCTGCATTTCTAACCACCGATTTCTATCGGTGGTTTTTTGCGTTGTGAAACAATGACATATTTATGTTATATTTCGTGAAACAATAGCACATAATGGCCCAATAGTATTGCAAAAAGGCAGTTTTTGGTATATAATATAACTTACCTTACAAAGTTTTGCAAAAATACCGGCAGGAGGAGTGGCAGTGCGCAGAAACGAAATTGCTCTAATCGAGCAAAAGATTGGCTACGTTTTCAAAAACAAAGCGTTGCTTACGCAAGCGTTTGTTCATTCTTCTTTTGCTAACGTCGAAAACGTCGACGATAACGAGCGAATGGAATTTTTGGGCGATGCCGTGCTGGATTTTGTCGTTGCTGAATACTACTACGCAAAGTACAAAAAGTTTGATGCAGGGCAACTTTCCAAAGTACGTTCGCTGGTTGTTTCTTCCGACGGGTTGCGACCCGTGGTGGACAAAATGGATGTTTTGCAACATTTGCGTGTTGCGCCCAACTGCAATGTGCGTTCCCTTTCAAAAAAAATCGAAGCCAATTTGTACGAAGCAATTTTGTGCGCAGTGTATTTTGACGGCGGCATGGATGCGGCAAAAGCGTTTGTGCTTCGAACGCTAAAACAGCAACTGGACGAAGCGCAGAAGCGTGCCTCTAAGGATAGCAAAACTTTGGTTCAGGAATATTGCCAAGAAAAAAAGTTTGCAGTAAGGTATCAACTGGACAAAAAGGAAGGGCCGGATAACAGCCCAACGTTTTATTGTTCGTTGTGGATAGACGAAAAGAAAGTTAGTGATGGTGTTGGTTCTAGCATAAAAAATTCCGAACGCGACGCCGCTTCTAAAATTGTTAAAGATTGGAGAATAAACTAGTGCTATATTTAAAGAAAATTGAAATTTACGGGTTCAAAAGCTTTGCCGATAAGGTAGAAATGCGTTTTGATCACCCCATAACAGGCATCGTCGGCCCCAACGGGTGCGGAAAAAGTAACGTTTCCGATGCCATCAGATGGGTTTTGGGCGAACAAAGCACAAAAAGCTTGCGTGGTAAGGCCATGCAAGACCTTATTTTCAACGGTACGGATGCCAGAAAATCCATGAGCTATTGCGAAGTGTCTCTCTATTTGGATAACACGACGCGCATTTTCCCCATTCAACTGGACGAAATAATCATCAGCCGCAAACTGTATCGCAACAACGAAAGCGAATATTTGCTTAACAGAAACGTAGTGCGTTTGCGTGATATCATCGAGCTGTTGCGTGGCGTCGGTTTGGGAAAAGAAGGCTATTCGATAGTCGGTCAGGGACGTATGGATGCCGTTCTTTCCGCTCGCCCGGAAGAAAGACGCGCCATTTTTGAGGAGGCGCTGGGTGTTTCAAATTTCATTGCCAAGCGCAACGAAACCAACAACCATTTGGAACGCACAAAAACGCAAATGGAATACCTGCTTGCCGTCATGGACGAAGTAAAGGTGCGCATTCCGGAACTCAAAAGACAATCGACCATTGCCAAAAAGTATTTGGACGTATATAACGAACTGCGTATCTGCGAAATAAATTCCTATATCTACGGCTACGATCATGCCAGCCAAGATAAGGAAGCGGCAAAGAAAAAGTTGCAAGGCCTAAAAGAACAACAGGCCTATAAGGAAACGCTCTATGCCGACATAAACGAACGCTACACCGATTTGTTCAACCGTCGCAACAGCATTGACGACGAAATTGAAAAGCTTCACCAAGAAAAGGTGGATTTAGCAGTAGAAATTCAAAAGTTGGAAGGGGATAAAAACCTTATTCAGGAAAGAATCTACAACTGTCAAAAGGATATTTCCAACACCGAACAACAAATTGCGGAAAACAAGCAAGATATCGAAAACTTGCAAAAGGCAAACGATTCTTTGAATGGCCTGTTGGCTCGCAGAAGAGACGAACTTTCCGTTGGCGAAAACGACATTTTGCAAACGGCAGATAAGTATAACGTTTTGTCACGCAAGGTGGACGCTTTGACGGCCGAAACGGAAGCAGTGCGCAAAAAGCTAGATGAAGTGCGTGCTCAAACTGCGGAAGGCAACAGCAAGTTGGTGGGCTACCAAACGGAAAAGGACACTTTGTCTCACCGCGTGGAACAAATAGAGGCAAGCGAACAACAAATTTCCGAGCGTTTGCAGGAATCTGCCGGCGAAGAAGGCGGATTGTTGTTGCGCTACAAAACCGCCAAAGAAGAAAGCGAAAAACTGCTTCAAACAGCTGCTCAACTAAAACAAGATATCAAACTTAAAGAATTTGAACAGTTCGATTTAGTAAAAGAATTGCAACGCAAACAACAGGCGTATTCCGGCGAAAAGGGCGGAATAGAAATGCTAAAAGACGTTGCCAGCAACTACAAACGCTATCAAGCCAGCGTGCAGTATTTAATGCAAGATGCCAACAAAAACACTCAATTGTCTTCGCGCATTTGCGGCGTAGTTGCCAACTTGGTGCACGTCGAACCCAAATTGCAATTGGCAATAGAAGTGGCTTTGGGTGGCAGATTGCAAAACGTCGTTACAGAAAACGAAGCAGACGTAAAATATCTAATTCAGTACCTAAAAGATCACGACTACGGCAGAGTAACCTTCTTGCCCGTTTCCTCCATGAAGCCGCACGGCATCGACCGTGCCGAAGTGCTTAAAGAAAACGGCGTTTTGGGGGTAGCAAGCGATTTGGTTTCTTTCGATGCGCACTATGCTAACGTGTTCGAATCGCTATTGGGCGGAATCGTGGTGGTGGATACTTTCGATAACGCCGTTGCAATCAGCAAAAAGTATCGTTATTCACACAGAATAGTCACGCTAACCGGTGAAAGAATTTCCAACGACGGTTCGTTGGAAGGCGGCAGCAAGCGCTCCGTCACAACCAGCTTGCTTTCGTACGAAACGGAACTTGCCGAACGCACTCAGCGTTTAGAAAAACTGCTTGACGAATTGCAAGAAGTTGACCAACGCAAGCAAACTTGCGACAAACTGCTTGCCGAAATGCGCGCAACTTCCGCCGCTTTGGTGGAAAAAATTAACCTTTTGAACGTGGAAATTGCCACCGCAAAGGAAAAAATCGAAACATCCAACGTCTTGACAAATTCGGATAAACAAAACATTTTGGGCTTGACGGGCGAAAAAGATGAAATTGCTCGTCGTTTTGAAGAAATTGCAAAAATGACGCAGGCAACATCCAAGCGTTTGGAAGATTTGAACCGTGCCGAAAAGGAATTGGTGGAAAAACTTCAACACCTAAAAGACACTTTGAATGCCGAAGCGGCCGCAAAGGAATCCATGCAAACGGCAATTTCCGAAAAGCGCTATCGCGTTGGCATTTTGAAAAACAACATCGACAACTCCGAAAAGGACGTCAAAAACAACAATGCGCAAATTTTTGCGCTAGAAAATGCCATTCAGGATAAACTTAACTATTGTGCGCAGGTACGAAACGCCATCGACGGATTCTACGACGTGTTTAACGAAAGCACCAAGGATTCCGTTTTGAGCAAGCGCATGGCCGATTTGCAAAACAAAATTAAATCTACCGACACCTTAAAGGAAGAGTTGGATACTAATTTCAGCAAAACTGCAGATGAAAGAATGAGCGTCGCTGCGGAAATTGAATCGTTGAAAAGTCAAATTTCCACGGAAGAATTTTGTTTGGGCCGCATCGACTTGGATTTGAGCCAACTTCAAGAACGTGTGCGTGACGAATACGGCATCACCTATTCGGCAGCCATGGAATACAAGCAGGACGATTTCGATAACGAGGCAGGCAAGGCAAGAATTTCCGAATTGAAAGCGGCAATTCAGCGCATGGGCCATGTCAACGTTAACGCAATTCAGGAACTGGAAGACACTCAAAAACGCTACGACGACTACGCCAACCAGTATAACGACGTCAAAAAGGCCGAAGAAGACCTAAAAACTTCGCTAAAAGTACTCACTGCCGAAATTGAAACCAAGTTTAACGACGGCATGGCAAAAATCAACGAAAACTTCAAACAAGTTTTCCGCGAATTGTTTAACGGCGGCAATGCAAGGTTGTACGTCGAAAACGACCCCAACAAGGAATCGTTGCGCCAAGGTGTAGAAATTGAAGCGCAACCCCCGGGAAAGAAATTGCAAAACATTTCGTTGCTTTCCGGTGGTGAACGCACCATGACGGCGGCAGCAATTTTGTTTGCAATTTTGAAGTATAACCCGATGCCCTTCTGCGTATTGGACGAAATCGAAGCAGCACTAGACGATGCCAACGCCGATAGAATTGCAACATATTTGCGCAAATTTTCTTCTTCCACGCAATTTGTCGTTATCACACACAAAAAGCCCACAATGGAAAGGGCCGATGTGTTGTACGGCGTAACAATGGAAGAAAAGGGCGTTAGCAAGATAGTTTCGGTTAAACTTACCGATGCGATAAAACAAGCAATGTAGAGGTTCTAATGGGATTTTTTCAAAAAATAATCGACGGTTTGCGCAAAACCAAACAGCAACTTGGCTTTCGTCTTAACGAACTGTTTAAGCGTGGAATTTTCGATGAAGATTTCTATGAAGAGTTGGAATTTATTTTGCTTGCCGCGGACGTGGGCGAAGATACCACCGAAGACATTATCGATAGCTTGCGTGAAGCAATGCGCAAGGATCGCGTTTCCGACCCGAAACAGGCAAATGAATACCTAAAACAAGTGCTTATGGACGTGCTTGGTGATGAAAAATTTACTTTTTCCACCCCTTGCGTAATAACCGTTGCCGGTGTAAACGGCGTGGGAAAAACCACAACCATTGGCAAACTTGCAAACCTTTTTGTAAAACAAGGCAAATCCGTTGTTATTGCTGCGGCCGATACTTTTCGTGCTGCGGCTAGCGAACAACTGGAAGTGTGGGCAAACCGCGCGAAAGTGCGCATAATAAAGCACGAAGAGGGCAGTGACCCTGCGGCAGTGGTGTTCGATGCCGTTTCTTCCGCAAAAAGCAGAGGCACCGACGTTGTGTTGGTGGATACTGCCGGTCGCTTGCACAACAAAAAGAATTTGATGGAAGAACTCAAAAAAATCAATCGAGTTATCGACAGGGAATTTCCCGAAGCGGAACGAAAAAACTTGATTGTTTTGGATGCAACCACCGGTCAAAACGCCATTCAACAAGTGGAAGTTTTCAACGAAGCAATAGATATTGACGGCATCGTTCTCACCAAACTGGATGGCACTGCCAAGGGTGGCGTTGTGCTGGCAATAAAGCACGATATGGACGTACCCGTCTATTTTGTTGGTGTCGGCGAAGGCATCGACGACCTTTTGCAATTTGATGCCGCAAGCTATGTTGAAGGAATAGTGTAAGGCCAAAACGGAAGCACATTCAAAACAAACATTGCATCGGCATTTTGCCGTTTTGCTGCAAAAATCACATAGCGTTATGCAAAAATTGGGGCACGGATAGTTTCCGTGCCTTTTTCGAAGTTGGGTTTTCGGGTGTTCACATGCTTTTTTAGTCGTGTGTAGTAACGTGAAATTTGCAGTTCCACATTTTTGCAAAATAATAATATCGACAATTTTGTGTTCATATCGTTTACTTATTTTTACATTGTGTTTGTATTCACAACAGTAGGGGAATATTGCAACGGAATTTACGATAACGGTGATAGGTGCGAAGGGGAATCGCATCTTGGCAAACGCCACGGACGTGGAATTTACTACTACGACGGAGCCGGGTACGGGGGTGCAGTCAAAGACGGCGATTTGCACGGCCACGGCATTTTGTACTTTCCCGATAGAAGCACGCGGGAAGGCGAATTTGTCCATGGCAACCCAGTTCAAGATTGAAAACATTTCGTTTTGAAAAACAACAAACAAGTCAAGCGGCCCATCAAAGAATTTTTCAAAAATTTTGTTTGATGAATGAAAAACGCTTGACTTTGTTTTTGTTGTGATATAAAATACCTGTGTAAAGTAAATTTGCTTTACAACACGCAATGTGCGGAGGTGCAAAGATGTCGTTGACAAAACTACAATTGTCGGAACTTCTTTCCGCCTACGGCAGTTTGCTCACGCAAAAACAGCGCGACGTTGTTGCCATGTTTTGCGATTGCGATTGCACCCTTTCGGAAATTGCCGCCGAACACGGCATTTCTCGTCAAGGCGTGCGCGATACCATTGTCAAGTCGCAAGCAACCTTGGAAAAGTTTGAAGAAAGTTTGCATCTTGCACAGCTGATGCACGAAGTGCGTTCTGCTTTGCAACAGGGCAACGAGCAACAAGCCGTGCAGTTGGTGCAAAAATTTGTTGAAAAGGAGTAGTGTGCTTTGGCTGCATTTCAAAACCTTACGGACAGGATGAATCACGTTTTTTCCAAGCTGAAAAACCGCGGTGCGCTGACGGAGTTGGAAATTAAACAAGCCATGCGTGAAGTTCGCGTTGCTTTGTTAGAAGCCGACGTTAACTACACCGTCGCAAAGGATTTTATTGCTGCCGTCACAGAAAAGGCGGTTGGCGAAGAGATTCTCAAAAGCCTAACACCCGGCCAACAGGTTGTAAAAATCGTCAACGAACAACTAATTCAGTTGCTGGGCACAACGCAAAGCAAGCTTGGTGTTTCGCCAAAGCTGCCCACAATAATTATGATGTGCGGCTTGCAAGGTGCCGGCAAAACCACAATGTGCGGCAAACTTGCACTGCATTTGCAAAAGCAGGGCAAAAAGGTGCTTTTGGTTGCCGACGACGTTTATCGCCCGGCGGCAATAAAGCAGTTAGAAATTGTTGCCACAAAAGTTAATGCAGGCTTTTTCCAAATGGGTCAAGGCAATCCCACCAAAATTGCCGAACAAGCCGTTAAGCATGCCGAAAAGAACGGGTTCGACACGGTAATCATCGATACGGCCGGCCGTCTGCACATAAACGAAGAATTGATGGACGAACTAAAATCCATCAAAAAAGCCGTTAACGTGTTCGAAACTTTGTTGGTTGTGGATAGCATGACGGGTCAAGATGCCGTCACCGTTGCCAAAACCTTCGACGAAGCGTTGAATATCACTGGCGTAATCATGACGAAGCTAGATGGCGACACTCGTGGTGGCGCAACCCTTTCCATAAAAGCCGTAACGGGCAAACCCATCAAATTCTGCGGTACGGGCGAAAAGCCGGAAGATATCGAACCTTTCTATCCGGACAGAATGGCTTCCCGCATTTTGGGTATGGGCGACGTGCTAACGCTCATCGAAAAGGCACAAACGGCCATCGACGAAGAACAAGCACTTAAACTTGCCAAAAAAATTAAGGATGCTTCTTTCGACTTGAACGACTATTTGCAACAGTTTGAGCAAGTTTCCAAAATGGGAGACTTGAACAGCCTTGTGGATATGATCCCCGGTGCCGGCAGGTTGAAGCTTGGGGATAAGAAGGTGGACGAAGCGCAGCTAAAACGCAACAAATCCATTATCCTTTCCATGACGGAAGAAGAGCGTTCCAACCCAAAAATACTAAACTATTCTCGTCGCAAACGTATTGCTCTTGGCTCGGGCACGCAAGTGCAGGATGTCAACAGGCTTATAAAACAGTTTGAGCAAACGCGCGACATGATGAAAAAGATGACAAAAACCAAGCGTTTGCCTTTCTAGCAGCGCACAAAACAATCAATTCGCGGCAGCAAGCCGCCGAAGCATAAAATAACAAATACAATTTGGAGGAAACTAAAATGGCAGTAAAAATGAGATTGACAAGAATGGGTGACAAAAAAAGTCCTTTCTACCGTGTGGTAGTTATCGATTCCCACAAGGCTCGTGACGGACAATACGTAGACCTTGTTGGTACCTACAACCCTTTGAACGAAGAATTGAACCTCGACGTTGAAAAAGCAAAGAAATGGATCGACAACGGCGTTCAACCCACCGAAACCGTTCGCACTCTTTTGGTTCGCAAAAACGTTTTGGAGCCCAGAAAGTCTAAGTAGTAGGTGCATAACATGATAGAACTTGTCAAATACGTTGTAGAGCAGCTCGTTGACGACGTCTCCGCAGTGAACGTTACTTCCGACGACGGCGCCGAAGTGGAAACCATCACTATCCGTGTGGCAGAAAGTGATATCGGCAAAGTTATTGGCAAGCAAGGCAAAATTGCCACGTCCATTCGCACGTTGGCAAAGGCCGTTGGCGCAAAGAAGGGCAAAAGATATAACGTTGAAATTGCAGACGACTAGCATCGGTTGACACGGTTGGTGGCAACCGAACGAACAGCCACAAGTTTTCTTGCGGCTGTTTTTGTTTGTTTGGCAAAATTGGTGAAATATGAAATTGAAAGTTGGCGTAGTGTTGAAGGCGCAAGGCATCAAGGGCGAACTAAAAACTTCCTGTTTGCTAGATGACCCCAAAATGTTGTTGCGCGCAAAAAAACTATATCTTGGCGCAAATGCGCACGAAGTGCAAAAAATTCGCACCGACGGCACGTTTTTGTTTGTGGCGTTTAGTGACGTTACGGATAGAAACACGGCGGAAACCTATCGCGGCTGGGACGTTTTTTGTGATAAAGAAGACGTGAAATTGCAAAACGACAGGTATTTCGTGCAGGATATAATCGGGTGCAGAGTAGTGCTGGATAACGGCACAACAGTTGGCGAAATTGTCGACGTGTTGCAATACGGCGCGGCGGACGTCTATGTTTGCAAGGCGCCGGGGTGCGAAGTGTCTTTCCCCGCTTTGTTAGATTTGCTCCTTTCTGTGGATGTTGACGAAAAGAAAATTGTTCTAAGTGCAAAACGATTTGCGGAGGTGTGCGTTACAAATGAAAATTGACGTTCTAACGCTTTTTCCCGAAATGTTCGTGGCGCTGGATAGTTCTCTTATCGGCAAAGCCAAGGAAAAAGGCCTGTTTCAACTAAACTGTCACAACATTCGCGATTATTCTGCGGATAAGCACAAAAAGTGCGACGATGCGCCTTTCGGCGGTGGCGCCGGCATGGTTATGACGCCGCAACCCATTCACGATTGCATCACGGCGGTGGATCCCGAACGCAAAGCAAAGCGTATATATCTTTCCCCGCGTGGCAAAACGCTTACGCAATCGGTTGTTAAGCAATTGTCCGAAGAAGATCATCTTTTGCTACTGTGCGGACACTACGAAGGTGTTGATCAACGCGTGTTGGATATGGATATCGACCAAGAACTTTCCATTGGCGACTACGTGTTGTCGGGCGGAGAGCTGGCAGCAATGGTGGTGATCGACAGCGTTTTGCGCTACGTGCCCGACGTGTTGGGCAATGCTCAAAGCACCGTGGACGAATCCTTTTCGCAGCCGTTGTTGGAATATCCTCAATACACTCGTCCGCAAGATTTTTTGGGACACAAAGTGCCGGAAGTTTTGGTTTCGGGCAATCACAAGTGCGTGGACGAGTGGCGAAAGCAACAGTCGTTGGAAATAACGGCAAAAAATCGTCCCGACCTGTTGCAAAAGTGAGTTTTAGGAGTATAAAATGAGTGTGCAATGGTTCCCCGGGCATATGACGAAGGCCCTGAGAATGATGGAAGAAAATGCAAAAATAGTGGACGCCGTAGGCTACGTGCTAGATGCGCGCGCCCCTTTGGCATGCTTCAATCCCTCATTTCAAAAAATTGTCGGCAACAAACCATGCGTGTTTATTTTGAACAAATGCGATTTGGCCGACCCATCCAAAGTGGATGCTTGGTGCAACTATTTTAAGTCGCGTGGCGAAAAGTTTGTTAAAGTTACGGCAACCGCTTCGGCCGAAGCGGCAAAAATAGTGGCCGCATTCGAATCGGCAACAACTGCCATTCGCGAAAAAAACCAAAAAAGAGGCGTTTTCAAGCCTGTTCGTTGCATGATTTTGGGCGTTCCCAACTGTGGCAAGTCAACCCTCATAAACTGTCTTTCGGGGCGCAAAACCACAATCACGGGGGATAAACCCGGCGTAACAAAGGGCAAACAGTGGGTTCGGCTTAAAAACGGTTTGGAACTGCTAGATACACCGGGAACGTTGTGGCCCAAGTTCGACGACGAAGATTTGGCTTTTGAACTTTGTTTTGTGGGCAGCATAAAGGACGACGTTGTGGACTTGCTGGAAATTGCTCAGCGCCTGCTGGCCGTTATTGCAAAGTTGTATCCAAAGGCACTTTGTGAACGCTACAAAGTTGATGCAAGCGGTCAACCATCGCAAATTTTTGTGGAAATTGCAAAAAAACGTGGCTTTTTGTTGCGTGGCGGCGACATCGACGACGAAAGATGCGCCAAGGCAATTTTGGACGATTTCCGCAAAGGCAAACTGGGGCGCATAACTTTGGATTTGCCCCAAACGGATAGCGAGGTGAGCTTGTGAGCATGCTAGAATACGAAAACAAGGCCCTGCAAAACGGTGCAAAATTCATTGCAGGCATAGACGAAGCAGGGCGTGGCCCGCTAGCCGGCCCCGTGGTGGTTGCCGCCGTCATAATGCCGCTGGATGAAGCAAGCATAATCGAAGGTGTCAACGATAGCAAAAAACTATCGGCAAAAAAGCGCGATGTATTATTCGATCTTATCATGCAAAAGGCAATCGACGTGCAAGTGGCCGTGGTAGATAGCCAAAAAATTGACGAAATAAACATTTTGAACGCAACAAAAAAAGGCATGTTGCAATGCATCGATGGTTTTAAGCACGTCGACGTTGCTCTTATCGATGCCGTAAAGTTGCCGGCAAAAGTGCAAACAGTGTCCATCATTCACGGCGATGCTCTTTCCTATAGCATAGCAGCGGCAAGCATAATTGCCAAGGTGACTAGGGATAGAATCATGCTGGATTACGACAAGCAGTTCCCGCAATATAACTTTGCAAAGCACAAAGGCTACGGCACGGCAGAACACATAAGATTGTTGAAGCAACACGGGCCGTGCGCCATTCACAGAAGAAGTTTCATCGGACATTTTGTTGAAGTATGAACACTCATCAGGTAGGAGCAAAAGGCGAAGATATCGCCGTAAAATATTTGCAAAAACACGGCTACAAAATTTTGCAACGCAACTTTTCTGTGGCCAACGGCGAAATCGACGTTGTTGCAAAGGACGGCAAATACGTCGTGTTTTTGGAAGTTAAACGTCGCAACAATCAGGCATTTGGTTTGCCGCGCGAAGCAGTTACTTTGCAAAAGCAAAAAATAATTATTTCCTGCGCCACGCAGTGGCTTTCCCTAAACAAATTGTATGGCTCTCCCGTGCGGTTTGACGTGGTGGAAGTGGTAGGCGAAACGGTTACCGTTTGGAAGGATGCTTTTCGCGTGTAGTTTTGTGTTTTCAAGGCAAAACATAAACAACTATTTCACACATAGTATCCATTCTTGCCCTGTTTTTGGCATTTAGAGCGTGCTTTGGGCGTTTTTGCAAATGCTCGCATGCAAATAGCGTTGGTCCAACGCACGGCAAAAATCCCGGTTTTTTATGGCAAAAATTGTTGCAAAAATAACACTTTTTGTTTGCTGAAAATGTGGTGCAAAACAGTTGCCAAAAAAGAGGCGCTGTGGTAGAATACATAAGTGACTTCGGGCGGTCCTCTGACTTTCGTAGTGAATGAACGCTTAGTTAACAAAATTTTTTGGAGGAAAAGTCAAATGGACATCATCAAAACAATCGAAGCAGAATCTTTAAGAGAAGTTGCAGAATTTAACGTTGGCGACACCGTCAGAGTTAACTTCAAAGTTATCGAAGGCAACAAGGAAAGAATCCAAGCCTACGAAGGAATCGTTATCGCTCGTAAACACGGCGGTTTGCGCGAAACCTTCACCGTAAGACGTATTTCGTCCGGTATCGGCGTGGAAAGAACCTTCCCTCTTCACAGCCCCAAAATCGATAGCATTGTTGTTGTAAGAAAAGCCGCAAAAGTTAAACGCGCAAAACTTTATTATTTGCGTCAACGCACCGGCAAAGCTGCAAAAGTTAAAGGTCAAAACTAATGGCAATAAGCAATCTCGCAA
>CAZFTO010000018.1:0-25815 GCA_964521735.1 uncultured Oscillospiraceae bacterium | reverse complement strand
AAACTCCTCTTGCAAGACGTTTGCCTAAACGCGGTTTCAACAACAAGTTTGCAGTGGAATATGACGTTGTAAATTTGGAAAGCCTCAACGTGTTTGAAGAAGGAACGGTGGTTACACCCGAACTTCTTGCCGAAAAGGGCATTGTCACCTTCAAAAAGAACGGTGGCGTGAAAATTCTCGGCAACGGACAACTTACCAAAAAACTTACTGTTCAAGCAGATAAGTTTTCCGCTTCTGCTAAATCGGCAATCGAAGCGGCAGGCGGCGTTGCAGAGGTAATTGGATAATGTGGGAAACAATAAGAAATGCCTTTAAGATAAAGGACGTTCGCAACAAAATTTTATGGACAATCTTTTTTGTAGTTCTCTACAGATTGGGTTGCTACATCACTGTCCCCGGACTTAATGCAATTGAAGTTAGCGGCGACGGCGTCTTGGGATTGCTGGACTCCATCACCGGCAGCGCACTCAGTCAGGGTACACTGTTCTCTCTCGGCATTTCGCCGTATATCAACGCATCGATTATCGTGCAGTTGTTAACGATTGCTATTCCTGCATTGGAAAGAATGTCGAAAGAAGGCGAAGAGGGCAGAGAAAAGATCAACAAAATTACCCGTTGGGTAACTTTGGCCCTTGCCATCATCAGCGCCGTAGGCGTAGTTTTGACGCTGTCTAACAGCGGCGACTACATCAACTACAACTGGTTGGGTGGCGCAGATATTTTGGACGAAATTTATGAAGGCGGTTTGCCTGCTTTCTTGAAAGCTAACAAATGGATTATGTATATCTACATCACCATCGTGTTGGTTGGCGGAAGCATGTTGACCATGTGGATCGGCGAACGCATCACCGAACACGGAATCTCCAATGGTATTTCCATGTTGATTTTCGTTGGTATCGTTGCTACCGCCGCTCAACAATTGGGCGAATCCTTCATCAATGTGTTCAACGGACAGCCTGAATACCTTATTTCCATCGGTTTGTTCCTTGTAACTTTGATTTTGGTGTTTGCATTCATCGTTTGGGTGGATGGCGCCGAAAGAAAAATTAAAGTTCAATATGCAAAGCAAGTTAAGGGCAACAAGATGTATGGTGGACAATCCACCTTCATCCCCATCAAAGTTAACGCTTCCGGCGTTATGCCTTTGATTTTCGCTTATGCTTTGATGAGCTTCATCCCCATGCTTATTGCTTCCTTCTGGCAAGGAACAGCATTCGGCAATTGGTGGACGACTTGGATGACTGCAAACGGAAACGGCGTAGGTATTGCTGTTTACAACGTTGTGTTGGCAATTTTGATTTTTGTGTTTGCATATTTCTATTCGCAAATTCAATTCAATCCCGTCGACATTGCAAAGAACATTCAAAGTAACGGCGGTTTCGTTATGGGCATTCGTCCCGGACGCGAAACTAGCGAATATTTGGCTAAGGTAGTTAGCCGCATCACTTTGTGGGGCGCAATCTTCCTCACAATCATCAACCTTATTCCCTCCGTATTGTTCACGTTGTTGCCTCAACTTTTGGGCGTTACTCTTAACACCAAATTGGTTGGCAGCATGAGCGCAACGGGAATGTTGATCGTAGTTTCCGTCGCTTTGGAATTCCACAAAGCTTTGGAAAACCAAATCTTGATGCGTCACTACAAAGGATTTTTGAAATAATATGAGACTTATACTTTTAGGTGCGCCTGGTAGCGGTAAAGGCACTATGGCACAAAAACTGACAACAGACCTAGGTATTCCGCAAATTTCAACGGGCGATATCTTCCGCAAAAACTTGAAGGAAGAAACCCCGTTGGGTTTGCAGGTGAAAAGCATTTTGGCATCCGGTGCGCTTGTTCCCGACGAAATCACTATTGAAATTGTCAAAAGCAGGCTTGCCGAAGCCGATTGCGCAAACGGCTATATTTTGGATGGTTTCCCTCGTTCCCTCGTTCAGGCGGAAGCGTTGGATACTTTCCAAAACGTAGACTTTGCCGTCAACCTGGACGTTGATAAGGAAACGGTTGTAAGACGTTTGTCCGGCCGCCGTTTTTGCCCCGATTGCAATGGAACATTCCACGTTTCCACTTTGGAAAACGAAAGTGTTTGCCCCAATTGTGGTGGAAAACTTATCATTCGTGCTGATGACAGCGAAGCAACCGTAAGAGAAAGATTGAAAGTCTACGACACAACTACTTTCCCCCTGTTGAACTACTATGAAAAACAGGGCAAACTTCTGACGGTGGACGGAAACGGAACCGTTGACGAAGTGTACGACAGAATTCTGTCGGTTTTGAAAAAATGATTCTTATAAAGTCAAATTCGCAAATAGCGGAAATGCGCAAAGCAAACATCATCGTCCGTGATACGCTTAATTTGTTGAGAGATCACACAAAAGAGGGCGTATCCACGGAAACGTTGAACCGTCTTGCGCACGAATACATCACCAAGCAGGGTGCTATTCCCAGTTTTTTGAACTATAACGGCTATCCTGCAAGCATTTGCGTTTCCATCGATTGCGAAGTTGTGCACGGAATTCCTTCCAAAAAGAAAATTTTGCAGGAAGGTCAAATAGTCAGTTACGACGTCGGTGCAATTTTCAACGGTTGGAACGGCGACGCGGCAAGAACGGTAGGCGTGGGAATTATTTCCCCCGAATGCCAAAAACTTATCGACGTCACCGAGCAAAGTTTTTTTGAAGGTGTTAAGGTTATCAAGGCCGGAGCAACCCGTTTGGGTGATTTAGGGCACGCAATACAAAGTTATGCCGAAAGTTTTGGCTACGGCGTGGTGCGCGAACTTGTGGGGCACGGTATTGGCCGAGCTATGCACGAAGATCCCAACATTCCCAACTACGGCATCCCGGGGCACGGAATGCGCCTATCCAGCGGAATGACCATTGCAATTGAACCAATGATTGCTATGGGCACGGAAAAGGTAGACTTCATGTCGGATGGCTGGACGGTGAAAACTCGTGATAGAAAACCTGCTGCGCACTACGAAAATACGATAGCGATTTTGGACGACAGAATTGAAATTCTGAGTTTATAGGTGCTACATGAACTATTGTGATATTGACGTTGGCAGCGTTGTGCTGTCCAAGCAAGGTCGAGACAAAGGTTGTTACTTCCTTGTGACGGCTGTTGGCGAAGGCTTCGTGTTTTTGGCCGACGGCGGCACTAGAAAGCTAGCAAGCCCCAAAAAGAAAAACGTTAAACACGTTTCTGATAGCGGCATAAAGCTGGACGTTATCGCCCAAAAACTTGCCGAAGGAAAAAAGGTGTTCGACAGCGAAGTTAAAAGTGCTTTACGGCAACTAAACCAACAGAAATAAGAGGAGAAAAAGTATGTCAAAAGACGATGTTATCGAGGTTGAAGGCGTAGTAGTAGAAGCGTTGCGCAATGCAGAGTTTCGCGTTAGACTTACCAACAATCACGAAATAACGGCTTATGTTTCGGGCAAATTGAGAATTCACTCTATTCGTATTTTGCCTGGTGATTCTGTCAAATTGGAAATGAGCCCTTACGACTTGACCAAAGGCAGAATAGTGTGGCGTTCCAAGGGCACGCCTCAGCAATAAACAAAGTTTGCAACAGAACGCGAAAAACACAAACCAAAAGTTAAAAGGAGAACAAAATGAAAGTTAAACCATCTGTTAAACCGATGTGCGACAAGTGCAAGGTGATAAAACGTAACGGCAAAGTAATGGTAATCTGTTCCAAATATCCCAAGCATAAGCAAAGACAAGGCTAATAGTAGGATACAATCACGCGGGACCGCCACGACATCATTCCACTAGGCTCGTGCGGTTTTTGGCGTGTTAGATATATCTAAATAAAAATTTGCTAACAAACCAAAAGTAAAAAAAGGAGAAAAACAAATGGCTCGTATTTCCGGTGTAGATTTACCCAGAGAAAAGCGTATTGAAATCGGCTTGACCTACATTTACGGAATCGGACGCACCACAGCAAAGAACATTCTTGCTGAAACTGGTGTTAATCCCGATACTCGCGTCAAAGATTTGACAGAAGACGACGTATCCAAGATCCGTGATTGTATTGAAAAGAACCTCCACGTAGAAGGTGACCTTCGTCGTGAAGTTTCCATGAACATCAAAAGACAAATTGAAATTGGCTCCTATCGCGGAATCCGTCACAGAAAAGGACTCCCCGTAAGAGGTCAATCCACAAAGCAAAATGCTCGCACGAGAAAAGGACCCAAACGCACCGTTTCTCGCGGCAAGAAAGCAACTAAGTAGGGAGGAGGTCAACAATGGCAGTAAAAAGAGTTGTCAAGAAAAAACGCGACATAAGAAAAGTTGACAAAGGACAAGTGCACATTCACGCTTCCTTCAACAACACAATCGTTACGTTTACCGACATGAACGGCAATGCACTTTCTTGGTGCAGTTCCGGAAGCCTTGGCTTCCGCGGTTCTCGTAAGAGCACGGCTTTTGCCGCTCAACAAGCAGCAGAAGTTGCCGCTAAGGGCGCAAAAGAATACGGAATTCGTTCCGTAGAAGTATACGTAAAAGGTCCCGGTCAAGGACGTGAATCTGCAATTCGTGCTTTGCAAACTGCAGAAATCGACGTAACCCTTATCCGTGACGTTTCCCCCATCGCGCACAACGGATGCCGTCCGCCCAAACGCAGAAGAGTTTAGTTAAAGGAGAATTTCGAAATGGCTAGAAATACTGGTGCAGATTGCCGTCAATGCAGACGTGAAAAATGCAAACTGTTTCTTAAAGGCGAAAGATGCTATTCCGACAAATGCGCGTTGACAAGACGCGGAAAAATTCCCGGAGTGCACGCCGACAGCAGAAAGAAAATTACTGAATACGGTTTGCAATTGAGAGAAAAACAAAAAACTAAGCGCATCTACGGACTTCAGGAAAAACAATTCCACAAGTACTACGAAGAAGCAGAACGCATTAAGGGTGTTACCGGCGCTAACATGCTTATCCTTTTGGAAAGAAGATTGGATAACGTTGTTTATCGCATGGGCTTGGCAGTTTCTCGCAGCCAAGCAAGACAATTCGTTAACCACGGTCTTATCACCGTCAACGGAAAGCGCGTTACTATCCCCAGCTATCAAATCAAGGTGGGCGACGTTGTTTCCGTTAAAGAAAACAAACAAGAACAACCTTTGTTCGTGGAATTGAAACAATCGAAAAAAGCGGGCAATCTTCCCAAATGGTTAGATTTTGACCCTGCTCAACTCACAGGTAAAGTACTTGCTGCTCCTGCTCGTGAAGACATCGACATGACCATCCAAGAACACATGATCGTCGAATTGTACTCCAAGTAATAGCACACAAGTTAAACCGCTGGGCAGGTTGGGTTTGCGTTTGCAGACCCTAAGTCCAATCTAAATTTAATAAAAAGGAGAATGTTGTCCAATGATGGAAATAGAAAAACCGGTAATGACAGTTGAAGAAAGCGGACAAAACGCCAGCATTATCAAAATTGTTGCAGAACCATTGGAAAGAGGCTACGGCATCACGCTTGGTAACGCTTTGCGCAGAGTGTTGATTGCAGCTTTGCCCGGTGTTGCAGTGGTCGGTTTGAGAATTGAAGGCGTTCAACACGAATTTTCTACAATTCCCGGTGTCAAAGAAGACGTTACAGACATCATCCTGAATATCAAGAGTCTTGCATTGAAGTCGGATAACGAAGACAACGATTTCAGAAAGACTATCACCATCAACAAAGTCGGTCCTTGTGAAGTTCATGCGGGCGACATCGTTACAGACAGCGAAGTGGAAGTGCTTAACCCCGATTTGTATATTTGCACTTTGGAAGAAGGCGGCGCTTTGAATATGGATCTGTACGTGGCGCGCGGATGTGGCTACAATTCCATCGAAAAAAACAAGGAACGCAACAGAGAACTTAAACTTAACTATCCAATTGGATACATCGTTACCGATTCCATCTTCGGGCCTGTTAAAAAGGCTAGCTACAACGTGGAAAGCGCGCGCGTAGGACAAGACATCACTCGCGATAAGCTCACGTTGGAAGTGGAAACTAACGGCGCTTTCTCCGGCAGAGAAATTGTTTCTTTGGCGGCGAAAATCATCGAGGATCACATCAGAATGTTCGTTGACCTTTCCGAGAACTTCAATCGTGACATTTTGATCCCTCGCGAAAGCGACAACCACAAGAAAGTGTTGGAAATGAACATCGACGATATGGATTTGTCCGTTCGTTCCTATAACTGCTTGAAACGCGCAGGCATTCAAACCGTTGAAGACCTAACCAAGAAGAGCGAAGACGACATGTTGAAAGTTCGCAACCTTGGCAGAAAGTCGTTGGACGAAGTGATTGCTAAATTGGAAAGTTACGGTCTTTCTTTGAGAAATAAGGATGAATAGGAGAATTGCACTATGGCAGCACAAAGAAAATTAGGAAAAGCAACCGATCAAAGATTGGCGCTGTTGAAAAACCAAGTTTCGCAACTGTTGTGGAACGGCAAGTTGGAAACAACCTTTGCTCGCGCTAAGGAAGTTCAAAAACTTGCTGAAAAATACATAACCTTGGCCGTTAACACCTATACCGACACGGTAGAAGTGCAAAAGACCAAGATCGTTAACGGAACGGAAACCACTGTTACCGTTGTTAACGACGGCGCAAAGAAACTTGCAGCTAGACGCACGCTTATGGCTAACCTTGCTGATTTGCAAGAAGCACGCCTTCCCAAAGAAAAAGGTATCGAATACAAACTTCGTACCAAAACGGTTAAACACCCCTTGATTGAAAAAATCTTCAACGTTTATGCCCCCAAATTTGCTAAACTTGCAGAAGAAAACGGTCAAAAAGGTGGCTACACCGCTATCTACAGGGAAGAAGCTCGTCGTGGCGACGCAGCAGAAATGGCTTTGATAGTTGTTCTGTAAAAAGAAATTTAACAAAAAACACTCAAACGATTGTTTGGGTGTTTTTTTTGTTGCAACAAAAATAGTTGTATAAACGTTTTTTCCTTGATTAGGCACCTCAATAAAACTTTGGACACACAACTCTTTTTTTGATGGAATCTTTTCGCGTTCAGAAATGGTTTTTCCATGCCGTTTTTTAAACACCGGGCGCTTTGCGACGAGTTTGACTAAACTGTCTGTAAATGAAAGTCGGCGTGATCGCTCGTGGCGCGAAATCAGAAGTTTGCTGTGTGCAAGCGGCTTCAATAGGGTTTTGTTT
Organism: uncultured Oscillospiraceae bacterium; assembly: GCA_964521735.1. GTDB lineage: Bacteria > Bacillota > Clostridia > Christensenellales > CAG-314 > Fimimonas. The sequence goes on along the minus strand of CAZFTO010000018.1, from coordinate 18,644 downwards.
TTAGCAAACAAGGTGCGCGAGAATATTGTCTTGACACAAATAGTGCAGCCATCAAATGTCGCGGTTGGTGGTTTTGTACCACGCAACGCGAAATTTATTGCGCACAGCATGCACTTTCGCAACGTTATTGTTGGTTTGTGCAAGTTGTTTTTCTGATTTGTAGTTAAATGTAAGTTTTATGGCACTAAACACTGTTTTTATTTGCACTTGGAAATATATTTTTTCGGTTAGCAAGCTAGTGGCGAAATAAAGTGATTCCCTCTTCAGCTTTTGGAAAATAGTTTGTTTCTTTCGCTAGAATTTCAAAACCGAATTTGTTGCTGTGGCAAAATGATTTTGTAATGTTATTCGTTGCGGCTCACTCGCTTGCCGGCAGGCAAACGGTTCGCAGTGTGTTTTCAATTTTATTTGGCGTTTGCTGCGGTTGCGGTAGACAAATTGGTTGTCGTGTGCGATAATGTTAAAAACAATTTGTTAAGCAGGTGAAACATGAAAAAAATGAAATTGCCCAACGACGTTAAGTACGTGGGCGTAAACGATCATCAAATTGATTTGTTCGAGGGATTGTACCACGTGCCTAACGGCGTTGCATACAATTCCTACGTTATTTGCGACGATAAAATTGCCGTTATGGATACGGTAGATGCAAACTTCGGCGATGAGTGGCTGTCCAACTTGGCCGCCGTTTTGCCGCAAGGAAGAACTCCCGACTTTTTGGTCGTGCAGCACGTGGAACCCGATCATTCGGCCAACGTGGCGCGTTTCTTGGGGCAATATCCGCAAGCAGTTGTGGTTGCCACCAAACAGGCGCACGTTATGCTTAAAAACTTTTTTGGCGATGCAGTGCAAAACACCCTAGAAGTGGGCGAAGGCTCTACTCTTTGTTTGGGCAAGCATCAATTAACTTTTGTTACTGCGCCAATGGTGCATTGGCCGGAAGTTATGGTCACTTACGATTCTTGCACAAAAACTCTGTTTTCGGCCGATGCGTTTGGCAAATTTGGCGCTTTGGACGTAGAAGAAGATTGGGCGTGTGAAGCGCGCCGCTACTACTTTGGAATAGTTGGCAAGTTTGGTTTGCAAGTTCAAACTTTGCTAAAAAAAGCAGCCGCACTGGATATTGCAACTATTTGCCCCCTACACGGTCCCGTTTTGACGGAAAACTTGCAGTACTATTTGAATCTCTACAACGTTTGGTCTAGCTATGGCGTTGAAAGTGATGGCGTGTTTATTGCGTACACCTCCGTATACGGCAACACTCGTCAGGCGGCCAATTTACTGAAAGAGCAATTGGAGGCGCAAGGATGCTCCAAAGTGGTGCTAACCGATTTGTGTCGCAGTGATATGAGCGAAGCGGTTGAAGATGCTTTCCGCTACGGAAAACTTGTGCTAGCAACAACCACCTATAACGCCGATATCTTTCCCGTCATGCGCGATTTTGTGGAGCACCTGGCAGAAAGAAACTATCAAAACAGGACAATCGCCCTTGTTGAAAACGGCAGTTGGGCACCTGTGGCGGCAAAACTTATTCGCGCCAAACTGGAAAAAGGCAAAAACTTGAATTGGCTTTCCACCGTTATCGTTCGTTCCGCTTTGACACAACAAAACGCAGCAGAATTGGCATCTCTTGCTGCAGAACTTTTGCAATAACGTTTGCCTGCTTTGAGGCTAAAAACCGCGCCAAAACTTGCCACACAAGGCCGGAATTTGCGTTTTGTCGCAAAAAGTATTTGCAAATCGACAAAGGGGCATCCGGGCTAAAAATCGTGCCAAAACTCAAAAAAAGCCCTTAAAACCGTCGCGCTTAAAACTTCGCCTAGCGTGTTTGGCCTGCATTAGGAAATTATCAAGTTGCCTGGCTGTTTGCGTCGTCGGTGTTTGTTTTGGCATTTTAACTTTCACAAGGCCGCCTGTTATTGGAATAAAAACTATCGGATACCAACAAAAAAATCGTTTGCATTTTGAAATGCAAACGATTTTGTTTTTTTGTTATTTTTTGTTGTGCAGTTGCATAACGGCATCGATGCTTTCGCCACTAACAAAGCGGTGCAATGCATCGGCGGCGTTATCCAAAACAGGGTCTAGTGCTTGATGATCCTCTTCGTTTATGGCAGACAGCACAAAATCTATCAGTGCCATCGGCGTCTGTTTTCCCGTTCCTATGCGCACGCGAGGGAAAAAGTCGGTGCCAAGCAGTTGAATTATGTTGCGCATGCCGTTGTGCGTGCCTGCCGAACCTTCCTTGCGAATGCGAAGTTTGCCCAACGCAATATCCACGTCGTCGTAGGCAACGATCAGATTGCCCTTTTCCACCTTGTATTTATGCACAAGTTCTTGCACGGCCTCGCCTGAAAGATTCATGTAGGTAAGCGGTTTGGCAATTATCACCTTTTGTCCGTTCACTCGCGCATGCGCCGTAACGCAACGACATTCGCTTTTATCAAAACTTACGCCCAGTGTTTTAGCCAACCTGTCCACACACAAAAAACCGACGTTGTGCCACGTATTTAGATATTTCTTTTCGGGGTTTCCTAGCCCTACCACTAAAAACATAATTATACCTGCGTTCGGTTGTTCTCTCTACATATTACCACACTTTGCTTCCGTTGTAAAGTTTTGTGCCGAAAGCAATTTGTGCAAATTGATTGTACGGAAGAAATCGCCGTTTTGTTGCCGTTTCATAAAAGCGGCGGGATAATTGTGCTATGCACCCGAAAAGTGAGGTGTGCTGGAACATGTATGTCAATTTGTTGCGTACCGATAAAAACAAGCCGTGCACTTGTTTTTGCGTAGTGTAAACATAAGTCTGTGCGTGGCAATCACTGCTGCATGCCGCGTGTTTATCCGTTGCTTTGCACATAAACGGCTTGTCAACACAACTTTTGTTGCGCTTTTAGGCATACGTACTGCAAAAACTTGTTGTTGTCGTTTACAATTTGACGTAAGTGTGCTAAAATATACTAGTTAGCGTTTTGCAAAAGCAAAGCGTTTCTGCTAGACGTATGTACTACTTTTTTGAGCGAGTGAACAATGCTTGCGCTTACGAAAATCTTATAGAAGACGCCCGCGATAAAAAAATCGCGGCTTTTGGCGTGCAACCAAGCGAAAAACCTTTTATTGCGGCTAACGTGCAGGGTTTCTCGCTTTTTGTCACGTCCGACTACGTCGAATCGCAACGGGTTTTTCGCACAATTTCGGCATTGCTACCAAACGTTGTGTATGTGCCCTCCCGCGACGACGTTTTGCTATATAAGCGCGCATCCAAAAATTTCGTTTACGAACGCAACCGCGCTTTGTATGCAATTTGCCGTGGCGCCGATGCCGCCGTTATAACGGTGGAAGCGTTGATGCAGTTTTTCCCCGTTAAGCAACGCTTTTTGCAAGATTGTTTCAGCTTGCGCCAAAACAAGGCGTACGACACGACAAATTTAATAAAAAAACTTATTCGTTGCGGCTATACCCGTGTAGACGGCATTTCTTCCGAAGGGGAATTTACCGTCCGCGGAGATATTTTGGAAATATCCATGCCCTTTGGCAAACGCTATCGCATCGACTTTTTCGACGATTTGGTGGAAAATATCAAAAACGTTGAAGAAGGCAGCGCCGTGCAGCAGGTGGAGTTTTATCCGCTGTATGATACCAGCGGCCTGTCTTCGGAAAAACTTTCTGGTGTCAAAAAACTTGCCGACAGGGTGAAAGCGGAAAACGCTCGTTCGCGACTTTCGGCAATAATTTCGGAATTGACCGCTTCGGCCGGCGGTGGCGAAGTGGATAACTGTTGGCTTACGCCTTTCGTGGAGTCAGATCGTTTTTGCGATTATCTCCCTTGCGACACCGTCGTGTTTTGGGACGAGCCTAAACTGCTTTCAGCGCGAGTGCAGTTCTTGTATTCCGAGCACCAGCAGCGCGTGACCAACTTATCTGTGGCAGGAGAAATTTTGCCTGCGCACGTGGCGGCGCTGGTGGATAAAAGGGACGTTTTTCAAAACGAATTTTCGCAAATTGCTTTGCAAACGTTGCCGTACCAATCGGACTTTTTCCAGCCTCAGGCAATACACAACTTCAAAACAAGCGCTGTGCCAAGCTACACGGCTTCGATAGAATCGTTGGCGTCGGACGTTAAAAACTGGAAAAGACTTGGCTATGAAGTGGTGGTTTTTGCCGGCAACGACGGCGCAAACGCTGTTGCCGAGCAGCTGGCACAATTTTCCACGTTTCTTTCGCAAGCAACCACTCTAAAAGAAAGTTCTAGCGATGGTTTGGTTTTGTCGGTCGGCATCGAAAAGGGCTTTGTTTCGCACACAAACAAATTGGTTGTGGTGGGCACGCGCGATATTGGCCGAGGTTTGCAACAGCAATCGTTGCGTAAAAGCGGCAAGCGAGCATTCCTTTCGGTGGAAAAGGGCGACTACGTCGTTCACGACGTGCACGGCATTGGCCTTTGCGAAGGCATACAAAAAATAACGTCACCTTCCGGCGAAGTTAAAGACTACGTCGTGGTTATGTATAAGCATGGCGACAGGTTATATGTGCCTGTGGATGCCAGCAACATGCTTTCGCGTTATAGCGGCGGCGAAAACCCAACCCTTTCCAAAATTGGCGGCGAAGACTTTGCAAAGGTTAAAAGCAAAGTTAAGTCGGGTATAAAGGAAATGTCTCTCGATTTGTTGAAGCTATACGCTCAACGGGAAAAAGCGCGCGGATTCAAATACCACGTGGACCAATACTTGGAAGAGGAATTTCAGCAATACTTCCCCTACAAGGCAACGGAAGATCAGTTGAAGTGCCAGGCGGAAATAACGGCCGACCTCACCTCCGGTAGGATAATGGATCGTGTTTTGGTGGGAGACGTCGGATACGGCAAAACGGAAGTGGCAATGCGTGCGGCTTTCGACGTTGTTTCCAACGGATATCAAGTTGCGGTGCTGGTGCCTACCACCATTTTGGCGGAGCAGCATTTTGACACTTTTTTGCAACGCATGTCGCATTTCGACATAAAGGTGGAGTGCCTAAACCGTTTCCGCAACGCTCAGGAACAAAACCGCATTTTGCAAGGCGTAAAGGAAGGCACGGTGGATATTGTCATTGGCACCCATCGGTTGCTTTCCAAGGACGTTGACTTCAACAGGCTGGGGTTGCTTATTTTGGACGAAGAACAGCGCTTTGGCGTTGAACACAAGGAAAAAATAAAAGCCCTAAAAACTTCCGTGGACGTGTTGACACTTTCGGCAACGCCCATACCGCGCACGTTGCACATGGCCCTTTCGGGCATACGTGATATTTCCACAATAACTACGCCGCCAGTTGAACGCATGGCGGTGGAAACGTTCGTGGTGGAAGAAAGCGATGCTTTGGTTTGCGACGTGATTTCTCGTGAGCTGGCACGCGGAGGGCAAGTTTATTGCGTGTATAATCGCGTGCAATCCATCGATGCTTTTGCTCACAAATTGTCGCAGTTGCTACCTGACGCGCAAATAATTGTTGCGCACGGCCAAATGGGCGAAACGGCTTTGGAGGATGCGATTTTTGCATTTTCTCAAGGCAAAGGCAACGTGCTTGTTTGCACGACGATAATCGAAAACGGCATTGATATTCCCAACGCTAACACACTTATCGTGTGCGATTCGGATAAGCTTGGGCTTTCGCAACTGTATCAGTTGCGTGGGCGTGTGGGGCGCAGCAACAAATTAGCTTACGCATACTTTTTGTATCGTCAGGACAAAATTTTGAACGAAGTTGCCTACAAGCGTTTGGCATCCATAACGGAATATAGCGAGCTGGGCAGTGGTTTCAAAATAGCCATGAAGGATTTGGAAATTCGTGGAGCAGGCAACGTTTTGGGGCGTGAACAGCACGGCCACATGATGAAAGTTGGCTACGAAATGTATTCGCGCTTGCTAAAAGAAACTGTTGACGAGCTAAAGGGACAAAAAACCGAACAAAAAATATCCGTCGATTTGGAAGTGGATTTGGAAGCGTATGCACCGGAAAACTACGTTGCAACGCAAACGGAACGCATGGATTTCTATCAGCAACTGGCTAGTTGCGAAACCGTCTCCGCAGTTAAATCGTTGCATAAACAAATTGAAGAAGTGTATGGTTCCGCACCCAGGCAGGTTGATAATCTGTTTGCCGTGGCAATGCTAAAAATTCTTGCAGCGCAAGCCAAAGTTTGCAAAGTAACCGTCAAGCCGGGGCGTGGCGAATTGTTCTTTGCCGATAAGGACAGCATGATGAACAAAAAAGTGTTCGATGCTTTGTCCGAATGGGGTGCAAGAGCTTCCGCTTCGGCAACGGGATATAGTATAGTGTTCAGTTCGTCCGACTTTCTTCAAAAGACGCGACTTATGCAATCTATGACGCAGTTTTTACTTAAATTGCAAAAGTAGTGCACAAAATTGACGGCAAATTGCTTGCCAAGAGCCGAAGATAAATGTATAATAATCAAGTATAAGTGTTCGTATGCCAATAAGGCCGAACACACAAAGTATCAGGAGTAAAAAATGAAAAAAGCAAGCAAATTTCTAACGCTATTGTTGGTTGTGGTTTTGGTGCTTAGCATCTTTTCCGGTTGCTCGTTGTTTGGAAGAAACACCGAACAGTATCGTGCGCAAACAGCAATCACCGTTGGCAATGAGAAAATCACAATCGGTAAACTGATTGATACGTACAACAACTACTACAACAGTTATTCCAACTATATCGGAACGTACGTTACGTTGGAAGATGTTTTTGAAATGGCGGTTTCCGCACTGTACGAACAATATTTGAAAATTGACGCATACAAAACGTCCAATCCTCAAACTTACACCCACGCTTGGCTGGGTGATCTTTCCGTGCACAACGGCGAATATTTGACGGATACGGAATTGCAACATGGCGTAAGCTACATCAAGTACATTTTGTTCTCCACTTTGGATACCATGGTGGAAAGCTACATTGACAGCGACTACACGTTGCAAAAAGCAACCGAAGAAACGGAAGATACGTCCAGAGATTTCTACAAATTTGACGATTTGGAAGGCACTTCCTCTTATTCGGATTATATGTTTGCTCAAACTTTCGTAAACGAAGAAATGGAAGAATACATTTCCGACTACTACGAAGGAATTATCAAGAACGATACTCTTGATTACAGCGAATACGTATACGACCTTGCAAACGCTGCACAAATTTCCGGCTTGACGGAAAAAATTGCAAAGTTGAACGAAAGAATTGAAGATTCCGACCCCATCGACGCTGCTAAATACGTTGAATATCAACGTCAAGCTTTGACTCAATACGAAAAGAACGTGCTTATCAGCTACGACTATTCTTTGGAATCTCTCATTGCTAGACAATTGGAAGACTTTGTAAGTTCCATTATCGTTGCAAAATATAACTACAGTGTTTATGGCGCAATTGATGGTGCAAACCTTGCTGAAACTTTGCAACAACTAAAAGCCAACGTTGTTGAAGCAACCGCTAGCCAAAAGACGGATTTCCAAATCAATTCCAATTTTGTTAGCTTCATCGAAGGTTTGACGGACGACAGCCACGTATACTTCGTTCCCGAAAACTACAAGTATATCTACGTTAAGAATATTCTTATTCCTTACACGACGGAACAAAAAACCATCTTGAGTAACCTTGAAAAACAACAAGGTTCCGCTGCAACTCCCGAATACTTGGCAAAATGCAAAGAATTTGCTGCTCAAGTTGTTGCTGATGATTTCCTTAGCGAAAAGGACGAAGACGGCAACTACGCAAAAGTTTCCAATCTGTTCAAATTGGATGCAAACGGAGAACTCACCATCGATCTTAGCAACTCCGAATTCGGCAAGTACTTCACTGCTGACGGAAAAGTTGTTCCCGCAGAAGGCAAAACCGCAACGGAAACCGTTTTGGATTTGATGACTCGTTTCAACACCGACACAGCTTCTCACGCATCCGTGCACGACTACGTTGTTCGCATTGGCGAAGTTCCCGAAAGCTACACATCCCCCTTTGTTACGGAATTTGTTGATGCTGCAAACGATGCATACAACGCTGCAAACGGCGTTCCCGGCACAACCTACGGAATTGCAATTTCCACCTATGGTGTGCACGTTGTGTTCTATGCGGCCGACGTCGTTGCAGAAACTTTCGATTTCGATGCAAATTGGCTTAACACCAGCACTTCGGAATACAGATTGTTCAAAGCTTATTTCACCACTCAATCGGATACGTTGATGGAAGAAGCAGTTGATGCTTTGAAAGAATCCTACTACACAGGCAAAATCCAAAAGACGGATGCTTTCGACAAGTTCTTGAAAGAAAACGAAATTCAATTTGATTTTGAAAAATCCATTTCTTTGGATGAAGAAGAATAATAACTTTTGTTATCAACCCCAACCAAACGGTTGGGGTTTTCTTTTTTTGCGTGCAAGGTAAATTTCTCGTCGAGGCTTTTGCGTGCAAGACAATTTTTGTCGTGGCTTGTGTGCAAAACAAGTGCTTTGGGACAAGAGGAATACAAAGGGCGTAACGTCCATATTTACAGGAGTGAACGCTTGCGCAAATATTGCTATTTACATACCGCGTTTATTGTGCTAGAATATTGGCGGAGGCGCACACTTGCACAAATGAGCAAATGTGCATAAAAGAATATGATACTCTCTATTTTGAAAAAAGTGGCACCCGTTCCCAAATTGGAAAATTTTGAAAGATATTTGTTTGTTGGGCCGCACCCCGACGATATTGAAGTTGGTTGCGGCGGCACTGTGGCAAAATTGGCGGCAATGGGCAAACAAATAACTTTTTTGATTGCCACCGATGGTTGTGTTGGCAGTTTGGATCCTTCGCTTACGCACGACCAAATTGTTACCATTCGCCAAGAAGAAGCATTGAAATCGGCAAAGCTTTTGGGCGTTAGCGACGTTCGCTTTTTGCCATATCACGATGGCGGCGGCTACGACACGCATGAAATGATGAAAGACGTTGTGAAGGTTATTTTGCAAACGTCGCCGCAAGTGGTGTTTTGTCCTGATCACACCGTGCCGTCCGAGTGTCATCCCGACCATTTAGCGGTAGGCAAAGTGGTGACGGATGCCGTATTTTTTGCCACTTGGCCAAAACTTACCGAGAGGCTTGGTCTTAGCGGCAGTGCAGAAAACCCCACACTCGCCTACTACTTCACGCATGCGCCCAACCGTTACGTAGGCGTTCGCAAAACGCACAAACTACATATGCAAGCGCTGGAATGTCACAAATCGCAGTTTACGGCGGAAACGTTGCAAACGTTCAAGGGGTACTTCTCTTTGCGACAGTTGCGGTTTGGTTTCAGGTCGGGCAAAGGGCGCGCGGAAGGCTATCGCGTGCTTAGCCCCACCTATCAGCATTGCTTCCCCGAAGGTTCGGAAATCCACTGAACATATGCGCATATGCACACATGATAATGCAATCAAAAACTTGCATTGTTGTGCAAAATATAATTCAAAAGGAGTTTGGCTTTGCCGAACTTCTTTTTTGTTGCACAAAATTGTTTGCGATGGCTAGCCTCATTGTGATGTTGCCATTTGTGCGCCGTCGCGTGCTTTTAGTTGTGCGGCATCTTAAAAATTTCACTTTGCTAGCACACAGCGGTGAGGCTTTGTTGCTTGTTTTTTTTGGGGGGGGGCGGTTTTTGTCTTTGCTTGTTACGCAAAGTTTTTTTGTTACAGTTCATCGCCGTCAATGTTTTGACCGCTCGTGCCGCTTTAGGCAGTTTGTCGGTTTTGTTCCAGATATTTTTGCAAACAAAAACACATACTATATACAATATGAAGAAATCGGAAAATTTTTTGTCGGGCGCATTGGTGTTGAGCCTTGGCGGACTGTTTGCCAAAATTCTTGGTGCCCTTTATCGAATCCCCTTGACCAACGTTGTGGGGAGCTACGGCATGGGACTTTATCAGTTGGTGTTTCCGCCGTACATTTTGTTTTTGACCATCGCGCAAATGGGTGTGCCCACGGCCGTTTCTAAACTGATTGCCGAAAACAATCAACTTGGCAATTTTGAAAAAAGCCGCAGGGTGTTTCGCTTTGCCTTTGTGCTGTTGCTGCTTGCGGGTATAGTTTGCGCAGTGCTTATGGCGGCACTATGTGGTGTCATTGCCCAGGCGCAAGGCAACCCCGATACTAAACGTGCCTTTTTGATTGTTGCGCCGGCGCTATGCTTCGTGCCGATAACAAACGTGCTAAAAGCATATTTTCAAGGTAACGTCAACATGGTTCCGTCGGGCGTGACAACGGTTGTGGAACAAATTGTCAAACTTACAGTCGGCTTGTTTTGTGCCGTCAAATTTATGCCCAACGTAGAAAAGGCCGTTATGGGTGCAGTGTTTGCCATAACCGTTAGCGAATTTAGTTCGCTGGCAATTATGAGTGTGGTTTATTTTGTGCATCGCCGCAAAAACAAAGTTTTGTCATTGCGTTTTGATGCTAGTCAAGCAAAAAACGTTGGCGCAAGCGTGTTTGCGCTAGCTGTGCCCGTGGCACTGGGTGGTTTTGCCATGCAACTTTCGCAAGTTATCGATTCCGTAATGGTGGTAAACCTGTTGAGCCTTCCCAACGCAACGGAAATGTACGGCTTGTGGACGGGGCCGGTAAATTCCATGTTGGGGCTGCCCATTGCCTTGTCTAGCGGTGTGGCCGTTTCGGCATTGCCAGGAATAACAAAAACCTATTGTTCGGGCGATGACAAAAAACTTTGCGAAAGTTTCAACTCAGCAATGAAACTGACTCTTGTTATTGCGCTGCCTTGCGCTTTCGGAATGGCGGCTCTTTCGCAACCCATTTTGTCATTGCTGTATGCCGGCTTACCTGCCGAAGAAATTCACGTTGCGGCGGTGTTGCTTTCCCTTTCGGCACTATCCATTGTGTTTTTGGCGGTGGTGCTAACGTGTGTTTCGGTGTGCCAAGCGGTGGGCAAGCCATATGCAACTGTGGTTTTCGTTTCCCTGGCCATTGCCGTAAAAGCCGTTGTAAATTTGCTTTTGTTGCCTGTTGACGAGATAAATATATATGGTGCGGCAATTTCTGAAACGTTGTGCTATCTTTTTGCAACGGTTTGTGTTATAATCTATCTAAGAACCAAGGTTGGTTTGAAAATAGACGTGATGCAATGTTTGCTAAAACCCACGGCTGCAGGGCTTGTGATGACACTAGGCATAACTGTTGCCGTTGCCTTTGCGCCAAAAGTTTTTGCAACACCGTTTGGCACTCTTGCACTAATTGCAATATCCGTCGTGGTGTATTTTTCCGTTATTTCACTGCTAAAAGTGTTTAATAGCGGAGAAATTCCTCTGCCAACCAAAAAGAGGGAGATTGCCAATGATAACGGTAGTGGGAATGGGTCGTAACGTTGATGACGTTACCTTGGCCGGAGTAGAAGTTATTCGCGAAGCCGACGTGGTTGTTGTGAAATCGCAACTTACGCACGTTGCGCAGGCCGTTGCAAAAATTCGCAACGATGCGACCTTTTGCGACGACTTATACGAACAGGCAGAAGATTTTGATCAGCTTAACAATTTGATAGTTCAGCGGTTGCAATCTTTCGCAAAACGAAAGGTTGCCTTTTGCGTTGTCGGGGAAGGATCCGACGATACCACCGTTCAGTTGTTGACATCGGCAAAAATAGTGCACGGCGTTGGCTTGCAAGCGGAAGTGTTGCCTCGTTGCGGCGGCGTTCGCACCTACACCGCGCAAGAGTTTTGTGACGAAAAATACGTGTTGCCGGTGCCTACCATCATCACCTGTGTGGACGACAAATTTGTGTGTGGCGAAATTTTTTTGAAGCTTACCGAAGCGTTCGATGCCGATTGTCAAGTGTTGTTTGTGCACGACAAACATTGCAAAGTGATTGCACTAAGCGAACTTTGCAAGCAACGTTTTAATTACAAAACGGCATTTTGCGTGTTACCCAAACCCTTGCGTGAAAGAAACGTTTTCGGCTACTATGATGCCGCCGAAGTACTTTCGGTGTTGCGCGGGGAAAACGGCTGTCCGTGGGATAGGACGCAAACGCACAAAAGCATCACAAAGAACGCCATCGAAGAGGCCTACGAACTGGTTGATGCATTGGAAAAGGAAGACGTGGATCACACCGTGGAGGAACTGGGAGACCTGCTTATGCAAGTGCTTTTCCATTTGGAAATTGCCCAAGACGACGGCGAATTTCAACCCTCGGCGGTGTATACGGGATTGTGCCGCAAGCTTATCGACAGGCATCCGCACGTTTTTGGTGATGTAAAGGCAAACACGGCGGACGAATCGTTGGACGTTTGGAATGCGCAAAAGTTGAAGGAACACAAAATAAAAGGCGTTGCAGAAAACGTTTTGGACGTGCCCTTTGGCATGTCGGGTTTGTCGCGCAGCCAAAAGGTGCAATCGCGCGCTTCCAAGGGCGGCTACGAGTTTTCTTCCGTCAATCAGGTGGAACAAAAGGTAAGGGAAGAATTGACCGAGTTTTTGACGGCCGACGAACAGCACAAACAAATGGAAGGCGGCGACCTGCTGTTTGCCGTGGTAAATTTGTTGCGCCTGTGCGACGTGGATGCCGAAACGGCGCTTATTGTTTCCACGCAAAAATTTGTTAAGCGTGTTGCAGAATGTGAAAGAATTTTGGCTTTGGAAGGGGTTTCGCTTAAACAACTTTCCGAGCAGCGTTTCGATGAAATTTGGGCAGAGACAAAGAAAAATGTTGGTTGAAAAACTTTTTGAAAATGCCGCCGCTAAAACTATTTTGGCACCCATGGCCGGCTATACAGACCCGGCGTTTCGCAAAATTTGCCACCAATACGGCGTTGGTCTTACCGTGACGGAAATGGTAAGCGCAAAGGCTATTGAGATGAACAATGCGCTAACCAAAACGTTGTTGAAGCGTTTCGATGGCGACGGCCCATGCATGGTGCAAATTTTTGGACACGAACCGTCCGTGTTGGCGGATAGCGTGCAAATTGATGAAATGCGCATATTTGACGGCGTAGATATAAACATGGGTTGCCCGGTAAAAAAGATTGTGGGCAATGGTGACGGCTCTGCTTTGCTAGAAAATCCCAAACTTGCCTCTAAGTGTATTTCCGCAGTGAAACTTGCCGTCGGGGACAAGCCGTTATCGGTAAAATTTCGTCTTGGGGTTTCGGATAGCGACGGCGCCGTGGATTTTGCAAAAATGTGCGCGGATAGCGGTGCAGATTTTATAACGGTGCATTTCCGCACGCGCAAACAAATGTATGCTGGAAATGCAGATTTTTCGTTATTGCCGCAAATTGTCAAGTGTGGTGTGCCGGTGTTTGCCAACGGCGACGTGAACAGTAGGGAGCAATATTTGCACCTTATGGAACAGGGCGCCTACGGTGTGGCGGTGGGGCGCAGTGCTTTGGGAAAACCCTACCTGTTTTCGCAAATTGCTAATTTGCCCTATCGTTTCGACGTGTTGCAAACGGTGCTAAGTCACGTGCAAATGCTAAAAGACTATTTGCCGCATCGAGTTGTTAACAACGAAATGAAAAAGCACGTTGCCTACTATTTGAAAGGTATGCGTGGCGCAAAACAGACTCTTATTGCAGTTATGCAAGCAACGGACGTTGCAGAAATTCAATTGCGGCTGCAACAATATTTTGAACAAAATTCTTGCTACGAGGTGATTTGCAATGATTAACGTGGTTTTGGTTGAACCAGAAATTCCTCAAAACACAGGCAATATTGTGCGCACGGGCGCCGCAACGGGCAGCGTTGTGCATTTGGTGCGTCCTTTGGGATTCGACACGAGCGACAAAATGTTGAAGCGTGCCGGCCTGGACTATTGGAAGGATTGCGAAATTCACTATTGGGATAGTTTTGAGCAGTTGCAACAAGCAAACCCCAACGGCGAATTCTATTTTTTCACTACCAAGGCGCAAAAATCTCATTGCACGCCTTGCTATGGCGAAAATGTGTTTTTGGTATTCGGCAAGGAAACAAAAGGCTTGCCAGAACAACTTATTCACGACAACTATCAAAACGCAGTGCGTATTCCTATGATTGCCGACACTCGTTCGCTAAACTTATCCAACTCTGTGGCCATTGCCGTTTACGAAGTGTTGCGTCAAAAGAATTTTGACGGCCTCAATTTCACGGGGCATTTGCGCGAATTTGACGATTGACGTTTGGGGTGTTGTAAAATTGCTTGCGTTGTGATATAATGCAATCAGCAAGTTGTTCTTTGCAGCCACAAGTTGCAATGCGCGTTACGCAACCAATTTGGAGGGAACGTTTATGTCCAAAATTGAAAGTTTCGAAATTAATATTTCAACTCTTAATCGAACAAGAACGGTTTGGGTGTATTTGCCCACAGGCTACGATGCCGAAGGCGAGCCCTACCCCGTAATTTACATGCACGACGGACAAAATATGTTCTACGATAAACTGACCGCCTATGGCATGGCGTGGCACGTGGATAAAAGTTTGGATAGAATTTTCAACGAGACGGGGCGTTCGGCCATTGTTATCGGTTTGGAATGTAACAGCAATCATCGCCTTTCGGAATACAGTCCGTGGAAAGTTTGGCCGTTTGCTTTCAAACTTAGGCGTAGCTTGGCAAATGGTGAAAACAGTGGCGGTGAAGGCAAAAAGTATTCCGAATTTTTTGCAAAGGTTTTGAAGCCGTACGTGGATTCCCACTACAACACGGATAAAAGTCGCGAAGCCACAGCAGTTATCGGCTGCAGTATGGGCGGCCTCATCAGTTGCTATTTGGGGCTAAGTTACCAACGCATTTACGAAACGATGGGGCTGTTTTCTACCTTTTCGCCATTCAACCTGCCGGCATTTAATCGTTTTGTGCGCAAAACGCCGCAAACTTTGCCGCAACACGCAGTGGTTTATTGCGGCGGCAAAGAAGGGTTGGATACTGCCAGCGATAGTTTGATGCAAAAGTGTTCGATTGATTTGTATAACGATCTTTCTAAGCGTGGCATAACCACGGAATTGTGGTTAAATTCCGAGTTGCACCACAATGAGTTGGCGTGGGACGTGTATTTCTACAAATTTGCGGCGGACTTTTTGGAAAGGTACCATCAAAATAAACAGTGATTTGTGGGAGAAAACATGTCTATTCCCGTTATTTTGGCAAGTAACTCGCCGCGTCGCAAAGAGTTGCTAAAAAAGCTGGTTGATTTTTCCGTTCAGCCGGCAGTTGCCGAAGAGTTTAGCGACGCAACCGACCCGAAGCAATATGCAACGGATTTGGCAAAGCATAAGGCACGCGAAGTGTCTTTGCAACACAAGGATGCAATAGTTATCGGCTGCGACACGGTGGTTGATTTGGACGGAACAATTTTGGGCAAGCCGCAAGACGAAGCGGATGCATACAAAATGTTAAGTAGTCTTTCCGGAAAAACGCATTTCGTGCACACGGGTGTTTGCGTTTTGCTTGGCGACAAGGAAACTTGTTTTTGCGAAAGCACCGCAGTCACGTTTCGGCAACTTTGTGATGAAGAAATTTGGCAATACGTAAAAAGTGGCGCGCCCATGGATAAGGCAGGCGCTTACGGAATTCAGGAGTGCAATTTCGTGCAAGGGTTCGTTGGCAGCTACGACAACGTTGTTGGGTTGCCCACCGAACGGCTTGGCGAAGTGTTAAAAAATTTGTACAAAAGGTGAAAATTATGGCAAATTACGAATTGGTTTTCGATCTTGGGTCTATGTACGTTTCCGCAGGATTAAAGGACGATGGATTTGTGGATAAAATTCCTTCCGTCGTGGCCTATGCCGGTGGAGATTCTAAACAAGTTGTAGCGGTTGGTTTGGAAGCATTGAATCTTGCAAAAACCAACGCATCCATAAAATTGTCGCACCCCATTTTGGAAGGAACGGCAATAGATACGGTGGGTGTGAAGGCACTTGTGAATTGTTTGTTGGATAGACTTCTTTCCAAGCGTGTAAACGTTTTCAATCGATTTTTGGCAACCTGTGTTGTGCCGTGCGGAATGATTTCTGGCGACAAAAAGAACATAGAAGGCATCTTTTTGGGGGTTGGAGCGCGCTCCGTTACTTTTGTTGAAACCCCCGTTGCCGACAGCGTTAAACTGTTTTCGGAATTTCGTGCAAGGCAAGGCGTTGTTGTCAACTTGGGCTACGAATGTGCCGATTTGGCCGTTGTCTATGGCAACGAAATAGTTGCAGGCTGCACTTTGTTCCATGCCGGCAAACAACTTACGGAAGCAATAGCACACAGGCTAAGTTCCAAATATATGGCACAAATTTCCACCGAACGCGCAGAGTACTTGAAGCTTAATTGTGCTAGTTTGTATTCTAACGATTCGTCCAGCATCAGCGTGGAATGTCAAAACGTGCAAAACGGCGCTACCGAAGAACTTAACGTCACCTCCAAAGAATTGTTCGATACCATTGTGGAATTTGTTAAGCAATACGTTAAGATTATCGAAAGTTTGTTGGCAAGCATTCCGCAGGAATTGATTTCTGGCGTAAAAAGCGAGGGCGTTATGCTTTGCGGTGGCGGAGCCAAACTTATGGGCTTGGATATGTTCTTGCAAAACGAATTGGGTATTCCCGTTCGCATTGCTAACCGCCCGGACTACGTTTCCATCGAAGGCGCAATGTCGTGGACAAAATAGCAAAAAAGTATCTTGACAAACACTAAAAAACGCTCTACAATTTTCGTAGAACGTTTTTTTTGTTAGTAACGTCTGAAAAGTGGCAATAATAATCACTAGAAAAAAAGTGGAGGTGCAACATGAATTTGAAAGGAAGCAGAACGGAACAAAATTTGATGGCAGCTTTTGCGGGTGAAAGCCAAGCGCGCAACAAGTACGATTACTATGCGTCAAAAGCAAAGAAGGATGGCTACGAGCAAATTGCCGCCATTTTTCGTGAAACTGCCGATAACGAAAAGGAACATGCAAAACTGTGGTTCAAACTTTTTCATGGTATAAACGATACGTTGGATAACTTGCTGGATGCCGCCGCCGGTGAAAACTATGAATGGACGGAAATGTACAAGCAGTTTGCAAAAGTAGCCGAAGAAGAAGGCTTCACTGCAATTGCGGAACAATTCCGTGGCGTTGCCGCCATCGAAAAAGCGCACGAAGAACGCTACAATAAGTTGGCCTCGGCTGTTAAAAACGGAGAGGTTTTTGTTAAGATTGCCGAAAGTGTTTGGGTTTGTCGCAACTGCGGACATATCCACGTTGGCAAGGAGGCGCCGGAGGTTTGCCCAGTGTGCGCTCATCCAAAAGCCTATTTCGAATTGCGCAAGGAAAATTATTAGTTTTTGTTTGTAGAAAAATAGTTGCAAAACGGTGGTGCTATGCGCCGCCATTTTGCTTGCAAGGCAAGTGCAAAGAGGTTTGTTGATTGTGTGGGTTGCTGCTATTGAAAGTTGCTGCAACGTCTGTCACAAAAACAACAAAACAAGTTGGTGCAGATTGCTTGCCAAAAAGCAAAAAATGGACTAGAATTAGTTTCACTACACGCTTTTAGCTTTATGGCGGACGCAATGTTTGTTAGCGTGGCCAATACGGCTGAATTTGCGCAAAAATATTGCAAACAAATAAAAATTATGTTGAAAATTTTGCAAAAAATCAGTTGACAAAGAAAAGAGTATGTAGTATTATAAGTAGGCTGTTCCGTTAAAGGACAGTTTGAAGCTTGACAACAGAATAGTAAGAAGAATTGAAACACAGTCAATTTTAAGGATTTTAGCCAGCGGTTGAGCAACGACTCAACCAAAAGTTAACATAGTCAGATTAAACTCAAGAGTTTGATCCTGGCTCAGGACGAACGCTGGCGGCGTGCTTAACACATGCAAGTCGAACGGAGTGTAGCAATACACTTAGTGGCGGACGGGTGAGTAACACGTGAGCAACCTGCCCTATGCAACGGGATAACACAGAGAAATTTGTGCTAATACGGTATAAGACCACAGAGAGGCATCTCTCAGGGGTAAAAGTGAATTAGCGGCATAGGAGGGGCTCGCGGCCCATTAGATAGTTGGTGAGGTAACGGCCCACCAAGTCAGCGATGGGTAGCCGACCTGAGAGGGTGATCGGCCACATTGGAACTGAGATACGGTCCAAACTCCTACGGGAGGCAGCAGTGGGGAATATTGGGCAATGGAGGCAACTCTGACCCAGCAACGCCGCGTGAATGAAGAAGGCCTTCGGGTTGTAAAGTTCTTTAATGGGGAACGAAGAAAGTGACGGTACCCCAAGAATAAGCCACGGCTAACTACGTGCCAGCAGCCGCGGTAATACGTAGGTGGCAAGCGTTGTCCGGAATGACTGGGCGTAAAGGGAGCGTAGGCGGCGCAACAAGTTAGGAGTGAAATCCCGAGGCTTAACCTCGGAACTGCTTTTAAAACTGTTGTGCTTGAGTGATGGAGAGGAAAGCGGAATTCCTAGTGTAGCGGTGGAATGCGTAGATATTAGGAGGAACACCAGAGGCGAAGGCGGCTTTCTGGACATTAACTGACGCTGAGGCTCGAAAGCGTGGGGAGCAAACAGGATTAGATACCCTGGTAGTCCACGCCGTAAACGATGGATACTAGATGCGGGAGGTATCGACTCCTTCCGTGTCGTCGCAAACGCAGTAAGTATCCCGCCTGGGGAGTACGGCCGCAAGGTTGAAACTCAAAGGAATTGACG
>CAZFTO010000017.1:22874-26989 GCA_964521735.1 uncultured Oscillospiraceae bacterium | reverse complement strand
TCTACTTCAAATCGCGTTTTACGGCGGCAAGTCTGCCAAGGAAGGTGAACAATCCGCCAAACAGAACGTAGTACATAACTATTTTGCCAATCAACGCTCCGTCTAAATTGGATGCGTCAAACAACGTGGCGTTGTGCAGCGGAATCCAACTTTCGTCCATAAAAAAGTCGAAAGGAACGTTCACACTGCCGTTTTGACCAAGCATTTGTAGGGTGTATATCAATCCGGAAACAAGTTCCACCGCCGCCGAAATGATACTTGGCAAAAATGCCATAACAAGCAGCGGCAACACGATAGAGGACGATTGCTTGCCCGTTGCAAACGTAAACGTCAGCACACAACTGATAACAAAAATTAGCGACAAAATGCCAAGCAACAACGAGCTCAAGCAGGAAAGCACCCCTTGACCGAACGTTGCAGAGCCAAATCCAAAGGGAATTCCCAGTGCAAGCAACGTAGCAACAAAATGCGCCACCAAAAAACTTCCGCCAATGATAACTGCCGTCAAAGCGTATGCCCAAAACAGCTCAACTCGACTTTTGTTGGAAAGCAACGCGTTGCGGATTGTACCGTCGGAAAACTCCTTGCACAAAAATATGCTAACGCACAACAACGCTAAAACGTTGACTATGTTGGATGGCGCTGCAAGAGTTGATAGCATTTCGTACAACATAGTGTCCAAACCAAGTTCCTCGGCGGTTACGGGTGCAAATATGTTGGCAACGTTCAGCGCAAACTCGATAAGTAGCAGTCCTAACAGTGGCAACGCAGCACACACGCCAAGCATAACCCAAAACATTGTGGATTTTTTCAAACGGAACAACAACGATTTTACAACGTTAAGCATTTTCGCCACCTCCGTTAACAAGGCTGATATAGTAACTTTCCAAGTCGTCGCCGATATTTACCACGTTGCTTGCGGTAACGCCGTTTTGCGCCAAGGTAAGTATAACTTGCGTAGAGGGAATATCTGCGTAGATTTCTATCGTGTTGGGTGCAACTTCCACAACTTTTACGGTGTTTTCCGTTGGACGTGCAACTTCGTCTGTGGGATTGTCGTCTGCAACTTCGCGGCTATCGGGTTGTGGCGCAACGTTCGTTAGCGCTTGGATGGCTTTTTGCACGTCGTCCACCGTTATGCGCAAGCGTTTTTGCGAGTGCGCTTCGATTTCTGCAGCGGTTGCGTGCTTGATGATTGTTCCGCGCTCCATAAAGTAAAATTCGTTGGCAAACTTGCCCAGTTCCGTTAGGATGTGGCTGGAAACAACCAAAGTGGTGCCAAATTGCTTGTTCAATTTTACAAACAATTCGCGCATATCGTGGATGCCTTGCGGGTCAAGTCCGTTGGTTGGTTCGTCCAGCAGTAGCAGTTGCGGTTTGCCAACAAGCGTCATTGCAAGAGCAAGGCGTTGGCGCATACCCAACGAGTAGTCTTTAACCTTCTTTTTGGGCAGTGGCGCAAGTCCAACAAGCTGTAACGTGGATTGCAAATACGGTTCGTCAACGGGCAAACCTAACAAGTAACTTTGCGCAATTAGGTTTTCCATAGCCGTCATGTTGGTGTAGACGGAAGGCCTTTCTACTATAGCGGCAACGGACGTATCCAACCGTTGCTGATTTGGCATAATTTCAAAACTTCCGCTTGAGGGTTTGCAAAGTCCCGTAAGCAGACGAATCAACGTTGTTTTTCCGGCGCCGTTGCGACCAACCAAGCCCACGATAGCACCGCTTTCGATGGTGATGGACACGTCGTTTACCGCATTTACGTTGCCGTATTGTTTTGTAAGGTTGTGCGTTTGTATCATAACTGACATTTTGTGGCACCTCCCAAATAATATTGATAGTAGTATACAATTTTTTACTGCATTTTGCAATAGTATGAGCGACGAAATACAAAATGAAACAGCGGATAAAGGTTGAGTTGTTGCAAAATTGCACCGATTGTTTACTAAAATATTTTGTATTGTTGGTAATTCGTTATTCTTGACCTAAGTTGCATTTGGTGTTAAAATTAAATCAATCAAAATAACGTAAGATATTTTTATGAACAGAACATTGTTTGTATTGTTTAGGTAAAAATATCGTTTAATAACAAAATTACTACGATATTTGCGAGGTAAAAATATGATTCTTTACAAAAACGGTTCCGCTTTGATTGGCGAACAACTGGTAAAAACGGACATTTTGGCAAATCACGGCAGAATTATCGAAATCGCGCCCGATATTGTTCCCGACGAACAAACGGAAGTGGTAAATTGCCAAGGCAGGTATCTTCTTCCGGCGTTGGTGGACGTTCACACTCACGGCGCAAACGGTTACGATTTTAACACAGCCGACCTTGACGGCATGAAAAAGATAATGGAGTTTTACGTTTCTCACGGTGTTGGCACGGTGTTGCCCACCATCATGACGGACAGTGACGAAGTTATCATCCGCCAAATCAAACTGGTGCTGGAACTTGCCAAGGACTACCCCGAAGTTAAAGGTATCCACTTGGAAGGACCGTTTTTGTCTCCGCAAAAGTGCGGCGCAATGCCCGTTGAGTATTTGCAAAAACCGTCTGTGGACAAGTTTATGGAGTACCAAAATGCAGCAAACGGATTTATCAAAATTGTGACTATCGCTCCGGAAATGCCCGATGGCATTGCATTTATCAGCGAAGTTAGCGATATGGGCGTTGTTTGCTCCATTGGTCACACAATGGCGTCGGCAGAGGTGGTTGAGCAAGCAATCAAAGCGGGTGCAAAAAGTTTTACCCACTGGGGCAATGCTATGAGCCAAATGGACAGACTTAACGTTGGCGCACTGGGTATGGCAATGCTGGGCGATACCTTTGCGGAAGTTATCCCCGATGGCAAACACGTATCTAAACAAGCGGTAAAATTGCTTGTCAAGACGAAAGGTTTGGACAAAGTTGTGTGCATAACCGATTCTATCATGGCAACGGGACTTGCCGACGGCAACTACACCCTTGGCGTGCAAAAAGTAACCGTAGCAAGCGGTGACGCAATGATTGCAGGCACTCAAACACGTGCAGGCAGTACCTTGGATGCCTACCAAGGATTGGCAAATATCGTAGAGTTTTGCGGATTGCCCCTTGCAAAAGCGATAAAGTTGTGGACAATCAACCCTGCAAAGCTCATTGGCATGAGCAGTCGTATTGGCACGATTGAAATAGGCAAAGATGCAGATTTTATCATCTTTGGCGTGTAAATTTAAAAACGTTGCGTCTTTTTTGTAATTAGATAGCTTTTTGGCAACAATTTGACTATCAAAATTCTTTAAACGTTTGTCTGCAGAAAGAGCAAGTGTTGTTTTACCGTTGTCAAACGTCCCAAGCGGATTTCCGCAAACAAAAAATCTACAAATAATTATCAAAAATATTTGTGCAAACACCTTGTAATTTGCTCGGTTTTGTTATATAATACTGTAAACAAAAAAACTCACGTTTTTGGAGGACACTACAATGATAAACGTAATTTATGGCGCAAAAGGCTCCGGCAAAACTAAAGTTATCGTTGCCGATGCAAACGCTTACGCACAAAACGCAAAAGGCGTTGTTGTGTATATCGACAGATCTAACCACCGTATGCACGACCTTGACAGAAACGTTCGTTTGGTGGACGCTTCCCACTACGGACTTACCAGCCAAAAGGACATTCTTTCCTTTATCAAAGGTATGCTTGCCGCTAACTTCGATATCGAAAAGATTTATATCGACGGTCTTGCAAGATTGTTCGATTGCAATATTGCCGAGCTTGGCGAAGTTTACCAAGGTTTGGAAGATATCTGCAACGAATTTAGCATCGACGTTACCATCACGGCAAGTGGTGCTTTGGAAACTTTGCCCGAATTTGTAACCAAGTACATCGGCTAAGCGTTGCCATACGATAGCGCACGTAAACAATGCGACTTTTCGGTTGCATACCTTTGTTGCGTGCATTACAAAAATCACTCAAGGACGATTGCATTTTGCAACCGCCCTTTTGATTTTTTTGTCGTTGGCACTTGTTTTTCTCAAAAAAACATCACAACCCAAAACTCAAATTGCAATCCAGTTGTTTTGCAATCGTTGTGATGCAAAAATCGCAATGTAAAACCTTGCCAAAACGGTG
>CAZFTO010000017.1:0-22774 GCA_964521735.1 uncultured Oscillospiraceae bacterium | reverse complement strand
CAACCCACGGGAAAAATCACCTTGGGTAACTATCTTGGCGCAATCAAAAACTGGGCGCCGCTGCAGGACGAATACAACTGTTTGTACTGTGTTGTAGATTTGCACTCTATCACCGTTTCGCAAGTACCTGCCGAGCTTCGCAAAAACACAATGGATTTGGTTGCTTTGTACATTGCCTGCGGTGTTGATCCGCAAAAAAGCACGCTGTTCATCCAGTCGCACGTTCCGCAACACGCCGAACTTGCCTGGACTTTGGACACGATTTCCTACATAGGCGAACTAAACCGCATGACGCAATTTAAGGAAAAATCGCGTGCGCATGCCGACAATTTGAACATGGGACTTATGAACTATCCTGTGCTTATGGCAAGCGATATTTTGCTTTACCAAACGGATCTTGTTCCCGTTGGCAAGGATCAAATGCAACACTTGGAGCTTGCTCGTGACCTTGCCGAGCGTTTTAACTCTCGTTATTCGCCCACGTTTGTCGTTCCACAAGGACTTGTCTACAAAAACGGTAGCAGTATCAAGAGTTTGCAAGACCCGTCTGCAAAAATGTCCAAGTCGGATCCCAACGAAAACGCAATTATCACCCTGTTGGACGACGTGGATTCCATCCGTCGCAAGTTTAAGCGTGCCGTTACCGACAGCGAAACCTGCGTTCGCTTTGATGCCGAACAAAAACCTGCAATAAGCAACCTACTTACTATCTATTCGCTGACCAGTGGCGAAAGTATCGCTGATGCAGAAAAACGCTTTGAAGGCGTAGGCTACGGAACCTTTAAGGAAGCCGTTGCCGATGCAGTTATCGCAGTGGTGGAACCCATCCAAGCGGAACAAAAACGTCTGCTTGCCGACAAGGCTTATTTGGAAGGCGTGTTGAAACAAGGTGCGGAAAATGCCGAACGTATTGCACGCAAAACGTTGTCTAAGGTGTATCGCAAAGTGGGCTTTGTCCCCAAGTTTTAGGCTATGTTTGGTTATCTTAACATTCAAAAGGACACACTTAACGACGGACAACGTGGATTGTGGCAAACTTTTATGTGCGGATTGTGTTTTTCTACCAAAAAACTGGTGGGCAACATCCCACGCATGACAATCACCAACGACGTAAACTGTTTCAACGTGTTGTTCCACAGCATTTTGGACGTGGACGTTACCATCCAACACAAAAAATGCTTTTCGTCCCCTTTCAAAAAACGCACCGTTATTGCCAGCAACGACCTAACGGACAAACTTGCTTTGGCAAACGTGTTGTTGACCTACTGGAACTTGCACGACGACGTTGTGGATGGTGACAAAGGTAAAAAGATTTTTGCCGACGTTTTTAAAAAATATCACAAAAAAGCGCAACCGTTGGTAAAAGAGCTGGACGATATGATCGCTCGCAGGTATCAACAACTGCGCAATTTGGAACAAAGCGACTGCGATAGTATAGACGTTGTGGCTGATAGTTTTGCAATGCTCTCGCAAGATTTTTGCAGTATCATTTTGGGGGACAAATCTAACGACTATGCCGAAACGTTGTGCTACAATCTTGGCAAATGGATTTACCTTATCGACGCGTTGGACGATGCAAAAAAGGACCTAAAACGCAACAACTACAATCCTTTTGTAAAGTGCTACAACGCACAAAGTATACAAGAACTTGCCACCCACAAGGAAGAAATCAACTTTGTGATGTACACTGCGCTAAACCGCATTGCGCAAAGTTTTAACGATCTAAATCTAACAAAGTACACCTGCCTGTTAAAAAACATTTTGTTTGATAGCATCCGCAACAAAACCAAACAGGTTTTGCAAGATTTTGTAAACTAAAAGTTAACCTTGCACTAAATTGATTTCTAACGTCCACTTTTTAGGGCGTACCACTTTGGTGCAACGTGGCGTGTTGACCATTTTTTTGTAAGTGCAGCAATGCCATTGTTCAACCAAAGTGCGTGCAAACCAAACGGTTGTTAAAAATATTTTTACGTCGTAAAATAAAGTATCTACTACGACAATCAATTTTGCGGAAGGTTTGTTGATCAAATCTTCTGCTTATCTAACTACAACAACGTCCAAAAAGGAGTTACAATGATTTACAATCCATACGAAATTCTCGGTCTAACCTCATCCGCCACTCGTGACGAAGTGGAAGCCAAGTACAACGAGTTGCGCGCCAAGTATCAAGCGGACAGATTTTTGCCCGGCGATGCAGGGGAAGAAGCAAGCGAAAAATTGCAACAAATCGAAGTTGCCTATCGCGATATTTTGCAATCCTACGAGGAGCAAAAACAAACGGAAACTTTCACAGAAGACGAGGACTATTCGGAAATTCAAAAACTTATTGCCAACAATCAACTGGACCAAGCGCAAGCAAAACTGGACGAGCGTGTTGTTCGCGATGCCGAGTGGCACTACGTACAATCCATTTTGTTTTACAAGCGTAACTGGTTTTTGGAATCCAAAAAACAACTGGAACTTGCTTGTCAAATGGATCCCGACAACACACGTTACAAGCAAAGTTTAGAAAAGTTGACCAAAATTTTGGCATCCAACACAATCAGTCCCGACCAAATGCGCACGTCATCCAGCAGCGCGGGTGGTCCTTACGTTGGATCGGGCAACGGAAGCTGCACGGGTAGTCACTGTTTGGACTGCATGATGTGCAACATGTGTTGTGACTGCATGCAATGTATGGGCGGTTGTAGATAGCCATGCAAAACCGTGCAAGGATAATGGCAATATGTGGCATTTGCGGGGCAATTGCTACAATATGTTTGCTGTGTTTGGGCATCCCCGGTGCCAACTGGATTGGTTTGGTACTGGCAGTGTTGGCATCCGTTGCGGTGGCAATCCCCACGATGGCAAGCGGAAAGGTAGGCTACTCGCTTATTACCTACTTTGTTAGCGCGGTTATCGGCGTGTGGACAAACCTTGGCAGAGCAACGTATCTTGCGCCGGTGGTGGGCTTTTGTATGCCTATGGCAATTATCAAAATAACTGCCGAAACGCTAAAAATAACTGCCAAAACGGAACACAAAACCATCGACGATCCGTTTGGAAACGGCGACGATAAAAAGGTGATTGCCGTTGCGTTTGATGCGCACCAACGCATGAACAACGTTGTAAAATGGATTTTGTACTACGTCGTGCTGGAAATTGGCATTGCAGCAACCCTTTTTGCAACTTATTTGTTGATGCCAACAACCTTCCAAGCTATTTACCAACACAAGCTGTTTTTTGTGCTTATTGCCGCATTGCAGTTGTTGCCAATTCCCTACGACGTGCTGTTGCGTGGCGCATTTGCCCTTACTGCAAAAACCCTTCGCAAATATTTGTCGCAGGATTGAGCAAAAAAACTAAATCAAATTGCAAAACAAAAGTACCAAGAGATATTTCTCTCGGTACTTTTTTGGTTGTAAAACAAGAAGTTGATGCTTTGCTCACAAGGAGCATAAACTTAGCCATTTTTTAATCTTAAGGTGCAAAAATGGACGTTTTTGCGGTCAAAAGGATAGTTCTGCAAAGATTTTGCCGTTAGACAAAAGATTTACTTTGCATAGATTGTATGGTGAACTATACTTTGCTGTGCCAAAAGAGTTGAGTTTTTAAGCTGTTGCCAAACGTTTGATATGCAACTTGCTTTGCAGTTGTGTTGTTTGTCAATTACAAATTTTGCAATTTTTGCACAAGGGATTTTGCAATGTTGCACGCCTCCGTGCATTGTTTTTCCAGTTGGTCGCAGTCAAGATTGTTATCGAAGTGGATTTCTAACGAAAAGGTGCCGTCAAACTCAATTTGTTTTAGTGCAAGCAAAAAGTCGTCCCAGTCGATTTTCCCTTTGGTGGGCAACATGTGCTCGTCAAATTGTCCAAAGTTGTCGTGGATGTGGAATACTTTTATCTGTTTGCCAAGTCTGCGCACTTCGTCGGCAACGTTCAAGTGGGGGAAAACGGCGGTGTGGCCGGTGTCCAAACAAATTTTAAAGTTATCGTCGTTGATGGTTTGCACAAATTGCAAAATTTGCGACGGTGCCCCCATCGAAAAGTTGGGCATGGGCATGTTTTCCAAACAAATTGTCACGTTGTGCATCTTGGCAAAGGAGAGCAGTTCCGTCATAAATTGCAGGTTTATTTCCCACGTTTTTGGAGCGTTTTCCGTGCCGAGATCGTTCATCCCAAAGGGCATAAGCGGATGTATCACCCAATATTTGCAACCCAGTTGCTCCGTCGCCAAAATGGATTGTTGCATTTTTTGCATACGTTCTTGGCGATTTTGCACAGTTTCGTCCTGCGGAGGATAACGCCACGGACCATGCACCTGCGAAATGAAAATTCCTGCCCGTTGAGCGGAAAGCTTTTCTTGATGCATTTTTTGTTGCAACTCAACACGGCCCATGCCGTACAAGGGCGTATCGGTGTTGGCAATTTTGTAGTCCACGGCGGAAAATCCGTGTTGCGCCATCGTTTTGAACTTGTTTTCGCCGAAACGCGCATATCCACTGCCGAAGGGATCAACAGATAAACCTATTTTCATACTTTTTCTCCTTTATACCATAATACCACACTTTCGTGGCAAATGCAAGGGGGACGGACGCCTCCACACAGAGCGCGGATTTGCTGTACGGCAGATATTTTGCAAACGTCGATAGCGGAATGGTTTTGAGTGAAGCATTTCTTTTGCAACAATCGGCAAAAATTGCGCAAATTTTCGCGTTTTGTTAAGCCAAAACCCTTGACAAACGGCAACACATGATGTATCATATACAAGCATCAAAAATGATGCGCACAGATTTGCACAAAAGTGCCTTATCGCGGGGTAGAGCAGTCTGGTAGCTCATCGGGCTCATAACCCGAAGGTCGTGTGGTTCAAATCCCGCCCCCGCAACCATTAAGCAGAAGACGTCCAAGTTGGATGTCTTTTTTGTTACTTCGGGTTATGTGGTTTGTCGGCAGACAAACCTTGTGCGATTAGCACAACAGCCCGATTAGGGCTCTTCAGTCGAGCGTGCATTAGCACGCGACACCACGAGCTTTGCGAGTATAACCCGAAGGTCGTGTGGTTACGCGATTGACGCACTGCGTAACAATCGCCGTTTCGCAGCTTTGCTGCTTACAAATCCCGCCCCACGCGAACTACGTCCGCTGTGAAAAGATAACGCAACCATTAAGCAGAAGACGTCCAAGTTGGATGTCTTTTTTGTTACTTCGGGTTATGTGGTTTGTCGGCAGACAAACCTTGTGCGATTAGCACAACAGCCCGATTAGGGCTCTTCAGTCGAGCGTGCATTAGCACGCGACACCACGAGCTTTGCGAGTATAACCCGAAGGTCGTGTGGTTACGCGATTGACGCACTGCGTAACAATCGCCGTTTCGCAGCTTTGCTGCTTACAAATCCCGCCCCACGCGAACTACGTCCGCTGTGAAAAGATAACGCAACCATTAAGCAGAAGACGTCCAAGGAGTTTTTTACTCTTTCAGTAAGACTTTGCTATCATTTTGTTTCTCACAACTCTGACGACACGCCTACGCTAATCAGATTTAGTGCTTTTTCAGTAGCCTCATCACAAGGTTCTTGCGTCCTTTCAAACCTACGTTTTGCGGTAGTGCATATCGGCATTTGCGTTGCAATTTCGGTGTAAAAAAATATCAAAAAAGTTAAGTCAATTTTGTTGACAACCGCAAACACATTTGATATAATAATCAAGCTTATGACAGTAGCAAGGGTTTTTCGACCTAGGTATGTAAGCATTGTGGCGGCGTAGCTTAGATGGTTATAGCGGCCGGTTCATACCCGGCAGGTCGTTGGTTCGAATCCGACCGCCGCTACCAAAAAATGGCTCCTTGGTCAAGCGGTCAAGACATCGCCCTTTCACGGCGGTAACACGAGTTCGATTCTCGTAGGAGTCACCATATGGGGAGTTAGCTCAGTTGGGAGAGCATCTGCCTTACAAGCAGAGGGTCACAGGTTCGAGCCCTGTACTCCCGACCAAAAAAAGGATATTTCAACCAAAGATGGTGGAAATATCCTTTTTTCTTGCAATTTTTGTGGGAAAGTTTGTCGCTTTGGCAGCAAACTTTCCTTTTTGTGGCATAAAACTTTGTTGTGGCAAGTGACGGCATGAGTGTAACGTTGACTTTCAATAAAGACTTTACCGGTTTGCTTTATAAAAATAAAACAGCGGTGTGGCGTAGTCACAGTGTAGGGGCTAAACGCAAAACAAGCTAGTCGCGGCAAGGTAAGCTTTTGCGCCAATTGCCTGCTCAAGTCGCTTTCGCCATGAAGCGCAACAATTTTGATAGTGACGTTTGTGCAATTTGGCGCAAACGTTTTTTGATGGGTATTTGGCTGCGAAAAAATTCTGGCAACAACTTAACGTTCGCCAAAACATTTGAACATAAGTACTAAAAATTGTTTATTCGACATTTTTCGCTTGAAATCATTTAACATTGGCTTTTACTTTTGTACAAAAGTGTTGAAAATGTTATATTTGTGCGATATAATCTTGCTCGAACACAATTTGGAGGGTAAGATGAGATTATTATCGGATGCTGACAAGAAAAAACTGATAGCGTACGTAAAAAATAACGACACACAGCGTGCAGCGGAGCGTATTTTGTTGACCGTGGGGTTCAAAAACAAGTTGTTCGGCACGGCATTTTTGCGCGAAGCGGTTGTGGCAAAAGCTGCCGGCCTGGCTTGCTCTTGCAAGGAAATTTATGCCAAAGTTGCATTGAAATTTCAAACCAACGCCAACTGCATCGAACGTGCCATTCGCAACGCCATTGCCGATTGCTTGCTCTACGGGCATTTGCCGCGACTAAACGATTTGTTTGGAGTTCCGTTTGTTAAAAGCGGATATGCACCCACCAACAGCGAAATGATTTGCGAATTGGCCGGCTGGATAGTGCTAGTAAAAACTTCCGAACTAACTTCTTTGCGCGATGAAGGGAGCATGTGCTTTGCCGGGCAGGCGTGCTAGGTGGTCTTATTTTTTTTGTGGCAAGCGAGGTGTGCGACACTTCGACTTGCCTTTTTTTTGCAAAAAACTTGGTCAAAATCATTGCAGGGGTTTGCAAAACGCAAACAGTGTGCTAGAATAGGTGCAGAAAATAAAAACACGGAGGACAAAATGAAGAAGTTTTTTGCAGAATTCAAAAAATTTATTGCCCGCGGCAACGTTATGGATATGGCCGTAGGTATGATTGTCGGCGCCGCTTTCACGGCAATTGTGAACGCACTTTCCAACGGCATTTTGAAACCGATAATCAACATGATAATTTACTATTGCTGTGGTGGCGACCAAGATGCATTGTCAAAAATGTATACGCCGCTTGTAAAAGTTTGGCAAGTGGATGCCAGCGGCAACCAACTTGTTGGTGTTTTGGATATGGAAAAATCCATTCTTATCGACTGGGGCGCATTTATCAGTGCCGTAATCAACTTTTTGCTTATTGCAATGGTGCTGTTTTGCATTGTCAAAGTGTTCAATGCTGCTCGTGAAGCCGGCGAAAACACCTTCAAAAAAATCAGCGATTCCCCCTTTACTCGCGAAGAATTGAAAAAGTTCCGCAAAGAAGGCAAAACGCTTGCCGAAATTGCTGCTTTGGAGCAAGCGCGTCGTGCAGAAATTGCCGAACAAGAACGCATCGCTGCCGAAGAGGCCGCCAAAAACGCTCCCAAAACGCAAGAACAGTTGTTGCAAGAAATTGCCGACCTTCTTCGCGAAGGAAAATAAAAATGTAAAAAATATTTTGCGGGTTTGCGAAAGCAAGCCCGCTTTTTGTTTGCCGTGCTGGCAAAAAGCGGCCAACAATGAAAATGTTTTTAACGTTTTGTCAAAAAATTGCTTAAATTTGGCGTCGGCAAACAGGCTTTTTGCCTCCACTTCTTGACATATTGCAAATATTGTTATATTCTAGAATGTAGCTAAAAATGCGATTTTTGTTTAGTACAAAGGTGTTTTTGGCATACTTTTGAAAAAAGACGCAAATGCAGTGGCGCCGCAAAAGACGTGGAGCAATTTTAGCAACGTTGTTGCCAAATGTTGCGTGTTGAGGATATATGAAGCAAAACGTAAAACTACCAAAAAGAAAAATAGCCGTTTGGTGCGCAATTATTTTTTGCGTATACGTCATGCTGGTTGTTTCGTTATATTTTTTGATGGGCGAACAGTTGCATTTTCGCACTTCCCGCGGCAACGTAGAGTTGCAAAAAGCGGTGAACAGCGAAAGCGTTTCGTTCGACGTGGTGACGCAACGCTTCACTTCCAAAGTGCAACGCTTGCAAATTGTTTCCGTTGCGTGGCCAGCCGAACAACCCAGTGGGGAAGCGGATATTGTTGTTTCCGTTTTGCGTGCAGACGGCAGCTTGTTTTTGAAACAGGAAACGCACTTGGTTGCAACAGAAGCACGTCAAATAACTTCCATCGTTTTGCCGCACCCCGACGAAACCACTTGCGATCAACAACTTGTAATTGAAGTGCAATGTGGCGGCTGGATTCCGGAATTCCGCGCGCAAGCAAAAGACGAAACGCTTTTGATTGACGGCACGGAAACGGAACTTTCGCTAAACTTTGAGTTTTGCGGACAAGACTACGTTTGGACAGGCCTTAACTATTGGTGGATTGCTCTTGTTGGTTTGGGCGTTATTGCCGTTATCGTTGCCGTTTCGTTGGTGCGCCACGTGCGATATAACAACAGTCTTATCATCAACTGCTTCGAATCGCTAAGCCGCTACAAATTTCTTATTTCTCAACTTGTTGCAAGAGATTTCAAATCAAAATATAAACGTTCGTTTTTCGGCGTGTTGTGGAGTTTCCTAAATCCGCTACTAACAACTTTCGTTATGTATTTTGTGTTCAGCAACATTTTCCGCGGTTACGGCGAAATTTCCAACTACACCGCCTACCTTATCATTGGCGTAACAATGTTCAACTTCTTTTCGGAAAGTTGTTCCATGTGTTTGGATTCCATCGTTGGCAATTCCAACATGATAAACAAGGTGTACGTCCCCAAGTATATCTATCCACTAACCAAAACGCTATCATCAGGCATCAATTTTGCATTTGCACTTATTCCGCTGTTGATAGTGGTGATAATTCAACCAATTTTGCCCTCTCTTTCGTGGATACTTGCGTTGTTCCCGTTTGCTTGCATGCTTATTTTCTGCTATGGTTTGGGCATGCTGCTAGCAACGGCCATGGTGTTCTTCCGCGATACCAAGTTTTTGTGGGGTGTTGTTTGCATGATGTGGATGTATCTCACGCCGATATTCTACCCGGCAGATATCATCCCCGAAATGTTGCGTTGGATTCAACAATGCAATCCAATGTATCTCTACATTAGTTTTGCAAGAACTTGCATAATTTCTGGAGTTTCACCGGAACCGGCACAATACGTCTATTGTCTTGCAAGCGCTTTGGTGGCGTTGGTTGTTGGCGGTTTGGTGTTCAAAAAGAAACAAAACAGCTTTGTGCTTTACATTTGAGGTTTTTGATGGCTAAAGACAAAACAAAACTTAACATTTTGCGTGGACCAAAAACACCTCACGTAACCCTTGCCGAAGGCGACCTCATCAATGCGCAGGGCGTTTCTATGCGCTTCAAAATGATGGATAACAAGGCACTTTCATGGAAGGAATTTGCCATGCGCAAAATAAAGGGCGATAACGAATCGGTTAGGGAACTTTGGGCGCTTTCGGACATTTCTTTTTCCGTCAAGCGCGGCGAAGTTTTGGGCATCATCGGCCGCAACGGTTCGGGCAAAAGCACCTTGTTGAAGGTTATTGCCGGAATTTTGAAGCCGACCGAAGGCGAAGTTGTTTGCGGCGGAACCATCGCACCCATGTTGGAATTAGGTTCCGGGTTCGATCCCGACCTCACCGGCAAAGAGAACGTGTTTTTGAACGGCGCAATTTTGGGATTCAGCAAAAAGTTTTTGCAAGAAAAGTACGACGATATCGTGGCTTTTGCCGAATTGGAACGCTTCATGAATGCGCCCATTCGCACCTATTCTTCCGGAATGATGATGCGTTTGGCCTTTTCGGTGGCAACACTCGTCAATCCGGACATTTTGATCGTGGACGAAATTCTTGCCGTTGGCGATGCGGAATTTCAAGCAAAATGCAAACAACGCATGAATGAATTGATGGCCGGCGGAACAACGGTGCTTATCGTTTCGCATTCGCTGGATCAAATTCGCGAACTTTGCAATCGTGTTATTTGGTTGGACGAAGGAAAAATAAAAATGATGGGCGATGCGCAGGAGGTGTGCGATGCCTACAACATCTAGCGGCGACACAAGCGGTCGCCGCATTTTGAAAATTGCACAAGTTATTGGCAGTGCAAGCGGCGGCGTTATGAGTTGCGTCATGAACTACTATCGACACGTGGATAGAAGTTTGGTGCAGTTCGATTTTTTCACCTATGCGCCCAGCCGTTACGACGACGAAATTAAAAGCCTTGGCGGCAACGTGTTTCACTTTCCAAACATTTTTAAGCCTAGCGCTGTGACGATGCTTAAAAAGTATTTTTGCCAAAATGGCTACGACGTGGTGCACGCGCACTTGACAACCCGATCGGGCTTTGCCCTTAAAGCGGCAAAAAAAGCGGGAATTGCCGTTAGAATTTGCCACGCACATTCCACTGCACACCCCGCAGAAGGCTTGGCGTTTTTGGTCAAAAACGTGTTGAAGCCTTTTGCAAAAAAATATGCCACGCACTTTGCCGGTTGCAGCAAACTTAGCACGGAATGGCTGTTTGGAAGGTCGCCAAACGCATTTTTGATGAAAAACGCATTGGATTTGAACAGATTTTGCTATGCCGAAAAACCCGACGGCATCAAAACAGTTGGTTTTGTTGGACGTTTTGTTTTCCAAAAAAACCTGTTCTTTTTGTTGGAAGTTTTTGAACGTCTTGCCCAAATGCGCAACGACGTTCAATTTGTGCTAGTGGGCGACGGCAAGGATGCCGACGCTTTGCAAAAGCAAGCGCGCAAAATAAATGCAAAAGTGATTTTTCAGCAAGAACGTGCGGACGTAGAGAACGCATACGCATCCTTCGACGTTTTTGCCTTGCCTTCCCGTTTCGAAGGCATGCCGCTTGTTGCCATCGAAGCGCAAGCGTGCGGTGCAGCGTGCGTAATTTCCAACAAAGTTTCGCGCGAGGCAGATGCCGGCAACGCAACCTTTTTGCCCATTGACGATGCCAAAGCGTGGGCGCAAACAATATCTCGGCTGTTGGATGAACCACGCAAATGCATAACAAGACGGCAAATGTCGCAACTTGGCTACGATATTTCCTGCGAAGCGCCAAAACTGGTGCAGTTCTACCAAACGATTGTTGGCGAAAACTGATTTTTGCCTCAAAGTTGGTGGATGAAAACGGCAATCATGCACAGAAGTTTGCCGCTTTGCAGCATAAAAGTTGCCCAAACGGCGAACGCAACGCAACAAAAGTTTTTTCACAATTAAACGTTTTATTGCTAAAAAAGTGACGAACACACTGGTGTTCGTCACTTTGTTTTTGTTGTGAAGTTGTTTTTGCTGCGCCTTGTGTTTTGGCAAACTATTCCGCATGCGATTCTTATTCTTGCAGGTGGCGCAAATCCGCAAGGCTAACAATTTCCAAATTGTAGTTGCATTGCACAATGCCAATGGAAAAGTTGCCCCGCATATCCACCTTTTCGCCGTCCATATCAAACGGAACGGTGCCGCTAAGGTGCAGTTTCACCCTTTTGCACGGTTCAAACAAAATCCGTTTAGATCTAAATGATTTTTTGAAACCCACAAAAAACGTTCTGAACAGCGGTCGGAACAATTCTATTGCGCCCAAAAGCCCGTTGTGTTTTGGCGCCTTAATGGCCAAAAAGTGCAACAATCCGTCGTCTTGCTGAAACGATTTGTTAAACTTAAAGCCAAAGCACTGTGGCGAATCGATGGCCATAAGCAGCGAATATTCGCCGTCGTGCTGTTCGCCGTTTATTTCGAACCGCGCAGGGATGCGGTGCACTCTGTATTCGTGCAAAATTTTGCTGAAATACGCCAGCTTTTTCCAACGCTTTTTCTTTTTGTTGGAAACCACGTATCCAAGCGGAGTGAAAATGCCTGCCGCACACACGTAGGAA
This sequence comes from uncultured Oscillospiraceae bacterium, assembly GCA_964521735.1. GTDB lineage: Bacteria > Bacillota > Clostridia > Christensenellales > CAG-314 > Fimimonas. The sequence goes on along the minus strand of CAZFTO010000017.1, from coordinate 10,663 downwards.
AAATATCTGTTGCCGGCACGACCCAATTCCGTCAGTTGCGGGCAGCGCACGGCACTGCGTTCGCTTTCGTTAAAGGTGCCGTATGGCAAATAAAACAACTGCGCCGTTGTGGAAATTTTGCAATTTATCACGCTGTGCAACGTTCCGTCGCCACCGCAAACAACAATTCTGTCGTAGGCAGACAAATCGCCCAACACCGTGTCTTCATAGATATAAATAACGGTGGTGTCGTAGTCTTCCCCAAACAAGTTTATTAAGTTTTCTTCTTCAACAAACTTGCTGTTTCCGGAAAGGCTGTTGATAATTATTGCACAGTTCATGTTTGCTTCCTTCAAATAGTACGCCCGTTTCTGTGTGAAATATACAAAAATTATACAGCAAATCCATTCTTTTGGCAACGTTTTGTTGTAACAGTGTCAACATTTGACGAAAAATGTTTCAAATTTGTTTCTTTTGTGCATACTTTTTGGGTTTTTTATTGTGTTTTATTCAAAAATGTGCTAACATAAGCAAACAAGGTGAAAAATATGTGTGAACAAAATTGCACAACTGAAGAAATTGTTGTTCGTGGCGGCAAATGCTACGCTTTTTTCAAGCGCTGTTTCGACATCGTTTCTTCTTTTGTTATGATTTTGTTATGTTCGTTGCTGTTGCTGTTGCTTGGCCTAATAGTGGCCTGTTCGTCCAAAGGCAAAATTATCTACCGTGATGCTCGTGTTGGCAAGAATGGAAAAAAGATAAACGTATATAAGTTTCGCACCATGGTGGCCGATGCCGCCAATTTGGATAAGTACTTTTCGCCGGAGCAAAAACAGCAGTGGGAAAAGGAACGCAAGGTGGATGGCGACCCCCGAATCACCAAAATTGGCAAAGTGCTGCGCAAAACCTCGCTAGACGAACTGCCACAACTTTTCAACATTTTGTTTGGTTCGCTAAGCGTTGTTGGGCCACGCCCCATCACTCAAATGGAACTGCAAAACTTTTCGGAATATCAACAACAAAAACTGCTTGCCGTCAAACCCGGCCTAACCGGCTATTGGCAAGTTTATGGAAGAGAATCCGCCACCTACGAAAACGGCGAACGCCAAAAATTGGAGTTGGAATATCTTTCCAAACGTGGATTCTTTTTTGACTTGAAACTTATTTTTTGCACCATACCGGCAGTGTTGCGTCGTGACGGTGCAAAATAAAAAACTCTTGCACAAGGTATTGCAAGAGTTTTTTTTGTGTCAAAGGTGATTTGCGGATTCAATTTGCTTAAACTTTTTCTATTTTCCCGTCAACATTCGTTGTTGGGCGGGGTTGGTAAGAATTTTTTAAATGTTTGTCGTTTGCTATTTGGGCGCCAAATTTGTTGTTAAATTTAAGAAGCCGTCACTCTTTGTCAGGCGTTATTTTTGATCTTTTCATAAGCATTTTCCGCTATTTGCCATCTAGTTGTTAAAAATCGCCGCCAGATTGAGTTGGCAAGAATTTTTGAAGGTGGTTGTTTTTTGTTTTTTAGTGCCTAAATTGGTTGTTAAATTTAGCTTACGACAATTTTCAATTGGGTTGGTTATAAATTTTGAGATTGGCGGCCTATAACATTGTTTGTCGCTTTTTGTTTTGTGCAAGTTTTTTAATGATGTTTGTTGTTGTTTCATCAAAGTTTGCCGCCAAATTTAGTCCGTCAAAAATTTTTTATAATTGCCGATTTTGTGTTTTTTGTTTCACCGCCGCCTGTCAATTTCCACCGCAAATCATGCTTATCAAAGGGAATATGAGTGGTTGCGACAAAAAAAGGCAACGCAACGTTGCCCATCACTGCGTGTGTTATGCAAAAATCCATGCCGCCTTCGCGCAACGCAAGCACAAACACCTCGTCCATTGGTCAGTGCAGGTTTGGCCAACTTTACGCCGCACCTAAGCAAATTTATCGTTTGAAACGGCCGGGCAAAATTGCTATATATAGTTTAGTATTATCTAAATTATTGACATTTAGCGCACTGCGTGATAGAATGTTTTCACAAACCTATCGAGAGTGACAGAGAGACGGACTCGATGAAGTCACAGCAACCTAAAATAAGTTAGGTGCTAATTTCCGCGAACCGACATTTTTTTCGGTTTGAAAGATGGGACGGCGAGTATTTTGCGCGTTTCGGATGGCTCTGTCAGGTTTGACGGAGCATTTTTTAGGTGTGGAACGCAACTAGACGCCTTCGATGGATTTGAAAGGAGAAAACAGATGAAAACAAACAAAAGAAGATTCTTCACGTCCGAAAGTGTGACGGAAGGACACCCCGACAAACTTTGCGACCAAATTTCCGATGCCATTTTGGATGCCATTTTGGCGCAAGATCCCGACGCTCGTGTTGCGTGCGAAACGGTTGTGTGCACGGGAACGGTTTTCGTGATGGGCCAAATAACCACCAAGGCAGTTGTGGACTATGCCTCCATCGTTCGTGATACCGTTCGCAAAATTGGCTACACCCGTGCAAAATATGGTTTTGATGCCGATAGTTGCGGTGTGATAATTTCGCTGGATAAGCAATCGCCCGACATCGCTTTGGGCGTTGATAAATCGGACGAATACCGTGATCGTGGCGAAATTTTGGATATGTATGGTGCCGGCGACCAAGGCATGATGTTTGGTTATGCCTGCGACGAAACGCCGGAATATATGCCCATGGCCATTATGCTTGCGCAAAAAATTAGCGCACGCCTTGCAGAAGTGCGCAAACTGGGCATTGTGGACTATCTTCGTCCGGACGGCAAATGTCAAGTTACGGTGGAATATTTGGACGACAAACCTGTGCGTGTGGATACCATCGTTCTTTCCGCACAACACGGCCCCAACGTTTCCCCCTCGCAAATTGCCGAAGATATGATTCGTCACGTCATTCGCGCCGTTGTTCCGCTTAACCTTTTGGACGACAAAACAAAATACTATATCAACCCCACAGGCCGTTTCGAATTGGGCGGACCGGCTGCCGATAGCGGACTTACGGGAAGAAAAATCATCGTGGATACCTACGGCGGATATTGTGCGCACGGCGGCGGAGCATTTTCCGGAAAGGATGCAACAAAAGTGGACCGTTCGGCAGCATATATGTGCCGCTATATTTGCAAAAACGTGGTTGCAGCAGGCCTTGCAAGAAAAATTCAAATTCAAGTTTCCTATGCAATTGGCAGAAGCAAACCCGTTTCCATCGACGTTAACACCTACGGCACGGGAGTTGTTTCCGATGCGGTTATTGCTGATATCATCAACGACGAATTCGACCTTCGTCCTCGTGCCATCATCACGCAATTTGGTTTGCAACGCCCCATCTATTTGGCAACGGCAAGCTACGGACATTTTGGCCGTGACGAATTTGCCTGGGAACAATTGGATAAGGTAGAAGATCTTAAAAAATATATTCAACAGGAAGAATAACTCTTGGAATTGACGGTTAAAGGCACGGTTGCGGGAATTGTCTTCCGCAACGAAGAAAACGGCTACACGGTTTTGAGTTTGGATTGCACCGACGGAGATAACATCATCTGTGTCGGGTGTTTTCCTATGCTTTCCGTGGGGGCCGTTCTTTCCGTTTCGGGCAAAGTTTCTGTGCACAGCAAGTACGGCGAACAACTGGCCGTGGAACAATATCAAGTGCTTAACCCCACCAACAAAACGGGCATCGTCAAGTATCTTTCCAGCGGACTTATCAAGGGCATTGGTGAAGTTTTGGCCGAACGCATATACGAAAAGTTTGGCGACGACACCTTCGACGTGATAGATAACAACCCTGCGTTACTTTCCAAAGTTAAGGGCATTTCCGCCAAAAAGGCGCTAGATATTGCCAACGCCGTTGCCGGCTTGCGCGTTATGCAAGAACAAATAATGTTTTTGCAAAGTTATGGAATTTCCACAAACTTGGCAATAAAAATATACAACGTGTATAAGGGTGACACAAAGGCCATTCTTTCGGAAAACCCCTACAAACTGGTGGACGACGTGGACGGTGTCGGCTTTTTGACGGCTGATAGAATTGCTCAAAGCATGTCGATACCGGCCGAAAGCAGTTTTCGTGTGCGCGCCGCCTTTGTTTATGTGCTAAAAGATTCTGCCGAAAAGCAGGGCAACACCTTTTTGTATTTTAGCGATTTGCTTACTAGGTGCAGCGAATTGTTGCAGCTAAATCTTGCAGATTACGACGAACTTGTTAATAGAACTATCGACGGTTTGGTGCTGGAAAACACCGTGGTAACCTTCGAGGCGGAAGGCAAAAAATGCATTGCGCTTGCCTACTACTACAAGTTGGAACAAAAAGTTTCCTATCGATTGCTAGATTTGAACGCCAGTGCCAAACGCATCATGATAGATGCCGATTCTCGCATTGCGCAGTTCGAAAAAATAAACAAAATATCTTTTCACCCCAGCCAAACAGGTGCGGTGAAGTCGGCGCTTATAAACGGTGTAACCGTCATCACCGGTGGCCCCGGCACGGGAAAAACAACAATTATCAAGTGCATTGCCGAAATACTTTCGTCAACGGGGTTGCGGCTTGCATTTTGTGCGCCTACCGGTCGCGCTGCAAAACGGCTTTCACAAAGCACCGGCAAGGATGCAAAAACCATTCACCGCTTGCTTGGATACGAAGCGCACGGCGGCAAAATGGTGTTCAAATTTAATCGCTACAACACTTTGCCTTGCGACGTGGTTATCGTGGACGAACTTTCCATGGTGGACGTTTCCGTTATGAGCAGCTTGCTTTCCGCATTGGGAAACGGCACCAGATTGGTGCTGGTTGGGGATAAGGATCAGTTGCCGTCGGTGGGCGCAGGCAACGTTTTGGCGGATATTATTGCCAGCAAAGTGGTGGAAGTGCGCTATCTAACGCATATCTATCGTCAATCTGAAGATAGCCTTATCGTCTCTAACGCGCACCTTGTAAACGGCGGACACATGCCGGAAATCAACAACAAAAGCAAAGACTTTTTTGTTATGCCCATGTCCGACTACGAAGAGGTTGCACAAACGGTTGTGCAACTTGTAACCACCCGTTTGCCCAAGTTCACCGGCTTGCCCTCTTCCGAAGTGCAAGTTTTGGGCGCCTTGAAAAGCGGCGTTGCCGGCGTGGAAAACCTAAACACTTTGTTACAGGCTGCGTTGAATCCTGCCGAATACGGCAAAAACGAAACGCAAATTGGCAAAAACGTCATTCGCGTTGGCGACAGGGTTATGCAAACCGTCAACAACTACGAATTGCCCTTCAAACGCTTTTTGCCTGGCGGCATGGTGGAAGAAGGTGAAGGTGTTTTTAACGGCGATATAGGCGTTGTGCAAAGCATAGACAGGGTAAACGGCGAAATGCTAGTGGCTTTCGACGACAACCGCATTGCAAGCTATTCGCGGCAGGACTATTCCGATTTGCAACCGGCCTATGCCATCACCATTCACAAAAGTCAAGGCAGCGAGTTCGAAGTGGTTGTGGTGCCCCTTGTCAACGGTCCGCCTTCCATAATAAACAGAAATTTGCTTTATACTGCCATCACGCGCGCAAAGCGTGCCGTTGTGTTGGTGGGCAGCAAAAAGGTGCTTGCCATGATGGTGCACAACAACTACATTGCAACACGCACAACCAATTTGCGCAGATTTTTGCAACGCGATAGCCGCTTTATTCGCAACGCTTTCGCTTCGGTCGTGGAAGAACAAAACCAAGGCGAACCGCCTTTGGAAGACTAAAAATGAAACACTTTTGGTGGAAACTTAAAAACGCTTTGCAAACGGCTGTTGCGCCAACGCAGTTCAAGTGTCTTAGTTGCGGCACGGACGTGTTTGGTGAAGTTGGCTTTTGCAAAGATTGCCTGGATAAGGTAACCTTCAACAACGGCAAAACGTGTTTGCGTTGCGGTGTTGCTTTGCACGGTGCGGAAGACTATTGCGGAAGGTGCGCTTTCGAAAAGACCTATTTCGACAGGGCGTATTCACCTTTTTGCTACGACGGCGCCGTTCAAAAGGCCATTTTGGATATGAAGTTCAACAATCTTGGCTCCAACGCCAGAGTGTTGGCCGGGTATCTTGTTTTTACGGTTCAAAAATACAATTTGCAGTTCGACGTGGTAACTTTTGTGCCCATGTCGGCAAAATCGCAAAAGAAAAGAGGTTACAATCAATCGCAATTGTTGGCCGAACACTTTTGCCACAAGTTAGATATTGACTTTCCGTTGCATGCGCTAACCAAAATAAAAGAAACGGCTCGGCAAGAAATGCTTGACAAAAAGCAACGGCAGGAAAATTTGGTGGGTGCTTTTTCCGCAAACGACAGCGTTCGGGGGAAAAGAGTGCTGCTTATAGACGACGTAAAGACGACGGGCGCAACGCTTAACGAATGTGCAAAAGCGTTGAAGCGCAAAGGTGCAACGCAAGTAATCGGTCTTACGGTTGCTTCGCGCGAAGAACGTACCGTTTGGGAAATAGAGGAGGAAATATGAAATATATATCCGAACAATACGCGCAATCTTTCAAGGTTACAAAAAAAGCCTACGGTGGCGGCAACGCTTCTGCAGTCAAAAAGCTGCAAAAGATTGCCGACTTGGTGGAACAAAAAGAAGCGTTTTACGCAGCGTTTAGCGACGAGCAACTTGCCCAGCAAACTTCCGTTTTGAAAACTCGTTTGCAAAATGGCGAAACAACGGACGGTATTTTGCCCGATGCCTATGCCGTGTGCCGCGAAGCCAGCAAGCGCGTGTTGCATCAACGCCACTACTACGTGCAAGTTTTGGGCGGAATTGCCCTGCACCAAGGCCGTATTTGTCAAATGGCCACCGGCGAAGGCAAAACCTTGACGGAAACGTTGCCTGCCTACCTAAACGCTTTGACGGGTAACGGCGTTCATATCGTCACCGTCAACGAATATCTTGCCAAACGCGATATGGAATGGATGGGCAAAGTGTTCCGCTTTTTGGGATTGACAGTTGGCGTAACGCTAAGCAAACAAACGGCTCGCGAAAAACGCGCCGCCTACGCTTGCGATATCACCTACGGCACCAATAACGAATTTGGTTTTGACTACCTGCGCGACAACATGTCTACCGTTCGTGCAAACTGCGTGCAAAGAGGGCTAAACTTCGTTATCATCGACGAAGTGGATAGCATTTTGATTGACGAAGCCAGAACACCCCTTATCATTTCCGGTCCTAGCGGAAAATCCAGCGACGGCTACGAAAAGGCAAACCGCTTTGTTTGCACGTTGCAAAACAGCACCAACGTAGACGACGAAGGAAAAACTGCCGATACCGAAACGGAACCCAACGGCCACTACGTTGTGGACAAAAAGGAAAAAACCGTTCGTTTGACGGAGCGTGGAGTTAGCAAGGCCGAACAATTTTTCGGTCTAGAAAATCTTTCCGATCCCGAAAACACCGAAATAAACCACTATATAAACAACGCTTTGCGTGCACACGCCATCATGCATCGCGACGACGACTACATTGTGGAAAAAGGTCAAGTTGTAATTGTTGATTCATTTACCGGTCGCAAAATGGATGGTCGCCGTTATAGCAACGGTTTGCACCAAGCAATCGAAGCCAAAGAACACGTAACCATCAAGGAAGAAAACAAAACTTTGGCAACCATCACTTTCCAAAACTTTTTCCGCCTGTATCGCAAAATGAGCGGCATGACGGGAACAGCCAAAACGGAAGAAGACGAATTCAACACTATCTATAATATTGACGTCGTGGCCATTCCTACCAACATGCCGATGATTCGCGACGACGAGCCGGATATTATTTTTGCCAGCCGTCAGGGCAAACTGAGGGCAATCGTTGCCGACGTCAAACGTCGTCACGAAAACGGACAACCGTTGCTTATTGGCACCGTCACGGTGGAAAAAAGCGAAGAACTTTCCAAATTGCTAAAAGCAGAAGGCGTTCCGCACAAAGTTTTGAACGCCAAGTTCGACAAGCTCGAGGCGGAAATAGTTGCACAAGCAGGACGCTTTGGCGCCGTAACCATAGCAACCAACATGGCCGGCCGTGGTACCGACATTTTGCTAGGTGGCAATCCGGAATTTTTGGCCAAGCAGGAACTAAAGCGCTTGGGCTATGAAGAAGAACAAATCGAAGCGGCCACGGGCTTTGTTCGTGACCCCGAAGTGGAACAATTGCACGAACAATTCGTACAGTTGGTGGCAAAATATCAGCAAGAAACCGCCGCAGAAAAACAAAAGGTGGTGCAAGCGGGCGGATTGTGCGTTATCGGTTCCGAAAGGCACGATTCTCGCCGCATCGACAACCAGTTGCGTGGCCGTTCGGGACGTCAAGGCGACCCTGGAACAAGCGTGTTCTACGTGTCGGCCGAAGATGACATGGTGCGCATTTTCAGCGGAGATTTGATGCAACGAGCAATGGCATTTTTGCGTGTGGACGAAGACACCCCCATGCAAGCCAAAATGCTTTCGCGCGCAATCGAATCGGCACAAAAACGCATCGAAGGTATTCACTTTTCTGCGCGCAAAAACGTGTTGCAATATGACGACGTAAACAATCAACAACGCAAGGTTATCTACCGTGAACGCAACCGTGTCTTGGATGGCGAAGACGTGCACGACGAAATTTTGGCAATGGCGCACGACTATGCTCGTCACGCATTGGAAGATGCTTGCGACGGCAACGAAAACGTTAGCGAATGGCGTCTGGACGAAGTTAACAAGCGTTTGAAAAACTACTTCCCCGTGGAAGAAGATTTGGTTGTGGACGATGGTTGCACCGCACGTGAAATTTGCGCCGAACTGGCCGAAACGTGCCGCAATTTGCTTAATGAACGCGCCGCCGAAGAAGATGCCGAAGTGCCCTTCCGCGAAGCGGAACGCTACGTTTTGTTGCGTGTGACGGACAAGTTGTGGATGGATCACATCGACGCTTTGGATGACCTTCGAAAGGGCGTTGGATTGCAATCCATCGGTCAGCACGATCCTCTTGTCGTCTACAAAAAAGAAGCCTACGATATGTTTGAAAAACTCAACGAAGAAATAAAGGTTCAAACAATTCGCATGTTGTTCTTTGGCAGATTGGTGCGCGTGGCGTCCGTTGCCGCAACTTCCGAAGACGTAAATCCCGAAAAGAATTTGAACGGTCCTTGCCCGTGCGGAAGTGGCAAAAAGTACAAAAACTGTTGCTACCAAAAGGATAAGCAAAATCAGACGGCGACAAGCACCGAAAAACCCCTTTCCAAAAAGGACGAATACGCTCTGAAGCGCCAACAACGCAAGGAAAACAAAAACAAAAAGTAATTTTTGGTGAACAAAAATGATTCAAATTGAAGACCTAAAACTCAAAATAAAGCAATTGCAAGGCAAAATCGACGGCATTGGCGAAAGTTTGAACGTTCCCAAGCTTACGGAAGAATTGCAAGGGTTAACCGAGCAGCAACACCGTGCGGATTTTTGGGACGACGTTAAAAACGCCCAAATGGTTAGTCAGCGCGCCAAAAACATCGAAGACAAAATTGCAAGCTATCAAAAGTTGCGCGCAAAACTTGCCGACGTTGCCGAACTACTAGATATGTGCGACGGCGATGAAGCCATGCTAAACGAAACGGCCGAAGAAGTTATTTCGGCGGAAAATGCCGTTTCGGAAATGCACATTGCAACGTTGCTTTCTGGCAAGTTCGATGCAAACAATGCCATTTTGACGTTGCACGCAGGCGCCGGCGGAACGGAAGCTCAAGATTGGGTGCAAATGCTTTATCGCATGTACACTCGCTATGCCGAACGCCGTGGCTACAAAGTGCAACTGCTGGACATGTTGGCCGGCGAAGAAGCCGGCATAAAATCCGTAACATTTCAAGTTAATGGAGCCAACGCCTACGGCTATTTGAAGGCGGAAAAAGGCGTTCACCGCCTGGTGCGCATTTCCCCATTCGATGCTCAAAAACGCCGCCACACAAGCTTTGCCTCGCTGGAAGTAATGCCCGAATTGCCGCAAGATAACGATGTTGTTATTGAAGACAAGGATTTGAAGGTGGATACCTACCGCAGTTCCGGTGCCGGCGGCCAACACATCAACAAAACGGAAAGCGCCATTCGCATCACGCACATCCCTACGGGAATTGTTGTTTCCTGCCAAACGCAACGCAGCCAAATTCAAAACAGAGAGCAAGCCATGCTTATGCTAAAAGGCAAACTTGTCGAGCTAAAAGAGCGCGAACAAATGGAAGAAGCAATGTCCATCAAGGGGGAAATAAAAAAGATAGAGTGGGGCAGTCAAATTCGATCCTACGTGTTTTGCCCCTACACCTTGGTCAAGGACCATCGCACAAATTTCGAAAACGCCAACATTGCCGACGTTATGGACGGCAACTTGCAGCCCTTCATCGAAGACTATTTGCAAAAAGCATTCTAGTTTAGTCCCCTAAAACAGAAGAAAAAAACAATAAAAATAACATAGAACACGAATAGCATAAAAGATAACCAACATAAATCAATGGTGCCACAAAGCCAAAACGTTCAAAACTTAAAGGCAGAAGTGGCATAAAATAATGGTATATAATAGAAACAATATAAAACAGAATAAGAAAAAACAGAAGCGGCGAAAATAGAAATAGTAAGAAAATAATAAAAAGAATAATAAAAATAATAAAAGAAATAACAATAATAACGAGAATAGTAACAACTAAAAATAACAATTAAAATAGTAA
>CAZFTO010000016.1:0-27329 GCA_964521735.1 uncultured Oscillospiraceae bacterium | reverse complement strand
AAATGCATCGGGATTTTTGTTTGTAAAAAAGAACCCGGCGTTGATCAACGCCGAGCCCAGGAAAGTATCACATCACCAAAAAACAATGGGTTTATTCAAGGAAAATTTCAAAAAGTGCGCTTAGTTAGACGATTTGCCACGATTGGTTAAAGTGCCAGTGCTTTATTAAAAATTATTTGCAGCTTTTTCCTTTGCGTGCTGCATCGTTCAGTTTTTGGTGCAGGTCATTTGCAATGCGCAACTTTTCTTCGTGAGGATTGGCGTTGCTGTTGTAGGTAACCTTTTCGCCAATCACCAATTTGTTGCCCTTTTTGTCTACGTATAGCGGGTAAAAGGATAGTTCTTTGCCCGTTTTATTGTGGTAGTGCTCGGCAATTTCTACAAATCCAGTTTGAAGTTGATCCACTCCACCCAGTTTGTAGCGACTGCCATGCGGTGGTTTTTCGGGGAAAACAATAACGTTGTCGCCAGTGGTAAGAGCCGCCACACTATCTTCAAACATTTTGTCAATTTTTTCATTGTTCAAACGGTACACGGCAATTGGACGCGAAAAGTTTATACATTTTGTTAGCGGTCGCGCCACCAATTTGGGGATTTTTTTGCGAATGGGAGCAATAAGCCATTTCCTGGTCAGGTTGTCTATGCCCTTTTTTATTTGTCGTGCAGTTTTGTCTTCGTTCGTCATGGCTGCTTCCGTCCAGATGCAACAAGGCAACGGAAAGTGCAGTGCGCAGGCAAACGGGCCGTAAATTTCGTAGTGGTTGGCTACAAAACATGCTGTTTCGTCAGTTATTTCTTCCCCAACCATTTTGCACCTTAAAATGTGAAGAAATATCTTTTTGGCGAATGCTGCAAGTGGATAGTTTTGAGTGCAAGCAAGCCGTTGCTCAAGTTGCCGTTTTGTCAGGTCTGCGTTTAGCGTTTCGCTATTGCGTTTGAGGGCGGCAAGTTTGGCTTCGGCAACGGCATCCATGGGTTGGCGCAAATAGGTGAAGGTTAGCACTAACATAAGCAACGCGCACACTGCGTTCACACACACGTTGGTGACGAACAAAGCTTTTTCGCCAAACAAATTGTTGGCGGCAAACACATAGATGCCTGCAATGGCAAACACAAGCGCCAAGTTGCGTAGCAGCAAAAATGGTGCAACGTTTTTCTTTTGCAAAATTCTAGATGCCTCATCTATTTTTTTGCTCATTATTCTTATGGAAATTAGCACTCCCGTTGCAGAGACAACCACGAGTGCAAAACAAACGGCACAAGCTACAACGCTTCGTTGTGGTATGCATGCGTATGCAACGGAGCATAAAACGCTAAGAAAAAACCAAGCGTAGGGGCGTTTAGCAAACTTTGCAAAGGTAAGCGATGCTAGCGCCGAGGTTGCAAACAGCACTGCGAAATAGATAAAAAACAATTGCGTTTTGGTAACTTGCGTATAGAACTGCGCAGAATAAGCGGCGTTAGAAGCACTAAAAATGGAAATGCACCCTAGTGCCAATGAATAAACGACGGAAAAAATTGTTTGCATGCTTTTAAGAGTGGGTTTGCGCCAAAAAGCAAATAGCACAAGTGGGCTGATAGCCACCGCTATCAACCATAGCACGGGATAAGTTGCCAAACACAAACTCATCGTCATAAAAATGCAAACAAGTGCAATCCAAATCATATTTTTCTCCGTTAATGATATTATACCAAATCCGGCCCAAGCGGTCAACTGTCGCTGCCACAGTTAAATTTTGCTACGGCAAGTGTGTGTGCTTTGCGATAGTTTGCTCAAAAGTGGCCGGCATCACAACTGTTTTTGTTTCAATATCGCACAATAAGTCTTTTATGAGAAAACAAAAGTTTCAATGTTAATCAAGCGGCATTGCAAGGCATTTTGTTTGCATCATCGGCAATTTATGTAGCCACAACAGCCGCCAAAACGCGTTTTCAAAGAAAGTTTATCAACTTTAAGTTGTGCAAATGCAACGCAATTAACTTAAAAAAACTTCAATTGCAACAAGCATTGTCCTTAAAAAACTCAATACTAATTGAAAATATGTCCTTGCCACGCAATTTTATTTCAAAAAAAATGTGGTTGACTTCGACATTTTTTGGGTATATAATACAAATATACCCACACCCGGTGGGGGTATCAGTGAGGATTTATGAAAAAGAAATTTGAAGTTACTGGAATGACTTGTTCGGCTTGTTCGGCGCACGTTGAAAAAAGTGTCGGCAAATTGCAAGGCGTAAAAAGCGTTTCCGTCAGTTTGCTTGCTGGCAGCATGACGGTGGAGTTTGACGAAAAGTCGGTTTCGGGACAAAACATAATTGAAGCGGTGCAAAAAGCCGGCTACGGTGCGTCGCTTGTCGGTCAAACAAAAACTATTGCACCTGCAAAAAAAAGTGGTGTCAGTTTGTTTAGGTTGCTGTTTTCACTTGCCGTTTGCGTTGCGCTTATGTACATTGCAATGGGACATATGGTGGGATTGCCGTTGCCTTCGTTTTTGGACGGTGTGCAAAACGCCGTGTCCTTTGCGTTGGTGCAATTTGTGCTGTGTTTGGCCGTTTGGTACGTCAATCGCAGCTATTTCATCGTTGGGTTCAAGCGTTTGTTCACCGGTTCGCCCAACATGGATTCGCTAATTGCAGTCGGTTCTTTTGCCGGCGCGCTCTATGGCCTAATTTCTATTTTCGTTATGAGCAGTGCATTGGGCAAAGGCGATTTGGCCGTTGTGGAAAAATATCATCACGAACTGTATTTCGAATCTTCCGCCATGATTTTGGCACTGGTGGATTTGGGCAAATATTTTGAAGGTCGCTCCAAACGCAAAACGGGCGATGCTTTGGGTAAACTAAAAAAGCTTGTGCCAAACACAGCATTGCTTGTAGAAGACGACGTCGAACGCTTGGTGGATAGCAAAGATCTAGCCATCGGCAACGTTGTGGCTGTCAAAAGCGGAGCCTCTTTCCCTGCCGACGGCGTTGTGGTTTTTGGCAGTTGTTTTGCCAACGAAAGCGCCATAAGCGGCGAAAGTATTCCTGTCGAAAAGCAGGCGGGCAGCAAGGTTATAGGCGGCACGGTTAACGCCGGCGGCTACGTTCGAGTGCAAGTCACCGATGTGGGCGAACACAGCGTGCTTGCGCAAATAATTTCGTTGGTGGAAGAAGCTGGCTCCTCTAAGGCGCCAATTCAACGCCTGGCCGATAAAATTGCCGGCGTGTTCGTGCCGATAGTCATGAGTATTTCTCTAGTTACGCTTATCGTGTGGCTGTGTTTGGGAAGAGGTTTTTCCCTTGCGCTAGAATTTGCAATTGCCGTGTTGGTTATTTCCTGTCCGTGCGCTTTGGGACTGGCGACACCCGTTGCCATTATGGTTGCCACAGGCAAAGGGGCGCAAAACGGTGTGTTGTTCAAAAGCGGCGAAGTGTTGGAAAAACTTGCTTCCGTAAAGCAAGTTGTGTTGGATAAAACCGGTACCGTCACCGTTGGTGTGCCTACAGTTAAAAAGTATAGTTTTTCCGTTGACGAAAAGCAAATTTTTGCGGCCATAGGCGGCATCGAAAAGCAAAGCGAACATCCGCTGGGCAAAGCCATTGTGGAGTTTTGCACGGCAAACAATATCGAAACAAAAACGCCGCAAACCTTCCAAACTTTGGCTGGGCGTGGCGTAACGGCGGTTGTTGACGGCGTGGAATACGCCATAGGCAACGCGCGGCTAATTTCTGAAGTCGGAGCCGAGGGCAATTTGCAACAAATCGTTGACGAATATGCTGCCGAAGCACTAACCTGTTTGCTAGTTTCACAGAACAAAGAATTGGTGGGTGTTGTGGGCGTAGGCGACGAAATAAAAGCCACTTCCAAAGATGCAATAAAAACGTTACATTCGCTAGGCGTGCGCACTGCCTTGCTAACAGGTGACAGCGCCGCATCGGCAAAAGCGGTGTGCAACGAAGTAGGCATTGATGAGTACTTTGCCGAAGTGCTGCCCGACCAAAAGGAACGCAAGGTGGCCGAATTTATGCAAGGCGGAGTCACGGCCATGGTGGGGGATGGCATCAACGATGCGCCCGCTCTAACCCGTGCCGACATTGGCATTGCCGTTGCAAACGGTTCGGATATTGCTGTCGATAGCGCCGACGTAGTGCTTATGAAAAACGATTTGCAAGACGTGGCAACAGCCATTTCGCTAAGCAGAAAAACGCTTCGCAACATAAAACAAAATTTGTTCTGGGCATTTTTCTACAATGTTATTGGTATTCCACTTGCCGCCGGCGTGCTGTATCTAACGCCACTTGCGTTGAAACTTAGCCCCATGATAGGCGCCGCCGCAATGAGTTGTTCTAGCTTGTTCGTGGTGGGCAATGCGCTTCGGCTAAATTTCTTCAAGCCGCCCAAAACAAACAACAATGGTGCCGATGCACCTTGCAACGCACTTTGTGCAACAAACAAAAAAGGAGAAGACGTTATGAATTGTGTGCTTACCATCGAAGGAATGATGTGCGGACATTGCACCGCACGTGTAGAAAAGGCCTTGAAAGCCGTAGAAGGTGTTACGGAAGTTACCGTAAGTTTGCAAGAAAAAACAGCAACCGTTGTTTGCAAAAACGTCACGGCGGAACAACTAAAAGCCGCTGTCGAAGCGCAAGACTACCCTGTTGTTGACGTAAAAGTTTTGTAGTTTGGTGAAAAATGAAAGCAGATAAAAAACAAATAAAGCGCTTGCTAAGCACGGCGCGTGGCCAAATTGACGGCATAATTAAAATGATTGAAGAAGATAGGTATTGCGTTGACGTTTCCAACCAAATTTTGGCCAGTCAGGCAATTTTGTCGCGTGTAAACAAGGAAATTTTGAAGGCGCATTTGATGAATTGCGTGCAAAATTCCAGCGGAGAAGACACTCGTGCAAAACTAAAAGAAATAAATGATTTGATGGACAAAGTGTTGTAATCACGCAAAAAAGCCTGTCGTTTGGCATATAATGTGCCTATGAACGGTTCTTTTCAACGGTGCATTGGCGATATTTGCGGATGGGAATTGGCTTCGACGGCGCAGGGAAAATACGCCGTTTTCGGCGATAGCGTTGCCGTTGTCGAAGGGCACGGTGGCGTGACGGAATATTGCTCGGAAAAGGTGCGCTTTATCTATGGCAAGCGGCAACTAGAAATTCGCGGAAAGTGTCTAAAAATAAAGTGTTTGGAAAGGCACTTTGCCGTGATCATGGGCAAAATTTGTTGTGTGGCGGTAAAAGATGTTTAGCGCCAGAACAAAAATCCTTTTCGAAGGGTTGAATTTTGCCGGTATCACCAATGCGTTGTCGCGCAAGTTCACCTTGTTCGACGTGGAGCATCAAGGCAAAAAATGTCAAATAACCGTTCAAACCGCCGTTGCAAAGCAGATTGTTGCATATCTGGAAGAAAAGTGCTATAATGTTTTGGAAGTGCAAGCAATGGGGATAAGTTGCTTGCTCCACGTTGCAAAAAAACGTGTTGCATTGGTTTGTGCACTTGTTTTTTGCGTAGCATTTTTGGCGTGGTCTGCCACCGTCTGTTGGAAAATAGAAGTGGAAGGCGATTTCGAAAGGGACGTTGTTTTGCAATCGTTGCGGCAGCAGGGCATTTACGTGGGACGCTCGCTTGTTGGGCTAGACGTGGATGCGCTTAGCAACGCACTGTCGGTAAACCTAGATGCGACCTATGCAATCGTTCGGCATAGCGGCAGCATTTTGCAAGTTAGCGCATTCAAAAGGAAAGCGCCTGTACCCATCGTTGATGTGCACTCATCAAGGGATATTGTGGCAACTTGTTCTGGCATGGTTTTGCAAATGTGTTGCGAACAAGGCACTGCGGTAGTGGCCGTTGGAGATAGCGTGCAAAAGGGCGATTTGCTTATTCGTGGTTGCCGAACTTTCAGCGACGGCACCACGGAACCAACCTACGCTTTGGGGCGCATAGTTTTGCAACGCAGCCACACGGCGTTTGTTCCGTATAACCCAATTGTGGAAGTTACGGAAGATACCGGCAAAGTTTTTGTTGCCAACAACGTTGTGTTGTTTGGCAAAACCTATGGCAAAAATCCGCCGTTTAAAAGCTATCGACAAGTTGCCAAACAAACAAAGTTGTGGCCATTGGGCCTAACTGTTTGGCACGTTTCCTATATCGAAACGCAAACGGTGCAAAAGCATGTTCCGTTGCAACAATGCGTGGACAATTTGAAGCAACAAGCATTGCAGCTTGCCACGCAACAAGCGAGTTTTGCGGTCACTTCCGTGCAATACGTAGTCAGCGAAAAGGGCGTGGAAGTCACCGTGTTTGGAGAAACTTATATCAACTAGGAGGAATAGGTTTACGATAACGAAAAAAATTGAAGTGGATTGCGTGGACGAACTTATTCGTTTGTTCGGCGCATTCGACGAAAACATAAAGGCCGTTTGCGAAGCATTCGATGTCAAGGTTGTTATGCAGGATGGTCAAAGCCATTTAATGGGCGAAGAGCGCAACGTTGATGCGGCTCTTTCCGTATTAAAAAAGCTAAAAAGTTTTTTGGATTCTGGCGAAAATTTGGATATTGGCCGTGTAAACTATTTATGCGGTTGCGCCAAAAATGGGCAGTTAGACGAAGTGGACGAGCTGCTTTACGACGTGGTTGCCATAACCAACAAGGGCAAACCCATCAAAAGCAAAACGGTTGGGCAAAAGAAGTACGTCGATTTGATGAAGAAAAAGACCATCACTTTTGGCATAGGCCCTGCCGGCACAGGAAAAACCTATTTGGCTGTTGCCATTGCCGTAAACGCCTTCAAAGAAAAGCGTGTCGAAAAAATAATTTTAACTCGTCCGGCGGTGGAGGCAGGCGAAAAACTTGGTTTTTTGCCTGGGGATTTGCAGGAAAAGGTGAACCCCTATTTGCGCCCGCTATACGATGCCTTGCAAGAAATGCTGGGCACCGATAGTTTTGCCAAGATGATGGAGCGTGGCACAATAGAGATTGCGCCGCTAGCATATATGCGCGGAAGAACGCTATCTAACGCCTACGTTATTTTGGACGAAGCGCAAAACACCACTAAGGAACAAATAAAAATGTTTTTGACCAGACTTGGCGAAAACAGCAAAATGATTATCACCGGCGATTTGACGCAAGTCGATTTGCCTAGCGGCCACGTTTCTGGTTTGAAACACGCCGTAAGAATATTGAAAGATATCGACGATATCGGTATAATAAAACTTTCAGAAAAAGACGTAGTGCGCCATCCGCTGGTTCAGCAGATAGTAAAAGCCTACGAAACAAACGGGGAAAAACAATGACGAAAGTAAAACGAATTAGCGTTATCAAGGGAAAACAAATAGCAGGTTGCTATGCAGTGGCCTTTTTGCTGTTTTCCGCGATAGCAATTTTCACCAACTGGGATGCAGTAACGGGTGACGGCGGCGGCGCCAAAATTTTGGTGCAACTTTCCGCAACGGCAATGCTATTGGCCACGTTGGCGCTTTATTGCTATTTTGCCGATAGAAAAACAATGGAGCAAACTCGCAGCACCGTTGCTATGTTTGCCACAATGTTTTTTTCCTACGTAGCCATTTGCTGCGCCAACTTTTGGCAAACGTTCGGGCTGTATATAGTTCCGTTTTCTCTTTGCTCGTTGGTGCTGTCGTTGATAGTATCGGGCAAATGCGGTTTTTTTGCCAACTTTGTTGTTGTCATGATGTACTTCTTGCAATGCATCAACTGGCAAGCAGGCGCAACGGTTGCAACGGAAAGTTATTTCTACTTGCTGTTTGGCGGCGTGGTAGAAATGGTTTTTGCATCCTTCGTTTTGGGCAAGGACTATCGCCGTTTGCGCTACGTAACCGTTGGCATTTTGCTGGGCGTGGTTGCCGCTTGTTGCTGCGCAATCAGCTACATTATGTTCGAAGATGATTGGAATTTGACGGATTTCGGCATAAAAGTGGCTTGCTCTTTTGCTAGCGGCATCATTGGCGTCATGCTTATGTTTGTTGTCGTTCCCATAACAGAAAAGGTTTTCAAAACAACTTCGGCATTCCGTTTTTCCGAAATTGCTTCCAGCGACAACGAACTTATGCGCAAGCTGTTCGAAAAAGCCCCCGGCACCTACAACCACAGTTTGAGCGTTGCCATCTACGTCGAAGCGTGCGCAATGGCAATTGGACAAAGCGTAGTTATGGCGCGTGCCGCCGCCTACTATCACGATATCGGCAAAATCCGCAACCCGGCATATTTTTCCGAGAACCAACTTGGCGGCGTAAACCCGCACGATGCAATGACCCCCGAGGCCAGCGTCAACATGATTAAACTTCACACGGTAAACGGTTTGGCCATCGCCAAGGAATACGATTTGCCCAAAGAAGTGCAAGCGGCCATAATGGAACACCACGGCACGATGCCTCTAAAATATTTCTACCTAAAGGCCCAAAAGTATACCGATGGTGAACTTCCCTACGACGGATATTGCTACGACGGTCCCAAGCCCACTAACAAAATTTCTGCAATATTGATGATTTGCGACTCATGCGAAGCAGCTTTGCGTGCCAGCGGAGACAAAACAAAGGCGGAAGAAATTGTTGACGGCATAGTGGACGAGCGTATCGCATTTGAGCAATTCTCCAATTGCGACATCACAATGAAAGAATTGGATATTATCAAAAGCACCATAATCACAACCTATTCGGGTATTCGTCACGAAAGAGTTAAGTATCCCGAAGTAAAATTGGAAGGCGACAAATGAAAATTTTCTTCACAAACGTAGGACTTAAAAAATACGAAATAAAAAGAGTTTTGGAAAAGGCACTAAGTTTTTTGGGACAACCTTCCAAACAGTTGGAAATGTCTTTATCCATTGTTTCCCCCGACGAAATTCGTCAGCTAAACGCGCAATATCGCAACGTCGATTCGGTAACGGACGTGTTGTCATTTCCGGCGGCCGACGTCAACAGGCAAGCCATCGTTCTTTCCAATTTTGCATTGGATAGCATCAACCCCGAAACGCAACGCCTAAATTTGGGCGACGTGGTTATTTGTTTGGATAGGGCCAAGCAACAAGCGGAAGAATACGGACACGGCCTAAAGCGTGAAATTTGCTTTTTGGCATTGCACGGATTGTTGCACCTTTTGGGATACGATCATGAAGAAGAATCTGACGAACAACAAATGACGTCATTGCAAAAGCAAATTTTGCAATCGGCAGGAATATCCAGGTAGATTATGAAAAAAACAGGTTTTATTGCAATAGTGGGCTTGGCCAACGCGGGAAAATCCACCTTGCTTAATGCGCTTATTCAACAAAAAGTCTCCATCGTTTCGCCAAAGCCGCAAACCACGCGCGACAGCATCATGGGCATTTGGACGGACGAAGACAGCCAAATTGTGTTTGTGGATACCCCTGGTTTTTTGCAAAGCAAAAATGCCTTGGGCGACTACATGTTGCGTAGCATCGACAACGCCGTTTCCGACGTGGATTGCATTTTGGTGGTAATCGACGGGCACGACGGCATTTCCGAAAGGGAACTTGCGCAAATTGCCAAATACAAAAAAAGCGGTATGCCCATTGTCGTGGCGGTGACTAAAATAGACATTGTGCAGGCCGAAAGACTCATGCCGGAACTTGCCAAACTAAACCAAGTGGAAGGCGTTTCGGAAGTTTATTGTGTTTCGGCACGTCGCAATCGTGGCGTGGAAGAGCTCAAACAAGCGCTCAAAAAGTATTTGAAGGGCACGGAACTCTATTTTGAAGAAGACGACGTGACGGACAAAAGCCAACGCTATTTGGTGTGTGAAATCATCCGCGAAAAAGTGTTGCTGTGTTGCGAAAACGAAGTGCCGCATGGTGTTGGCGTTCAGCTAAACAAAATGCAATACGAAAACGGCTCGTGGGATATCGACGCTACCGTTTTGGTGGAAAAAGCATCGCACAAACCCATTGTTTTGGGTAAACACGGCGCAATGATCAAGGGCATTGGCGTTCACGCGCGCGAAAGTATCGAAAAACTGTTGGATGCACGCGTGTTTTTGACGTTGTGGGTAAAGGTCAAGGAAGATTGGCGCAACAATCCCAGCGTTTTGAATGAACTGGGCTACACCAGCCGCTAGAAATATGGAATAGAAACCAACTTGCACGTTCACACTAGTATCGAGGTGAACTATGAAAGATTTGGTTTGGAATTTGTTCGAAAAAACAGGCAACGTTGCCTATTATCGGTTGTATAAGGAACTGTCTGACGATGGACGTAACGACAAGAGCGGTAGCGCTGAAAGCCACCGACTACAAAGAAAACGATAAATTGGTTTTGCTGTACTCGTTGGAGTACGGCAAAATTTCCGTTCACGCAAAAGGTGTTCGCAAAGGCAGCGCCAAACTGAAATTTGCGTGCGATCAGTTTTGCTTTGGTCAGTACGAATTGGCACAAACGGCCGGCCGCTACACTCTGAAAACTTGCCAACAGTTGGAGAGTTTTTATTCCGTGCGAGAAGACATTGTTTGCTACTATGCAGCATGCGCCATTGCCGAATGTTTTTTGAACTACACCGAGGAAGGACAAAACGACCCGCAACTATTTGTTGTTTTGTTGCGTGCGTTGGAACAACTTTCTTCAGGTATTCAGCCTCTACTAGTGACGCTAAAATTTTTGTTGGATTTTTTGGAAATTGATGGTTTCAAACTAGGCTTCGATAGCTGTTCCGTTTGCGGGGCCAAGCGCACTGCGCTATATCTGGATTTGGAGCGTGGCGGCGTTGTGTGCGATGGTTGCCGAAGCATTCATTCTCAGCAAGTCAGCCCCAAAGTGGTGGCGTGTTGCAACATGTTGGACGGATTGTCCTATGCAAAATTAAAAAACCTAAATTTTTCCACGGATACGCTAAAGGAAGCACTTTACGTGTGCCAAAACTACGTTTCGCACAGTTTTTGTCCGTTGCAAAGTTTAAGCGAACTGCTAAAACTAGCTTAACTCGGTCGTCTAAAGACGGCCGTTTTTTGTTGTAAAAAAGAAAAACATGTTAAAAATAGTGCATAAATTGTTTGTCGCAACGCAAATCGTTTGCCAAATTTTGTATATTGGTTTACAATAATTAAATATTTATACATTTACTAACATAAGAGGAAAAAATGGTTTTTGGCAAACACATAAACAAATACTATTTGCGTTACTCATGGCTGCTTGTTTTTGGCATGTGTGCGCTTCTTGCCGTGGACTATTTTCAGCTGAAAATACCCGAGATCTACGGCCTTATAATAACGGGATTAAACAACGGCGTTGTGAACGTTGGTGGTGTGGACGTGCCGTTCGACAAAAACGTGCTGTGGAACGAAATTTGCATTCCCATGCTGTGCGTCATTGTCGTGATGGTTATCGGCCGCTTTTTGTGGCGCGTGTGCTTTTTCATTCCCGGAGTGCGTGTGGAAAAACACCTGCGTGAAGAAATGTTTGCGCACTGCAAAACACTTCCGTTGCAATTTTATCAACGCAACAAAGTGGGCAACTTGATGTCCCTTTTCACCAACGATTTGGATACGTTGAACGAATCGTTCGGCTGGGGCGTCATGATGCTGTGCGACTCGTTGGCGCTGGGCACAATGGCACTATACAAAATGATACGGATGGATTGGAAGCTGGCTCTCTATTCCATGATACCCATGGCGTTGATGGTTACAATCGGCGTTATTGTGGGCAAATACATAACAAAAAAGTGGGATGCCCGTCAAGAAGCCTTTTCGGAACTTTCGGATTTTTCGCAGGAAAACTTTTCCGGCATAGCGGTGGTAAAAGCGTTCGTAAAGGAATTTAAGGAACTGCTTGCCTTCCGCCGTTTGAACAAGAAAAACGAAAAAGCCAACGTGGAATATACCAAAATAAGCGTGTTGCTCAACATAACAGTCACGCTGTTTGTCGAATCGGTAATTTGCGTAATTTTGGGCTACGGCGGATACTTGGTTTATCAAAAAGTATTCGATGCCGGCGAACTTATGGAATTTATTGGCTACTTCAACGCAATCGTTTGGCCGGTAATGTCCATAACGGAACTAATTGACCTTTCTTCTCGTGGCAAAGCATCACTAAAACGCGTTTCCGAACTGCTGGATGCCCCCAACGAAGTAAAGGACGACGCAAGCGCCGTTGCATTGCAAGGCTTCGATGGCAACATCGAGTTCAAAAACCTAACCTTCCGCTATCCCGATGGCGACTACGATGCACTTAGCAACGTTTCGTTTAGCATAAAGGCGGGCGAAAGCATTGGTGTGATAGGCAAAACGGGCAGTGGCAAAACCACTCTGGCCGATTTAATTTTGCGTTGCTACAACGTGCCTCGCGACATGTTGTTTGTGGATGGTCACGACGTCAACGACGTCACAATCGACAGCCTGCGCAGTTTTTGTGCCTACGTTCCGCAGGATAACTATTTGTTTGGCGATACCATCACCAACAACATCACTTTCGGTGTGGACGAAGCAACGGGTGAACAAGTGGAGGAAGTGGCAAAACTTGCCGCCGTGCACGAAAACATTGCCGAATTCCACAATGGCTACGAAACTTTGCTTGGCGAGCGTGGTGTCACCGTTTCCGGAGGCCAAAAACAACGCATTTCAATTGCACGCGCATTGATGAAAGATGCCTCTGTGCTAATTTTGGACGACTCTGTTTCGGCTGTTGATACCGACACCGAAAAGGTTATTTTGGCCAATCTTGCGGCCAACAGGGGCGGCAAAACTACAATTCTAATTGCACACCGTGTTTCTTCGGTGCAAAATTTGGATAGAGTTTTGTATTTGGATAACGGCAAGGTGCTTGGCTTCGACACGCACGAAAGGCTTGTTGAAACCTGT
The DNA here is from genome assembly GCA_964521735.1 of uncultured Oscillospiraceae bacterium. GTDB lineage: Bacteria > Bacillota > Clostridia > Christensenellales > CAG-314 > Fimimonas. Next base: position 14,508 of record CAZFTO010000016.1, on the reverse strand, counting down.
CCCGACTACAAAAACATGGTAGAGTTGCAAAAACTAGAAGAAGAAAAGGAGGAATGGAGCAATGATTGAGTATCTTCCCCTTCTTATAGTAGGCGCAATAATAGGTGTGTTTTCCACCGTGCTAATTTTGGCTTACGTCACCGTTAAGGACAAAAAGGAAGCAATGGGCTTCGACAGAAAAATGAAGGACGGCGAACTGTTCAAACGTTTGCTTGTTTATGCAAAGCCCTATGCAAAAGTTTTTGTTTTGGTGGGCGTGATGATGCTGTTTTCCATTGCGTATAGCATCGTTGCTCCGCTGTTGGTTTCGGATATTGAAAAACTGGTTAAAAACGATTTTGAACTGGCGGAACTGTTTTTGAAAGTTGGTCTTTATGCAAGCATTTTGATTGCTTCTCTTGTTTGCAGCTATTGCCAATCGCTTTTGTTGCAAAAAACTGGTCAAAAAATTGTTTCTCAACTGCGTGAGGACGTGTTCAGTCACATCGAAAGTTTGTCGCACGCGCAATTGTCGCAAATACCCGTTGGCAAACTTGTAACGCGTGTAACCAACGATACCGGCACAATTTCCATGATGTTCACGGGAATGTTAGTAAACTTGGTGCAAAACTGCTTTGTTATAGTGGGCGTTTTGGTGGCAATGTTGTGCATCAACTATTTGTTCACTCTAATGGTTTTGTGCTTCGTTCCCTTCGTGGTGCTGTTCACCGTCATGTTCCGCAAGTTTTCGCGTCGTGCTTTCCGCAAAGTTAAGGATGGTTTCACCGACGTAAACACCTTCCTTTCGGAAAACCTAAGCGGCATGAAAATAATACAAATTTTCAACCGCCAAGAACAAAAGGTAGACGAATTCAACACCAAGTGCGACAAACTTTATCAAGCGCAAAAGGAACAAGTTTTTGTGTTTGGTATTTTCCGTCCCTCCGTTTACATGTTGTATATTTCCTCCGTTTTGTGTCTGTTCTTCCTTGGAAGCAAAGGTTACATTGACGGTTGGCAGTTTATGGGACAAGCCATCACAGCGGATATTGTGGTTGCGTTCTACATGTATATTTCTCGTTTCTTCAACCCCATTCAAAGTCTGGCGGAACAATTCCACCGTTTGCAATCGGCATTTGCCTCGGCCGAAAAAATATTCACCATCATGGATATTCAGCCGGGCGTTGTGGATGAAGAAGATGCCGTCGAGTTGGAAAAAGTTGATGGCGACATCGAATTCAAAAACGTTTGGTTTGCCTATAACGAAGGCGAATGGGTGCTAAAAGACGTAAGTTTCCACATAAAAGCCAAACAAACAGTGGCGTTTGTGGGCGCAACGGGAAGCGGCAAAACAACTATTTTGTCTTTGCTGTGCCGCAACTACGACATTCAAAAAGGTCAAATTTTGCTAGATGGCATCGACATTCGCAAAATAAAAATAAGTTCCTTGCGTAAGCACTTTGGACAAATGTTGCAAGACGTTTTCCTGTTTGCCGGCACCATTCGCAGCAACATTGTTTTGCGCGAAGAATTCTCCGACGAACAGGTGGAAGAAGCTTGCCGCTACGTGAATGCCGATAAGTTCATTGCAAAACTTTCCAAGGGCTTGGATGAAGAAGTGCGGGAACGCGGCAACAACTTTTCCGCAGGTCAGCGCCAGTTGCTTTCCTTCGCACGCACCATAATTCACAAACCCGAAGTTATGATTTTGGACGAAGCAACGGCCAATATCGATACGGAAACGGAAGTTCTAATTCAAGATTCTCTTTCCAAAATGATGAACGTTGGCACAATGATTATGGTTGCGCACCGACTTTCCACTATACAACACGCCGATAACATAATTGTGCTGTCGCACGGCGAAATAGTGGAGCAAGGCAATCACGATCAGCTGCTTAAAAACAAAGGTCGGTACTACAATTTGTATACTTTGCAATTTTCCAAACAACAATTGCAAGCAAAAGCTGGTTTATAACAAAGCTTAACGACGCAACGCTTAGTTGCGTCGTTTTTTTGTGCTACGTCACCTATTTTTTGTGCACAAAGCGAATCAATTTGGTGCAAAATCAAAAAACGTCGCGTTTTTGTGTGAAGTATAATTTGTATGCAGCAGTGCCAAACGTGCCTGCTTATTGTTCAGCATTTCAATTTTTGGGATAACACCTTTTCACAACCCATAACGTCCTTTGTTCAAAGGTTGGACGATGCATTTCAAAAAAGTGTCAAAATAATATCGAAAATTCTTGACTGTCGCCATAAAAGTAGTATAATAAATTAAACTAGAATGGTCGTTCTAGAACGAGTAATCGAGTTAAGGAGAACAACGATGCCACCAAAACCCAAATTTACAAGACAGGAAATAATTGATTGTGCTTTGCAAGTTGTTGCGCAAAGTGGTGTGGAAGCACTAACTGCAAACAGTTTGCGCGCGAAGTTGAATTGTTCTGCTAGCCCCATTTTCACAGTGTTTTCGTCCATGAAAGAAATTTCCGACGAAGTGTGGGCGGAAGCCCTGCGCCGTGTTGAAGAATGGCAAATACCGGGAGACATGCCGCATTTCAAGCAAATTGGCATGAAATTGGTTGTTTTTGCCATGAACGAGCCAAATTTATTCAAGTTTTTGTTTTTGCAAGAAAACGAAAATGGTGTAAATTTTGAAAATCTAATATCTAAGTTGGGCAGTGGTGTGCAAGAAAGTATCATTGCGCTAGAGGAAGACTATGGTCTAACGGAAGAACAATCAAATCGAGTTTTCCGCACCATGCTGGTGTTCACTTTCGGCCTGGGCGCAATGTGTGCAACAAAGGTGTGCAGCTTTTCCCCCAATGAAGCTAGCGAAATGCTAACGTCACAATTTGCCGCAGTGCTAGCATTCGAAAAAACAAAAAAATATTTGTAAACCCTACTAATAGCAAAACAGCAAAAGGAAAATCAACATGAAAATAATGGTACTAAACGGCAGTCCTAAACGCCAAAACAGCGACGTTATGCACCTTACCAACTCATTTTTGCAAGGCATGAACGACGTTTCTCAAAATGAAATCAGCATTGTCAACGCAGTTGATTGCAACGTTAAATATTGCACCGGATGTTTCCATTGCATGCGCAGCGGCGATGGTTGCGTAATAAACGACGACATGAAAGACCTTTTGCAACAAATGTTGCAGTCAGATTTGTTGTTGTTCAGCTTTCCGCTTTATTGCTACGGAATGCCTGCGCCGCTAAAGGCCATTATCGACCGTATTTTGCCTCTTTCTTCCATGGAAATGCAAAAGGTTGGCGAGCGCTACGAGCACGTCGGCAAGGGGGACTATTCTCACCTTAAATATCTTATGATGTGCGGTTGCGGCTTTCCCAACAGTAAGCACAATTTTGAAGCGGCAGTCACGCAGTTCAAGTTGCTTTTCCCCGCAAACCATACGATAATCACCGTGCCCGAAACACCCATGTTAAATGTGCCAGAAGCAGAAGCGGTAACCAAACCAAGGTTGCAAGTCGTTCGCGAAGGGGGCCGACAATATGCCAAAAGTGGCAAAATCGACGACGAACTGCTGCAAGCAATTTGTTCGCCCATGATTCCCGAAGAAATTTATGCCGACATTGTCAACGGACAAAAGGGGTAGAATATGGGCAAATCGTTTTTGATAGACCTTCAAAACGATATCGCAAATAACAACAAAGATAGCAACACGGCAGTAGTATATGGCGAACACGATTGTCTTGTGCCTTGTGATACCGTTGCGTAGTTCGCAAATAGCCACAAAGCAACGCTCACCGTCATGTCGGGTGGCGAACACTGGTTTCACGCCAAAGAACAACTTGCATTTGCAAAAGATTGGGTGCAACAACAGCTAAAGCGTAGCGTGCTTTTGGGGAGGATTTTTCAATGAAAAACAACAAAAATAATAGTTCTCGCTACAACACAGCCAGAAAAGTGCTTATTTTCTGGACGTTGTTTGTTGGCATAGGCGCAGTTGCAGGTGCTTGGGGAATGTTAGCAGATCCAAGTGGCAAGGCGTTGGGTATGGATGCAATGTTGCCATATTTTCAAGTTTTGCCCTTTGCAGAAAGTCTTTTTCAAAACTTCGTGTTTTCCGGTATCATGTTGCTTGTGGTAAACGGATTGACCAACCTTGTTGCGGCGTGTTTGCTGTTTGCCAACAAAAAAATCGGCGCTATTTTGGGTGGCGTGTTTGGTATCACGCTTATGGCGTGGATATGCATACAATTTTGCATTTTACCTTTCAACTTTATGTCCACAATCTACTTTGTGTTTGGCGTTTGTCAAGCCATTGCCGGCGTGTGCGCCACGGTGTTTCACAGTCAAGAAAGTTTTCACTTCAACGAAGCCGATTATCCCAACGTGGGCACAAACCCCAAACTTGCGGTAGTGTACTTTTCAAGAATGGGCTACACAAAAAAGTTGGCCTACGAACGTGCCAACGCCACAGGCGCCGTGGTGCATCAAATAAAAACCATCGAACGCACAGAAGGCACGCTTGGCTTCTGGTGGTGTGGTCGCTTTTCGATGCACAATTGGGATATGCCACTAGTGCCGGATGGTGTAGATTATGCCACCTATGATAGTGTAACAATTTGCACACCCGTGTGGATGTTTTCCGTGCCGGCCCCCGTCAAAACCTTTTGCAAGGCGGCAGGCGGCAGCATAAAACAAGTAAACTACGTCGTGGTGCACTTTATGAACGCACGTTTTCAATCTGTCGCCGACGAGATGGACAACTTGTTGGGAGCCGAACGTCAAAGTTTTGTCAGCGTGCGGTGCAGATACGGAAAATTCAAACAAAAATAGTGGCAACAATTCTAAGCATAAATGCCGTCAGACAAAAATTGCTTGTTTAGTCGATTGTTGATTCTTTTGTTTACGGTTGAAAATATGGACACAACAAGAGAAATCTTGCAATTTTGGGATAGTTGCGCCGACTTATTGCATTGTCTCCACGCACAAGAACAAACTAGTTGCTTTGTGGTGTTTGGCCGAAGAGGGTGCAATTAACGTCATCTACGCGGAAAGTCAAATAAATAACTTGTTGAACCAGCTAACAAAGTTTGGCGCCATGCCACGTTGTGTCGCAAAATGTTCGATAGTTATTTGCTAAATTGCAAGCCCGATTGTATCTCCTGTTGAAAAGATAACGAATTTCTTCGTGGAAGAATTTGTTGCAAAGATATTCGCGCCTCGCAAAACCAATGTTTTGTGCTGTAATTATTCTCACCCATAACATAAATCAAAATTATGCGACAAAATTCAGTTTTGTCGTACGATATAAAAAGAGGAGAAAAAGTGAAAAACATAATAGAAATTGATGGACTTAACAAAAGTTTTGGCCAAGTTCACGCCGTGCAAAACCTTAGTTTTCGTGTAAAAGAAGGGGAACTGTTCGCCTTTTTGGGTGTGAACGGTGCAGGAAAATCCACAACCATCAACATAATGTGCGGTCAACTTTCCAAAGATAGTGGCACCGTGCAAATTGATGGGTGCGATTTGGATAACAATTGTGCCGCAGTCAAGTGCAAGTTGGGCGTAGTGTTTCAAAATTCCGCCTTGGATTCTTCCCTAAGTGCACGAGATAACTTGCAAAGCAGAGCGGCCTTGTATGGCATAAAAGGCAAGCAATTTCAGCAACGCCTTGCCGAATTGGCAAAGCTTTTGGATTTCGAAGACTTCCTGAACAGGCCCGTCGGCAAACTTTCCGGCGGACAGCGCCGCAGAATAGATATTGCTCGCGCATTGTTGCACAATCCCAAAATTTTGGTGTTCGACGAACCAACCACGGGATTAGATCCGCAAACGCGCAAGCTTTTGTGGGACGTGGTGAACGACCTTCGCAAGCGTGAAGGCCTAACGGTGTTTTTGACCACGCACTACATGGAAGAAGCGGCAGATGCCGATTTTGTCGTCATTTTGGATAGTGGCAAAATTGTTGCAGAAGGCACTCCGTTGGAGCTTAAAAACGCCTATGCCGGCGACTATGTAACTTTCTATAACGTGGAAGAACAAGCTGTAAAGGCCTTGCAGCGCCCCTACATTGCCGTTCGTGATGGTTTTCGTGTGCAAATTGCTAACACGCAGCAGGCAACGGAACTTATTTTGCAAAACCCCTCGTTGTTTTGCGACTACGAAATAACAAAGGGCAAAATGGACGACGTGTTTTTGGCCGTCACTGGCAAAAATCTTGTGGGAGGTGACCTGAAATGATGGGACTCGGCGCATTGATCAAACGCAATTGCAAATTATTTTTCAAGGATAAGGGCAGTTTTTTCACATCCCTCATCACCCCGATGATTTTGCTTGTGCTGTATGCAACTTTTTTGGCCAACGTCTATAAAGATTCTTTTGTCGGCGCCATTCCCGAAGGCTTTGCCATTGACGAAGCTATTATCGATGCAACGGTGGGCGGACAATTGGTGTCGTCGCTGCTTGCGGTAAGCTGTGTGACGGTGGCGTTTTGTTCCAATTTGCTTATGGTGCAAGATAAAATAAGCGGTGCCCGCCGCGACCTTACCATGAGCGCAGTCAAAAAATCCACTTTGGCTTTGAGCTATTTCATTTCCTGCGCGCTGGTTACGCTCATCATTTGCTATGCAGCACTTGCCATTTGTTTGGGCTATTTGGCTGTTGTCGGTTGGTACCTTTCTTTCGCCGACGTTGCGCTTATGTGCTTGGACGTGCTGTTACTGTCGCTGTTTGGCACTGCATTGTCTTCCGTTGTGAACTGCAATTTGTCAACAACGGGTCAATGCTCGGCTGTGGGCACGATAGTAAGCGCAGGCTACGGATTTATTTGCGGGGCCTATATGCCAATTTCCAGTTTTGGCAGTGGTTTACAAAAGACACTAAGCTTTTTACCCGGAACCTACGGCACTTCGCTGATACGCAACCACACGTTGGATGGTGTTTTTCGCGAAATGGAAAAAATCAACGTTCCTGTTCAACTTTTGGAAGGCATAAAGGATTCCGTCGACTGCAACTTGTACTTTTTCGATAATAAAGTTAGCATTGCCACAAGCTACGTTGTGCTAGCAGCTTCGGTGGTGGCGCTGATTGGCATCTACGTTTTGCTAAACGTTTTGCGCAAAAACCACGATTAGTTTTGCATTGCTTTTGCAAATTTTTGCAATTTGCATGGTGTTCGGCACCCAAGCAGGCGGCAAACAAACACGAGTTTTCACAAAAAAACACCTTGAAAGAACCAACTTTCAAGGTGTTTTCAATTAGCGTAGTGGTGTTATTTTTGCAACAGCGCAAAAGCGCCGTTGATAATAAACATAATGCCCAAAAGAACAAAGAACCATTCCAACGCTACCCATTTGCTAACAATAAGCAAAATGCCCACTGCAATCGTAAGCACGGCAACAATAATTTTAACGGCGTTTTTGCGGCCTTGTAGTTGCTTAATCAGGTCAGTTGCGCCTTTAACTATCAACAGCGCGCCAAAAATTATCAAAACAATTTCCACAAACAGCCATCCGCCAAGAATAATAACTATGCCAATCACTGCCTCAATCACGCCAAGTGTAATATTTTTGTGCAAAATGTCCAACACACCCAACGCAATAAACACAACGCCGGCAATGGTCATAAGCCAACCCAAAATGCTGTTTTTGAAAACGATGAAAAGCACGCCTATCAAAATGTATAAAAGTGCGTAAACAACGTTGTTGCCAACGTGTTTTTTAGATTTTGCCATAAAGTCCTCCTATTTGCGGCTAGTGCATTTGCCGCCAAAAATTGAATACGGTTTGCGTTTTTGCGCCGTCTTCTTTTGGTATTTTATCACAAACAGCGGTTGTTAACAAGCAAACTGAAAAAGAAAAACAACGGCAATTTTCGTGCATTGCCGTTATAAATTTTGTTCAGTTGCAAATCGCCATCGTTGTTGCAACAACGGTTAGCACGTTGTATTTGTGAGGATCGTACCAGTTGCGACCAACAACAATTTCTGCCGTCAAGTTTGTGTTGTCAAAAACAATTGCCACAGCGTGTTGCTGGTAATCTCCGTTTCGCCGGGTTCTTTTGCTGCAATTATAAATGCATCACAAGTGGTGTTGGTGGCGTAGTTGCCTTCTTATGCCGCCAAAACGATTTTCCCATCTTGCTTGGTTTTCCATGCGCAGCAACAGCGCGCTTCACTAAAAAAACACTTGCCGCCGCAAGTGCTTTTTTTCTGGTGGAGGTGACGGGAATTGCACCCGTGTACCAACGCAAGACCATCTAACTTTCTCCGTGCGCAGTTTGTTTTTAGGTGTCGTGTGCAACTTCCAACAAACAGGCAATTGCACACCAAGGTTTATTTTTTTAGCAAACCGCCGTCAAACCAAACGATAATTTGCGACGTCCGCTTTCTGACACCGGATCTTTTGCCGCAGACGAAAACAAAAGTCGATGCGCGCGTTTAAGTTACGCAGCGAGTGCCATTCTGTTGAAGGAACGGCTTGTGCTATTATTAGCGTTTAATTTAAGGTTGTCTTTTTATCGAAGCAGACTCTTCGGCACGCTTATCAAACCATCTTTAACGCCGGGCGAATCTAAAAAACACCCCCAAAACAGTTTGCTTGGTAAGTATACCACTTTTTTTACGGAATGTAAACGTTTTTTGCCTTGCAAGCTTTGCGTTTGCGTGTTGCAAGTCGTTGCGGCACACAATCACCTAAATTTATCGTCAATTTTTCCCGGAAATATCCTATGCCTATATGCACGTTTCGTCAAAAAAAGTTGCAGAGGTGGTGTTCTCACAGCCGTTGTATTGTATTTGGGTGTTCTGGTTTTTGCCACTTAGTGTTGTTTGCGTGGCTTGCCAAAGCGGCAAAAGTGCCAACGTTAAGTGCAAATTTGTCCAACATTTTTTGCCGTGTCGTGGCGTACAATAAAAGGAACGCATTCCGGGAGGTGTTTCAGATGAAAATTCTTGTTGTAGATGACGGCGTTGGCGCATTTCCCACTGTCAACAAACTTTGTTATTGTTTGCCGGCCGACTACACCGTGCTCATTTTCGGGCAATCTTTTCCGCTTGGGGAATGCAGTGCCAAGCAGCTTTTTGACGTTGCCTATCGCGCACTTAACTATGCACAAAACGAAAACTTCGATGCAGTTGTGTTTTCGTCGGTGGCGCTTGCTATGACAACTGCAAAAACGCTGTCTCGGCAAAGCTCATTGCCCTTGTTCGGATGCGAAATTCCACTTGTGCATTCTTGCACCTACACGGCATCGCAAGTTTTGGCAGTTGGCGACGAGGTGGTGGCACAGCACGCCAAACGTTTCCAAAGCGTCATTCCGCTTGCATTGCCCGATTTTTCGCGCCTTGCCGAAAGTGGCGCCGACGAACGCACCGTTGTTGCCTACGTTGCCGAAAACATGGAAAAATACGCAGGAAGTTTCGATTGCATTGCATTGGGCAACAGCAGTATGAATTTGTATAAAAACTGTTTTTCACGCGTTTTTCCCAACGCAAAAATTTTCGACGGGTTGGATGGCGTTGCGCGCAAAATGCGCAAAACTTTCAAAAAAAATAGGGCGGCCGAGCCTACAGTGCATGTTTTTGGCGAAAATAACGAAAATTTATTGGAAAAATATAATTTTTTTCTTGACGAATTGTTGTAACCCCCTTGAAAAAAGATTTGATATAGTATATAATTATAGGCGGTGGCTTGTTGTACAAGGCAACGAGCAAATTTTTTCTAGGAGTACTAATAATGGCAGTAAATGCAAAAGACATCAGAAACATAGCACTTATCGGGCACAGCGGTGAAGGTAAAACGACGTTGGCAGAAGCAATCTTGTTCAATGCCGGAGCCACGGATAGATTGGGTAGAGTGGACGACGGAAACGCCACAATGGATTTCGACACAGAAGAAATTGCGCGCAAAATTTCCATTAGTCTTTCCGTTGCAAACTGCACCTACAAAGGCACAAAAATCAACATCATCGACGTACCGGGATATTTCGATTTCGAATGCGAAATGTTGGAAGCATTGTCCGTTGCAGATAGTGCCGTAATAGTAACCAGCGCATCCGGTTCCATGTCCGTAGGCACGGAAAAGGCGTTGGAATATTGCACGGAACACAAAATCCCCGCTATGATTTTTGTTAACGGCATCGATAAGGAAAACACAAACTTCCCCGCAACAGTCGAAGCTATCAAACAAAAATTTGGCAAGGTAACTTCCATTGTTGTTCCTCAACTTGAAGGACACAAATTGGTTGGCTACGCAAACGTTATCAACGGCACCTACGTAAATCTTCAATCCGATGCTGTTTCCGCAGACGTTCCCGCTGCACTTCAAGGCGAAGTGGAAGCTGCTCGTGAAGCAATTGTGGAAATTTCCGCAGAAACGGACGAAGAACTTATGATGAAGTTCTTCGAAGAAGGCACTTTGAGTGAAGAAGAAGTATCCAGTGGTTTTGCTGCTAGCTTGCTTGCCGGCGCAACCGTTCCCGTTTTGGGCGGCTCCGCACTTACAAACAAAGGCATCAAGAGCCTTATGGATGCCATCGTGGATATGCTTCCCAATGCCTCCATCAAAGTTACCACCGCTAAAAAAGGCGAAGAAGAAATTCAACTCAAAGCAGAAGATAACGGTCCCGTTGTTTTGCGCGCATTCAAAACTATTGCCGATAGCTTTGGCAGATTGACTTTGTTCAGAGTTGTTTCCGGCACAATCAAAGGCGGCATTTCTTTGAACAACACAACTCGCGGTTCTCAAGAAAAAATCAGCACTGTTTATTTCTTGAAAGGCAAAAAGCAAGAACCTGCCGAAGTTGCTTGCGCAGGCGATATCGTTTGCCTAACCAAACTTGCTGCAACTTCCACAGGCGACACTCTTTCCGATAGCAAAGATATCGTTATCGATCCCGTTGTGCTTTCCAGCCCCGTATATTCTCGCGCAGTGTATGCCGCAAACAAGGGCGACGAAGACAAAGTGTTTGGTGGACTTTCCAGATTGAAAGACGAAGATATTTCCTTCACCGTTACCAAGGCCGAAACGGGCGAAATGATTTTGTCCGGTTTGGGCGAAACCCAACTTGACGTTATTTGCAAAAAGCTCAAATCTAAATTTAAGTGCGAAGCTGTTTTGTCCGATCCTCGCATTGCCTATCGTGAAACCATCCGCAAGTGCATAGAAGGCGAAGGCAAACACAAAAAACAATCGGGCGGCGCAGGACAATATGGTCACTGTAAAGTTCGTTTCGAACCGGGCGCAGCAGATGGCGTTTTCGAATTTGTCGATGCAGTAGTTGGCGGCACCGTTCCTCGTCAATTCATTCCTTCGGTAGAAAAGGGATTGCGCGACGCCATTCAAAAGGGCGTTTTGGCTGGATATCCCATGGTTAACTTGAAGGCAACGTTGTTCGACGGTTCTTCTCACCCCGTAGACAGCAAGGATATTGCATTCCAAATGGCTGCTAAACTTGCCTATAAAGATGGTTGTGCAAAGGCCGGTCCCGTGTTGCTCGAACCCATCTACGAATTGAAGATTGTTGTTCCCGATAACTATCTTGGCGATGTTATGGGCGACATGAACAAACGTCGTGGCCGCATTATGGGCACGGAAGTTGTCAACGGAAAACAACTTGTAACCGCCGAAGCTCCTCTTTCGGAAATTTTGAAGTACGCAACCGATTTGCGTTCCATGACGCAAGGCCGCGGCAAGTACGAACTTGCATTTGTTCGCTACGAAGAAGTTCCTGCTCAAAACGTTCCCAAAATTGTGGAAGAAGCAAAGAGATTGCAAGAAGAAGAATAATTGTTGCACAAACTTTGCAAAAAGCAAAAAGACATTTTCAATCTGTTCCGCAGCATCTGTTGCGGAACAGATTTTTTTTGCGAAAAAAGCGAGTCTTTCAACATAAAAGGCTCGTTTTGTTTTGTGGCAATGGTACAACTCAAACGCAAAAAACTGTTCCGTTTGCACTTTAAGGTGCGTGTCGTGCGGTTCTGCGCACAACCATTTTGCACGGTTCGTGTGATACCGTTTGTGCTTTTGTTTTGTTTTTAAAGCACACGTTGTCTTTTTTTTGCGACAGTTTGCTGCTATTCTTTCTTCAAAAGGTCAATATTTTCGAAAACTTTGTCAAACAACTGGTAGTCGTGGCATATAACGTCGGCTTCGTTAGGATGTTGCAATTGCTGGGCAAAATAGTCGCGGTATTGCGTAAGGTCGTGGCTAGTTGTCAAAGACAAGTGGTAAAGTTTGTTGGCTTCTCGGTTGTATTTCCGTTTTGATGGTGTCGTAAACGTTGCAAAAAATTGCACATTCGCTTTCTTTATATGCTAAAAAACTTTGGCACGCAATACGGGATGAAAAATTTTGCCGCGCGTTTGCGTGTTTTTGATAGTGGCTGGCGCAAACATAGGCTTGTCGTCTTTGCGTTGAAATAGCCTGTATGCGCGGCGCAGTGGTTAATACGTTTCTTTTGATGGCGCGTGTTGTATGTTGTGGCGCACAGTGGTGGTTGCTTGCAGCCATCAAATGGTTAGCCGGTGTGTTCTCGTCGTTCGACGGCAGAGGCTTGTGCGGCTTGACAGTTTTGCAGCAATCCACTATAATGGCAAGGAAAACTCTTTGTGCTTTGGCACGACCGTTGTTGGAGGACTAGTAATGAAAAAAAGTTTGTTTGCATTGATGCTTGCAACGCTGTTTTTGCTTGTTGCGTTGTGTGCGTGTACGCCCACGGGCGCCGGTAGTACCGATGAGGATACTTCCGTAACAATAAAGCCGCTCGATTCCGCCACGCTGTTTTCTCAACGCGATTTAGAAACAGACTACGATGCCGGTGGCGCAACGTTCGTCACCGTTTCGGCAAACGGCTTTTCGTGCAGTTCCAACACGGTCAGTATCAAAAACCAAGTGCTAACAATTTCTGCAGACGGCGTGTACGTTTTTAGCGGCAGCGGCAAGGGGCAAATAGTGGTTGACGCCGCAAGAACGGCCAAAGTGCAAATCGTCTTGAACGGCGCTCATATAACTTGCGAAACTTCTGCGGCAATCTACGTGCGTCAGGCAGCCAAAACTTTTGTGACGGTAGCGCAAGGCACTATCAACACGTTGCAAACCACACAGCCGTTTGTTGCGGTGGATCAAAACAACGTTGATGCGGCGGTGTTTTCCAAAGACGATCTAACCATCAACGGCAACGGCGTTTTGACGGTTAATTGCTTGCAAGGGCACGGAATTGTCTCCAAGGACGACCTTGTGTGTGCTTCCGTAAATTTAACTGTAGTTTCGCAAAAATCCGCTCTAAACGCAAACAACAGCGTTCGCATTGCCAGTGGCGCCTACAACCTAACGGCAGGAACAGACGGTATACATTGTGTGCACGACACCGACTCTGCCATGGGCTACGTGTTTGTTGAAGGCGGCAATTTCGCCATCGAAGCGCAATCCGATTGCATCGAAGCAAGCGGGCAGTTGCAATTTTTGGGCGGCACACTAAATGCACACAGCAGTGGCGCAGGACTTTATGCTAGCGGCAATTTGCTTATCGCTGGCGGCGTTTTGGATATAACTTCCTCTTGCGATACCATTCACAGCAAAAAGAACATCAACGTTCAAGGTGGTGAAATAACTTGCACCAGTGATGACGATGGAATTCACGCCGATGGCAACGTTGCAATTCGTGGTGGCCAAATAACCATCAACGAAAGTTACGAAGGCGTCGAGGGCCAAACGGTAGATATAATGGGCGGCACTATATCCGTTCACGCCACTGACGACGGCTTTAATGCTGCTGGCGGCAAAGATAAAAGTGGCTTTGGCGGCTTTGGCGGGCGTCCCGATCAGTTTGTGGCGGACGAAAACTGCTACATAAAAATCAGTGGTGGTTCTGTCAAAATTTTTGCCAATGGCGACGGAATAGATTCTAACGGCAATTTATTTGTTACCGGTGGCGAATGCTACGTTTGTGGCCCTGTTGGCAACGGAAACAGCGCCATCGACTACGACGGCAATGCGCAAATCACTGGTGGTGTGCTGGTGGCAACCGGCTCCAGCGGCATGGCGCAAAACTTTGGCGAAAAATCTACGCAATGCTCAATAATGGTTGATTGCACGCGCACGAACGGCGAAGTGGTGTTGTCAACACAAGGCGGCAAAGAAATGTTGCGTTTCAAGCCCACAAAGTGGTACGCCAGCGTAGTTATCAGCTGCCCCGATTTGAAAATTGGCGAAACCTACATGCTCACAACCGGTACGCAATCTCAAACAATCAAACTAACCGGCGTTATCTATGGCACTGGTTCGGGCATGTTCGGTCCTGGTGGCGGTCCTGGTGGCGGTCCTGGTGGGCGCCCCTAAAAGGTGAAAAAATCAGGCGAAAGCAGTGTCGTTTTGTCAAAGGTTTTTGCGCGTTTAATGCAAAAACGTAGTGGCAAAGAGCCTGCAAAAAGCAGTTGAACTCAAAATTATGTCGGCAGTGCAACAAAGTGAAAAAAATGTGGCAATTTTATATAATTTTTTTGAAAATGTCAAGATGTAAGGCGAAAAAAGTTGGAAAAAATTTTAATTTGTCAT
>CAZFTO010000015.1:0-41230 GCA_964521735.1 uncultured Oscillospiraceae bacterium | reverse complement strand
TTCGGCATTTTTCGACAAAAATTATCAAAAATTTTATTTTAATTGTGATAGCGGCTGATGATTGCCGCTATTTTGCTTTTATGCTGATTGTTTCAATTTTTGGGGGCCGCGTGAGCGTTTTCATGACAGGTTGCTACTAAAAGTCCAAAAGTTTGCGCGACGTACCACGTTTTTGGCAGCCCTTTTTTGATACACAACCTTTAGATAACTTTCGACATTTTTCGACATTTTTTGCAACACAAGGCGTTGCGACGAACAAGTTGAAAAACGCAAGAACCCACTCCAAACTGCGCCTTGTTTGAATTTGCCATTGACACCGCACGTCAAAAGGCGTATTATAAACGCGAGGTGACACATGAAAAAAATTTTGCGTTGCGACACGCACGTGCACACTGGATACAGCTTCGATAACGACACGCCCATGGCAAACTATCCGCAAAAGGCGTTAGAACTTGGAGTGGACGTGGTTTGCTTCACCGATCACATCGATTGCACACCCTATTTCAACACTTTTAACGATTTTGAATTTGGCCGTCGCGCGGAAGAATTTCACAAACTAAAAGCGCAATACGCTGGCAAAGTGAAATTGCTTTTGGGCTTTGAAATGGGCGAACCACACCTCAATCCCAAAGAATTGGCTTTTTTGAAAAGTCTTGCACCAGACGTTATAATAGGTTCGGTTCATCGCCCAGCCGACTACCTGCCACCGCGCCACTACACAAACCACGAATACGAACGCCTTTACGACAAGTGCGTGCAAGATATGGTTACGTTTGGCCAGTTTGACGTTTTGGGACACGTGGATATGCCAAAGCGCTATCACGAAGACTATCAAGAAGACACCGAAATGCTGCACAAAACGCTTAGGCTGTGTGTGAAAAATGGCATAGTGCCAGAGCTGAACACTTCGCAACTGCGCTATGGCGGCGACTACACCTTGCCTAGCATAGAAAACGCCGCATACTACGCAAGTGTTGGAGGCAAACTTATTTGCATTGGCAGCGACTGCCACGACGAAAGCATTTTGTGCGCCAACTTTGAT
Organism: uncultured Oscillospiraceae bacterium; assembly: GCA_964521735.1. Taxonomy (GTDB): domain Bacteria; phylum Bacillota; class Clostridia; order Christensenellales; family CAG-314; genus Fimimonas. The sequence goes on along the minus strand of CAZFTO010000015.1, from coordinate 40,188 downwards.
GCAGTCGTGCAACAACTTCCGCAAGGCCTGGAAGTGTGCTACTTCGAAAACGGCAAACCGCAACTGCTGTGCGACCTAGAAAAATAGCGCAAACATGCAACAAACGTCGCACGCTGAAAACCGTGCAGTTGGCAAGTTTGTTAGGTTTGCAAAAATGGCATCGAAAGGCCTCGTTTTGCAAGGCAGACAAACAAATTGACGTCGCCAAGCCTGACCATCGCAGCAAAAAAAGCAAGCGGCAAAAGGGCCCCACAAACATTGGAAAACAAAAACGGAAAAGGGACAAGAAAAGTCCCTTTTGTTTTTTTAAAGCGACTGTGTGCGGGCAAAAGACAATTCAACAGCCGCTCGAAAAAATGGAAAATTTTTGAAGTTGTTCCATTGCTTTTTGCCGCAACGGAATGTATAATAAGTTGGTAAACAACAGGAGAAAACTATCGTGAAAAAAATCGGCGTCATATCTGACGTGCACGGAAATTTGCAAGCATTGCAAGTTGCACTTGAACACTTAAAAAACGAAGGTTGTGAAGAAATTATCCACACCGGCGACGTGGTGGATATTGGCGCAAACTCGGCTGAATGTTTGCAGCTGTTGCTAGAAAATGGCGTGGTTTGCCTGATGGGCAATCACGACAGGGATTTTATGGAAAACAACGCCGTTCACAAGGTTGGTTCGCACGTTTCCGAACGACACAAGAAGCACGTTTTTGCTCAAGTGGAACACCGTCGCCAAGAAATTGAAAAATTTCCAATGTTTGCAATGCGCATTTTGGGCAAGAAAAAGGTTGTTTTTGAACACTACTGCCGCTTGCAACAGCCAACGGACGGCAACGTGTTTGCTCCCATTGTAAACAGCCCTACTGTGGAAATTTTTGACGAAATGTACGCCGACTACAACTGCGACGCGGTGTTTTTTGGGCACAAGCACGAACCGTGCGACTTTGTTGGTAAAAAACTATACGTAGACGTGGGCAGTGTGGGTTGTCATCCGCAATCTACCGCAAGGGGAATAATCATAAGCTACGACGACGAGAATTTCAGCTACCAACGGTTTGCTTTGCCCTACGATGTGGAACAAACCCACAAAGCAATGCGAGCCGTTCCGGACGGAGAATACCTGTTCGACTTCTACTTTTTGCACAAAAAGAACTTGCCGGAAAATTTTTAGGAATACGAGGCTTAAAATGAAACTTTGTTTCGATAACGACAAATATTTGCAACTGCAATCGCAAAAAATTGCACAAAGGCTAGAAGAGTTTGGCGGCAAACTATACTTGGAGTTTGGCGGCAAACTGTTCGATGACTATCATGCAGCACGTGTTTTGCCGGGATTTTTGCCAGACAGCAAAATTACCATGCTTACCAAAATTGCCAACAAAGTGGAAGTTGTTATTGCTATAAGCGCGACGGATATTGCTAAGAACAAGGTGCGCGCGGATATCGGCATCACCTACGACGAGGACGTTTTGCGTTTATACGACGAACTTACCAAACGTGGATTGTACGTTGGCAGCATTGTTATAACGCAATTTGACCAAAACAACCTTGCTGCGGTCAACTTCAAACACCGCTTGGAAAGTTTGGGCATAAAAGTTTACCGCCACTACCACATTGACGGCTACCCCTACAACGTGGGACACATTGTTTCCGACGAGGGTTTGGGCAAAAACGATTTTATTGAAACTTCGCGCAACATTGTTGTTGTAACTGCGCCGGGGCCGGGAAGCGGCAAAATGGCAACTTGCCTTTCGCAAATGTACCAAGAAAACAAGCGTGGCGTTCGTTGCGGTTACGCCAAATACGAAACGTTTCCTGTGTGGAACCTGCCCTTGACGCACCCTGTGAACGTTGCATACGAAGCAGCTACTGCCGATTTGGACGACGTGAACATGATTGACCCATGGCATTTGCAGGCCTATGGCATTTCCGCCGTCAACTACAACCGAGACGTGGAAGTTTTCCCCGTTTTGAATGCCATTTTCAACAAGGTTATGGGGCGTTCGCCCTACAATTCCCCCACCGATATGGGGGTTAACATGGCGGGATTTTGCATTTTCGACGACGACGCATGTTGCTACGCCGGCAGACAAGAAATTATCCGCCGCTACCTAAACGCAAAGGTTCAAGCACGCCGCGGCAAATGCGACAACGGCGTTGTGGATAAACTGGATATTATACTTTCCAAACTTAATTTATGCGCCGAGGATAGAGAAACGGTGTTGCCGGCACGCTTGCACGCCCAAAAAATGCAATCGGTTGCCGCTTGCCTTTCGCTTCCTGACGGTGAAAAAGTTTTTGCAAAAGCATCGGCATTGCTTTCGGCCAGTGCGGCGCTGCTATTGAACGCCGTGAAAAAACTTGCCAACTTGCCCGACGTGCGGCTTATTGCACCGCAAGCTTTGCAACCCATACAAAAACTCAAAAAACAAAATCTTGGCGAAAATAGCGCACAACTGCACGCGGACGAAGCGCTTATTGCCCTTTCCGTTTCCGCCTCGGTGAACCCACTGGCGGAATTGGCCCTGGATCAACTGACAAAACTTAAAAATTGTCAGGCGCACGTTACGGAAATTCCTTCTCATGCCGACGAGGCCGTGTTGCGCAAGTTGGGCGTTCAGCTAACTTCCGACGCCAACTATCCCAAAAACCAAACTTATTTCGACTAGTCGCACGACCGCAGTTGCAACGGAAAACCTTTTTTCAAAACAAAAACGCAAGGCCTTTTGCTGTGCCTTGCGTTTTTTTGTGCATAAACATTTTGGCAGTTGTTGCCATATGGTTTGAATACCAAAACAATCTGTCACAATTCGTTTATCACAGCTATATTATAATTGCCAGACATTAGTGAAGTCCCGTCCCTTGCACTCCCAACATATTATCCAAAATTTTGCGTACTTCTTTGAACACGTTGCCCCCAAATAGCAAAAAACACGAAAGAATTTCTTTCGTGTTTTTTTATTTGGATTATATCACAACTTTTTGCAATTTGAGCAAAGGCTTATCACGCGTGTGAATTTTGCACGCCGTTTTTTTGCGTACAAACTGATTTTGCGCAAAATAATTTTATGCCACTAGGCAATTTCCAAAGCAAGCTTCATCATTTCGGTGAAACTGTTTTGGCGTTCTTCGGCGGAAAGAGCTTCGCCTGTTAGCAAGTGGTCACTTATGGTGCAAATGCAAAGTGCATTTTTGCCTGCGCGAGCGGCGTTAAGATACAATGCGGCGGATTCCATTTCCACTGCCAAAACGCCCATTTTTCCCCAAACGGAAGATGCTTCCGACGGTTCGTCGGCATAGAACGTGTCGCTGGAAAGAATGTTGCCAACCTTATAGGCATAGCCCAATTCTTTTGCCGTTGCAACGGCTTTTTCCAACAAATCGTAGCTGCAAATGGGGGCAATTGTGCCGGGCATACCAAATTGACGAGCAAAATTGCTGTTGGTGCAGGCGCCTTGTCCGAAAACAAGATTTCTCACCTTCAAATCGGGGTGAATTGCTCCTGCGGAACCAATACGAATTATGTTTTCCACTCCGTAGAAGTTGTAGAGTTCGTAGCTATAAATACCAATGGACGGAATGCCCATTCCGCTAGCCATTACGGAAACTCTTTTGCCGTTATACGTGCCGGTGTAGCCTTGCACACCACGAACGTTGTTAACAAGCACGGGGTCTTTCAAAAAGTGTTCGGCAATATACTTTGCGCGAAGCGGATCGCCGGGCATAAGCACGGTTTTTGCGAAATCGCCTTCTTTTGCGTTGATGTGAGGGGTGGGAATGGACATAGTTTTTTCTCCTTGTTTTTTGCTGTTGCGCTTTTGCGCTTGCCGTAAGATTATACAGCCTATTCGAGTTGTTGTCAAGAGTGAAAACAAACCAAAAACCGCCCGTTTGGACGGTTTGGTAAAGAAATTGTTGCAAAGTTGCCTATGCAAGTTAGTTGTGTTTTGGCCCCGAACAGCACGCATTTGGGGCTTGTTTTATGCAAAACTAACGCAAGGCACTGAAAAGATGCAATTGGTGGCAGAATTTAGCCGTTTAGTTTTTCCACAACGGAAAGCAAATCGGCAAAGGTGCCCAGTGTGAAATGTGCGTTGCCGCTTTTTGCCGCTTCGCCAATGGCAACGGCTGTCATTCCGCCGTTTTTGGCCGCCGCTATGCCGGCATCGGCATCTTCCACAACAATGCAGTTTTGAGGCGGAACACCCACCTTTTGCGCCGCTTTTAGAAACACTTCGGGGTTGGGTTTGCCCAAAGTTAGTTCCGAACCATCCACAATGGCATCAAAACAATTTTCCAGCTGTGTTTTTTGCAAAATGATGCGGGCGTTTTTGCTGCCGCTACCAACTGCCAGCTTCAAGCCTTTTTGGCGCAAAACTTCCAACGTGTCGCGCACCTCTTGGGCAACGTCGGCGCCGGACATTGTTTGCAAATATTCCTTGTAGGTTTGGTTTTTTTCTTCCGCCAAGGCAAGTTGTTCTTCCTGCGAATATTGCTTGGAACTGTTTTCTAACACAAAACGCAAGCTATCCATGCGGGAAACGCCCAGCAGGCGTTTGTTCATTGTTCTGTCGAAAGGCACGCCGATTCTGTCGGCAAGCTTTTTCCATGCAAGATAATGAAATTCGTTTGTGCTAACTAGCACGCCGTCTAGGTCGAAAATGATGGCTTTTATCACAATGCTACCTCTTTTTGCTTATTTTGTGCAGTTGAACTGCTTGTTTTTGATAATTATTTTGCCACGTTGAGTGTTTATTTGCAAGCGGTCAATTTGTTTTGGCAATGCCGAACCATCGCGCTTGCTTGCAAAACCTTCCGCAGCCGTCGTCCACGCGCCGCCGCATGCGGCAGGATGCGAACCGCCAATATAAACTTTGCCGGCAAACTTTTTGCCGCCGCCACGCAAATCGGTTGTGGCGGTTTGCTCGAACAACGAATACGCTTCGTCGGCGCGCCCTATTGCACAAGCACATCGTGCATAGGCCGAGGAAGACAAACTAGAACCGTGTTCGGTGTAGGGTAAATAAAAATCGTAGTTGGCCTGCTTCACTTGAGCAGAAAACCTGCTAGGCAAAACGCAAAGCAGCGCCACCACGTCGGCTTGCTTAATCACCCTTGTGGGTGTTGCAACGCCACCGCTTCCGCCCCAATATTCGTTGGGGTGCGCAAGCTTTTCTTTCACCTGTTGCACGCTTAAGTCCTGCAACTTGAAATATCCATCAAACTGTTCGATAACGCCGTTTTCGTTGGGCGCAGGCAAATACAAAAGCTTTTTTAGTTTGCGTATTTTGCGCAAAGCATCGGCATAGGTTTGGCGCAAATTCTCGTATACGGATGGGCTTTTTGCCTTCAAAATGGCCATTGCTTCCAAACAATCTTGGGCACATTGATGCGCCATGTAGTTGGTGTAGGCGTTATTGTTGACACGCTCGTGATATTCGTCCGGACCAATCACATCCAACAATTCCAAGCGGTTTTTATCCACGTTTAAATAGGCATAGCTCCAATAGAACAGCGCACATTCTATAAGCAGTTTTGCGCCGCCCTGTTCCAGCAAAGACAAATCTTTTGTTTGACGATAAACTTCAAACAGCGTAACGGCAACGTCGGCAGAAATGTGAATTTGCTTATCCCGAAAATAGGTGCGCACCGGCCGCCCGGTGAAAACGTCGGTAACGTTAAAATCGCTGCACGCTTCTTGACCGTTTTGACTTTCCCACGGGAAAAACGCACCGTCAAAGCCATATTCCGCCGCCTTTTGTTTGGCGCCTTCCAAACCGGCAATGCGATAGCGAACCAGGCGTTTGGCCGTTTCCACGTCCGTTTGCAAATAGAAGGGAATCATGAACATTTCCGTATCCCAAAAGGCTGCTCCCTTGTAGGTTTGGCCAGAAAGTCCCCTTGCGGAAATTGATTGTCCTTCTTCGCTTGGAGCACATGCAATAAGCTGATATACGCTGTAATCCATGGCCAGTTGCAAGTTGTTTTGGTCACTTATTTTAACACGACTGCTCTTCCACTTGTTACGCCAAAACTCGTTGTTTTGAGCAAGCAAATTTTCGTAGCTAAGCGGAAGTTCCGCTTCCGTTTGTTTTTGTCCTTCGTGCCACAGAAAGCAAAATTTATCCACACAAAAAAAGTTTTGTGCATGATATTCGGCAAAAACTTTTTGATTTTGGTAGCCGCTTTGGATTGCGACACAATCGGTTTGTGCAACCATTTTTACGCCCAGTTTTTTGCCTTCGTTGGTGATGCAAGATACTTCCAGCGGCGCCGTTTCCGTGACGGAAAAGTGATTGCCGCTGATGTTCCACACGTCGCAGTCGATGCCCAAAGTGGCAACAATTTGTGCATCTTCACACTGCACTTTTAGCCGCGAAACAAGCAAGTTTTGCCCGTTGCGAGCAAAAAACCTCTCGGAAAACACCCGCACCTTTTTGCCATTTACCACAAAAGTGGTTTTGCGCGTGAAACTGCCGTTGCTTAAAATAAGTTTTTCCACGTGGGCAGTAGCCATATCTTCCGTCAAGCAAATGCCGTCCACGCACAGCTTCGTCCAAAGCGGATTGGGCATGTTGACGGGTTCGCGCCAGTTATCTTCGAACCTATCAAAAAAGCCGTTGGCAACAAGCGCCACGCACTGCGCTTTGTCGTTTTCTTCCAAAGTGCCACGATAGCCGTAGGACCCGTTGCCTATAATAAACTTATCTCCACGCGCAATTCTGTCGCACGCATAGCCGCGTTCTTTAACAATCATCTTGCTATTTCAACCGTATTTTCAATTATATATTCTTTGCCATAAATGGTCAAGGCAATGGGGTTTCCATCACAATGAACAACCACTTTTTGTGCATCTACTTCCACTTTTAGGTGACTGCCGTTTGCCGCAAAAGAAAACGCATAGCGTTGCCAATTGCAAGGCAACGTGGGTGCTAAACTAAGTTTTTTGTCGCTGCGCAAACCGCCGAAACCATAGGTTACGTTTAGCCACGCCGCCGCAATGCTTGTTGTGTGCAAACCTTCGCAAGTGTTGCGGTTGTAGTCGTCCAAATCCATGCGTGTGGCGAAGGCGAAAAACTTTTGCGCTTCGTCAAACTTGCCCAGTTCGTTTGCCAAAATGGAGTGCACCGACGGGGAAAGGGAGGATTCGTGAATGCAACGCGGCTCGTAGTATTCGTAGTTAGCCTTTTTGCACTGCGCAGAAAAATCGCCGTTATAAAGAAATTGGAACATTAGCACGTCCGGTTGCTTTATCATGTCGTTGCGATAAATTCTGTCGTAGGACCAGTGCGAATAAAGGGGAAATTGGCTGTCGTCAATTTTAGAAATATCAACATGCGGCAGTTTGAAAAAGCCATCGTGCTGCTCGTATAACTGCGTTTTTTCGTCGAACAAAATAAGCATGCTATCGGCACATTTTTGCCAATATTGCACTTCTTTTTCCTTCAAACCCACCTTTTGACGCAAACTTTGCAAACTTTCGGCCGGCATGTTTTTTAGCGTTTGCAACGTGAAATTGAACGTTTTTTGCGCCATAAAGTTGGTGTAGGTGTTGTGATTTACCATCATCTGGAATTCGTCCGGCCCCATAACAGCATAGTAGCCGAAATACGTTTGATCGGCGTTCCACTGTCCGCGCGTTGCAAGATAGCGGCAAATTTCCACCAACATTTCTGCGCCGTGCCCAAACAAAAATTCGTCGTCGCCGCACACGTTGTGGTAGTGATAAATGCCGTAGGCAACGCCTGTGGACGGTTGCATTTGCAGGCTGGCGTGTTGCCACAAAGTGCACGCTTCCTCGCCGTTTAGCGTTGCAATTGGGTAGCATGCGCCTTCGCAATCCAAATCGCGCGCGCGCAGTTTTGCTTGCGGCAAGGTGGAATAGCGATATTCTAGCAAATATTTTGCGGCGGTGGGGTTGTTGAACAAATAGTAGGGCAAACAATAGGTTTCCGTATCCCAAAAGGCGTGGCCGCTATACGCTTCGCCCGTCAACCCTTTTGCGCCGACGTTATCGGTGGGATCCGCCCCGTGATAGGTTTGTTGCAGTTGAAAAATGCAAAACCTTATGCCTTGTTGATCTTCGTCGTTACCGCAAATTTCCACGTCGGAATTTTGCCAAAAGTTGTGCCAATAGTTTTGGTTGCGCAGCGCTGCCGCTTCGTAGCCTTCGGCCATTTGCATTTGCAACTGCCTTTGTGCTTGTTCCGCCACGGAATTGCCCGTTTTGCTTTGACATGCGGAAATAAGGCGCGTAAACACTGCTGTTTGGCCTTTTTTTAGTTGCAAAACAAACTTCTTCGAAAGAGAGCGTTCGCCCGTTTCGGTGGTTTTTTGAGCGCCATCCAACGTGCAATTACAAGCAACGGCAACATGTTGATTGGTGCTTTGCGTGCAACATTCCAGCGTGGTTGGGCTTGCAAAAACCTGTTGCCAGCGTGACGGGTTGCCAAAATGTTTGCCATTGAAGTGCGTTGTTGCCACAAGTTGCAACGTGCAATCGTCGAAAGCCGTGAAAGTAACACGCTGATAGGCACGCTGGGGAATTTCCATATCTAAAAAGCGGCAAAAATCCGTTTTGATGCGCTTGGCACCCACTTGCCAAACAAGGGTGCGCAAAAGTTTGCCGTTTTTTAGGTCTAGCGTGCGGCGGTAGTCGCAGTAGTTGCCGTCGGCCATATCCAGCTTTTGGCCATCCACAAACAGTTGCAAATCGAAATAGTGCGCAGCGTTTACCATAAAGTGCGTTTGCGTTGCAACGCCCTTGTAGCCGGTGGCCGATTTATCCGTTGCGTATTCGTAGATTCCGTTGAAGTAGCTGCCCCTAAGTTGCGGCACCGATGCTCCTTCGTCGATGAAACCACGGTTACCCATATATTCGTTGCCTAGCGAAAATATCGATTCGGCAACTTGCGAAAAGTCGGCAGAAAAATCCGTTTCCACCACTTCCCACGGAAGAGTTAAAAAATGCTTTCTTGCAGTTTTGCCCATGTTATGCTCCTTGCAGTTTTGCTTTGTTTTTTGTGTTTTTTATGCCTTTGGGCAATCTTGCAAAATATTCAAAAATTTTGCGCACCTGCCCGTTTTTTGAAACTTTGATTGTTTTTGCACCACGTTGCGCGTTTGCCGTTTGCCGCAACAAACCGCTAAAACGTTTTTTGCAATTATTAAAACTGTCGAGACGGCAAAATTCCGTCTCGACAGAAAGGATAACCGTCAACCTTTTATGCCGCTTTGAGCGTTTGTTCCGATGAGTTGTTTTTGGAACACGGCGAAAATGAATATTTGAGGAATTATGGTTATGGCAAGCGACATAATGTATTTGTCTATGCCAAATTCCATCATTTGTCCCATAGTGGATTTTAGGTTGAATATTTTCACCATAACCGTTGCAAGCTTGTCGTCCTGCAACAAAAGATAGGGCAAAAGGAAATCCGCCCACGATGCTGTCATTGCAAAAATTGCAACTACGCTAACTATTGGACGACTTAGCGGCAACACTATTTTGAAGAAGATTTGCAAAGAATTTGCGCCTTCCACACGGGCCGATTCGAACAAGTCGCGAGGGATCGTGTCGAAATAGTTTTTGAACATCATGAAGTAGTAGGCGTTGGCGCCATACAACAAACACAACGGAATGAACACGGCATAGCCTTTTAGGCCCAGAGAAAGAATGTTAGAATAGATAGGCACCAGCGACGCCGTGGCCGGTATCATGTAGCTTAGCATAACCAGCCCATAAACGGTTTTGTGCCCCATTGGTTTTAGAATTGAAACAGCATATGCCAACAATCCGTTGAACACCACCGCACACAGGACGGAGCCTAGCATCACAATAAACGTGTTGACAAAGTATTTCAAAAAGCCAACTTGCTTCCACACTTCCACCACTTTGCCCAAGTTGATGGATTCCGGGAAAAATTTGAATGGCGCCTGAAAAACTTCGTTGGCATCTTTGAATCCTGCCAAAAACAGCCAAGCAATGGGTATGATTGCCGCAAGACAGAACACAATCAAGATGAATATCATTGCGGCATACAAAATTTTGAAACGAGTGTGGCGATATTCCATGCCCACAATAAGGCCTTCGTTTTTGTTTTTAAGCGTCGTGCGCACTTTTTTGTTTTTCACGCTTTATCCCCCTTTTTGGAAAGACGGAAATACAAAATCGTTAGCGCAACGATTATTGCCGCCAAAATTACGCCGCAAGCGGCACCTGCTCCCGGGTCGCCATCCAAGAACGTATACTTATAGCTTAGGTACATAAGAGAAATGGATGCGTTATCTGGGCCGCCGGTCGTGAGCATCATGGGTTCGTAGAACACTTGGAACACGGAAATTATTTGCAAAATGAACAACAATTTGATGGTGGGCTTTATGCCGGGAAGCGTAACGTGCCAAATGCGTTGCCAAAGGGTTGCGCCTTCCACACGGGCCACTTCGTATAACGTGCTATCCACAGTTTGCAACGCCGACAAATAAATTAGCACCGTTGCGCCTGCGCCACGCCACGTCATAACCAAAACGATGACGGGAATTACCCAGTGGGAATCCATAAGCACCTTCACCGGTTCGACACCGAACAGGCCCAAAAAGCCGTTGAGCAAACTGCCGGTGGAACCATCCAAAATTTGCAACCACATCATCATGACGGCCACGCCGGAAATGATGCTTGGCAAATACAGCATGCATCTGAACCCTGCACGGAAGTGAATAACTTCCGAAAGAATAAGTCCCAAAAACAGCGGAAGCAAAAAGCCGATCAAAATGGACCAAAAAGCATATACGAAAGTGTTCCACAGCGCGCTTTTGAATGCCGGGTCGGAAAACACTGTTTTGTAGTTTTCGAACCACACAAAAGTATCCGGGTGAAACTTTTTAAGGGTGAAGAAGGAATACACGATGTTTTCCAGCAGCGGCCCCCAAACGAAAAAGCAAAACAGCACAAGGGTGGGCAACATAATTGCCCATCCGCCAATGTTCTTTTTGATTATCTTTTTTAGTTTTTGCAACTTCGTTTGTGAATTTAGCATGTTAATTAACTCTTTTTAGATGATTGTTTTGGAAGTTGTTGTTTGCCGTTGTTAGCAGTGCCAACGGGTTGGCTCTGCTTTTTTGAGACAAAACATTTTGAATGGAATTATCCAAAATTCCATACATTTCCTGACAGAAATTGGGTTCTTCGTCGTGCTTCATTTGTTCGATGGTGTCGAAGAAATCTTTCATGTAGGTGTAGTTTACGTTTACGTGTTGATTTTCCAGCCTGTTGGCCAATTCCACGTAGGCGGGGTCTTTCCACGGTTTGATGGTGGGAAGAATGGGCATGCCCTTGCTTTCGGCAACGGCAAAACCTTTTTCCATTGCAGAAATGGTTATGTCGTCCACTTCGGGGCTGCGGCCAATGTAGTGCAAAAATTTCAATGCGCCGGCAACCTGTTCGTCGGTGGCGTTATCTGCAAACACGTAGGGCGTGCCACCAAACAACGCATAGCGACTTGTGCCGTCCCCGGTAGGCATGGGAACAAATGCAAAGTCGTCCTTGCTGAAACCGTAGGACGTGATGGGCATAGACAGTGCGTCGCTGCCAACAAACGCCATCAAAACACGTTCGTTACCTATCATTTCCGGCCAGTTATCGTAGTTGTAGGATGCGCCGGGATAGCAAAGCTCTTCTTCTGCGAGAGATTGAATCCACCTCAACGCATTTACCATGCCTTCGTCCATAAGGTTGCTTTTCCATGTTCCGTCGGCATTTTGCGTTTGCAAGTGAGTGGCACCAAAGTTCCAGCCCATGTTGCACAACTGCCATCCGCCTTGTTTGTTGGCGCTTAGAATAAGAATGCCGTATTTATCCCTGCCGCACTCTTCTTGCACCACGCGGCACAAATCTGTTATTTCGTCGAAAGTGCGCGGATAGTTGGGCGTGCCGTCGTCCTGGTAGAGTTTGTAGGTGCCGTCGGGGTTTTTGTCGATGGCGCCGATATCGTACATAAGACGCAGGTTGATGAACAATCCCAAACCATAGCCGTCACGAGGAACGCCGTAGATTTCGCCGTTTTTGGTAAGCGTTTTGCGCATGCTATCGTCCATTTTGTCCGCCCAACCAAGTTCGTTTAGTTGTTGGGTTATGGGACGAATATAGCCTTCGCGAATAAGCATTTCCGGCTCGGTGAAGTAGGTTTGGAAAATGGTAGGCAATTCGCCGGCGTTGCCCTTTGCACGAACCGTTTCCGGGCTGTACGTGTAGGGGCTGGCGACAATTTCGTATTGCGGATAGTCGCGTTCGAAATTGGCCTTCCATTCGTTATACATTGCGGTATCGGCCGAAAGAGATGCATCCGGCCAAAAACCTACGGTAATTTTAATTTTTCCGTTGTCTTCCGGCGTGCAAGCGCAAAGCACTGCAACAAGCAAAAGCAACGATAACAGCAAACATGCGAATTTTCTCATAGTTACCTCATTATTTTTGCACACTACTACTAATAATAATTTTGCTATAAAAATTATAATAAAATTGCGGCCACACTGCAACGGAGTTAATCTGCAAAATGGTAGACAATACTGCACTTTGCTACATTTTTTGCAAATTTTTTTTGAAAAAATCGTCCAAAACGCCCCAAAATTTAAAAAAATGCCAAGCTTTCCTTTGGTTTTTGACAAAAGAAAAAGCCTGCCGTTGCAGACTTCAACTAATGCCTTCTTCGTTCATGCGTTGCAGCAAATTTTCCAGCGGATCGACAACGCTATCGCGCACGCGAAATGCCACCAGCGACACTGCACAGCAAAGAACGGCATCCAGCGCAAAAAACACACACCCCAAAACAAGCACCTGTTTGAAATAGTTGGAAAGGGGCGAAAACATTATCAGCTGACAATCACCCACCGTTTGAGCGCAAGCGGCGTAGTAGATGCGATTGAACGTTCCGTCTTGTTGCACGGCGGAAAACTCGTCGTTATCGGTGAACAACTTGCCGTTTTTTTGAAAAAATACGTAGCTAGCGGAAGAAAATCCGCTATACGACAGTTTTGCCTGGACAATGGATTTTGGCAAAACGTCCACTTCCAAAAGCCCCAACACTTGGTCGCCGTCCATCACCTTACACAAGCAAGAAACAACGCCGTTCTTTTCGTTATACTGCGTGCTGCCATACACTTTTGCAACGGCCTCGGTACGCACGGAAATCATTTGCGTTTGCGAAGATTGCATAAAACTGCCAATTTCTTCCACTGCCAGTAGCTGCGCCAAAGTGGGGGCAGAACCTACCCCCGACGAACAACTTACGTGGCCGCCGACGCTATACAAAATGACGCCGTCGGTAGTAACGGAATAGTTATAGAACTCGTTTAGTTTTTGCGAAACGTCCAGCGTGCCGCCCTTCAAAAATTCCACGATTTCGCTGTTGGTCGCAGCGTTTGCGGTAAGGTCCATTGCCGCTTGCACGTAGGATTGACACCCCGTTGCGCCGCTTTGCACGTTGCTTTGACAACGCTGTGTTTGCGTGTTGAACAAAAAACCAGAAATTGTGGCAAAGGAAACGACGCTCGTTATAACCACGAACGCAAGCAGCACCCAAAACACACAATTGAACAGTTTTTTTCTTAACTTCAACAACATAGCAAACTTACAATCTCTTTTTTATTTTTACGTTGACTGTTGTGCCAACACCAACCTGCGAAGTGATGTCTAATCCGTACCCTTCGCCATATTCCAAAACCAACCTTTCGTGCACGTTATAAAGCCCAAAACCGTTGGGCTTATCCGTTTTAACCTTCCAAAAGCCTTCGGCAACAACAAAGCCGCAGCCGTCGTCCGTCACGGAAATAACCAAATCGTCCCCTTCCGTTTTTGCTGTTATGCTTATTGTGCCAACGCCTTCTTTGCCGCTGAAACCGTGTTTTATGCTGTTTTCCACAATGGGTTGCAAAATTAGTTTTAGCGTTTTGTAGTCGGCAATATCTTGCGGCACGTTGCACACGTAGTTTATGGTGTCGGGAAAGCGGATTTTTTCTATTTCCAAAAAGTGTTCGATAAGTTCCGTTTCTTCACGAACGGTAACAAACTTATCCCCTTTGTGCAAACTTATACGGAAAAATTTTGCCAAGTTGATTACTAGTTTTTCTATTTCCGTTTGCTTTTTTATTTTTGCCATCCAAGCAATGGCATCCAGCGTGTTATACAAAAAGTGTGGATTTATTTGCATTTGCAACGCCTCTATTTCCAGCTTGCGTTGCGTTTCCATGTTGTCCTTGTTTTCCTGCATCAGACGGAACAAGCGTTGCAACATTTCTTCATAGTTGCGTTCCAGTTCGTACAATTCGTCCCCTTCCGAGCCAATTTCCAGCCCCAACTTGTGTTGAAAATCCACAGAGGAAATTTTGTTGGATAGGTTTTTTACCGGTGCGGTGGTGAATCGCGACATTCGAAATGCAAAAATTAGTGCAACCAACATGCACAATGCGGCAATGCCGCCCAGCCCCAAACTTAGTGCATTGAAGTTTTTTTGCAACACGCTGCGATTCAAAACGCTTACAAAAAACAACTTCAAACTGTATTGATTTTCCATGGGAGTGACTGCGACGTAGCAATTTTGACCATCCACCTTAACGTTGGATACCCCTTGTTGCAGGCCAATTTTGTTTTGTTCCACAATGGTTTGTCCGATGCCACGCCCCTGCGAATGGGAAACTATTTGATAGTTTTGCGTCATAAGCATGGTGTAGCCCGTTTCCGGCGTGGTTATTGCACAAAAGGAATTTAGCACGGAAACATCTAAATAGAACACCACGTAGCCGTTCAATCCGTACAACGCACCGGTGAACTTGCGCCCGATTTGCACGTAGCCAGCATCGCTGTTTATTTCCCCCAAGTATAGTATAACGTTGCCTTGCGCAATTTTTTTGAGGAAAGATTTTGCGGGGAGATCCATTTCGTCGTTGGTGGCATAGAACTCGCCATCCACACACAACACCACGTTTAGGTAGCCTTGCGAAAGCACGGCATCTTCCACTATTTTTTGAAAAGTTTGTTGCCTGTGCGAAACGTCGCGCGAAAATTCTTCCAGCCACTTGCTTTGCACCATGCGAGTGTAGCCGAAGTTTATTTCGTTCAAAACGTCGGTTACTTCGCCGTTGGCTGTTTGCTGTGCCGATTGCACGTCGTTTTTGACATAGTTGTTGACGAAAATTTGTGCAATAACTTGCACGGCCGCCAACACCACCACGAACAAAATGGTTAGCGCAAGAAGCATTATTATGACGAATTTCGTGTTTAGCGTAAACTTTTTTTTCATTTTTTGAGTGTCAATACTTGTTGCTAAATAAATCAGTTAGAACTTTCGGGCTTGCTGCTATTTTTAGTTTTTGAGTGTCAATACTTGTTGCTATACAAATTAGTTAGAACTTTCAAACTTGCTACTATTTTTAGTTTTTGAGTGTCAATACTTGTTGCTAAATAAATTAGTTAGAACTTTTGAACTTGCTACTATTTTTAGTTTTTGAGTGTCAATACCTGTTGCTAAATAAATCAGTTAGAACTTTCTAGTTGACTTCTGTTTCCTGTTTTTGCGTGTCAATATTGGTTGCGACAATAATTTGCCGAAACCTTTTTGCTTTGCAACAATTTTTGTGCCTTGCGGAAAAGCTAGGAATTTTTCTTTTCGTTTTGGATGCGAACGTAGTCACTAGGAGTGCAACCTTCCAACTTGCGGAACACTTGGCCGAAGTATTTCATATCCACGTATCCCACCATTTCGGCAATTTCATAAACCTTATACTTTTGTTCCAGCAGCAAACGTTTTGCCGTCATTATGCGATATTCCGTAAGACAGGTGTTGAACGTTTTGTTTAGTTCCTGCTTGAACAGGTGAATAAGGTAGCTTTCGGAAACGTAAAGTTCGTCGGCCACTTTGCGGATTTTAAGGTCGTTGTCGGCATAGTGGGAGGAAATGTAGGACAATGCGTCTTGAATGTGCTTTTTGTACATGCGTTTTTCTTCGCCACGTGCCACCGCAACGCTGTTGATGGAAACGTATAGTTTATTCACGGCAATGAATTTTGCTTGTCCAAATGCGGAGGTGATTTGTGCCAAACCTTGGAACGGCGTGCTTATGCCAATGGAAATAAGCACTTTGCATTGCCGTTCGTATTCGCGCAAAGCCTTTATAAGTGCTTTTTCCAGCGCGTCAACGTCTGTTACGTCGCACGCCAAAGCAAAACGAGTTTCCGCCTGAGAATAGATAACTTTTGCGCCTAGCAATGCGTGCATAACTTCCTTTTGAGCAACGGCCAAAGCGTTGCGAACGTTTTCGTCACGCTGGGCATCGGTGCCGGCGGAAGAAACGTCTGCCTTGCAATATACCACCGTGCCTTGATAGAACACCGGCAAGTCGTATAGTTCCATTTTCTGCACGATATCCTTTTCGTCGAAGTCACCACGGAAAAGATTATCCACCAAGCGGTTTTTTATGACGGGAATGCCAACGTTGAAATCGGACATATACAAATTTGTTTTTCGTTTTTGTTCCAGCTTTTTTATTGCGCCCAGCACGGTGGAAACAAGTTCGTCGTTGTCGATGGGCTTCAAAATGTACTTATATACGCCCATTTCCAAAGTGCTTTTGGCATAGGAAAATTCGTTGTAGCCGGAAAGCACCACGACAATTCCGTCGTAGTTGCGTTCGTTAAGCGTGCGCACAAGTTCCATTCCGTCCATAACCGGCATTTTTACGTCGCTTATAACAACGTCCGGTTGCAATTGTTCAATTTTTTGCAAACCATCCTTGCCGTTGACGGCAGTGCCCACTATTTGCACACCATGCGATGCCCAATCGACAGTTTCGCAAATGCCGGTGCGCACCAAATATTCGTCGTCTACAACAACCATTTTGTACATAAAGCTACCATCCTGAAAGATATTTTTATTTTAGCACATTGCAAGCGGCAATTCAACGATAAAAATCAAAATTTGCTTGCGCTTGCAAAAAAAATTTGCCGTCAAGACGAAACAGGCCACGGAATCCGTGGCCTGCTGTTCTGACGAATATTGTCAGTTCAGAAGAAAATTATTTTTGTTTTCTTTTTCTGATCAAAATCACTGCAACTACAGCGCCTGCTGCTACTGCCACGCAAGCAACCACAATGCCAACGATTGCGCCGGTGGAAAGTCCTTCCGGTGCGGGTTCGGGTTCGGGTTCGGGTTCGGGATTAGGTACTGCGTTAACAGCAACTGCTTTTGCAAGTTCGCTAACGTTGCCGGCAGCATCGGTTGCAATAACTTTAACGTCGTAGGTTCCTGCTTCGGTAGCCGTGAACACGCCGTTTTCGTTAGCAATTTCCGCACCGTTCAAGGTAACTTTGTAGGAAATGGTAACTTCGCCGTAGTTATCTGTTGCTGTTGCGGAAACGGTGATTTGGTCGCCTGCCGTTGCCGTTTCGGGAACGGTAACTTCGCCAATGACGGGTTTAGCGTCGTCGTTGGTGGGAAGAACAACGATATCGCCAATTGCCGGAGCAAAGGAGATTTTGTCGATATAAAGCGTTCCGTCCGTTGCATTCCAGCCGCCAAGCCACAATCTGAAACCTTCGATTTCACGATTGATTCCGCTTGCATCAAGGTCGATGATGAAATCTTGATATTCATTCGTCAATTCAAACGCTTTGCCGTTGATGGTTTTGAACGCGCCTTGATTGAAGAAGGTTGTGGTATCATCCAACCAAGTGATGCGGAAGGTGCCCATATCCAAGTCGCCCTTCATACGGATGATCATGTACTTATAGGAAGCGTCCTTGTTGTTTTCCGGTTTTGCGCCGCCAACGCACACTGCCGTGTTTGCAGGAACGGAAATTTTCAAAGCGCCGTCTTCTGCTGCAACTTTGCTAGCGTCGGAGATATCCTGCCACCAGTAGCCGCTTTCGGTGCTGGGAACTGCATCGTAGTTATCGAAAATGATTTCTTTGGTGGTATCCAATTGTAGTTCTTGTTTATTGGCAAAATAGATTTCGTCAATATAAATTTCGCCGTCAGCTGCGTTCCAGCCGCCAAGCCACAATCTGAAACCTTCGATTTCGCGGTTGATTCCGCTTGCATCAAGGTCGATGATGAAATCTTGATATTCTTCCGTCAAAACGAAGGGTTTACCGGTGAGTGTTTTGAATTGGTCTTGGTTGAAGTACGTTTCGGCGCCGTCCAGCCAAATGATGCGGAAGGTATCCATGCCCAGGTTGCCCTTCATGCGGATAACCATGTGGCTAAGGTTGAAGTCTTTGTTGTTGTTGGGTTTTGCACCGCCAACGCACACTGCCGTGTTTGCAGGAACGGAAATTTTCAAAGCGCCGTCTTCTGCTGTAACTTTGCTAGCGTCGGAGATGTCCGCCCACCAGTAGCCGCTTTCGGTACTGGGAACTGCATCGAAAGTATCGAAAGATTGTTTGGTTTCGAGGTTGAGTTTGGGAAGAACGCGATCGCAATAGAAGATTTCGTCAATCAACATTTTGCCTTCGCCGCCAATGTACATATCGACACCATTGATTTGCGTTGTTCCAAAGGTCTTTTCGGTGTTGATTACCAAATATTGATATCCGTTGTCGCCAACGTAGGGGTTGATTTCCGATTGAGAGGAAAGAGCTGTTCCAACAACAAGGTTGTCGATCCAAATAATATCGGTAGCTACGTCAGGATCGCTCTTAACTGCTGCAAGACGGAAGGTTGCAAGATCTTCGCGGCCTTCGAGTTTGTATTTGATAACCAAATATTCTTTGCCTTCACTACCCGTCTTGGAACGGATTTTGAGGTTTACGTAGTCGCCTGCGCTTGCATCCAAAACGGCGTGGCCGTTAGTGATGGGAGCATCAAGCGCGCCGTAAGCGATGATGTAGTCGCAATTGAAAGGAGCAACTGCTTCAACGCCTGCTGCACTCCATGCGTGTTCGGGAGTGTATTCGAAATTGAATTGAGACAAATATGTGATTGTTTCGGGATCCAAAGTGGGGAAACGTGTGTCGGGAACGACGGTTTCCAAATTGGTGAAGAAAGCGTTGCAAACGTTTACCGAGCCGCCGCTAACTGCAATTTTTACGCCTTGAATATTCTTTGCGCCCAAGCTTTCCAAACTGATAACTGCGTTGCGATAGGTTCCGTCCAAAGCGGCAACTGCTGTGCCTTCAAGGTCGGTTAGGTCGCTCCAGTTTTTAGCTGTGCCTGCTACGCCGTCCACAATGGGAGCAACGGTAACACTGCCGCTACCTGCAATGCGCAATACGATTGCAGAATAGGTTTCGTCGGTGTTGTTAGAAGTTGCAACTGCGCTAGAAATTTCTGTAGATTCGGAAATTTCGTAGTGAGCGGGAACATCCACATAGGTGCCTTCGTCGCTGCCCGACCAATAGCCGGGGGTCACGTTTGCGAAGTTGGACAAAACGGTTTCCGTTTCGCCTTCCAAAATGGAAATTGTGCGGATATCCAACTTGCCGGCAACGGTATCGCTAGAGGTGGTAAGGTGGAATCCTGCCCAAGCGCCTTCAAGTGCCGAGTTCCAGTTTTCGCCGCCAACCTTAACTTCCGATTGAGTGAAGTCGATGGTGATAATCGTCCAATTTGCGCCGATGTCGGTGCCTTCGCTAAGCGTCACGTCAAGGTCTTCGCTGTTGAGTGCATAGCTTGCCAAGTTGAGAGGGTCGGAAAGGTGAATGTTGAGCATCAAATCTGCCAACTTGATGCTTTCGTCCACGCTGCGAACTTCCAATTTCAAAGCGGTTGCTTGTCCGTCTTGAATTTTGCCGTCTGCCATTTTGTAAATGGGGTGGTCGCCTGCAACAGCACATTGTCCTGCCGTCCAACTAAGAGAGCGATAGGCCGCAACTGCGCCCGTTGTTCCGTTAGATACGGAAGCCAGCTCCCTGTCGAAATTAGCGTTGAATTCTCTTGTTTGCGGTTCGCCTTCTGCAAAGGCAAAGTTCAAACAAACAGCTGCCGTCAACGCCACAACCAACACGACGGTTAGTAACAATTTTGTTACGCCGAGTTTTGTTTTTAACATGTCGTTTTCTCCTTTATTTTTTTTATTCCCCGTAAACATACAGTTCGGAAATTTGTGCTCCGTAACCTGTACTGTTCGAGGTGAAAACCAATTTGATATAGCGCATTTCCACGGAGGAATCCAACACTAGCGCTATCATGTTGCCAGCAGACGAATCGAACAAATATTCCGTCTTGGCAACAACCGTGAAGTATGTTTTTCCGTCCAAACTTCCCAAAATTTCAATTTCTTGCGTGCGGTTTTCCCACAAAAGCAACGGCGGCAAGTGAACGTTGATATATTTAACTTTTTCGGGGTTTTCCATGTCTATTTCTACGTAGGCAGGGAACACGCCTTTGGCCGATTCGAAATAGGTAAGCGGATTGCCGTCCACCATTTTTTCGATGTTATACACGTCTTCTTGCACCGAAGCGCTTGCCGCTTTGCCAGTGGTTAGGCTGGGTGGATAGAATTGAATTTCTCCCAACGAAATGGTTTTGGGATGGGTGATATCGTCACGCATGAATATGCGAATTTGAATACCCGTAAATGACGTGCGCGAAAGCAAAAAGTCGGTGTAGTTGCTTGTTTGCGGACTTAGCGAAAGTTCCGTTTCCACTTGGAAACGCTTCCAAGTGCCGTCATCGGCTTTGTAGAACATGGCAACGCGCAAATAGCGCATCACGTTGGAATTTTCACTTCCCAAGAAACGAATGTTACCTATGCGAGTGGGTTGTGCAAATTCGAAACTAAGTGCCAAAAATTCTTGATCGGCACCCGTCCAACCGCCGAAAGTCCACGAAGTGGAACGATCGCCATCGATAAGGCGAGAAACTTCGTTTCCCGTTGTATCTGCCACGATGGATTTGTTCCACGGCGCCGATGCACGGTCGCCTGCGCCCAAAGTTGCACTAAGCGTAACGTCGGAAGTATCTATAAGCTTGCCGGCATAGGTGGGTTCGTTGTTTTGCATTGCAAAAGAGGGAACTTCCAATCCTTCCTGATGGATGGATTCTGCTTGTTTTATTTGAGGAGTTTCCGAAGCAAGTTCCAACTTGTAGGGCAATTTTGACGTAGCGCCTGTAACTTGATTTTTGCTGCCGGAATACTTAATGTTGCTGGTATAAACACCGGGTGTCAACTTGAGTTCTTCTAGTGAATTTATTTTTTGTCCTTCAATTTCGAAATCGGAAATGCTAACCCCGTTGACGTTGCTGGAATTGCCTTCGCCAAAAATTCTGCACACGATGGTGTCGGCCATTTGCAAAATCTTGACGTTTTTGAAGGTTACGTCGGAAACGGTACCTCTTTCGCCTTTGGATTGTGTCCATTCGGTGTTGTAGGCGATGGTGATATCTATCAGCAGGTCGTTTTCCGTATCCAACTGGTTGTCGCCGCGCATTTGCGCATCTTCAATGGTTATATCTTGATAGGTTACGCGAGAAATTGCTGCGTTATCGGCGTTGTGAATACTCATTGCCGCTTTGTGGAAGTTGTGCAACACTGTGATATTTTTAAAGGTTATATCCGTCATGGTTGCGCCGTAGGTTTCGTAGCCCACTTCCATGCTTTGCGCAAGGTCCGTCCACACGTAGACGCCGTCGAAAGTTATGTTGCTTGTGCTTTTGTTATCGGTGTTTTTAACAACCAAACTGTCGTCCCACGAGCGAACAAAACCGCCGGTAACGGTAACGTTTTGGCAGGACTGAACGGAAATGCCGTCGCCGTTTGCGCGCGCCGTGATGATTTTTAGGTTATCCACCGTCACGTCATTGCAACAATACAGCGTAACTGCCCAACCGGCAGGATCCAAAATGGCAATATCCTTAATTGTAACGTTGGAACAATTTTGCAATTCGATGGGCAAAGTGAATTCGCTTGCGCTGTTGCGGTTGAACAGTGCGCCCGTCAAAATGCCGCGTCCGCGAATGGTAAGGTTGCTAACGTTTGCCGTGCGAATTTGTCCGTAGACAACTGCGCCGCCTGCAAGATACACCGTGGTGTTGTCTTCAAACACAGGCAAAGAGTTTGCCATCCACACGCCAGGGCCAACGTAGACGGTTTTTTCTGGAAGGTTTTCGGGATCGATTTCATCTTCCTCGATGGGGTTAGCAAAAACGTGCAACGCATTTTTGGAAGCGCGTTCATCTGCCGAAAGTCCATATTCCACAACGTAGTTGTCGCAATAATCCAGCGTGAAAGAAATTTTGTTACCACTGACAGTGGGTTGAACGTTGCGAGCCAACGGGCGAACGACAACGTTGTGCAGGGAAGTTGCATCGTTTATGGTAACTTCCACGTTAACGCGGCCTTCGAAATCGAAAATAACAACCTGGTTATAGTCGTTGCTGGCCAAAAACGTGAAACGTCTTTCGTGATTCACGCGCGTGTCGTATACGAAAACGTCCCTATCTTCCACCTTGACGGAAGCAACCGAAGATGATTGCATAATTTCCGGTCCGTCATAGAGCACCACTTGTGTTTGAGTGATGGTTTTGGATGGCGCGTCGGGGCCGGGTTCGATGGGGTCGTCGCAAGCGGCGAACACCAACGTTAGCGCCAAAAGTAGTAGCAAAAGTATCGAAATCTTTTTCATTTTGTTTCTCCGTTTATTGCGAGAAAAGTTTTGAAAACGCCTTTTGCCCCTAAGGGGCATAGTGCGCCAAACTATTCTACGCATAAAATTATAAAGTTTTTTTTGCGATTTATAAAGACAACATATCTGCAAAATGGTTTGTTATACTGCTGTTTTGGCGCCGTTTTGCACCAAAAAACAGGCATTTGCGGTCATCCACGCACAAAAAGCAAAACCCTCGCACGAACATGCGAGAGTTTGAACGTTTTATTTTAGTGTTACTGTGGCGTTATCCGAATACTGCGCAAGCGTTTGTTCCGTTTGAGAAAAAACAAAAGGAACGGTGACGGCACTATCGCCGTTGACAATGTTGAACTGCGCGTATTGGTTGCTTGCCACGGAGGATTTTTGCAAACGCTTGCCGTTTATCCATACGTTTTGGAAAACGACGTCGGTAACACGGTGGGTTGATTGGCCATAGCCACTGCGACTATCCACACTGCCTGCCACACGAAGATTTATCACAACGTTGCCGCCCAAAACGGTTAGGTTTTTAACCGTTACGCCTTGCACGCTGCCCAACGCCGTAACCTTGTGCTGCGACGACCACGTAGAATTGAACGCCACCGAAAATTCGCAAAGTTGCGAATTGCTGCCGGCATCGCCACGCCCCATGGAAGCATCCTCCACCGTGATGTTTTCGTAGGTGACGTTTTGCACGTTGGCGTTGTTGCCGTTGTGAATACTAACAACCGGTTTGTGGAAATTGTGCAACACCGTTATGTTTTTGAATGTTACGTCGCAAAGTTGCTCGCCAACCGTTTCGTAGCCTATTTCCATGCTTTGCGCAAGGTCCGTCCACAAAAAGCAGTTGCTAAACGTGATGTTTTGCGTTGCACCTTCTTCGTTGCGGTTAGACCACTTTGGATAGTTTTTGACAACCAAGCTGTCGTCCCATGTGCGCAAAAAGCAATTTTGCACCTCTATGTTTTTGCACGACTGCAACGAAATGCCGTCTCCGTTGGAACGTGAGGTTATTATTTTTATTCCGTCAATTTGGCTGTTGGTGCAAAAATACCAGTTGACGCACCAGCCGGCGGGATCTAGCACGGAAAAATCTTTGAAGGTGACGTTGGAACAGTAGTTGAAATCTAGCGGCACCGTCACTTTGCCCGTTGTGGGGTTGCGCTCGAAAGCGGAACCGTCGATTATGCCCTTGCCACAAATTGTGACGTTGTGCTGGTTGTTAGAAACAAATCTTGCACGCACAACGGCGCCCTCTTCCAAAATGACGGTTGTATCCGACTGCAAAACCACCGTGTTGCCCACAATTAGCGGATTGTTTTGCGACGTGTGCAATCCGGCAGGGAAAACAAGCAAATTTTTGCTTTGCGGCTGTTCTTGCAAATCTTGAATATCCGAAACGAACAGGAAAAACGCTTGTTTTGCATCGCCGTTGGGTTCGACGGAATAGGTGCCGGCGCTTTTTATGGCAAAGGTAGCAATGCCGTCTTCGACGATGGCATTAACGCCGCTAGAAAGTGGGCGTACAACGCAGGACGTCATGTTGTCCACCGCCACGGAAACTTGCGTTTTGCCTTTAAGAGAAAAATAGCCAACGCCACTGTTGCTTCGATTTTGGGGAACGGCCGACCAAGAATGTTCGTTGTTCACCTTCACTTGATATAGCGGCAAAGGGGTTTTTTCCACCTTGACGGTGGCTCCGTGATAAAGCTCCACGCCCTGGGGTGGCGTTACGATTTGCACCTGACTTTGCAACAATTCGGGGTCGGGCGTTTGCTGCGGATTGCAACCGCAAAAAGCCAACAACGTTAGCATTATTAGCATCACTAGCAAAATTTTCTTCACGGTAGACTCCTTGTTTTTTTATTTTGAGCAACTAAGCGTTGCTTTTGCAGGTTTGTTTTTGTTGATCACTTTCGACAGATACGGCGCTGGCAACAAGTTTGTTTTGCAAAATTGCATGTTGGTTTTTGCCGCGAAAGCGTTGACGGTTTGGTTGAATTTTTTTGCTAACTGTTGCAATTTTTTGCAAGCCGTTGTTTCAAAAACCACGCAAAGTTTGCCTTTCGTGCACTTAAAACACAAAATTGGCGTGTTGAAATGCATTTTTTCGTTTTAGGTGCGTGCAAAGGTGCTTTTTGTTGCAAAATAAACACGTCTCTTTTTATTATAGATTATCCCAAAAATCAATGCAAGTGTGTTTTGCTGCACAAACCATTGTTTTTTTGCATAAAAGCACAAAAGCGTTGTCTTTTTTCACGACGAACGGCAAAATGCCCTGCAAAAACGTTTGTTTGCCCTGAGTTTTTGCAAAAATATTATCGTGTTTGACGCATCGAAAAATCAAGAAAAATCATTTTTGAAACTGCGGTTGCTTCGTTGGCGACAAGGCGCTCGGCTTGTTGCCGCATTTGCCAATAATAGCACCAATCAAGTGAAACTTTTTTGCAATTTGGGCGTGCAACATGGGGCAGTTTTTTTCTTTTTAATGTAAGGCAGAAATTGCATATACTATTGACTCGGTTATGCAAATGTTATAAAATATTAAAGTAAGTGGCAGGACAACGATTCGACCAAGAGCATTGTCGTGCAAATTCGCCAAAAGGCAAAACTTTTGACAAAAAGGAAATGTTTTTATGAAAAAATCTATTGCAAAAATTCTTGTGGTGGCAATATTGGTGCTAATGCTTGCACTGGCCGCATGCGACGGCCCCACTCAAATGCTTGTTAGCGAAAGCGGCGCGAAAGTTACCGGCAATCTGCCGCAAGATGCAGTGTTCGTTGCCCGGCAGGTGGACGAGGAAAGTTCCGAATACGCCGCGGCCGTTAGCGCTTTGGATGAGCAAACCTACGACTTGCAAAGCCCCGTTTACGTTTGGGATTTACATTTGGAACAAAACGGACAAACGGTGCAGCCTGGCGGCAAAGTTAAAGTTTCGCTGCCCTTTGAAGGAAATGCGGAAAACTGCGATTTGCTGCACGTAACAGGCGACAGAGCACAAGTGCTTTCCGCAAAGACAAAAGACGGCAATTTGTTTTTTGAAACGGATGGTTTTTCGCCTTTTGTTTTGGCAAAGCGTGCGCACACACCCGATCCCGACCCGGAACAAACCTACACTTTTTCCGCAATTGCAAAAAGCCTTGTGCAATACGGACAAAACAACGGCGGCTACGTGGTGGATGCCAACGAAGAATATATCACCGGTGAAGAATTGAAGCTGGCAAAAGATTCGCAATACACAGCGACGGCACGCATCAACAACGACTACTACTTCTTGGGTTGGTACAAAGCAGAAAGTCTTGAACAAGTTAGCGACGAAACGCTTATTTCCAAAGAAACAACGCACACTTTCACTATTAGCGAAAACCTAACCGTTTTGGCACTATACGCCAAAGGCAACGACGTTGTGGAAGTGCAACTAGATGCACGCTTCGCCGAATTTAGCTATCAAAACGGCCAACCCGTGAAAACGGTGGTTGCAATAGCAGCCGGAGAGGACGAACGTCCCAACCCCGACAACGTTAGCACGACGGCCATTCGTGCTAACGGCAACGAAAATCTTGACTCTTCCGATGTCGTTTGCGACAAAGGCGGTTTGGATTTTGGTAAAGCCGGAACCTACACCATCACCTATTACAGCAAGGATTGCCCCATGATAAAGGCAGAACTTGTAGTGGAAGTTGTGGAAGATGCAAAATGCTACGACTTGAGCGTATATTCCAACTCGTATAACTTCCAATATAACTACAACGGATGGGCAGAATACGACGAAAGCATCCAAAAGTACGCCTACGTGAGTAAGCGCGCAGCAGGCAGTTTGATAACCCTTTCGGCCATCACCGACCACTACGAATACACACGCTTTGCCCACAAATTTGACGGCTGGTTCGTGGACGGACAGTTGGTTAGCACAGAATACGTATATAACTTCGAAATGCCTTCTAAGCCCATTGTGGTTGAGGCCAAGTGGACGTCGACGGATTTGCCGTTTGCAACCATACAGGTTAAGTCGAGTGGCGGCGGAAACATTGTGGATAGTTGGGGCAACAAATTTATTGGAATTGTGGAAAGTTGGCAAAAAACAACCACCATCTACTACGACTACGACACCACCGTTTCCTTCCGTGCACAAGCAGGCGTTGGCTACGACTTTGTCGGCTGGTATGCAGTAACCGACTACAGCGAAACGTTGCTTTCTACCGACGAAATTTTGAACTACACCGTTAAGGGCAACATGACCATAATGCCCAAGTTTGCAATTAGACTATCCGTTTTTGAAACGCCCCAAAACGAAGACGTTATTGACGGCACCGTTTACTGCGCAGTTGGAGACACGACGTTGCCCGACTACCAACACTACGAAATTAAAGCAAAAAGCATAAATGGTTGGTTCGAAAACGTCGGGGCCGATGCGTACGACGTTTTCGGCGACGTGGATTTTTCAAAAGCCGGCACCTACACCGTTACTTACACCTACAAAAAGGATCCTTCCGTAACAACTTCGTTGAATATTGTGGTTGTTGATCCTCAAAACTTGCAAGTTGCCTACGAACAAGGCCGTTCGCATTTGGAACACGACTACAACGGCAAGGCGGTGTTTGTTTCGCGCAAGGATATAACCGTGAATGGATTGCCGCTGGAATACTTCAAAAACGATTCGGCAATTTGGAACAGCATTTCCTACAAGTGGATAGATAAATCCACCGGCAAGCAAGTGGATACCGCCGATGCCGACGTTACCATTAACGGCGTTGTGACCCAACGTTTTGGCCCCGATGGCGAAACGGTAGGTGACGAATTTGGCGGCCCCATTGAAGCAGGCGAATACAAGTTTGAACTTTCCGTAAACGGCAACGTGTCGTTTACTGCCGAAGCAAAAATAAAGGCAAACTCCTTCAAAAAAATTACCACCGCAGACGAATTTAGAACAAACGAAGGCTCCACTTGGGTTAACTTTGAACTTGTCTACTACACCATAGTTGCGGAAGTGGAGGGCAACTTCTACGTGATGCAAATGCCTTCCATTGGCAGTGAATCAACCGAAGCGGAAGCACGCCTTGTGACACCGGATACAAACGGAAATTTGACTCTGGGCGGCGCACGCGACTTTGTTTTTGTAAACGCCAAGTACTACGCAAACTATGCCGATAACTACACGGAATTTTTAACCGGCTACTACGGATCCTACGTGATTCGTTCTTCCAATAACAGCACGGACGGCATGTTTGGCTCTCCCTACATCTACCGCACTGGTTACACCTGTGTGAGCGGCGGAAAGATTTGCCGTGAGTATGGCACAAAATATCCCTACGGAAACAAAACGGAATTTGCCGAAAACGGCGCAGTAACCATTTATTGCCCCAACAACGGCGAAACGGCCAACAACAGATTGCGCCTTGTGTTTGACGGCGAAAAATACGTTTTCACCAGCGCACCTGCCGATGCCGACACGCGCACCTCCTACGAAGTGTTCATCTGCCAAAGCAACCCTTCTTTCGATTGATGCGCAGGGCCGCAACGCAACAACGGCTAAAAAACAACTAAAAACGAACAAAACGAAGTTTGCTTATACAAATTTTGTTTGTTCCAAAACGTTTGCCAAACGCAAAAAAACGGAGCCGAAATTCGGCTCCGTTTTGCAATGTTTTTGTTACAGGTATCGGCAAAAAAACGATGCGCAGAACAAGTTTGTTTGAAATTGCTTATTTGAAGAATCTGCGAATAAGTTCGCGGCTGTATTCGGCCGTTTCTTCCATATCGCCAAAGGACATGATTTCACCTGCGTAGAAGGTGTTGTCCTTGCCTTGCATTGCTTCCACCTTGTCGTACCAACCGTCGGCATAATCTTTGCTGCAAACGTGGGGGAAATAGTACCAGTCGTCGATTCTATCCGTTTGAACGACGGGGTGTCCGCATTTGGCCATATCTTCCAAAGTGATTCGTTTTGCATCTTCGAAAGAAACGTCTTCCATGCCTTCGTGGTTACGCAAAGTAAACGTTACAAGGGGCTGATCGGTTGCATCCGGCCAACGATGGTAGAACACCATCAAGTGTCCGCGTGTTTCGTTGGTCATGTTTTCGAAGAAATAGTAGGAAATTTCGGGACAATTGCCTTCTTCGGGACGAACGGCCATTGTGAAATACTTTTTGTGAACGATTTTGGAGAACAAGTCCTTTTCTTCCTGACGAGGATCGCCGTAGTTAAGGAACATTTCCAGCGGCGTGCAGATGATAAGTTTATCAAATTCTTCTTCCTTGCCGTTGACGGTTACATACACCTTATCTGGCGTTCTTCTTATTGCCGTAACTTCACTGTTAAGTTGTGCGGGGTGTTTAAGGTGATTGTTCACCCCTTCCCAAATAGATTGCGTGCCGTTTTTCCACGTCCACAGTTTGCCGGTGGAAAGGAATTGACGAACGGTGAATGCATCCAAATATTTAACAACGTATGCCGCGGGGATTTCGTCGAAGTAGCCGTATCCGAAGGAAGTGAAGGGGCCTTTCCAAACCAACGTTGCGTCTTCGCACTTGTTAAGCTTCAAAAATTCCGAAAACGGCATGGAAAGATCTTTAAGGTTGGGGTTTTCGCCTTCAATATGAGCAAGTTTCATTTCCGGCGAAGGACAGGGGCCTTCATATCTGCCCTGTGCAACACCACGGTGTCCGTTGACGTCGTAGCCATAGTATTTTTTGTTCAAAAGCTTGGTAAGCTTTTTCATTTTCAAAAACTTTTTGAGCAAAGCAATTTTGCTGGATTTTTGCGGCGTGCCGTCCGTCATCATGAACTTTCTGCCCATCGGGGGACCGTCGTGGTGAGAAGTACCGCCAAATTCTTCACATTCGTGCACGGCAAAATAGGTGTCGCAACCCATAACGGCGCCCATTTCGATGGTTCTGTCTTCCCATGTTCCGTCGGCGTTTTTAACTTTCATCAACGGAGAAAAGGCTTTGCCACCAACGTGGTCGCTTCTTTCATAGATAACGTAGTTTTCGTATCCGGCTTTTTCCAAATACATTGCTGCGCTTGTGCCGGCGGGGCCGCCGCCGATTATGCAAATTCTAACGTTTTTGTCCATATGTGTACCTCCACAAAAGATTAGTTATAGAATAATACTTTTTCACCCCAAAAGTAAATATCTCTCAAAAAAAATATTTATCGTTTTTTTCTATGAAAATATCAAAAAAATCTATAGTTTTACCTTTGTTTGCGCCGAGTGGCCTGTTTCTGACATTCTGTTTGAGCCGTATATTTTTGCTATTGCATTTATTTTGCTTTTGCTTTATAATAGAAACGCAAAACAAAAAAGCACAAAAAGGCGGTTTGACGTTGCAAAATTAGCAATAAACAACCCTCTTTTGAGCAAAAGGAGATTTTTGATGTCTAAATTTAAAAGCCTTAAGGTTGTGGACAACTTCTACCAAAACAACCTGTTTTTCCCCATGCCCACGGTGGCAATTTCCACCTTGTGCGACGATGGATCCACTTCCATTGGCAGTTATTCGCTAATTTTCCCCTACTACATTGCCGGGCGCGACTACTACGCCATGATTTTGGAATGTCGCAATTCTTCCAACACGGCGCAAAACCTTCTTAAAAACGGCAAATGCGCACTAAATTTCATCAAGGACGACCGCAAATCCTTCAAAGAATTGGTGCGTTTGGGTTTCCCTGGGAAGACTCCTGCCGAAAAGATGAAAGATTGCAACTTCAAACTTATTCCGGGCGAGGCGGAAGGCCAACGTCCACTTATTTTGCAAGATGCCTATCAGGTTATTGAATGCACTTGGGACGACACCTTGGAAGACGGATACAAAGCAAAGCAACACGTTGGCGAATTGGAAGGCGTGGAACCGCCCTACAACAATTTTAACGGCATAACTTCCAAATTCGGTTGCCACTTTGTTTTGAAAATAGACAAAATTCTTATGGAGGAAAAGTACGCCGATGCGCTTAAAAACGGCCTAAAAAGAAATTCCTTCCCCAACGTTCCGGTGGACTACGGCTACCACGATAGCAAAAACTTTTGGTACAAAAAGTTTAAGGGATTCCGCCCCATTGCCGAACCCATTGCCTCCAGCAACGCCGGCTCGGTGGATAGCGTTATGTATTGCGCCGAAAGGTTAGATACAAAGGTGCGCTTCACAAAAGAAGCGTGCGAAATGTACGTTAAAATTCCCCGTCCGTTCATGAAAGCGGCACTTTTGCAAATTGTGCAAATAGCCGAACAAAACGGCATTGAAGTTATCGACAAGGAAGCCGCCCTAAAAATAGCCGAACTGCGCAAAAAGAAATAGCAAAACCATTGCAACCTAAAGGAAAATCAACATGGAAACAAATAACTACGCTTGGACAAAGTTCTATACCGATTTTGCAGATGCTCTGCTTGCCTATGAACACGATCGCAAAACTCTGCTACAAAAACTTCTTAAGGTGTATAATACTCTTGACATGAAGTTTCCTAAATTAGAACAAGATGATTCAGTGGTAGATATTGATCCGTTCACTGTTTTTGGTTTGTTCAACAAGGGAATAACCAAAGAAAATCGTTTTCGCATTATAGCCGCACTTGCTAAGGAATTTAATGTTGCTATTTCTTTCAATAGCGAGATTACTCTAGATGGGGTTCCCGTACTCAACAATCTTAAAGCCGTGTTTTTTAGTTGGACGCGAAAAGATACCGATATAGATAATTTGTGGGCGTTGTTTAGAGTAGCGCTCAACTATGCCGATGCGAAAGATAAATCTGCGACAAAAAACGAATTTGTTGAGGCATACAACAAAGTTATCAAACAGGAAGGTATCAAGTGGAATATCACGATGGGACTATATTGGATTCGTCCATATTCGTTTATAAATCTAGATTCTCGCAATCGTTGGTATATTTGTAGAAGAACTTACTTGTTGGAAAAAGAAGAAAAAGTGTTAAGCAAAGTTCCTGATGCGGAAACATATTTGTATTTGAGTGAGATTATTGTTTCTAAACTAGGACAGTCAAATTATTCTTTCAAAACCTTGCCGGAATTGTCGTGTATTGCCTTTACCACGTCGACTATCGATAATGAAGAAGAAAAACGGGAAAGAGAAAACGAATCTGCATTGATTGACGAAGATGCAAACGCTGTACACTATTGGCTTTATTCCGCCGGACACAACGGAGAAAAGTGGGAAGAATACCACAAACAAGGATTGATTGCAATAGGCTGGGGCGAACTTGGTGATTTGTCTTTATACGAAAGCAAAGATAAAATCAAAAGACAAATGAAAATTGTGTATGGCGGAGACCGTTCATATCGCAACGATGCCCATGCTGTTTGGCAATTTTCCAAAGAAATGAAGGTGGGCGATATTATCTTTGTTAAAAAGGGAATGTATCAAATTGTTGGACGAGGCGTTGTTGAGTCGGATTACATTTATGACGAGTCACAACCGGGCAACTACGACAACTTGCGAAAAGTCAAGTGGACTCACTGCGGAGAGTGGAACCATCCCGGACAAGCTGTGCTAAAAACATTAACAGACATAACGCCTTATACCGAATACGTTGCAAAGTTGAATGCGTTGTTTGAAGCAGAACAGGGCGAAGAATTTGAAGAAAAAGAAATAGAATATCCTGCCTATACTGCCGACGACTTTCTTCGTGATGTGTATATGTCCGATAAGGACTACACCACGCTTGTGAATTTGTTGGCCGAAAAGAAAAATATAATATTGCAAGGTGCCCCAGGCGTGGGAAAAACTTACGCAGCAAGACGATTGGCCTATTCTATGATGGGCGAACAAAATTCCGAAAGAGTAATGATGGTACAATTTCACCAAAGTTATTCCTACGAGGATTTTATAATGGGGTATCGCCCCAAAGAAAGTGGCGGTTTCAATTTGAGACAGGGCCCGTTTTATCAATTTTGTAAAAAAGCAGAAAGCGACAACGAAAACG
The DNA here is from genome assembly GCA_964521735.1 of uncultured Oscillospiraceae bacterium. Classification (GTDB taxonomy): domain Bacteria; phylum Bacillota; class Clostridia; order Christensenellales; family CAG-314; genus Fimimonas. Next base: position 7,644 of record CAZFTO010000015.1, on the reverse strand, counting down.
ATTATTTCTTTATAATAGACGAAATAAACCGTGGCAACATCAGCAAAATTTTTGGCGAATTGTTTGTTTTGATAGAAAGAGATAAGCGGTCCAAAGTGAAATTGCAGTTACTCTATTCGGATGAAAAATTTTCGGTTCCGGAAAACGTTTATATTATTGGCATGATGAACACTGCAGACAGAAGTTTGGCAATGCTAGACTATGCACTGAGAAGACGTTTTGCGTTTTTTGAATTGAAACCGGGGTTTGAAACGTCTCAATTTATCAATCAAAAAAATGAAGTGGGAAATGCCAAATTTGATAACCTTATAGGCGCAGTACAACGTCTAAATGAAGTTATTGCCAGCGACGAAACACTTGGAGAAGGTTTTCAAATAGGCCACAGTTATTTTTGCATTTTTGAAAATGTTAATGACAATCGTTTGTCTAATATTGTGGAATATGAACTTATCCCCATGCTCAAAGAATATTGGTTCGACGAACCGACAAAAGTTAGAGAATGGAGCTCTATTTTGAGGAGTGCAATCAAGTGATACCTGTTCGAAATATTTACTACATGTTGTCCTATGCTTTTCAGGTGTTGCAGGAACAAGGTTACAAGAATATTCAGGATGAACAATTCGAAAATGCTCTGGATATGTTCTCGTCAATTCTAACAAAAGGTGTCACTCTGCAAATAAAACGCGGGCTAAACAAAGATTATCAAATAGAAAAAGAACCGCTATCGGCAATTAGAGGAAAAATTGACATAACGGAATCTATTAAAACAAAAATCATAACCAGCACACAATTAGTGTGTGTGCACGATGATTTTTCCGAAAATTCATATTTCAACAAGATAATTAAAACAACATTGCTTCTGTTGCTTAAATCGAACATTTCTTCTGTTCGAAAAAAGGAAATTAAAAATATTCTTTTGTATCTAACAAATGTTGATATACTAGATAAGAACACTATCAACTGGAATATTCGGTTTAATAAAAACAATCAAACATATCACTTGTTGTTATCTATTTGCAGACTGATAATAAAAGGTCTTTTGCAGTCAGAACAGTTTGGAAACTCAAAAGAAATGACGTTTTTAGATGAGCAAAAGATGCACAAATTATACGAAAAGTTTATCCGCGAATACTATAAAAAACACCACCCTGAACTGGCCGCAAGTGCGGAACAAATTCCTTGGCAACTAGATGATGACGATGATGGTATGTTACCAACAATGCAATCTGATATCACTCTGAAACGTGGAAGACAAGTGCTAATTATAGATGCAAAGTATTATACCAATAATTTGCAAATAAGATTTGATTCCCACACAATAAACTCAGCAAACTTATATCAAATTTTTACGTACGTCAAAAACAAAACGCTGGCACTAGGAGAAAAAGGCCACAATGTTTCAGGAATGTTGCTTTATGCAAAAACCGATGACCTTGTTCAACCCAGCGGCGTCTACAAAATGAGCGGAAATACAATTGAAGTTAGAACGCTAGATTTAAATTTGGATTTTTGTGATATAAAGCAACAACTAGAATCTATTGTCGATGCCTATTTTCAATAGCACAAACGGCGTTTAGCTTTGCAAAAACACGAAAAACGCCAACACGTTTGGTGGATTTTGTGTAACAAGCTGTGTGTTGTGGCTATTGGTTTTGAGCGCAACGCCTGCTTTTGTGGCGCAAACAACACATTTTTTTAATAGAAAAATCCGCACGTCACCTTTGGTTGTTGCATGCGGATTTTGTTTTTATGTTGTTTTTTGTTTTTTTTCGGTTGTTTTTAACTGCGTTTTGAAAATTGTCTTGTTGTCTTTGCAATTTTTAGAGTTGCGTTTTTTAAGCAACAAGAACAATCGCTTGTCTAAGCAAATTGTTTGCGCCGTCATCAAGAGCGCATAAAAACAATTCGAAATGCTTATGCAATGGTGCATCTCGTGGCAAAATGCTTGCGCTGTTTCTAAAATTTCTTTTTGCGTTTGAAAGCCTGCCTAACATTTTTCCTGTTAAAACAAATGTTTGCATTGCTTGCTGGCTTTTTTACAAAACGGTTTTCTTATTGTTGCAAATTGCGTTTCAAATCCTCAACGGAAATGCCCCAGCAACGGTGGCGTTTTACCAGTTCTCTATCGAAATTCTTCCACAAGTTTTGTACTTGATGGTTGGTTTCCAATTCAGGGCCGGTTTCCATATATTCCACGCCAAGTTTTATGCAACCACGCAAACATTCGTCCAAAATTATTGCCGGCGCACCCAAATTTTTGTGTTCGGGTACTACGCCGATGGACATCATTTCCGCAACTTTGGGGTTTTTTATGGTTTTTATGTATTCGCACAAACCAAAGGGAATAACGTGGCCACGACCTTTTTGCATAACTTTTATCATTGAGGGCATACTAAAACCGTAGCACACCACTTTTCCGTCCTTCGCCACAACACAGGCCAATTCCGGAATGATCATGGGCAAAAGCGTGTTCATTTCGCGTGCTTTTTGTTTTTCGTTTAGCGGACTGGTTCCGTACAAATCTTCAAAAGCAACGTCAAGCACGTCCATTGCTTGCATGATAATTTCTTTAAGACGTTTTTTTCCGCGTTCTTTAAGCAACGGGTGCAAATCCACCACTTCGTAGCCGTTGCGATCGGCCACGTGTTTTGCAATGCGGGTGAGGCGAGGATCGTGTTCGGAAGGAACTTTTATGCGATAGCAGTTCCAATCAACAACCTTGTGTGCGCCCAAACATTCCATGTGAGTGACGTAGTAGGGGTGGTTATAAATTTCTATGTAGGTGCTGTCTTTATCGAAACCTTCGATAAGCATGCCTTCTTCGTTCAAGTCGGAAAAGCTCATTGGCCCGATAATTTCGTCCATGCCAATTTCTTCGGCCCACTCCACCAATTTTGCAAACAGCGCTTTGGTAACTTCAAAATCGTCTACCACGTCGAAACGAGTGAAACGAAGTTGTTTGACGTTGTTTTTTTGGTTGACGCCTTTGTGCCAAATACCGGCAATACGTCCAACAATTTTGCGACCGCGATACGCCAAAAACATTTTGCATTCCGCAAAACGGAAAGCATCGTTAATTTTGGGATCAAATTCCGGAAATTCGTCAAAATAGAAGTTGGGGGAAGCGTGAGGATTTCCCTTGTACAAATCTATAAGAAACTTAAAAAATTTCTTTTTTTGACACCTGGAAGATATTTGTTTTACAACTATCGGTTTTGGGTTAGTCATCTGTTTTCTCCAATTCTATGGGGCGTTTATCTGCCACGAAAATTACACCAACGGTGCCGGGACCACAATGCGCACCTATAACGGGACCGATGGTTTGGCGCACGATTTTTGCTTCCGGACGGCCTTCGGTTATAAGGCTTGCAAGATAATCCCCTTCTTTGGGGCTATCGGCATCCAAAACGTACACGGTAAATTCCGTGCCGGTAAGCTGCTCGATGACGTTGGCCGCAATTGTGCGAATGGCAGATTTTTTGCCTTGAATCTTTTTGCAAACGGCAAGACTGCCTTTTGAATCCAAAGTTAAAACGGGTTTTAGTTGCAACATGGTGCCGGCAAAGGCCGCCACGCCAGAAAGTCTTCCGCCGCGTTTTAGGTGCATCAAATCGTCCACAACAAAATAGACGGCAACACGATTGGTAAATTTTTTGAGTTCGTCAATAATTTGCACATCCGTTGCGCCCTTGTTTTTAAGTTCTGCGGCATATTCCATTTGAATGCCTGCGCCCAAGCTTATGGATTTTGTATCAAAAACAGTGCACTTGCGTTTGGGGTATTTTTCCTTCAATCTTTTAAGGGCAGTTTCTAAGTGGTTGAAAGTGCCGCTCATTGCGTGCGAAAAGCTGACGTACAAAACGTCTTCGCCTTTTGCAAAGTATGGTTCCAATATTTCGACGTATTCGTCGGGGTTTAGCGCCATGGTTTTGGGGATAACGCCACTTCGCACCACGTCGTAGAATTTTCTGAAATCTGTGTTTTTGCCGAGATCGTAGTAGAATTCCTCATCGTTGTAGGAATAGGGCATCTTTATGTAATCGAGGCCTAGTTCTTCTTGACGGGTATACCACAATTCGCCGTCGGCATCACAAATAAGTACGCTCATAGATAGATCTCCTTTCTTAAGTCTTTTTTCTATTTTACCACACATTTTGGTGTTTTTCAATATTTTATTTCAAAAACATTTAACAATTGTTTATCTTTTGTACAGTTTTGAGATTATTTTGCAAAAAAAATGTGTGTTATTGAGTGCAACGCCGTTAATTTTGACAAAAAAATTGCAAAAAAAATAATCCGTTTGTTGGTGTATTTTTTTTGCAAAAGCCAAAAATAGTTGCTTTTGTTGCAATATTTTGCACAAATTGTTGCGGTTTTGTTACATTATGTATTGCAATTTGTTGCGAAATATTGTATAATATATAGGTGGAAATTGGCGAAGAAAAACAGTCCCAAAAGTCCTCGAACGGCATGATTTTTGTTCTTTGGGCAGGCAACCTTCCCAGGTGCCCCCTTAGCCACAATACAATTTTGCTACGTTTCTAGTTTGATGACTACAAAAAGGGCGTGTGTTTTGCTGCAAAATGCTTTTTTGAAAGATATTCACAACAATTTGCCACAACAAAAAAAAACGACAAAATTGCTTTTAGTACAAGTTTTTGTCTTGTCCGCGCTCTCGAAAGAAGGCATCTTTATTCTTGTTGCACCACTGCAAAACAAGCAATCCACAAAACTTCCACTTGTGTTGTGGAATTTTTGCCGAAGTTATCCACACAAGTTATTTTTGACATAACACAACAACTTGTGGTGTTTAGAGCGGTTAAACACAAAATGTTGTTTTTGATATGTACAATTTGGCAATCTAGCCACAAACCCACAACACCTAATACCACTGCTACCTGTAGAATAGTTACTAAATGTCAATGACGGCGACGGCCGAAACCAACAAAGGAGAATACCTATGAAAATTATCGTGAACAGTTTGGATCTTAACGATGCCATTTCGAAAGTTTGCAAAGCATTGCCCGTTAGGGACGTTGCACCTGTTTTGGAATGCATAAAAATAACAGCGGAAAACGACAAACTAACACTGTTTGCCACCGACAAAGATTTGGCCATTGAAAAGACTGTTGATGCCAACGTCGTTGTTGGCGGCGCAACGCTTGTTCCTGGCAAAGTTTTTGGCGACTATATTCGCAACGTTGCCGATAGTGACAACGAAATTTCATTGGAAACTTCCGACGACGGCAGATTGGTTATTTCCACTTCCGGCAGCGAATGTACCATAACCACTTTGGATGTGGACGATTATCCCGAAAACGAACAAATTGACGACGCAAAATATTTTGCTATTCAGGAAATTAACCTTAAAGAAATTATAAACAACGTAATCTTTTCCGTAGCAACGGACGACAGTCGCCCGATGCTTAAAGGTGTTTACTTTGAAGCAAAAGACTATGCCGTTACTGCGGTTGCAACGGACGGATATCGTTTTGCAATGAGCAAAAAAGCGTTGGAAGAAAAAACCGACTTTATCAACGCAACGGTTCCTGCAAGAAGCCTTGCCGAACTTTCTAAACTGTTGGGCGATTCCGAAAACGTTTTGAAAGTTTACATTGAAAAGAACTATCTGTTGGTGGCACTGGAAAACACAAAATTGCTTACTCGTTTGCTTGTTTCCGGACAATACATTCGCTACGACAACATTATCCCCAAAGAATTTGTTTCCACTTTGCTAGTGAACAAAGATGCGTTCGAAAAATCTCTTAACACGGCATCTATCATGTCGCGCGGGGACAAAAACAACCTTGTTGTGTTGGATATTGAAGAATACAACATGAACATCACTTCCACCAACCAATACGGCACGGCAAGAGAAAACGTGACGATTTCCCTTTCTGGCAAGGACGTGCGCTGCGCCTACAACGCCAAGTATATTAACGATTGTTTGAAAGTTATAAACGCCGAAAGCATAAAAATGGAATTTGCGCAACACAGCAGCTGCGTTATCACCATCAACAACAGCGACGAAGTGCTCTACTTCATTTTGCCGGTAAGACAAATTTCCTAATTTATAAAAAATAGTAAAAAAACAAAAATTCCGCAAACAAAATTGCGGAATTTTTCTTTTGTTGGCAAAATTTTATAAAAACAAGTAAAATAAATTTATCAAACGACATTCGTGCTCGTTTTGCCTTCATCTTGGCTAAAAAAACGTTCGTCTGGGTGACGTTTGAAAAGAAATATTGATTTCGGCATTTGATACTGTTAAGAAGTGTAGATTTTGCAAAGTGAAACAATGATATCCATGACGATCAAATCGACCTAGTTGAGGTTGCTGCTTTCACGGAGTTGTGTAGCACGGTTTTGGATGCAATAAAATAAAAACTGCAAGTCGGAAAGGCATTTGTTTGTGCGATTATTGTTGTAAGAAGCAAATTTTCGTTTTTAATTGAGAAAAAAGTTATTGCAAATCTTTGAGTAACACGCCGCCGGCAGTTTTCCAACTCGTCTTTCCATTGCGACTGCCACCTGCGACAAATGTTGCCGCTGCCGAACTGCTTGGAAACAGAATATCCGACGTCAAAAAGAAATTTCTATCAATTTTGGAAGCGTTTTCTTCGCGCAACTTCTTGGCGTTAGCCGGGCAACTGTTTGTTAGTTGTGTTGCAATTTTGCTTCCTGCTTTTAGCAAAAATCCGTTTTGGTTCCATAAGCAAGTTGCAGGATAGGGCAATTCTGTGAAAAATAACAATACGTCCTTAGTGCAAGCATCGTTTGTGTTTTGAGCAGATTTGGTTTGGTTGTGTTCGGAATAGTTGCCTTCGTTTTCTAGCCGCTTGCGCAAAGCAGACAAAACTTCCCCTTTATAGGAAAAGTATAATGTTCCTTGCACGTTGTACTTGCTGTTGAGTAGTTTTTTAGCTAAACTACTTAAAGAAACAGTGTTGCCTTCGAATAAGATTTCTCTATCGTTTGCGACTTCACAAATTATGCCAGAATCGTTAACAAACTGAATCTTTTCGCCCTGTTTGATGCCACACTTATAGAAGGAAAAAGGAGATTTTCGTTCGGAAGCGACGGCGGTTTTTTCGGCGAGTTGTTGTTCTTTTTTCTCAGCGGTTGTTTGTTGAAATACCTCGGGAGTTTCTTGATAAATTCCACCAATCATATCCAAAATTTCAACGGCTTCTTGAGGAGTCATTGCAAAAAATTCGCGTATCCTCATTTTGCCGTTTACACTTTCTTTCGCACGCAACTCCGGTTTTAGTGCATCTATAAGCTTGTGAACCTTTTTGTCTGCAAGTCTACTGGCAACGTGCAATACCGCATATTTTCTAAATGCAAACGGAGTGCATTCACTTCTGTTAAGTTGTGCCACTCGTTCGTCTACATTGTCGGCATATCCTATTTTTACATATTCTGGAAAGGATGGATTTGTCAATACGTAAATGTATCCGCCGTTATCTGTCATCGGGCAATTCTCCTCGGTAAAATTTTTTTGTTCCAAATTTTATTATACCTGTTTTATTTGCAAAAGTAAATAACAAAATTGTTGAGTTACAGACTCAAAACAAAGAGTATAAAAAGCAAGTCGGGCAAAATAACCCAAAAGAAAACGTGAATAAATTGTATTTTCTGCGC
>CAZFTO010000014.1:0-43814 GCA_964521735.1 uncultured Oscillospiraceae bacterium | reverse complement strand
TGTATTGTGGCTGTGAAGACAGCAAAGTTATCGATTCTCGTTCCACCGACGACGGCAAAAGTATTCGTCGCCGCCGTGAGTGCGCAAATTGCGGAAGAAGGTTCACGACGTTCGAAACCATCGAAACCGTTCCGTTTTTGGTGATAAAGCGTGATGGAACGCGTCAACTTTATGAACGTGAAAAGCTTAAAAACGGCATAATTCGCGCCTGCGAGAAACGCCCCATTTCGATGGCTCAAATAGATCGGGTGGTGGATAACATCGAAAAAAGTTTGTATAACAGTTTGGAATCGGAGGTTACTTCCGGCGCCATTGGCGATTTGGTTATGCAAGAACTAAAAATTTTAGACGAAGTTGCCTACATTCGTTTTGCGGCGGTATATCGCCAGTTCAAAGATAGTGCCACTTTCATCGAAGAAATGCGCAAAATATTCGATACGGCTGGCAACAATAAAAAGGGTAAATAAAACAAGAAAGGGGTGCGGCAACGCATTCCTTTTTGCAAAGTGATATGAGAAATTTGGAACAGGAACTAAAATTGCAACTAGATGAGCGTGAATACAACCTTTTGGCGGCGCTAACAACGCAACAGCCGCAGTTGCAAACAAACTACTATTTTTGTTCGGAAAACTTTTCGCCGGAGGAAATGGTGCGTATTCGTCAAAAAAACGGCTGTTTTTTGTTGGGGTATAAGCATCGTTTGCAACAGCAAAGTGGTGTTACCGTTTGCGACGAGCGCGAATGTGAAATTTCCGCCGACTACGCCCAAAGTTTGTGCAAACGCGGCATTCGTGCGGAAGAAATAAACGGTTTGTTGAAAACGCAAATGGAAGAAAACCTTCACTTTGTGGGAAAAATGGAAACCTACCGAACAACTTTTTGCTTGAACGATTGGCGTTTGGAACTGGACGACAGCCGCTATCTGGGCCGCCGTGATTTCGAATTGGAGTGCGAAAGCTCTCAAATTCAGCATCTTGCGGAATTGCAAAACTATTTGTCTTTTCAACACGGCATCGTCATTAAGTATTCCACACCCAAAAGTCAACGTTTTTTCGAGGCTCTAAATGAAAAACTATAAGTATATAATTTTCGATTTCGACGGCACCGTCAACGATACGTCGGAAGGCATCTACCACACCTTCAAAAAGGTGCTTGGCCTTATGGGCGTAAGCGACGAAGGTATTGATTTTTCCCGTCACATTGGCCCGCCGCTAGAGTTTAGCTATACCGAACTTGTCGGCGCCGAGCGTTGTCAACAGGGCATAGAACTTCATCGCAAGGTTTTTGTCGAAGATAATGCCGTGCAAATGAGCAGGCTCTACGACGGCATTGTGCAAACGCTAACGGAATTGAAGCGTCGTGGCTACGTTTTGGCCATTGCATCGTCAAAGTATCAGCCGCACGCTGTCGATTCTATAAAAAACTTTCACTTGGACGGTTTGTTTAGTTTTGTCTACGGACAAAACGAAAAGCGTGGTTTCAAAACGGAAGTGTTACGTCAACTGATTGACGACAACGGTTGGAACAGGGAACTGTGCCTTATGATTGGCGACACCCCCTACGATATAGACGGCGCACACGAAAATGGTGTGGATGCCATGGCAGTAACCTATGGTTTTGGCGCTAAAACGCAACTTTTGCAATCCTGCCCGGAAATGGTGGCAAACTCTCCGCAGGAAATTTTGCAGTTGCTGACGGAAAATTGAAATGAAAAACTACAGATACTATTTCAGCAACGTTGTCACGCCCGTGCTTGTTTACGGGGCGTTAACGGGTATTTTGGTCGGAACGGCAGTATACTTTTTTAAGTTAGTGGCCGAATGGCTAATGGAAAAATCAAAAACAATCTATTTGTTTGTTCAACAAAACCCATGGTGGATTTTTGCACTTGTGGGCGGTGCTTTGGCGTTGGCCTTTTTGTCAAGCGTGCTACAAAGATGGTGCAAGGAATGCAAGGGCGGCGGAATTCCCCGTGCCGAAGGGGTTTTGCGTGGCTTGCTAACCTTCCGGTGGTTGCGCACGGCAATTGCCGTGGTGGTTAACAGTTTTATAAGCTTTTTTGCAGGCTTGCCGCTGGGAAGCGAAGGTCCAAGCGTACTTTTAGGCACAGCCATAGGCGGCGGCACAAGCAAATTGCCTCTTTCGCACGATAGTTGGAACCGCTACATTATGACTGGTGGTGCGTGTGCAGGTTTTGCAGTGGCAACTGGCGCGCCCGTCACCGGGCTGTTGTTCGGATTGGAAGAAACGCACAAACGTTTCACACCAATGCTGTTTTTGATGTGCGCATCCTCAGTTATTTTTGGCGTGGCCGCTGCGGAAGGGTGGAGCATGATTTTGGGCGTAAATCCACAGCCGTTGTTCAATCTCTCTGCCTATTTGGCGCCTATTTGCTTGGCAGACGTTTGGATCCCACTTGTTATAGGCGTGGTGGTTGCCCTAGTTGCATGCGGTTTCAACGCTCTTTCGTTCTTTATGGGCAAAACATACGACACAAAACTTAAAAGGGTGCCGCAGTGGGCACGTCTTGCAGTTGTGTTTTTACTGGCGGTTGTCGTGGGCGTGCTAAAAGTGGGCAACTTCAACGGCACCGACGCATTGTATGGCGGTGGTGGTATTATTGAAGAACTTGCGCAAAACGGCGCCACGGCAGAAAAGTTCTCGTGGTGTGTCGTGTTTGCGCTGCTGTGCGTTCGTTTTTTCACCATAGCTTTTGCCACCAGCAGTGGCGCAACTGGTGGAATGTTTATTCCCATGCTTTCCATCGGCGCGCTACTTGGTGCGCTATGTGCGGAAATTTTTGTTAGTTTGGGCGTTTCGGCAGACTTGTACGCCACAATTGTGCTGCTATCCATGGTTGCTTTTATGGGGGCCGCAACACGTTCGCCGCTTACTGCACTTGTATTCACTGTGGAATGTACTTGGAGTTTCACAAACTTGTTCTACGTTGCGGTGTCGGTGTTCGTTTCCTATTTGATATGCGAAATTGTCAAGGTGGAGCCGCTCTACGACGTGTTTTTGCAACGTATGGTTCAAAAACAGAATCAGGGCAAGCCGTACAAAATTTTGAAGTTGCGCTGCGTCGTTGCGCCCGATGCCTTTGCCGTATCCAAAAGTGTGCGAGACGTTTTGTGGCCAGCCAATACAAAAGTTAGCCAAATCGTAGACGACGACAAGGTGAAACGCATGGACGACGACGGCGAAAAGAAAATTTGTGCCGGCGATATTCTTACAATCTACGTTCAAACCTACGACGAAGAGGGCACGTTGCATGAATTGGAACAAATTTTGGGCAAGCAAGATTGCGCACTCGTGCGTGTAAAATATGATGCGGCCGAATCGGAGGCTTCTCTTTTGGGAGACAAAAAGTGAAAAGTAGCTTGTAAAAGCAGACAGACGTCAAAACAAAAAAATGCAGTTTTATGGCAAATTTGCAAAAAAACAAAGCAGTTTTGCCTGTAAACTGGGCAAAATGTGTCGCAATTTAGTAGACAAAACAATTTTGCAAGAGTATAATTTAGTTACCAAATAAAGGAGAACTACGATAATGGCTCACAAAATTAGCAACGATTGTATTGGATGTGAAAACTGCATTGGTGTTTGCCCCTGCGAAGCTATCAGCAAGGCTGGTGACAAATGCGAAATCAACCCCGATCTCTGCGTAGATTGCGGTGCTTGTGCTGCTCAATGCCCCGTTAGCGCTATCGAAGAAGCGTAATTATTGAAATTTATTGCCCGTGCAATTGCGCGGGCTTTTTTCATTTTTGCAGTGGTTTGGCGGCTCCGGTGCTAAAAAGCGCAAAATTTCCACACAAGTTGTGCTTTGTTCTGAACTGTTTTGCAAGAAACAGGCAGCTTTTGGCGTGTTGTCCCTAACGATTTGTTTGCAATGGTTGCCAGCCACATGTCGGTAGGGGCGTGGCATCGTGTTTTGCCACAGGGTGGCAATTTTGTTATACGTGCGCTTTGTCGTCGCACGTTTGGGATGCGCAAAGCGAGATAAGTTTTGTGCGTGCAAGAACAACGCTAGTTTGTTTTTGTTTTTTCAAGGTGGCAACAGCGGTTTATTGTTGTGTTGTTTTCCGTGTCGGCGTGCGCCGGTTGTGGTGCATGGTGCAGTTGTTTTTTTGTTTTTATCGGCAAAAAGCGTGTAAGTTTTGCCTTTTGCTGTTGAAATATTCGTTCGCCCGGGGGTTATTTGCCTGCGCAACCTTTACTTATTGCAAAAAAAGTTGTAAAATAGGTGTATGGAAGTCTCGTTGAAACCCGAAGAAAAAATTGAAGATTTGCAGTGTGACGGCTTGCAGCTGATTCAAAGCACCACGGAATATCGCTTCACAACCGATGCCGTGTTGCTTGCCAACTTTTGCCGAGATATGACGGGCAAATTTTGCGTGGAATTTGGCACGGGTAGCGGCGTTATAAGTTTGCTACTTGCCAAGAAAAAGCACCCAAAGCGCATTGTCGCCGTGGAAATTCAGCCACAGTTGGCGGATATGGCGCAGCGCAGTGTGGCTTTGAACAACTTGCAATCGGTTGTCACCGTTGTTTGCAACGACCTTAAAAACGCACCCGATTTTGTGGACGGCTTTGCTGACGTCGTGGTGTGCAATCCCCCCTACCGCAAGGTTGGTTCGGGCGAGCGGCAGTTGCAGCAAAACGTTGCGTTGTGCCGCCACGAAATAGCCGCAACACTTGCCGACGTGGTGCAATCGGCCTCAAAAATTTTGAACAATCGCGGCAATTTCTATTTGGTGCATCAGGCAAACCGCCTTAGCGAAATAATCACCCTGTGCCATAAGCATAATATTGCCGTTAAGGAAATTTTGCCCGTTTGCCCAACACCTCAAAAGCAGCCGGCGCTTGTGCTAGTGCGTGGCGTGAAGTGCGGCGAAAGCGATTGTGTTTTGCATTCGCCAATGTGTGTTTGCGACGAAAACGGCAACTACACAAGTCGTGCCAAGGCGTGGTACGGAATTGACTAGATAACACAAAAACGGAGTACGTATGGTATATTTTGTAGCAACACCCATAGGAAATTTGGGAGAAATCACCTATCGCGCAGTAGAAGTTTTGCAAAGCGTTGCGGCAATTTTTTGCGAAGACACCCGTCATTCGCAAATTTTGCTTGCCAAGTACGACGTGCACAAGCCGCTTTATAGCTATCACAAATTCAACGAAAAAAAGAGTTTGGATTTTGTTCTTTCCTTTTGTCGCGACGGCAAGGATGTGGCAGTTATTTCCGATGCAGGCATGCCGTCCATAAACGATCCCGGCAACGTGCTCGTCAACGCACTTAAAGAGCATAACTTTCCCTACACGGTGGTTAGCGGCGCAAGTGCCTTTGTTAACGCTTTCGTGCTTAGCGGATATCAACCGCCCTTCACCTACTACGGCTTTTTGCCGGAAAAGCGTGCCGATCGTGACGCATTGCTAGACGGTTCCGTCGGCGTTGCCATTTTCTACCTTTCCGTGCACGACGTGCAAGAAAACATGGCCTATTTGTGTCAGCGTTTGGGCGACAGACCTTGCTGTTTGGTGAAGGAACTAACAAAGCAACACGAAAGGGTGCGCTTTTGCCACCTTTCCGACGTCATCGACGACGACAAGGGAGAATTCGTTTTGGTGGTGGATAGGGTGGAACAAGCAAATCCACTTTGTCAACTTTCCGTTGCGGAACACGTCAACTACTACGTTTCGGGCGGCATGGCCAAAAACGATGCAATAAAAGCCGTCGCAAAGGATCGCAACGTTCCCAAAAACGAAATCTACAAGCAAACCTTGCAAAAATAGTCGTTTGGAAAAATTGCACGCTTTTTCGGTTTTGCGCTAAGTTCAGCGGAATCGCAACGGATATTGTGCGCTTTTGGCTGCGTTTTTGCCACCGTTTTGCGTCTTTGTTCAATCGAAAAACGACGCATATTTGCGCGCATTGCTTTCAAAACAATCGTTGCAAAAAAACTTCTTCAAACCAACGTTGGCAGTGGAACACAATTCCTGTTCATTGGGAATACTACACAAAAATAATTGCACAAAAAAGGCGGATGTCGCATTGACTTCCGCCTTTTGTTGTTATCTAACTTTATGTTTGCATTTTTTTGCAAGTGGTGTGCTAGGTGTTTTTGTAGCCCCAAACAACGGTGCAATTGTGGATACCTAGCCCGGATTCCAACCGTCGGGTTTGCTTTCTGCTTCGCAATAGATTGTTATTTCGCTGCTGCTGCGGAAGACTGTAATGCCCATCGACGTAACGTTCGACGGAATCACTACGCTGGAAATCCCCTTGCAGCCGTGGAATGCACTTTCGCCAATGCTTGTTACGCTATCGGGAATAACGATGCTTGTAAGACCGTCACAATTCCAGAGAGCAGCTTTGCCTATCGACGCGAGTTGACTGTTTTCGCCAAACGTTACACTTGTCAGGTTGCTAGAATCGAAGGCAAACTGACCTATCGAAGTGACACTGCTAGGAATTTCTATGCTTGTTAGGCTGCTACAACCGAGGAAGACATAGCCCTTTATTTCCGTTACGGTTGACGGAATTTCCAGTTCAGTCAACGTGTTGGGCAATTTTATGGTTTCAATTGCTGAACAATCCTTGAATCCGTCTTTTGCAATGGCAGTTACGTTTTTGCCTTCGTACTTGGACGGAAGAATAAGTTGGCTTCCGTCGAAAGTGCCTTTGGACACTTTGTGGGTGTCGTCATCTTGCAACGTGAACTCTAAGCCGGTGTTGTATTCTTTCTGATCGCATTCCTTGTAAATGCCGTTGTCGCCCCAGTGGTGACCTTTGGAAATGGTGACGTCAATTTGCGTGGTTGCTTGTTCGTCGGCAAAATTTTTGCCGCAGCTGTTGCAGTGCCAATGTGCAATGTTGCCGTTGGCGTCGTGCGTGTTTTCTTCGGCGTCGACGTGTGCAAGGCTGTGACCTGTTGCTGCCACAACGATATCTGCATTTGAAATTTCCGTTGTGCAGTCGCTATCCGAAAAATTCTTTTCACACGCTTCACAGTGGTAGTATTTGATGTTTCCTTCCGCCGTGCAAGTTGCAGCTTGTTCTGAAACGGTGGTTATGTTGTGATGCTTGGAAAGAACAATGTTGTAAATTCCGAATAAGCCGTTTTCGTATTCAAAATTGTTGTTGCAAACGGAGCAGTGCCAGTGTTCTATCACACCGTCGGTGGTGCAGTTGAGTTCAGCCCCGTTCACGAATGTCAAAGTGTAGTTGCCCAGAGGCTTAATATTCAAATCAGAATAAAAAATTTCTTCCCTTCTGTCGGCATCGGAAAAATAACGTCCGCAATTTTTGCATTCGTAGTATTCTATTGCGCCCCATTCGTTGCAAGTGGCAGGAACTTCGGCGTGGTATGTGAATTCGTGTGCGTTTTCGTCAATGTCAATGTAGATGTTTCCGCCGTCAATTTCCGCAACGCCGTCCTTTTCAAAATACTTGCCGCACTTGGAGCACCGGTAGTAGCCTTTCTCGCCTGAACTATAGCAGGTTGCCGACTTTTCTTCGTGCCACGCACCAAGATCGTGTGCGCAACCGCCGCCCAAACTCAACGCACAACAAAAACGTTCTTTCTTTGTTTTCAACGTGCAAAGTTTCTAAAAAACGCCCCAAAGTGCTTTGTCTTTAGCAGTCGTTGCATGTTTTTTGCAAGCGTGATAGCTACCCTTGCAATGCGTGTAAAAAAAGTGGTATCATAAAATCGGGCAACGACGGTTGGCACTGTCCGCCGTTAGCCTTTTCGGAATTTCGGACTGTATTTCGTCTATCGGAGGTACAAAATGGATTTTGAAACTTTTTTGCAGTCGCTGTTTTCCTTGCTTAAAAGCAGCGACAACGTGTACTACGTTTTGTATGCATTGGCAACTTGTTTGTTGACGCAAATTTTCAAAAAACTTTTCGTCAACAAAGTGAAAGTGGACGTGTTGCACAAATTTGATTTTGCCGTTATTTTGCCCTTTGTGTTTGGTTCCGTTTTTGCCGTGGTCGATCTTGCAATGGTGCGTCACCTTGCGTTTTCTCTCGATTTCGTTGCAAAATTTGTTGTTTCTGCAACTACAATCGGCGCTTTGGCTACAGTGATTTTCAAATTTTTGTCGTCCCTTTCGGGGCAAAGCCTAAAAAGTTTGCTAAAAGACGATGTTTTTGGCGTGTTCTATTGCCAGCTGTTATACTTTGGCAAGGTGCGTGAGCGTTTGCTCAACAAGGAAATCACCTTGAAAGATTTTGTTGCGCAAGTAAAACTGGTTGCGGCAAATGCATTGGAAATTTACCAATCGCAGGACGAAGGCCAAATAAAAAAGGATAAGCTCTACAAATTGCTTACCGGCATTGTCGATGCGCAAAGCCTAAACACCTGCATAGCTGTTTTGCACGATGCTCTTCTTGTCGTGTGTGCAGATTCCGAAAAAACTTCGGATGCAAAATAGGTAGTGCACAAAAATTTTGGGGCCCGTTTGTCGGGCCCTTTTTTGTTGCAGTTTTGCGGATGTCTTTTTGCTGCTGTTTGTTTTTCAACGTGGTGGTTTTCCGGTTGCAGGCGTTTTGCTTTTTGTTGTTTTGCCTTTGCGTCAGTGTGTGCATTTGGCTTCCCCTATGCCGTCTTATTTGCTTTTTGAATTTTGCCGCACGTTTGGGCAATTTTTCTTTTGCCTATTGACATTTTTTTTGCAAAAAATTATACTTATTCTATCCCACAAAAAGGAGTTTTTCTGTGAGAATCTATCTAAACGACGATTGGAAATATTTCAGCGCTTGGTCGCAGCAAGTGTTCACGTCCGAAGAGGGCGAAAGCGTTCGTCTTCCGCACGCCAACGTGCAAACACCATTCAATTGCTTTGACGAAAGCATTTATCAATTCGAAAGTGGCTACAAGCGTGTGCTTAACATAAAAAATAAAAGTGGCAGCTATTTGCTAACTTTCGAGGGCGTTGCGCACTTTGCCGAAGTGTTCATCAATGGCCAAAGCGTTGCCACGCATGCCAACGGTTACACGGCATTCACGGTGGATGCCACAAGCTTTTTGCACGAGGGCGAAAACCAAATTGTAGTGCGTGTGGATAGCCGCGAAAGTTTAAATCAGCCGCCCTTTGGCTACGTCATCGACTACCTTACCTATGGCGGCATCTATCGTGACGTCTATTTGGACGTGCATCAAGGCGCGTTTGTATCCGATGTCTTTGTGACGGCGGTGCCCAATTCGCCCGTCGGCGTAAACGTTCAGCTGCAAAATTGCATTTCTGCCTGCCTATCTGCGGAAATTTTGGACGGCGAAACGCCAGTTTGGCAGCAACAATTTTCGGTGGAAGGTGGCTTTTTCAGCTTTACCGCATCCCCCAAATTGCAACTGTGGAGCGTCGATTTCCCCAAACTTTATAAGCTTAAATTAACTGTGGATGGCAACGAGTACAAAACAAATTTTGGCGTGCGCAGTGCTGTTTTCACTGCCGACGGCTTCTACCTTAACGGCAAAAAACTTAAAATCGTTGGGCTAAACCGCCATCAAAGTTTCCCCTACGTGGGCTACGCCATGCCGGAAAGTATGCAACGCCGCGATGCGCAACTACTAAAAAACACTTTGTGTTGCAACGCCGTGCGCACTTCGCACTATCCGCAGTCGCAATATTTCTTGGACGAATGCGACAAACTTGGTTTGCTTGTTTTCACCGAAATTCCCGGTTGGCAACACATTGGTGACGAAGACTGGAAGCAACTTGCCGTAAACAACGTCAAGGAAATGGTGTTGCAAAACCGCAATCACCCGTCTGTGGTGTTGTGGGGTGTGCGCATAAACGAATCGTTGGATTGTGACGAATTGTATAAGCAAACCAACGCCGTGGCACACAAGCTAGATCCCACCCGTCAAACGGGCGGCGTGCGATACCTAACCAATTCGCACCTTTTGGAAGACGTTTATACTTTCAACGATTTCAACCGTGCCGGCGCAACAAGCCGCAAAAAAGTTTGTTCCGATAGCGTTCCATACCTAGTGACGGAATATAACGGCCACATGTTCCCTACCAAGCCTTGCGACGATTTGCCTCACCAAAGGGAGCACGTTTTGCGCTATGCACGCATGCTGGACGGTGTTTTCAAAAGCAAAACAACTTGCGGCGCTTTTGGATGGTGCACCTTCGACTACAACACACACAAGGATTTTGGCAGTGGCGACCGAATTTGCTATCACGGAGTAACGGATATGTTCCGCAACCCCAAAATGGCGGCCGGCGTGTTTTCCGCAATGGGCAAAACTCCGTTTTTGGACGTTTGTTTCTCGGCGGATATCGGCGACTATCCCGAAGGCAACGTTGGCGAATTGTATTGCCTAACCAATGCGGAATACGTCGATTTGTATAATGGCAAAACGTTTATAAAACGCTACACTCACGTAAACAGTCCTTTCAAAAACATGCCTAATCCTCCCATTTTGCTAGACGACCTTATCGGCGACAGAATGACGCAGGAAGACGGCATTGCGCCGCGCTATGCCAAACTTATAAAGCAGGTTATTGCCGCAGTGCGCAAACAGGGCGCATCGGCAATTGCCAAAAACAAGCTTAAAATTGCCATTGTTATGATGGGCACAGGCATGGGTTTGGAAAAACTTCGCCAAATCTACGATAAGTACCAATCTGGTTGGGGCGGTGCAGCCGGCTCGCTTACTTTGGTTGCTTTTTCTGGTGGCAAGGAAGTTGCTAAAAAAGTGGTGGCAACGGCGCACAGCAAAAAACTGGTGTTGGAAGTTTCCTCCCACGTTCTTACGGAAAAAGTTTCCTACGACGTTTCCGCCGTCAACTTCCGCATGGTGGATCAAAACGGCAACGTTTTGCCCTACGTTTCCCACAGTGTGCAACTTCGCACGGAAGGCGCAGTGCAACTGGTCGGCCCGTCCATCGTTCCGCTTAGTGGCGGCCGTGGTGGCACCTACGTTAGAACCATCGGCCAAAAGGGCAAAGGCAAACTGTTTGCTGACGAGCTAGAAGTGGAATTCACCGTGGAATAACGTTTGGTGTTTTTGCGCCCAAACAGTGTGCAGTCGTGGCAGTGAAAAACCAACACAAAATTTAACACAAAAAAGGACTATTGCAGTTTGCGATAGTCCAATTTTTTTAATTTTGTTCTATTTTTTGCGCTCGGAAACGGGCTTCTTGTTTTGCAAATAGGTTTCCCAAACGTTCATGCGGTCGCTTTCGTCAATTTGACGGATAACTTTTGCCGGAACGCCCGCCACCAAACTGTTTGGTGGAACGTCACGCGTAACCACTGCACCGGCGGCAACAACGCTGTTTTTGCCAACGGTAACTCCACCGCACACAATTGCGCCGGAACATATCCAACAGCCGTCTTCAATAACAATCGGGTCGGAAAATTCCAAATCGTGTCGCCCGTCGGGGTAGTTTGCATTTAGCCGTTCTTCGGCAACAAGTGGATGGTTTGGTGTGGCCAACGTCACGTTTGCGCCCAGCCAAACACCGTCACCCAACGTGATGGGCGAAACGTCTAGCAGCGTGCAGCCGTAGTTGAAAAAGCATTCGTTGCCAACGTTAATGTTCACGCCGTATTCGCAGTGTAGCGGCGCAAAAACGCCAAGATTTTTGCCTTTTGCTGATGGTATGAGCCTTTCCAACGCGCGCTGTTTGGTTTTGTGGCGCCAGACGGCAATTTTATTGAACCGGTCACATCTAATCAGGCCACGCGCATGTTGCTTTGCTATTTCGGCACTTGCGGCGTTATATAACTTTCCGCTGGTCATTCTTTCCCATTCGTTAATTCCGTGCATGTTTTCACCGCCGTTTTTTTGTTCTAGTATACACCAATCTGGCGGCATATGCAACACTACGCGTCCTTTTGTTTTTCGTGCAAGCAACAAAAACTGCATCGTTTTGTAAAAACGGAAGTTTTGGGGCAATTTTGCCGTCAAACGCAAGATTCACTCGGTGAAGTTGCAATTTTGGCTTTTTGTTCTACCATTTGCGCCGTTGGTGTCACAACCAAGTTTTTGCATTTTCGAGCCTTCCTTCCTCATAGCGCAGCACCTGCTTTACAACAAGCGTCACGTCCGGATGAACGTCGTCACATTCTTTAAGCATGCGATAAAGGTCTATTATCCCGTTTAGCGTGCCTTGCAACATAATTTTTGCGGCGTGCGTTGTGGTGCTATCCATTGCCATTTTGGCTTTTATGCCCATGCTAGCCATTGCAACCCATGCTTTTGGCGCCGGAGTCGGGTCGAAATTCAAGGTTGCGCCCAGCGTGCCAATTTGCTCAATAAAGCAATCGTATTGTTCCACTTGCTTGTGCAACGCTTTGGTTACGCTTTGCTCCTCTACGTAGGGCAACAACGTCTTTATGCAGTTTTGCGCCATTGTCACGTTTTTGTATAGGTCGGAAATAACTTCCGCTGTCTTTTCCACGTTGCAGTTGTTTTCGGTTGTTTCAGATTTCACAATCGTCCTCCCATTCGTCAACGTCCAAGTGTTCGTCTTCGTTTTGCAAGCGGTGCGGGTCGAAAGTGTCGAAAAACCTGTTTCGACAAGTTTCGTAGTTGCTATAATATTCGTGCGAATTTTGTTTGCTTTTGGCCATAACTTCCTCCTTTTGGGATAGTATTTGCCATTTGCAAAAAAATAAACAAAAATGTGTCAAAGGTGTGAAAAGTTGCCCTCAATCGTTTGACAAAAATTGCAATCTATCATAAAATAGTCACAGCCGCTTAAAAAGGGTTATTTTGTCAAGCGCCGAAAGGTCGGCCACCCTTGTTTAGCGAGACTCTGAATCGGGAGGTAAAAACAATGTACGCTATCGTAAAGACGGGTGGAAAACAGTACAAAGTGACGGAAGGTCTTGTTTTTGAAACGGAACTTTTGGCCGCAGAAGTAGATTCCACTGTTGAACTTGAAGTGGTGTTGGCAGCAGACGAAGCAAACGTTTATGCTGGTGAAGACGCCAAAAAAGTTAAGGTTCTTGCAACGGTTGTAGAACACGGAAAGGGCAAAAAATTGCACATTTTCACCTACAAAGCAAAGAAGAACATTCGCAAACGTCAAGGTCACAGACAACCCTACACGAAATTGAAAGTTAACACAATTTCCATCGGCTAATGACAGACATCAAAATCACAAAACAAGGTAATTCCATCGTTGAAGTGTCCGCAAGCGGGCACACCGGCTTTGGCGAAGCAGGCGAAGATATCGTTTGCGCAGGCGTATCCACATTGTTGCAATCGGCTCTGTTGGGGCTGTTGCAAGTGGTGGGTATCAACGTCAAATTTTCCGTCAACGAGGAAACAGGCTCACTACGGTTTACTTTGCCACAAAATCTAACGGCGGCCGAAAGGCACGATGCCGACGTGGTGCTAGGCACTATGTTGTGTGGCTTGCAAGATTTCTACACAGAGTATTCCGACTACATCAATTTGGAGGTAAACTAGAATGTTTATTAGACTGCAATTGTTCGCTCATAAAAAAGGTATGGGCAGCACCAAGAACGGTCGCGAAAGCGAAAGCAAACGTTTGGGTGCAAAACGCGCAGACGGACAATTCTGCAAAGCAGGCAATATTCTCGTTAGACAACGCGGAACGCACTTCCATCCCGGCAACAACGTCGGTATCGGCAAGGACGACACGTTGTTTGCGCTCATTGACGGCGTAGTCAAATTCGAACGCGCAGACAAAACGAGAAGACAAGTTTCCGTATATCCCGTTGTGGAATAACGGCAAAATTAAACGTAAAGGAAGTCGCGTATAGTCGGCTTCCTTTTTGCTAGATAATTTTTGTGGAGGCTACCGTGCAACCGGCATTTTCTATACAAAAAAATTGTTTCGATTTGACCGACACTTTGGAGTGTGGCCAAGTTTTTCGCTATCGCAAGTTGCAACAAAACGTCTATGAAGTTTTTTCGCAGGATAAGCATGCAAAGCTAGTTGACGTGGGGTGCGAGGTGCAAGTTTTCACCGAAGACCCGCAATACTTTGCCAACTATTTCGATTTGCAAACGGACTACGAACAAACGGTTAAGCGCATTTCCGACATTTCGCCCATAATGCAACAGGCGGCGCAGTGCGGCAAAGGTATTCGCATTTTGCGGCAAGACTTGACGGAAATGATTTTTTCTTTCATTATTTCCGCCAACAACAACATTAAGCGTATTCAAGCAATAGTGGAACGTTTGTGCCAAGGTTTGGGCGAAAAAACGCCATACGGTTACGCTTTTCCCACCGTTCAAAAAATGGCGGATGCCCCCGTGGAGTTTTATAAAAGCATTGGCGCGGGCTACCGTGATAGGTATCTTAAAGACACTGCTCAAAAGCTTTTAAGTTTCGACTTGGAAAGCCTCAAAGCTATGCCCACCGAGCAGGCGCGCAAAGTCTTGCTCACCTTCGAAGGTGTCGGCCCCAAGGTGGCCGATTGCATTTTGTTGTTTGGCATGCACCGTGGCGACGTGTTCCCGGTGGATACTTGGCTTAAAAAAGTTTATCACAACTATTTTGAGCAAGGGCACAAAGATGCCCAAATGTCGACTTTTTTCTGCAACCTATTTGGACAAGATGCGGGACTTTGTCAACAATATTTGTTTTATTTTCAAAGAAAGTATAGACAAAATAATGAAAATACTGTAAAATAACACTGATGAACTTTTGGAGGTGGCACAACGATGCTTCGTGACAAAAAAATAGCTGTATTTATTGACGTTGACAACTCTCTTTTGGATAGCGAAGGCTACGAAAGAGTTATGGAACAAATTCGCTCTATGGGTGAAATAGTTTGCGGCACAGTTTATGGCGCAAGCGAAAGAAAGCACAAAAAGGTTATAGAACAAGCAGCCGATCGTGGCTACGTTCTTCAACCGGCCATGCGCATTCGTCGCCGCGTGCGCAAAGTGTTTGATGATCGCATTTTCGTGGACGTAACGGCACTTGTTCAACGCAATTTGCACGTTGATACCATTGCCATCATTTCCGGCGCAACCGACCTTGTTTATTTGTTCTCCTATTTGCGTCGTTTGGGCTTGCAAGTTATTGCTGCCAACAATTTGGACGAACAAAGCACGGCTTTGGCTGCAGAAATCGTTGACGTTAGCATTGTGCCCGTCAAAAAGCCTGCTGCAAAACCTGTTGCAAGACAGACAAAAACTGTGGCACCCCAACCTCAACCTGTTGTGGAACAACCCAAACCTGTTGTTGAAGAACACAAAAACATTGTTGACGAAGAAGACAGAACGGAAGCGTTGCTTCGCGAAATAAACAAACTTCGCGCCGACTACGATGCGGCAAAAGCGCCCGTGGTGGAAGAGTCTCACCCGGTAACCGAGCCTCAACCGGATATCGTTGCCGAAGCACAAACGTTGCTTCAACAAGTTGCTTCTTTGAATGAGCAGCCTGCTCCCGAACAAGTTGCCGCACCTCAAGTTGAAGAGGTCAACGAACAACCCAAAGAAGAAGCGCCTCGCGCATCCTACGTTTCTCAAAACGACAGCGACCTTATTCGCAAAATAGAGCAACTGCGTCAAAACGGCGGTGGCGATACTGACGATATGGTTGCCGAAATCAAAAAACTGTTGGACGGTTTGGAATAAGACTTAGATTCTTTTTCGCCCGTTTGGCGGTAATCAAGCTCGAACCCAAAAGTGTTCCCTGTTTTTCTGTTTAGGGGACACTTTTATCTTGTTGAAAATAACTATCAAGGAGTAACGAATGTTTACAGTAAATATTCAAAACAAAACATTGCAGCTAAACGAAAAAACGCCCATTTTAAGCGTTATCGAAAATCCCAAGGAATACTATGCGGCAAAAGTTAACAACCGCTTGCGCGAACTAACCTACGAATTGAGTTTTGATGCCAACGTGGAATTGTTAACTTTGCGCAACAACGATGCCGTAAAAGTATACGAAACAAGCTTGCGCTATTTGGTGGCAATGGCCTTTTACAATTTGTATCCCGAAGTGGATATCAAAATTTCCTACGCCATTTCTCGTTCCATTCAAATAAACGTTCTGGGCCCCAACAAAATTCAAATAACTTCCGCTGTTATAAAGAAATTGGAAGCAGAAATGCGTCGTTTGGTAGAGTTGGATTTGCCCTTTGAAAAATGCACGATGACCAAGGAAGAAGCCGCGCAGTACTATGCTGCAACCCATCAATCTTCCAAAATAGAATCGTTGAAATATCGTGCGGAAAAAATTTGCCACTTCTATAAGTGCGGCGAATATTTTAACTACACCTACGGCTACATGGTACCCAGCACGGGATATCTCACGGACTTTTTGCTTTCTACCTACGACGGCAATTTGCTTGTGCGCTATCCGCGCTACGAAGCCGGTGGCATTATTCCTCCCTTCAACGATGAACCGCTGTTTGCAAGGGTTTTGCGCAACGCGCACAAGTGGGCAAAATTGTGCAGTGCCGAAACGGTTTCCAAAATAAACGCGCATGCGACAAGCGACAGCTACGTGGATTTCATCAACATGAACGAAACCAAACACAACGATTTGTTGCACGAACTTGGCCTTTCCATTGCAAAGGATATCGAAGATATTCGTCTTATTTGCATTGCCGGCCCCTCCAGTTCGGGAAAAACAACCTTTTCTAACCGTTTGCGCATCGAACTGATGTCCCTTGGCATCACGCCGCTACGCATCTCGCTAGATATGTACTACAAGGACAAAAAGGATATTCCCTTGGATGCCGACGGCAAGCCGGATTTTGAAGATATTCGCGCTTTGGATATCGACCTGTTCAATAAGCACATGGTGGCACTTATCGAAGGCGAAGAAGTGGAACTGCCCATCTATAACTTTGGCAGTGGCCGTACCACTAACGGAATTAAAACCAGAATAACGGAAAACACTCCCATCATTATCGAGGGCATCCACGCGTTGAACGACCAACTGTCCTACGCAATTCCTAAACACCAAAAGTACAAAATCTACATTGCGCCGCAATTCCAAATCAACTTGGATAACCACAACCCCATAAGCTACACCGATATTCGTTTGCTGCGCCGCATCGTTCGCGACAAAAAATATCGTGGCACTAGTGCCGAAAAAACTTTGGATATGTGGCCGTCCGTTCGCCGTGGCGAATTTAAGTGGATTTATCCCTATCAAGAAGGTTGCGACTTTATCTACAACTCCGCACTCACCTATGAACTGTGCGTAATGAAGAAATATGCAATGCCAGCATTGCAAGCTATTCCGTCGGATAGTCCTCACTACATCACCGCCAACCGCCTTATAAAATTCCTCAAGTATTTCAAGGATATCGACGACAAATTCGTTCCCTGCAATTCGTTGCTTCGCGAATTCATCGGTGGCAGTTGCTTTGCAGAAGTGGAAGAATAGTCGGTTTTTGCAAATAAACAAGCATTAAAAAAACGGGTTTTTTAGTAAGCCCGTTTTTTGTTGCCTTTTTGCTGCGACGTCGCAAAAAAATTGCATCGTTACACAGTTTTTGCGACATTTGTTTGGATTTTTAGTGGTGTGTGGAACACAAGAAGTAAGAACAAGACAGCCGTGTGTTGCCACAAAACAACTCTTCTAAAAACAAACATCCGTCAAGCACAGCCGCAGGTGGTATTTCTCGTTGCCGCCAGGTTGCAAAAGCAGTGCAAACAGAGCGTGAAAAAATCTCAAAGTCGTGCAATTGCTAGCGGCATCGAAATGGTAAAAAATGCAAACCGACTTGCAAAAAAATGCAACGAACGCAGTGCAGGCAACAAACTATGTTGTGCGCAACATTGACTTTTGTGCCGCTTGGTGCTAAAATGCTAATAGGTTAGGCGCACAAGCCGAACAAACGAGAGGCAAAAGTATGGTAACTTGCAAAAAATTTGGCAAATACAACGGCCAACAAATCTACAAATACACAATCAAAGATAAAATCAGCGTGGAAATTTGCACTTTCGGCGCAACAATTTTGTCCATAAAAGTTCCCAACAAGCACGGGCGTTTAACAAACGTTGCGTTGGGCTACAAGTCGGCTAGGCAGGCGGCGCCAAGCACTGCCTATTTGGGCGCAACGGTTGGGCGCTGTTGCAATCGCATAGCAGGCGGCAAGTTCGTTTTGGACGAAACGCCATACACCTTGCCTTGCAACGACGGCCAAAACCATTTGCACGGTGGCCCCGAAGGCTTTGCAAAGCGTGTTTTCAATGCGGAAATCAGTGGCAACGGTGTGGTGTTCAGTTTGTTCAGCCCCGATTGCGATCAAGGCTATCCTGCCGACGTCAACTTTTCCGTGAAGTATTCCGTCGAAGGCACAAACCTCATCATGGAATATTTTGCCACAACAAACGGCAAAACGCTTGTAAACCCCACCAACCACGCCTATTTCAATTTGAGCGGACGTGGCGATTGTTTGGGCAACTTCTTGCAAATTTTTGCCAATGAATTTTTGCCTGTGGAAAACCTTATCCCCACAGGTGAAATGCGCAGCGTCAAAAACACCCCATTCGATTTCACCGCCGGCAAATTTATCGGCGAAGATATTTTTGCAGATGACGACCAACTTGCAAGCGTTGGTGGTGGCTACGATCACAACTTTTGTTTGCATTCCAATCCGGCGGCGCGCGCCTATTCGCCCAAAACGGGCATTGCGTTGGAATGTTACACAGATCGCTGCGGCTTGCAGTTCTATTCCGGCAATTTCCTTAACGAACGCGGTCGCCGTTTCTACAAAAAACACTACGGATTTTGTTTGGAAACGCAGTGCTATCCCGATGCCGTCAACAACGAATTGGGACGTTCTCCGGTTGTAAAAGCCGATTGCCCCTTGCAAACCAAAACAATCTATGCTTTTTCCGTTTTCAAAACGCTGGGCAAATTTTTGAAAGGTGAACAATGAAAATAATCATCACAAAAGACTACGACGAACTTAGCCAACTTGCGGCGAAAGCGGTGTGCGACGTTGTAACTTCCATCCCCAGCCCCGTGCTTGGCTTGGCAACCGGTTCCACGCCCATTGGTGCCTATTCGCTGCTGGCAAACTTTTTCCGTCAAAAAAAACTATCCTTCCAAAATGTTAAAACCGTCAATTTGGACGAATACGTCGGTTTGGGGGAAGAAAGCGACCAAAGCTACGTCAACTTTATGAATCGGCACCTGTTCGATTTGGTGGATTTGCCCCGCCAAAGCGTAAACATTCCCAACGGCAAGGCGCAAAACTTGCAGGACGAATGTCGCCGCTATGGCAAAATCGTTGCCAAAAATGCCTGCGATTTGCAAATTTTGGGGCTTGGCTCCAATGGCCACATTGGCTTTAACGAACCAAACACTCCATTCGACAGCGTAACGCACGTGGTGCAGCTTGCCGAAAACACAGTCAAGGATAATTCCCGCTTTTTCAGCGATATTTCCCTTGTGCCCACGCAAGCAATAACAATGGGCATTGCCGAAATTATGCAAGCCAAGCAAATTTTGCTGCTGGTTAGCGGCGCAAACAAAGCCGATGCTCTATATCGTGCTGTTTGCGGCCCCGTTTCGGAAAGTTGCCCTGCCAGCATATTGCAAACACACCCCAATTGCACGGTTATTGCCGACGTTGCCGCAGCTAGCAAAATTGCACAAAAGGCCTAGCGTTTGCGGTAAAATTGTTGCAATAGGCAGCCTTAGTTGAAAAATATTTGCAGTGTTTGCATTTTCTTTACGTTTCATCAAAGCCCGTTGTGGCTTGTTTTGGATAAAACACAAGTGTCGTTGCCTGACTGAAAGACTTTTGCTAAAAATTTAGCACTAGTTTGCTATGCAAAAGGGGCAGCAGGAAAGGCATTTTTCGTCTTACATGCAATAAATATTTGCTACGCCAAATTTTTAGCCGCACAAAAAATTTTTGGGTAGGAAAGTGAAAATTCTTGCTACAAACACCATAAGTTTTGATAAACACGCAAAAGTTTTTGCTGCACGAAAATCATGATATAAACGCAGAAAAAAATACTACTAACACAAAAAAACACTTGCAAAAATCGCAAAAACTTTTTGCATCAATCACAAAAACAGATCAATTTTGAAGTGAACCCGAGCCCGTTTAGCTTTCGGGTTCGCTTTTTTTGTTCAGTCAATTTTTTTTTGTTAAAAACGCATTTCAAAAACGCTGTTTTTTCAGAATTGTCAATAGTGAACATTGTTATAACAAAAATTGCTCAAACTAACACAATACTGCCATCAACCTTAATTTTTCGCAAAATTTGTTACAAGAATACTTGCAAAAAGTTGCTAATAATCAGCAAAAATGTTAAAATAAATGCACTAGACTACTCTGGGGGCGTGCACTCTCGACAATATTTAAGTCTATCTGAGGTATTATGAAATCTAGCGGAATTTTGCTGCATATCACGTCTTTGCCCAGCCACTACGGCGTTGGCACTTTGGGCGAAACGGGCTCTTTCATCAAGTTTTTGAAAAAGTCCCGCCAAAAGTATTGGCAAATTTTACCGGTAACGCCTACCGACTTTGTCAATTCCCCCTATGCTTCGCCGTCGGCATTTGCCGGCAACACGTTGCTAATCGACGTGGAACAGCTTGCTAGCGAAGGTTTGCTAAGCGAACAAACGCTTGCCGAAAGCCGCAACGCTCGCGGCAACGACTACGGCTATGCAATTTGGCGCAAGGATATCATGTTGCGTGAAGCGTTTGCTAACTTCATCAAAAACAATCCCCCCAAGGACTACGATCTATTTTGTCGCCAAAACGAATATTGGCTTAACGACTACGCCCTGTTTTGCGCACTCAAAAAGCATTTCAAAGGCAAATCGTGGTTGGAATGGGAAGATGAATCGGTGCGCATGCGCGAACCTGCCGCATTGAATAAATATGCCGATATGCTTTCCGACGAAGTGGATTTTGGCGTGTTTTGTCAATACGTTTTCTTCAAACAATGGAATGCGTTCCGTCAAAATTTGAAGAAAAACGGCATCAGCCTTATCGGCGACATTCCCATCTATGTTTCCTACGATTCTGCCGACGTTTGGGCACATTCCGAATTGTTCGACCTAACTGCCGACCGTCGTCCCAGTTGGGTTGCCGGTGTTCCGCCCGACTATTTTTCCGCAGACGGACAGTTGTGGGGCAATCCGCTTTATAACTGGGATGCAATGAAAAAGACCAACTACGATTGGTGGACAAAGCGTGTGGGCAAGTGCGCCGAACTTTTCGACGTTTTGCGTATCGACCACTTCCGTGCGTTCGACAGCTACTATGCAATTCGCTATGGCGAACCCACTGCTCGCAACGGACATTGGCGCAAGGGCATTGGTTACGAATTTTTGCATCACTTGCAAACTTCCTTCCCGCAACTAACCATCATTGCCGAAGACTTGGGCGACATTCCTCAAAGTGTGTTGCAACTGCGCGATAGGTGCGGTTTGGCCGGCATGAAGGTGGTGCAATTTGCCTACGACGGCAACCCCGGCAATGCCTTTTTGCCGCAAAATTTCGAAGAACATTGCGTTGCCTATTTGGGCACTCACGATAACGACACCACACAAGGTTGGTGGGATAGCCTCGAACATTGGCAAAAGGACACCGTTTTGCGCATAAGCGGGCTGGATAACGGCGCGCACATCAGCCGCAAACTTATTGTTCAGCTAGCAAACAGCCGTGCCGAACTTGTCGTCTACTGTTTGCAAGACGTTGTGGAAAACGACACTACGGCGCGCATGAACACGCCTGGCGTGTTGGGCTGCTGGAAGTACATGGCCAATCGCGGAGATTTTTCCACTGCGGCGGCCAACTGGCTTGCTCAAATAACGGAAGAAAGCGGGCGCAACTAATACAACACTAGGGAGAAAACATGTCTAACGTATTCACAGATTTCTACAACGGAAATTCCACCAACGCCTACGAGTTGTTGGGTTGCCACAAAGTTGGCGAAAACACCTATCACTTTGCCGTTTGGGCACCCAATGCCAAAGAAGTTTGCGTAATTGGCGATTTCAACAATTGGCTGGTTAACCACAACAAATTGCAACTAGTGGATGGCATTTGGCAAACAACGTTGGAAGCTCGCAACGGCGATTGCTACAAATATGCAATAACAACGCAAAGCGGAACAATTTTGTATAAGGCCGACCCTTACGCAACATTTGCCGAAGTTCGTCCCAACACCGCCAGCGTGATATACGATCCCGAAACGCCCTTCCAATGGACGGACGAAGCATGGGTGCAAAAACAACGCAAAAAGGATATCTACAAAAGCCCCGTCAACATCTACGAAGTGCACGCCGGCTCTTGGCGCCGCCACTACGACGGAAGAATGTATTCCTATCGTGATCTTGCAAAATATTTGGTGCCCTACGTCAAAAAGATGGGCTACACTCACGTAGAGTTTATGCCGCTTGCCGAACACCCCTTCGACGGTTCTTGGGGCTATCAGGTGACGGGTTTCTATGCACCCACCAGCCGCTACGGCACACCGGACGATTTGCGCTATCTAATAAACGCTTTCCACAAAGCCGGCATCGGCGTGTTGTTGGATTGGGTTCCTGCACATTTCTGCAAAGATGCGCACGGACTTATGGAATTTGACGGCACCTGTTGCTACGAATCGGCCGACGAATTCAAAAAGGAACACAAAAGCTGGGGCACCCGCATTTTCGACTATTCCCGTTTTGAAGTGCAAAGTTTCTTGGTTAGCAACGCCATCTATTGGCTGAAAGAATTTCACTTCGACGGTTTGCGCGTGGATGCCGTTGCCAGCATGCTGTACCTAGACTACGATCGTGCAGACGGACAATGGCGTCCCAACAAGTGGGGCGGCAAGGAAAATTTGGAAGCCATCGAATTTTTGCAAAAAACTTCTTGCAAAGTGTTCGAAGCTTGCCCCTACGCACTTTTCGTGGCGGAAGAATCCACCGCGTTCCCCAAAGTTACTCATCCCACCTATGTTGGCGGTTTGGGCTTCAACTATAAGTGGAACATGGGCTGGATGAACGACGTGTTGAGCTACATGAAGACGGACACTTTGTGGCGCGCGGAACATCACGGCCAACTGACTTTCTCCATGTGCTATGCATTCAGCGAAAACTACGTTTTGCCCCTTTCTCACGACGAAGTAGTGCACCTAAAAGGCAGTTTGATAAACAAAATGTTTGGCGACTACGACACAAAGTTTGGTCAACTAAAAGCACTTTTGGGCTATCAATACGCACACCCCGGCAAAAAACTAAATTTCATGGGCGTGGAACTTGCTCAATGGAACGAATGGAACGAAAACAAGGAATTGGATTGGATGCTACTATCCTACCCCAAGCACGATTCGCACCAACGTTTCGTTATGGAACTTAACAAGGCCTACAAAAAGTATAAGCCGTTGTATCAAAACGATTCCTCTTGGGAAGGCTTCAAATGGTTGTTGCCGGATGATGCAAAAAACAGTGTTTTGGCATTTGAACGCATGGACAAAAAGGGCAACGTAGTTCTTGTTCTCATCAACTACAGCTTGTACGATTACTACAAGTATGGTTTCTTTATGGATGCTGGCAACTACGACTTGGTTTTGAACAGTGACGAATTCAAATACGGCGGTCGTGGTGTGGAAGTGCAAAGCAGTTTGGCCACCAACGACGAAGGCTATGCCGAACTTACCATCCCTGCATCCAGCGTGCAATACTACTACAAAAAGGCCCCCGCAAAAGGCAAAAAAAGCAAAATCTAAACTTCGGAGAAAACGCCAATGTCTACGACTACTAAGTCTACAACGACTATCAATCAATATAATCTTACCAAAACGCGTGTTAAGGAACTTATCGAAAGCGCGGCAAACAAATCCTACGGCGTGGCCGCAAGTGAACTTACAACAAGACAAATGTATAGATGCGTTGCCACCGTTGTGAGAGATTTGCTTTTGGAAAAACGCTCTAAATTCAACAAAGAACACAAGGCAAGATTGCGCAAAAGAGTGCACTATCTTTCCATGGAATTTTTGATGGGCAGAAGCTTGAAAAACAACCTTTTCAACATGGAACTGGATAAGTTGTTTGCCGACACCCTAAAAAAGTACTACAAAGTTAACGTCGACGATTTGTACGAATGTGAACCGGATGCCGGCCTGGGCAACGGTGGTTTGGGACGTCTTGCTGCATGCTATTTGGATGCTTTGGCAAAGGAAGACTACCCTGTTATGGGCCATTCGCTCCGTTTCGAATACGGTTTCTTCCAACAAAAAATCGTTAACGGTTGGCAAACGGAATTGCCCGACAACTGGTTGCCGGGTGGCGATGTTTGGCTAAAAGAGCGCCCCGACAAGGCACAAAAAGTGCGTTTCGGCGGCGAAGTTAAGGAAATTTGGACGGAACGCGGCCCCATCTACCAACAAACGGGCTATCAAGAAGTGGAAGCGTTTCCATACGATATGGTTGTGGAAGGCTATCGTGCAAACGCAGTGGGCGTGTTGCGTCTGTGGTCTGCTCGCAACTCTAAGCCTTTCGATTTTCACGCATTCGGTCAAGGCGAATATATGCGCGCCATGCAAGAACAATCGGAAGCGGAAATGATAACCAA
The DNA here is from genome assembly GCA_964521735.1 of uncultured Oscillospiraceae bacterium. Classification (GTDB taxonomy): domain Bacteria; phylum Bacillota; class Clostridia; order Christensenellales; family CAG-314; genus Fimimonas. The sequence continues at coordinate 19,313 of CAZFTO010000014.1, read as the reverse complement.
AGTTTTGTACCCCAGCGACAACCACGAAGAGGGCAAAATTTTGCGTTTGAAGCAGGAATATTTCCTTGTTTCGGCAGCAATGCAAAATATAACCACAGATCACTACAAACGCTATGGCAATTTCGATTCCTTTGCGCAAATGGTGGCAGTGCACATCAACGATACGCACCCCGCACTTTGCGTCCCGGAACTCATGCGTATTTTCGTTGACGACTACCGTTTGGATTGGGATTATGCTTGGTCCATCGTCAAAAATGTTTGCGCCTACACAAACCACACCGTGTTAGCCGAAGCGTTAGAATGTTGGCCGGAATATATCTTCAAAAAACTGTTGCCGCGCATCTATCAAATTGTTGTGGAAATTAACGAACGCGCTTGCCGCAGATATTGGGATAAGTGCGGCGATTGGAACAAGGTTTCTAACCTGGCTGTTATTGCCTACGGACAGGTGCGCATGGCCAACCTTTCCATTGTTGGCTCGCACTACGTAAACGGTGTTTCCGCATTGCACAGCGACATTGTCAAAAAGGATCTTTTCAAAGACTTTTGCGATATGAACCCCGAAACGTTCGGCAACGTCACTAACGGCATTGCCCATCGCAGATGGTTGTGCCAAGCCAACCCCGAACTAACGGGATTGTTGAAAGAACTTATCGGCGACGGTTTTGTTAGCGATGCAAGCCAGCTTACGCAACTAAACGGCTTTTTAGATGACGCCGCCGTTCACCAACGCATGGCGCAAATAAAGTTGCACAACAAACAACGTTTTGCCGACATTGCCAAGAAAAATCTTGGCGTAAGCCTCGACCCCAACACCCGTTTCGACGTTCAAGTGAAGCGTTTGCACGAATACAAACGTCAATTGCTAAATGCCCTTAAAATTGTATATTTGTATCACGAACTAAAAGAAAATCCCGATTTGGACGTGACTCCGCAAACGTTTATTTTCGGTGCAAAAGCCGCTCCCAGCTACTATGCGGCAAAAGAAGTTATCAAACTTATTTGCTTCATTCAAAAGGATTTGGAATCGCACCCCAAAATTCGCGAAAAACTCAACGTTGCGTTTATGGAAAACTACTGCGTAACCATGGCGGAAACGCTAATTCCCGCAGCGGAAGTTTCCGAACAAATTTCCTTGGCAGGCAAAGAAGCTAGTGGCACCAGCAACATGAAGTTTATGATCAACGGCGGTTTGACACTTGGCACCATGGACGGCGCCAACGTTGAAATTAGCCAGTCTGTTGGCTTAGATAACGTGTTCATCTTTGGTATGAGCGCTCGCGAAGTTGCCGACATGTGGGCCACTGGCTACAATTCCACCGATTTCTACTTCAAACAACCCAAATTGCGCGTTGTTGTGGAAGAACTTAACAATGGTTTTGCCGGTGAAACTTTCGAAAACATTTCCAACTATCTGTTGCGCAGCAACCAAGTGGCCGATCCCTACATGTGTTTTGCCGATTTTGCAAGCTATCTTGCCGCACACGACAGAATGGATAAGTGCTATCAAGATATTGACGTTTGGAACAAAATGTCCCTAAAAAACGTTGCCGAAGCAGGAAGATTTTCTGCCGACCGCGCCGTTGACGAATACGCAAAGAAAATTTGGAGAATGAACTAGGCCGTATGCTGTACGTAAAATACAATCCCACCGACGAGTTTCACAAAAGCATTGTCGGTGCCGTTCCCGAAGGTGTGCGCTTTGGCATTCGTTTGCAAATTAACCAATGCGTTGCGCCCAGTCAAGTTGTGATGGTGGTGTATTCCGACGACGGAACGCAAAACTATCGCTACACAATGTATAAGGATGCGTCCGGCGAGGGGTTCGATAACTACCTTGCCGACGTGCAATTCAAAAAAGGCCTGTATTGGTACTATTTTGAAATGGAAGGCGTAAGTTACGAACGCTTTATCGGCCAAAATGCCAATCAACAAGCCGGTTTGTTCTACCAAAACGTGGTGCCCTATCAACTTTCCGTCTACAAAAAACAATATCAAACGCCCTCTTGGCTTAACAAAGGCGTTATGTATCAAGTGATGGTGGATAGGTTTTGTCACGAAGGGGAAACGGTGGTGACGGAAGACAAAATCTTGCGTCAGTGGGGCGAACAACCCTACTATCGCGATGAAGACGGCGTCGTTCGCAACCGCGACTTTTTTGGTGGCAACCTGAAAGGTTTGCAATCCAAATTGCCCTATTTGAAGCAACTCAACGTAAAAACGCTGTACCTAAACCCCATTTTTCAGGCGTATAGCAACCACAAATACGACACCGAAGACTACGAAAAAATCGACCCCATGTTTGGCACGGAAGAAGATTTCCACGCACTGTGCGCTTCGGCGGAGCAACTAGGCATAAAAGTGGTGCTAGACGGCGTTTTCAACCACGTTGGATCTTCCTCTAAATATTTCAACCGTGGCAAAAAATTTGGCGAAGGCGGTGCCTATAACGACGTCAATTCGCCCTATCGCAGTTGGTTCAATTTCAATCCGGACAACACCTACGAATGTTGGTGGAGTTTTCAAACTTTGCCTCGCATCAACGCATCCAGCAAGGGCGCGCAAAAGTATTTTTGCGCAAAAAACGGCATTGTCCCTCGCTGGCTAAAAGCTGGTGCAAGCGGTTGGCGTCTGGACGTTGTGGACGAAATTTCCGACGAAATGTTGGATAAAATTGTTGCAGCGGCCAAAGCGCAAAACCCCGATTGTGCCGTTATAGGCGAAGTGTGGGAAGATGCATCCAACAAGGTGGATTACGGCGTGCGCCGCCACTATTTGGATGGCTCTCAGTTGGATTCCGTCATGAACTATCCGCTCATGAACGGAATTATCTCCTTCGTTCGCGATGGCAACGAACAGGCGCTTTCCAACGCCGTGTTCAATTTGGTAAACAACTATCCGTTGTTTGTGCGCAACAACCTTATGAACATTTTGGGCACGCACGATACGGCACGCATTCTAACGGCGCTTGCCGGCGACCGAATTGATAACAGCAGCAAGGACGTTTGGGCGCGTGCAAAACTTTCCGACGAGCAATATAAACTTGGTTGCAAGTTGCTAAAAATGGCAGCCGTGTTGCAATATACCTTCTTTGGTTTCCCATGCGTGTTCTATGGCGACGAAGTGGCAATGGAAGGCTACAAGGATCCTTTCTGCCGTGGTTGCTATCCGTGGAACTCTCAAAACAAACTTGTTTTGGATTTCTACAAACGTCTTGGCGAATTGCGGCAAAATCCCGTCTTTTCTGATGGCGATTTCCGTCAGTTGGTGGCGGAAAACGGCGTGTACGCATTCCAACGTGTGTTGCAAAGCAACCAAACGGAAGTTATCGTTGCCGCAAATCGTGGCAGTAAGCAATACGTGTTGTATTTGGGCGACGAATACGAAGACGTGTTCACCGGCCGCAAGTATTCCGACGTGTGCAAACTGCAAACCAACGGCTACGTCGTTTTGAAACGAATCTAACAAAAACGTTGTTCTAAAAGAATCTAGTAAACAAGCATCGTTATTAAAAGAATCTAACCAAACGAACCATGCAAATTTGTGTGGTTCGTTTTTTATGCTTTCACAATTAGCCACTTGCTAGTTTTGTGTTTTGCCGTCAAACACTTGTTTGTTGAAATCTCATATACGTGCCCACAAAACTATTTGCAATCACAAACTTTCAAAGCATCAAAATGTTTTTTCATATTTTCAATTTTGCTTGTCTAAACGTCCTGCGCAGATCTTTTCCGCAAGCAGTGGCAGGCAACGTCTTCAAACTTTTGTTACAACAATGATATAATCGCGCGGGGCTTTTCAAAAACTTGCAAACAATGTTCGGCAAACGTTTGACATATTTCCTTTGTAGAATTATATTTAACTATGTAATATTTCGTTGAAAACCAGCGACTTTGAACAAAGGTGAAACGTGAAAAAACTTTCCTCAAAAAAGGTGTTGCAACTGCTAAAAGAATATGCTTTGGTAACCCTTGCGGCAATACTAAACTCCATTTCTTTGTTTACGTTCGTCAACCCGTCCAAGCTTATTGCCGGCGGTTTTTCCGGTTTGTCTTCCACGCTCACCTACGTGGTTATGCTTTTTACCGACGTTTTGCCCTTCGACAAAATGATGTCGCTTCTCTATTTTGTTTTGAATGTTCCCCTCCTTATTTGTTCCCTAATTTTTTTGCGCGGCGATTTCACAGTAAAAACCATTTGGAACACAATTGTTAGCACCATAACGCTGGCAATTTTGCCGCAGGAACTTAAATTTGAAGAATCTAGGCTTATTGCAATAATTTTTGGTGGCATTTTGGTTGGAATGGCCATGTATGTTGCCTATTTGCAAAACGGCAGCAACGGCGGTACGGAAATTATTGCACGCATCGTTGCCAAATATCGTCCCGAACAAGATATTTCAAAAATAATTTTGCTTGCCAACTTTGCCATAACGATTATGGGCAGTGTGGTTGTCATGCTTGTTCAAGGCGAAAACTTCACTGTAATTTTGTATTCAATTATGTACGTACTTATGGGCGGCAACATTTTGGGCATTTTGAAGCGTGGCTTCAACCATCCGCAAAAGTTCCTTATAATCACCACGGAATACGATCAAATAAGTGCCGATATCGACGGCGAATTCAAACGTGGCCACTCTGTTATAGAACTGGAAAACAGCTACGACGGCAAAAAACGCAAAATGATAATGGTGATAGTGCAATATCGTCAAATGCACCGCCTAAAACAAATTGTAAAATACCGTGATCCGCACGCCTTCACAATAGTAAAAGACGTCCACGACGTTTTTTCTCGCCCCACTTTCAACAGGAGTTACAAAACAAAATGAGCACCCTTCCCGAAACAACGGCAAATTTGCCCGAACAAGCGGATGTCAGTCCGCGTCAACTAAAAAAACAGTTCTTTTTGTATAACGCCAAGCAAGTGGTGCTTGTTTTCTTGGCAGCCCTTGCCACGGCCGCTTCGCTAGAAATTTTCCTTTTGCCTTGCAACGCCGTTGTTGGCGGAGCGCTGGGTATTGCCGCCATTTTGGATATCGTTCTCTACACAGGCAATTCCCCGTGGTACCTATCCGCAGGCATTTGGCTGGCGGTTATCAACGTTCCGGTGCTGATATATTGCTTTTCCGCATATCGCCGCCGCTTTGCCGTCAAAACCACACTCTACGTGACTTTGCTGGCAATTTTGTTGGTACTGTTCCGCTATTTCAATCTAAACGAAGTTTTCGACCAAATTTTCAACGGCGAAGGCCCAAAAGATAAGGTTATCTACGTGGTGCTAGGCGGTGCGTTGCACGGCGTTTCACTGCCCATCATGCTTTCCGTCAACGCCTCCACCGGTGGCAGCGACATCATCGGCCTAATCGTTCAAAAGCGTTCGCAAAGAAGCAGCAGCGTTGCTATGCGTGTTATAATGCTTGCCAACGTTTGCATTATGTTTGTTGGATCCGTCGTCTACTATTTTGTCAACCGTCAAGTTTCTGATGCAATCAACATGTTCATCTATTCATTGGCTGCAATGTTCATTGGCGAAATTGTGCAAGAATGGGTGTTCAAGGGCTTTTCTGCCGCTGCCGAAATAGAAATCACCACCGACAAGCCGGAAGAAATGTCCGCCGCCATCCAAAAGGAACTTAAACACGGCGTTTCTTGTGTTAAGGTTGTGGGTGGCCACTCCCATCAGGACAAATCACTTATTATTTGCGTTGTTAACAAACCGCAACTAACCCACGCGCGCAAAGTTATTCACACCGTGGACGAACACGCTTTTGCCTACGTGGAAAACGTGAAAGAAGTTATGGGAAAAGGCTTTGCCAACAAGGAAATCGAGCTGGAACAAGAATAGTTTTGCCCCGTGCCACTAGAAACGTTGTCGATTCGACTTGTTTCGCCCAATAGTGGTGGCTAACGCAAACGTTTTCGCTCAAGCAAAAACCGAAACGGACTTTTGCAACTACAACCCCTAAAAACAAAGTGTGCAAAAAAACTTGCACACTTTTTCTATGTCAAATTTTTGCTCCAACAAGGTGGCAAATGGTTTGATTTAAGCGCAAAATTGTTGGTTTAGTTGAAAGACCGTTAAAATCTCTAAAGTTTAGTGGGCGCTCGGCATCACAGGGCAGTCGCGCATTGCAAACGCAACGCTAACGTACTTTTTGAAAATAAATTTTTTGGCGCCCTTATTTCAACGACAAGTGTTTGTGCGTTCAACGCCTGTCGCCGCATTGCAACCGCTCGTTCAATCGCCTCTGCCGCCAATTTCTTTAAGCACGTTTTTAAGTGCCTCAACGTGCACTTGCTCGTCCAAAATTATGCGTTCAACAATTGCCTGAACGTCTTCGTTTTTCAGCACGAAAAGCATTTTTTTGTATTCGGCAATGGTTTCCAATTCGCTGCGCAAATCGTCCATAATCATTTTTTGTGGCGCAACCGATTGAGAAACGCAACTTGCGCTATAAAAGCAACCGTTCGGGTGTTGCACGTAACGTGGATTCACGCCAAGTTTTATCATTGCTTGCCCCAAAATTTGCAGGTGGTGCATTTCGCAAAGAGCAATTGCTTCCAACGTTTCTGCACATTGCTTGTTAATGCCACAAAGATGCAATTTGTGGTATACGTATTGCAAAATTGCCGACAGTTCCCCTTTGGCGGAAGCAAACGCAAAACTCAAAATTTTTCCGCTGGTAACGTCGGTGGCAAGAGTTTCTGTGGAAGGGTAGGGCAAGTCGGCGCAAAGTGGTTTCATTTTTTTCTCCAATTTGTTTCATAATACGCCCCTTGTTTGTTTGTCGTTACATTTTGCGTATGGTTTGTTGCTGTTTTTCAAGTAATTTTTAACAGGTATAGGTTTTTCTTATGCCGACAACAAATATTCCAAATGTGCAACTACTTGACAAACTTGATACCTAACGCTATAATGATATAAGACAAAATTCGGCTTTTAGCAAAGTGTGTAAAAGTCGAAGGCAGTTTTTTAATTTTCTCAGTTTAAGGAGTTACCAAAATGAACAAAAAAAGTATCAGAGACGTAGACGTAAAAGGTAAAAGATGTCTTGTTCGCGTAGATTTCAACGTTCCTTTGAAAGACGGCGTAATCACCGACGAAAACAGAATTAACGGCGCATTGCCCACCATTAAGTACCTTATGGAACACGGCGCAAAAGTTATTTTGTGTTCTCACTTGGGCAAACCTCACAACATTTTCACGCCCAACTTCAAACTCAACAAGAAGGAAAAGGCCGCTTTGGAAGCACTTCCCGAAAGCGAACGTGATGCTGCCAAGGCAGAACTTGTTGCAAAAGCACTTAAAGGCGATGCCAAAAAGTTCACGTTGCGTCCCGTTGCTGAAAGACTCAACCAACTTTTGGATGGCAAAGTTACTTTCGCAACCGATATCGTTGGCACCGATGCACAAGCCAAGGTTGCCGCTTTGAAAGAAGGCGAAGTTGTTCTTTTGGAAAACACTCGTTTTGATGCCGGCGAAGAAGGCCGCGACGAAGAATTCTGCAAAAAGCTTGCTGCTTTTGCCGATTTGTATGTTAACGATGCTTTCGGAACAGCTCACCGTTCTCACGCCAGCACGGCAGCCATTGTTGAATATGGTTTTGTGAAAGAAGCAGTTTGCGGATTCCTTATCGAAAAGGAACTTTCCGTGATGGCAGATGCTTTGGAACACCCCGTTCACCCCTTCGTTGCAATTTTGGGTGGTGCAAAAGTTTCCGATAAGCTCAACGTTATCAACAACCTTTTGGAAAAATGCGATACTCTTATCATCGGCGGCGGAATGGCCTACACGTTCTTGAAGGCAGAAGGCAAAGAAATTGGCAAATCGTTGCTTGACGAAACCAAGTTGGATTATTGCCGCGAAATGATTGCAAAAGCAAAAGCACAAGGCAAAAAATTGTTGTTGCCTGTCGATTGCGTAACCATTTCCGATTTCCCCAGCCCCATCGATGCACCCGTTGAAACCATCGTTTGCGACGTAGATCACATCGATGCTAACCGTGAAGGCGCAGATATCGGCCCCAAAACTGCCGAACTTTATGCCGCAGAAATCAAAAACGCAAAAACCGTTATTTGGAACGGCCCCATGGGCGTTTTCGAAAACCCCACCCTTGCAGTTGGCACTAACGCAGTGGCAAAAGCAATGGCAGCAAGCTCCGCAACCACCATCATCGGCGGCGGCGACAGCGCAGCAGCAGTGGCACAACTTGGCTTTGCAGACAAAATGTCCCACGTAAGCACCGGCGGCGGCGCAAGCTTGGAATTGTTCGAAGGCAAAGTTCTTCCCGGAATTGCTTGCTTGAACGAAAAATAAAGTCAAACAAAAAAATTGTATGAGCAACCAAGCTAGTTACCTACCCATCTTTATCGCATCCGTCACTTTGATGACCATGCAACGCAGATGGCGTATGAACAAAAATAATCGCATCCATCACAAAACTAAGGAGCACGTTATGACAAAACAAACCTTGCAAAACTATCTCAACCAAGAAGTTAAGGTCATCGACGTGTTGCAGCAGGAAATTTGCGGCACCCTTGTGGAACTTTGCGACGACAGTTTGGTACTAAAAACGGCTCGCAACACCGTTGTCGTTTCCTACGACTACGTTGTGCAATTTCTTGTAAAAAACAAATAATCTATTCGGCTGGGTGCGGTGTGCCAAATGGCTCACCGTATCTTAGCGAAAAGGAGTTTATCATGAAAAACAAAATTATTGCAGGAAACTGGAAGATGAACAAAAATCGCATCGAAGCAGAACAACTAATCACCTCCCTTATTCCGCTAGTAAAAGATACGTCCAACACCGTTATCATTTGCGTTCCCTTCACCGATTTGTGCAAGGCCGTAAAACTAACAAAGGGCACCAACATTCACGTTGGCGCACAAAACTGCCACTGGAAAGAAAGTGGTGCTTTCACCGGTGAAATTGCCCCCTCCATGCTTACGGAACTGGGCGTAGAATACGTTGTTATCGGCCACAGCGAACGCCGCACCTATTTTGGCGAAACGGATGCAACTGTGCTTGCTCGCACCAAGGCAGCGTTGGCAGCCGGCCTAAAACCCATTGTTTGCATTGGCGAAACTTTGGAAGAACGCAACAGCGGCAACATGGAAAACGTGTTGCAACGCCAAGTTGTGGAAGGCTTCAAAGACGTTACCGCCGAAGAACTTAAAAACGTTATCGTTGCATACGAACCCGTTTGGGCTATCGGAACCGGCGTTACCGCCACCGACGAACAAGCCAACGATGCTATTGCATTTGTGCGCAGCGTGTTCGAACAAAAGTATGGCAAGGAAGTTGCCGATGCATTGTATATTCAATATGGCGGCAGCATGAACGACAAAAATGCACAAGGTTTGCTTGGCATGTCGCAAATCGACGGCGGACTTATCGGCGGCGCAAGCTTGGTTGCCGAAAAATTTGCCGCAGTGGTAAACGCTCACAAATAAAGTATTCGTCCTAGCAGACGAAAAGAAGGAAATTTATGGATAAAAAAATTACGGCGCTAATCATCATGGACGGCTACGGCCTTTCCAAAGAAAAAAAAGGCAACGCAGTGGGCGTTGATTGCTCTCCCTACGTTCGTTATCTAATGAACAACTATCCCACCACGCAGCTAGATGCCAGCGGTTTGGCTGTTGGTTTGCCCGAAGGTCAAATGGGCAACAGCGAAGTGGGGCACCTAAACATTGGTGCAGGAAGAGTTGTCTATCAAGAACTCACTCGCATCACAAAGTCAATCAACGACGGAGACTTTTTCCAAAATCCCGCATTGGTTGCCGCGTGCGATCACGTCAAAAAAACCAACGGCAAGTTGCACCTTATGGGGCTAACTTCCGATGGCGGCGTTCACTCGCACATCACCCACCTTTTTGCTTTGTTGGAATTGGCCAAGCGTCAAGGGCTAAGCCAAGCGTACGTTCATTGCTACATGGACGGACGTGACGTTTCCCCCACTAGCGGCGCTGGTTTGGTTCAACAACTCCAAGACAAAATCGACGAGCTTCAATTTGGCAAAATTGCCACCGTTTGCGGCAGATACTACGCAATGGATCGTGACAACCGTTGGGATCGCGTGGAAAAAGCTTACAAAATGTTGGCATTCGGCGTTGGCGAACGCACCAACACAAACGCTGTGGAAGCGCTAAAAGCCAGCTATGCCGAAGACGTCACCGACGAATTTGTTTTGCCCACAGTCATCACGGAAAACGACAAACCCGTTGCCACAATAGAAAATGGCGATGCTGTTATTTTCTTCAACTTCCGCCCCGACCGTGCTCGCGAAATGACTCGCGCATTCACGCAAAGCGGTTTTGATGGTTTCGATCTTCACGGCAAACGCAAAGTTCACTGGACTTGCATGACGCAATACGACGAAAAGTTTACCGGCATCGACATTGCATATCGTCCGGAAACCCACACAAACACTTTGGGCGAATACCTTGCAAAACAAGACAAAACGCAACTAAGAATTGCCGAAACGGAAAAATACGCTCATGTAACTTTCTTCTTCAATGGTGGTGTGGAAGCCCCCAACGAAAACGAAAGCCGCATTTTGGTGCCCTCTCCCAAAGTTGCCACATACGATTTGCAACCGGAAATGAGTGCCAACGAAGTGTGCGAACGCGCCTGTGTAGAAATTGAAAAGGGCAAATTCGACGTTATGATTTTGAACTATGCCAACTGCGATATGGTTGGTCACACCGGCGTTATCCCCGCAACGGAAAAGGCTGTTGTAACGGTGGACGATTGTGTGAGACGTGTTGTTGAATGCATTTTGCAAAACGGTGGCCGAGTGTTTGTCACCGCCGATCACGGCAATGCCGAACATATGCTTGCCGAAGACGGCAGTCCTTTCACCGCCCACACAACCAACAAAGTGCCCTTCATCATGGTGGATCCACAACGTCGCTCTCAAACAATGCACACTGGTGCGCTGTGCGACATTGCACCCACAATGCTTTCCACAATGGGCATGGAAATTCCTGCCGAAATGACGGGCAAAAGCCTTATAGACTAACATTTTTTGCAAACAAGCGTCACACATTTGCAAAATCTTGTTCTTTTTGTCGTGTAAAAAAGTTGCAAAAAGAAAAATTGTGTGATATACTAATCAAGCGTTATTTGTTTGGCGTTGTTTTTTCATGCGCCAAAAAGTACGAATGGAGGTAAAATTGTGCTGAACGTTCTTTCATTTTTTGTTGATCAAGCATTGACAAACGTCGTGTTTGGAATAAAAATCGCTCTTGCAGTTTTGGCGCTTGCTTGCGCAGTTTTCATTATCGTGGTAGTTCTTTTGCAAAAGGGCAATTCCGATGGTACCGAAGCTATGCTCGGCAATTCTAAGTCGGATGATTCCGAAACTTACTACGGAAAAAATGCAGGTTCTCGTCGTGAAGCAAAACTCAAAGTGTGGACGTATATTTGCGCCGGTGTTCTTGCCGTTTGCTGCATCGTTTTCATTGTTTTGTTGTAATTTGTTGCACGTCAAAAATGGACTTTAAGGGTGATTGATATTTCAGTCACCCTTTTCGTTTGCAATTTTTTGCTTGCCAGACTAAAAGCAAAATGCACAGTTAAAGCTAGTATCATGAATGTTACGGAAAAAATTTATTCAACAATAAAAAACCTTAAATGCCGCTATTTCACGTATAAGCAGTTGTGCGGTATTTTGTGTACCAAGTCAACCGACGAACGGCACGTCGTTGCGGAAGTGCTTACGCAGTTGTGCAGTGACGGTCTTGTGGTTTACGACGAAAAAAATCGTCGCTATCGTCTTGCCTACGAAGACGAATTTGGCAAGGCTGTTTTCGATGCCAACGCCAAAGGTTTTGGTTTTTTGCAACGGGAAGATGGCGACGACTTGTTCGTGCCTGCCGACAAAACTCACGGCGCATTTCATCGTGACGAAGTGCTGTATCGCAGGGTGGAAGGCACTGCCGACTGCGCCGAGATTTTGAAGGTTACAAAGCGTGGCATAACGCAACTTGTGGGCACGTTTGATAAAACAAGCGGCGCGCGATTTGTTGTGCCGGACGAAAGCAAGTTTATCAGCGACGTTTTCGTGCGAAAAAACAACGATATGGCGGCAAAAAACGGTCAAAAAGTGGTTGTCAAAATCTTGAAGTACCCCTATGACAATCGCAACAATCCCGAAGGGGAAATCGTGCAAGTTTTGGGTTATCCCAACGAAAAGGACGTGGATACCCTTTCCGTGGCTTATGCCTACGGTCTAAACAAAGATTTTCCCGAAGCGTGCCAAAAACAAGCGGAAAAGTTGCCGCAAAGCGTTTGCGAAAAGGATGTCGAAGGTCGTGTGGATTTGCGCAGCCAAGTTGTGTTCACAATCGACGGCGAAGACGCGCGTGACCTAGACGATGCCGTTTCCGTGCAGGAAAAACCAGATGGCACCTTTACTTTGGGCGTACACATTGCCGACGTTTCCCACTACGTAAGGCCGGGCGGCGACGTCGATTTGGAAGCGTTCAAGCGTGGCACCAGCGTGTATTTTCCGCAAATGGTGTTCCCAATGCTGCCCACCTGCATTAGCAACGGCGTTTGTTCGTTGTTCGAGGGTGTGGATAGGCTTACGCTTAGTTGCATAATGCAAATTGATGGTGCCGGTCGCATAACCGATTGTGATCTGTTCCCCTCGGTGATACGCAGCCGCCATCGCCTAACCTACACAGCGGTGCAAGCAATTTTTGATGGCGACCAGCAAACGGCGCAGCGCTATGCCGACGTTTTGCCACAACTAAATTCCATGCAAAAGTTGGCAAAAATTTTGCAAAACAAACGCAAATCGCGCGGCAATTTAGATTTTCAAACGCGCGAAGTGAGTTTTGTGTTCGACGACGACGGCAACGTGGTGGACGTGGTGCCCTATAAGCACACTTTTGCGCACCAACTAATAGAAGAATTTATGATTGCCGCAAACGAAAGTGTTGCCGAATATGCGCAAAACTGCCAATATCCATTTGTTTACCGTGTGCACCAAAAGCCGGATGCGGAAAAATATCAAAACTTGCTAAGCATATTGCAAGGCGTGGGCATAAAAGTCAAACGCTCCAAGGAAATTCACAATTCCATTTTGCAAGATGCACTGCGTCAAGCGGAACAAACACCCTATTTTGCACTGATAAACGATGTGGCTTTGCGCTCCATGCAAAAGGCAAAGTATTCCACGCAAAACGACGGCCACTTTGGTTTGGCCAGCGATTGCTATTGCCATTTCACTTCGCCCATTCGCCGCTATCCCGATTTGGTTGTGCACCGCATTTTGAAAACGGCCGTTGCGGGCAAAATGACGGAAAAAGCGCTAGACGCCTATGAAGAAATGACGGAAAACGCTGCGCGCCAGTGCAACCTTCGTGAAAAAACCGCCGACGAGGCAGAACGCAAGGTGGACGACTTCAAAAAGTGTCGCTATGCGCAAAATTTGGTGGGGCAAACTTTTCCTGCAATTATTTCCGGCGTTATCGAGCGTGGAATTTTCTGTGAGCTAGAAAACACCGTTGAAGGTTTTGTGTCTGCCGAAACGTTGGGATTCAACGCCAAGTTCGATGCAAAAAACTTTTGCCTGACGGTGGATGGCAAACGTTACGGTTTGGGTGATCCCGTTTTGGTGACAGTGCAGTCGGTTAATTTGCAAACGGCAAGAATAAAATTTGCACTGTGCTTGCAGCAAGAATAAACGTTGCAAAACAAAAATTTCAACAAAAAGTTTTTTGTTTGCAAAATATTGACTTGCAGTTTACCAAAATAGTATAATATAAGGTGTTCCTACCAAAATTTTGGCAGAGGGAACGTCACTGCATTGCGCAATTTGCTTTGCAAAAAGTCGCTTTGTCGCAAAAGGATTGTCTTTTGCCTAGTGCATGAAATTTGCCGGCATAGCAGTGCTGCGTGTGTTACACAAAAGAGGTGCAAAATGGAAGACTTAAAATGGATCGTCATTGTTTTTGCGGCGTTGGCAATGGGCCTGCTGCTAGCCGACCTAATAATAAACATAAAAAAGCGTCACAACACCAGAATTAACGTAATTGGTCTTGTGTTTTTGGCACTGTCCATTTGCTGTCTTGTTCCAACAATCGTCTTTGGTGACGATGCTCCCGGCATTTTGAACTATGCTTGGGTGGGTTTTTTGGCTTGCTACCTTGTGTGCGACGTCATCATGGCTGTGCTAATCGGCCGCGCAAATGCTCGAATCAAGCATCAACAAAGGGAAATGCAAAAAGTCGAATGTGACGATCTCTCTGGTGAAAACAACTAACAACTAACAAAAAGGTGACATTGTGAAAGTTATTGCAACAAACAAAAAAGCATTTCACGATTATTTCGTGGTGGAAACGTTGGAATGTGGCATAAATTTGGTTGGGTGCGAGGTAAAATCTTTGCGTAACGGCGAAGTTAACCTTGCCGATTCCTATTGCCGTGTAGAAAACGGAAGTTTGGTGCTTTTGGGATGCCACATAAAAAACTACGAAAAGGGTAGCTATTCCAACGTTGCCAGCCGCCGCGATAGGCGTCTGTTGGCGCACAAAAAGGAAATTATGCGCATTTTGGGCAAAGTTAAGGAAAAAGGCTATTCTATTGTTCCTCTAAAAATCTATTTCAAAGATGCCTTGGTGAAGGTGGAAATTGGTCTTGTAAAGGGCAAGCAAAATTTCGATAAGCGCGAAACCATCATGAAAAAGGACGTGGAACGCGCCACCCAACGCGCCATCAAGGAATATTCCGACCGAGGCTAGCATGAAAAAATCTGCAATTAACCTAGCTAGTTTGGATTTTTCGCGCATAGCCATCATCGGTTGCCCCGGCAGTGGAAAAACAACATTCTCACTGCAACTGAAAAATTTGCTTAACAGGGAAGTAGTGCATTTGGATAAGCTTTTGTGGAATTCCAACTGGCAACTTCCAAGTTTCGAAGTTCGATCTCAACTGCACGCTCAGGCCATTTCCGCCGACAAGTGGATTATGGACGGCATGTGGAAAAGCCATCTAGAAGAACGTTTGCAACGCGCAACGTTGGTGATATTTTTGGATTATCGCCGCAGTTTGTGCCTTAAAAGAGTGCTGACACGCCGCATTAAGTATAGCGGCAAACAGCGCGCAGATATTGCCGACGGCTGTTTTGAAAAGCTGGATTCCGAATTTATGCAATTTGTTTGGAATTTCAACAAATGCACCCGTCCGCAAATTTTGCGGCTAACAAAGCAATACAACGTGCAAACGGTAGTGCTTGCCAGTCCCAAGCAAACAAAGGCTTTTTTGCAGCAGTTGCAAAACTTTTTGCAGCAGCAAAGTTGCTAGTTTTTGATCAGAAACATAAAATCAGTTGGCAAACAAACCACGGGGGGGGGGTATACTAGAAACCGCCACCCTTTTTTGTGCCTTTTTTGCGCGGTGCTTATGCTTGTTGTGGCAACAGTATTCGGCGCTGTGATAATCACTTCCATAAAGATAATTTTTGCATCGCTGTCATTCAAATTGAAGCGCAGCGGACAAATTTTGCAAGTTGCCTATAACATGGTCAACTTCACGCGCTATCCCATCAAAATCTATCCTGCGGTTGTAAAGTTTTTGCTAACCTTTTTGTTGCCTTTTGCGCTTATCATTTCCTACCCGGTGGAAACGTTGCTGTTCCAAACCTATTCGCACTATGCGCTTAGCGGCATAATTATTGGCTTTGCCGCCGTTATGCTTGCTTTGGCCATAGCCATTTGGAGCGCACTTGCCAAACACTACGAATCAACAGGATCCTAAAAAAAACTTACAAACAAAATAAGCCTTTGGTATGTACAACACACAAAAAATTTGCTACAATGTGTGCAGTGGCCAAAGGCTTTTTGTTTGGCAAAGGAGCAATCATGATCAATTTCATTCCGCAAACTTCCACTTTTCATTTGCAAGGAAAATCCATAAGCTACGTTTTTGCCGTGGATAAGCACGGTTTCTTGCGCCATTTGTATTTTGGCGAAAAACTAAACGAAGGTTGCAACTTGCGCTACCTAATGCAAACGGCGTGGCTGGGTGCTTCCGTCAATTTCGACGGTGCCGAAGGCCTAAACGACAACCTTAACGCCATGATGCTGGAAAATTCCTGCGGACAGCTTGGTGATTTCCGCCGTCCGTCGGTGCAAATTGCATTGCCAAACGGCAGTCGTCTTACGGATTTTCGCTACAACAGCTACGAAATTTTGCAAAATCACACTCTGCCCGGCCTGCCGCATGCTCGTGGTGGCGAAACGTTGCGCATTGTGCTAACGGACGATGCCAACAACCTGCAACTAAACTTGTTCTACACGGTGTTTAGCGATTGCAACGTAGTGGTGCGTTCGGCCGCGGTTATCAACAACTCCACACAAGACGTTTTTGTGGAAAAACTAAGTTCCTTCTGCTTGGATGTTTACGACGACGATCGCGACGTGTTGCAACTTGTGGGCAACTGGGCCAGCGAACGTGGCGTGGTGCGCACACCTGCACACAAAGGAATTTTGCAAATAACTTCCGGTGCACGCGGCGTGTCTTCCCACACAACCAACCCCTTTGTGGCATTGCTTTCCCGTGGCGCCACAGAAACTTGTGGCGAAGTTATTGCCGCCAACTTGGTTTATAGCGGCTCGTTTGCCATCGACGTGGAAAATTCGTCGCTTGGCAGCTGTCGTGTGCAAGGCGGCATAGATACGCAAAACTTCCGTTGGAAGCTTTGTGCCGGCCAAACTTTTCACGCTCCGCAAGCCGTGCTAACCTGTTCCGGCAGCGGTTTGGGGCAAGCATCACGCAACTTCCACGATTTCTATCGCCTGCATCTAATAAATCCAAAATTTTCATTCAAGCGCCGCCCCGTTGTCGTCAACAACTGGGAAGCCACCTATTTCGATTTCAACAACCAAAAGCTGTTCGATCTCATCGATTGCGCCGCCCAACTTGGCATCGACACTTTCGTTTTGGACGACGGCTGGTTCACAAACCGCAACAACGATACCAACGGCCTTGGCGATTGGGAAATTAACCTAGAAAAATTGCAAGGCGGCCTGTTGCCCATAGCACAGCGTTGCCATCAAAACGGCCTAAAATTCGGCCTGTGGTTCGAACCGGAAATGGTAAACGAAGGAACAAAACTGTTTGCCGAACATCCCGACTACGTTTTGCACAATCCGCACGCCGGCCGTGTTCGTGGTCGCAACCAACTGGTGTTGGATTTCACCAATCCGCAAGTTGTGGAACATATTGCCAAAAAAATGTCGCAAATAATTCGTCAAAACGACGTGGACTACGTCAAGTGGGATATGAACCGCTACCTTGCCGATTTGTATTCCCTTTCGCTGCCTGCCGAATGTATGGGCGAAGTTACGCACCGCTACGTGCTTGGTGTCTACAAATTGGCACAAATACTAACCGACCGTTTCCCCGATTTGCTTATGGAAGGTTGCAGTGGTGGCGGTGGCCGCTTCGATGCCGGCATGCTGTTCTATTTTCCGCAAATTTGGACGAGTGACAACACCGATGCGTATTGCCGCACGTTTATCCAACACGGCACGTCCATTTGCTATCCGCCCAGCGCAATGACGGCGCACCTTTCCGTTTGTCCCAACCATCAAACCGGGCGCACAACATCCTTCGAAGCTCGCTACAATGTGGCGCGCCAATGCACGTTCGGCTACGAACTGGATATCACTAAGCTAAGCGAAGAGGAAAAGCAGCAGGTAAAACAGCAAGTGCAAGAATACGCCCAAGAGGAACGGTTGGTTGTGGAAGGCGATTTGTACCGTCTTGCAAACAGCCACGACGACGGCATGTGGGCGGTGTGCCAAGTAAACAAGCAGCAAACTTTTGCCCGCGTAGTGGGCATGTACGGCCTCATTTTGGAAAACAACCGCGGCAAACTGCTAAAAATTGATGGTTTGGCGGACGAAGCCACCTACGTTGTTAAAGAATTCGGCTTGCAGTTGGATGGCAAAACTTTGCGTACTGCCGGTTTGCTATTGCCCCAAACCATGCGCGATTTTCAAACCTTTTGCCTGCACCTGGAAAGAATAAACTAGCCCCAAAATTTGTGCAACGTGAATATCACCATAATTCGCAATAAAAAACAAAGCGCTCAACGTGTGGTTGAGCGCTTTTAGTATGTTTTGCAAAAGTATCACAGCAGTTTTAACAGTGCTTCTCGCTTTTCTGAGGGAAGTTCTTTCAATTTGCACAAAATATGTTTGTCTTCTTCGTAGTTGGCAATGTCGGTGTAAAAAAATTCTTCCACCGTCGTACCGCATGCTTCAATTATTCTCATAAGTACTTCAATGCTGGGCAAAAAGTCTTTTTTGCTTTCCAAACGATTGATGTAGCTGATATTCATGTCGATATCCATCGAAAGTTTTTTTTGCGACAATTTTGCCTTTGTTCTGAAGTAACCGATTCTTGCAATAATTTCCTGTCTGTCCATAGTTGCACACCCGCTTGTTATCATTTACCTAAATTGTAAAATAATATCATCATGTTTGGGTATACGTTGTACTTGGCAAAATCGCACCATATGCTATTTGTTTGCTTAACTTATCTACATAGAACACGATTTATATTTACATTTCCCGATTTTTATGTTAAACTAATCTAAATCTATGTGGTTGTTGCTTGATTGTGTTGGCTGCACAATCAAGTCGAAACACGCTGGAAAAAAAACATTAAAATTGCTAATGTAACAAGGAAAAACTAAGATGCAAAAACTACAAATGTTGTCGAAAGATAGAATTCAAACCAACATAAAAAAGATACAACAGCTGTTCCCAAATGCGGTAACGGAAGTTTTGCGCGATGGCAAACCAACCCTTGCCGTCGATTTTGACGTGCTCAAGCAGGAAATGAGTAGCGTTCTTATCGACGATAAGGAAGAACGCTATCAATTCACTTGGCCGGATAAGAAAAAGTCTATCCTTCTTGCAAATTCTCCCATATCTGCAACGCTTCGCCCCTGCGTGGAAGAAAGCGTCGATTTCGACAACACCCAAAACCTTTATATCGAAGGCGACAACCTTGATGTGCTCAAATTGTTGCAAGAAACCTACCTTGGCAAAATCAAGATGATTTATATCGATCCGCCCTATAACACGGGCAACGACTTTGTCTACAACGACAACTTTGCAATTCAAAGTGGAGAGTGGAGTGAGCAGAGTGGAGATTACGACGAGCAAGGCAACCGCCTTGTGCAAAACACCGAAAGCAACGGACGTTTCCACACCGATTGGCTAAATATGATTTATCCACGTTTGAAAGTGGCAAAAGATTTGTTGAGTGATGACGGTGTTATTTTTAT
>CAZFTO010000013.1:0-48672 GCA_964521735.1 uncultured Oscillospiraceae bacterium | reverse complement strand
GACAAACGGCTTAGAAGGCCGTTGCTCTATCCTGCTGAGCTACAGGCACAGGCAAACTATCGTTTGAGCGGGCAATCTATTCACCAACGTTGGCTGCCTACACCCCTTCAAAAATGGAGCGGGTGATGGGAATCGGACCCACGCAGCCAGCTTGGAAGGCTGGTATTCTACCATTGAACTACACCCGCACTTCAACAGCCTTTACATTATATCCCAAGCAACAAAAACTGTCAACAATTTTTTAATAACATTTTTTGTAAAAATTTTGTAATTTGCCCGAATGGCAACTACGTTGACAAAAAAATGTCACATTCTGCGCAAAATGCTACACCAATTCGCAACGATAAAGGTGAATTAGCAGGTTTTGCTTGCCAGAAAAGGCGTTTATTTCAATAATCCACTTGCCATAATCATCGCGCCTATCGGTGCCGGCCGTATCCGAAGGCTTTTCGTAACTGCCTGTGCCGCCTTGGTTTTGCAACTTCAAATAGATGTCGTTGAAAAATTTGCCGATATCGGAAAACAACGTGAATTGCTTGTAGAAATCGGAATAGTTTTTTGTTTCCGCAGCAATGCCAGGATTTAGCTTTGCGCGCAACTGATTGTATAGCGGCGTAGAGTTGGGATACAAATCCAAAAGATTTAGTGCCACCACTGCCGCCTTGACTGCAGAGCCATAAACTAGATAGGGGTTGGTTGACGTAAGCGTTACGTAGAGTGACACCAAATCCGCCTGATATTCCTTCATCACGCCCTTTGCGTGGGCCATTTCGTGCGCCATAACGCTTGGCAAATACAATCCGGTTTCGTTGCCGTTGACGTTTGCTTCGCCAAAGGGAGCAAAGAACACACCGCTTATGTGCAGTTGGCTCATTATCCACTTGTTAATTATTTTTTTTGCTTTGGGCGTATAGGGCGAAAAATAATCGCTATCCAAACGCAAATATTCCTTAGCCAAAAGGTCGCTTATTTCGGAAAATTCGTAGGGATAAACAATGTTGCCATTTTGATCGTGTTCCGTTTGCTCGTAGGCACGGTTGGCCAATTCCACGTAGGTGTTAGCGATGGAATACATTTCTTCCAAAGAAACTTTAGCTGGATCGTATTCCGTGTAGATATAGGACGGCAACTCTTCCCTGTTATAGGCAAAGGATGCCGTGGCCGTATAGACGTTCAAAAAGGATAGCACCACCGTTGCCGCAACCAGCACCAACGAAAGCAGTTTTTGCCAGTGGTGTTTTGCCAAATCTTTTATTAGCAAAACCAAAAACACAACAAGCAAAGCAATTGCAACAATCAAAAACAGTTCGTAAAAACTTAGCGGTATCCATCCAAGCGCATTGCCAAACAAAAATATCCACGCGCGCGAAAAGGTTGTGGCAAAAAATTCGCACACCGTACTGTTGTTTTTTAGTATGCTTAGCACAACAAGGGTGCAAATTAGCGCACACACGGCAACAAGTCTGCGAATATTACGTTTAGACAGCTTTTGCTTGGTGTTTTTCAACTTTTCCCCCAATCAACTGAATAGTTGAAATTTTTTGTTCAAGTAGTCTTCATTGCGTTGAATATAGGTGATAACGTCCTTGGCGTTTGCCGAACGCTCTATTCTATTCTCCGCAACGGTAACTTTTTTGGAAATTGCATTTGTTCCGCATGCCAAAATATCCGAAACTTCTTCCATTATGCCGATATTATAGACGCACGGCGTGTTAGGTTTGCAAAAACCAACGTTTTCCAAATTTTCCGTCATGTATTTTTGACGATACATATAGTATGGCACGTAGCCACTGCCACGCAACTTTTGGTGCGAATATTCCACCATTTTTGCAACTTCGCTTTGTTGCTGATGGTAGTTTTGTGTTTTCAGCACGCTGCCGTGTTTTAGCGCAAGCGTATGCACGGTGATGTTTTCTGGCGAAAGCTGCACAGCACAATCCACGCTGTGCTTAAACATTTCTAACGTTTCCGTAGGCAAACCGGCAATCAAATCCATGTTGACAACAAAGCCGAATTGTTGCGCCAAACGATACTTATCGTAAATATCTTGCACACTGTGCTTGCGACCGACTGCATCCAAAACACTTTGGTTGAAGGACTGCGGATTTATGGAAATGCGATGCACGCCGTGCTGTTTTAGCACGCGCAACTTTTGTTCGTCGATGGTATCGGGGCGGCCTGCTTCCACGGTGAATTCTTGCGGGGCAAAATCTATTTGCGAAAGCACAGAATGCAACTGCTCGGCCGAAAGCGATGTGGGTGTGCCACCGCCAACATAGACGTTGCGAATAACAATGCCCTTTTGACGAGCAAATTGCAAAGTGAGTTTGATATCGTTTTTTAGGCTTTCCACGTACGGCTCAACGTACTTTTTCATGCGGTCGATTTCGCCACTAGTGAAGGAACAATAGCTGCAACGAGTTACGCAAAAAGGAATGCCGATATACATATCGGCAGTGCCTTCGAAATTTCTCAAATTGCCCTGAGTTTGCAAAATGTCGGCAACAAGTTGAGTTTTTTCCTGAGAAACACCCAAAACGTTAACAAACGTTTTTTGCCAATCTTGCCCTTCGCTTTGCAGTTGACAAGCCAATTTTGTTGGGCGAATACCCGTCAAACTGCCCCACGGCATGCTTTTGCCCGTTGTTTGAACTAGCAAATTGTAGACGCAAAGTTTTGCAAAACGCTTTTTTAGGCGGGTTTTTTGCAAATCGTCAACGCCGCTGACGTCAACCTTCTGTTCATGGTGCTTGCCTTGGAAGGTTGCTTCATAGCAAAAAACGTTGCCACACGCGCTTTCGGTAACAACCAAATCGCCGCCTTCTTCAACAAGTTGCACTTCTTCAAAAAACAATTTTGCAACGTCTTGTATTTCCGTTGGATAGATAAAATTTGTGTGTAGAGTCATTTTTAGTAGTGGCGCCAAAAGCGCAAATATTTATTTTGTTGCTGCTCGCAAGCCAACGAAGTTTGCTCTCCGTGACCGCAAATAACGTGATAATCTTTGGTAATTTCGGCAAGCTTTTTTAGTGAACGTTGCATTTCGGCAGCGTTGCTTTCGGAAAAATCGGTGCGCCCGATGGATCCACAAAACAGCGTGTCTCCACTTAGCATAACGTCTTCGACAAAAATAACCACCGATCCGGCAGTATGTCCGCCAGTTTGCAACACGCTAAACTTAAATTCTCCCAAGCGCAACTCGCCTTCTTGCAAAAAGCCGCTGGGATGGCAATCTTCGCACACCACGCCCCACGCGTTTTGCGAAGCAGCTAGGCACAAAGACAAATCATTTTTATTTACCAAAACCGGCGCGTTCACGTTACATTGCTTGCAAAATCTTGCCACGCCGCCACAATGGTCGAAGTGTCCGTGTGTTAGCAAAATGCCTTCCACCTTCAAACCGTTGTTCAAAACGTAACGGGCAACTTCGTCCGCAGGATAGGGAACGTCCACCACCACGCAGGATGTTTCTTTTTGCAAAACAACACAGTTTGTTTGCAACTGTCCGCAAGTGAAAACTTTGTATTTCATCAGCCTTTTGTGCGATACGCGCTTATAACGGCAGGTATCGACTTTACTTTTGCTATAAGTTGGTTGGCCTGATCGTGGTTGGAAATTTCCACCGTTACGCTGGCAATGGCGTTTCCGCGCCTATCTTTGCGCGCGTTGATGGCCACCATTGGCAGGCCTTCGCTAGAGATAACTTTTGTGATATCGGCAAAAATATCGCCGCGGTCTTCGGAAATTATTTCTATGGTTGCAGGGAACGTTGTTTGTCCGTTGACGTTCACCCATTCCGCAGGAACGATTCTTTCCGCTTCCATATTTTTCACAGCAGGGCAATCGGCGCGGTGTACGCACACGCCTCTTCCACGCGAAACGTAGCCGACAATTTCGTCACCAGGAACTGGACTGCAACAGCGAGAAAACCGCACCAACAGCCCTTCTACGCCCTTGATGATGACGGATTGTTCTTTTGACGAATTAAGTTTGCCGCGGCGCGCCGTTTGCTGAGCTCTTAGCGCGGCGGAAACGTTGCGGTTGCTGGTGATGAGTTTTAGCATCACTTGCGTCAAAGAAATGCTACCATAGCCGACGGCGGCAAACATTTCGTTGGCGTCGTTGAACATATAGCGTTCGCATACGGCGGCAATAGCCTCCGTGGTGAGCAATTCCGACGGGGCAATTCCGCGGTGCTTGGAATCACGTTCGATCATGGAACGGCCCGTCTTGATATATTCTTCGTTGAGCTCCTTTTTGAAGAACTGACGAATTTTTGCTTTTGCTGACGGTGTTGTTACAATCTTCAACCAATCGCGCGAAGGCCCTTTGGCATTGGGGTTGGTCATAACTTCCACCGTGTCGCCCGTTTGCAAAACGGTGTTTAGCGGAACAATTTTGTTGTTGACTTTTGTGCCAACGCACTTGTTGCCCACCTGGCTGTGCACTGCATAGGCAAAGTCCAAAGCGTTTGCACCGGCAGGCAAAATTTTGACGTCGCCGTTGGGTGTGAACACGTAGACTTCGTTTGTGTTGGAAATATCTTTGCGAATAAGATCCAAAAATTCCGTGCTGTTTTTGAAGTCGTTGTCGTAGGAAAGCACTTCCTTAACCCAGCCCAAAGTGTTGTCCATATCCGTTTGGGCAGATACGCCCTCTTTATACTTCCAGTGAGCGGCGACACCGTATTCGGCGACTTTATGCATCTCGTGCGTGCGAATTTGCACTTCGATGGGATAGCGATGGTTTTCGTAATCCAAAAATACCGTTGTGTGCAACGATTGATACATGTTGGGTTTTGGAACGGCAATGTAGTCCTTCAAACGCCCCGGCATGGGCTTCCAGCGGGCGTGAATGGCACCTAGAACGGTGTAGCAATCCTTTATGCCATCAACAATAACGCGAACAGCTGTGAGGTCGTAGACTTGTTCTATGGTTTTGTTTTGGCGCTTCATCTTTTTGTAGATGGAATAAAAGTGCTTGGTTCTGCCGTAGATATCAAAATTGCCAATGGATGCGGCGCCAAGTTCTTGTTTTAGGTGGTCGATGAATGTATCGACGATAATTTCGCGCTCGTTCTTTTTTAGCGCAATGCCTTCGGCAATCTCGTCGTAGGCTGGCCTATCCAAATATTTAAGACAAAGGTCTTCTAATTCGCTTTTGATGGACGAAATACCTAGTCGGCCTGCAATGGGCGCAAAAATATCCAATGTTTCTTTGGCAATGATGCGTTGTTTTTCCGGCGTGAGGTACATAAGCGACCGCATGTTGTGCAAACGATCGGCAAGTTTTATCATCATCACGCGAATATCTTTTGCCATGGCAAAAAACATTTTGCGCATGTTTTCTGCTTGTTCCTCTTCTTTGTTGTGAAATTGAATTTTATCCAGTTTGGTTACGCCGGCAACCAAATCGGCAATTTCGTCACCAAACTTTTGGCGCAAATCGGCATCGGTGATGTAGGTATCTTCCACCGTGTCGTGCAAAAGCGCAGCACAAATGGTAGGCACGTCGAATCCCATGTCTACCAAAATGTCGGCAACTATCGTTGGATGCGTGACGTAGGGGCGGCCGCTGGCACGAAATTGTCCGGCGTGCGCCTTTTTTGCAAGTTCAAACGCTTCGGCAATCTTGCGTTCGTCAGCAGGGTGATAGAAATGTTTGATTTTTGTTAGAAAGTTTTGCAGTGTAACTTCTGCATTTTCCTTTTCACTATACATCGTTTTTTCCTTTCGTTTGAAAAATCATTTAGCAAAGTGTTGGAATATAGAAGAATTTTCCAATCCTATTTTTTCCGTGGGCAAAAATTCCACGGTGTAGCGGTCTGCAATACGAACAAACCCTAGCTGTTGAAACACTTTTAGCGCAACAATGTATTGTTCGTAATTCATTTTTCCCGTCAAATACTTGTCGTATGCACTTTTTACGCTTTCGAAGTTGGTCTTCTTTTTGAGCGCCGCATAGGCCGCAACGCACAAATCACGACTTAGCGTCAAATCGTAGAGCCGTTCGTTTGCCGGCTGCACAACGCAAAAGACCGTGTTCTGCGGCAAATCGCGAACCAAATCGCCTTTGCAAAAATACACCACCGTTCGATAGTTTTCGAAGGGATAGTCGGTGTTGGGAGAAACGACTACCGTTTTGGAAAACACACTGCTGTGGAAAAACACGTCCACAAAAAAGTCGTCCAAATCAAAAATTTCGCTTTGCTTCAAGTAGGTTTCGTAGTCGTCGAAAACAGCCAACACGCTGTTTTGCCGCAACAGGTTTTTGACGTTTTCGACAGAAGTTCCGCAAGCGCCACCGGTGCTGAAATTTTGCAAAAAGTTAAGCTTGTAGAAACGATCGAAACAAACGGAATTGGTTAGGTGCATATCTTCCACAATGCCGTACACTCGCTTGGAATAGTCGTCGTATTCCAACGAAATAAGCGCTTCGATGTTGGCGCCGTTTTTCAAAAACGGAGCATATTCGGCGTACTTGTAGAAACTTTTTAGTTCCAAACCACTGCTAAGTGTGGCGGATAGATGTGCATTGTCCTTGCCAAAAACGCTGGCAAATTTAACTGAATCACACACACGATACAAAATTTTATCCTGTGGCAACAGTGGCTGCAAACGCTTGGCAAATTGAAAGCAATCCTCAACAACAACGTCGTGTTCCAAATCGACGTCGAAATACAAAACTTTTTCGAAACAACTTTCGTCCAGCGAACACAACGTTTGCGAAAGCCGCTGATTAAGCGCTTTAAGATTTTTTTCCTCCACAGAAAATCCGACGGAAGCTTTGTGGCCGCCAAACTTGAACAGCAAGTCGGAACAAGAACTGAACACTTCGAACAGATCCACGCCTTCTACACCACGTGCAGAACCAACGAACAAACCATCTTCTGCGGAGGTAAGCACCACGGCGGGATAGTTGTATTTTTCTTTGTAGCGTGCGGCGGCAATTCCCAAAATGCCGTGCGGCCAATCCCCGCACAAAAACACAAGTCTTTCGCGCGAAATTTTTTCCGCATCGCACTGCAAGTCGGCAGAGGCAACAAGCTGTTCCACCATTGTTTTGCGTTGCTCGTTTAGTTGCACTAGCTTGTTAGCAATGGCGTTATCCGCCTTGTCGCGAGCAAGTAGCAACTGCAACGCCACGTTGGGCTCGCCAACGCGTCCTGCAGCGTTAATTTTGGGAGCAATGCGCATAGCGACGTCCGTTGCGGAAAGATTTTCCGAACACCGTGAAAGATCAGCCAGCTTTTTTAGGCTTTGATGATAACGATTTTTTAGCCCCATTTGCACTATGCTGCGGTTTTCGTCCGTCATGGGCATTAGGTCGCCAATGGTGCCGATCATGGCAAGTTCGCTATAACGCGCGGCAACTTCTCGTCCGGCCAACGCTTCCACCAGCTTCCACGCAACGCCTGCTCCTGCCAAATTTGGGAAAGGATAGCCCATTTTGGGGTTGACACACAAACAGTTTGGCAAAACTTCTGGCAATTCGTGGTGATCGGTGACGATAATTTCGGCATCCAATTCTTCAATTATCTTATCCACTTCCTCGCGGTTGGAAATGCCGCAGTCAACGGTTATAATCAGGTCGTAGAACTTTTTTTGAAAGGCCTTGAACACCAAATCGGCGTGCAAGCCGTAGCCCTCGTCGCGGGTGGGAATAATCACGTCGTTATCCACTCCGTTATCGGTGAAAAACAACGACAGAATGCTGCTTGCGGTGAGACCGTCGGCATCGTAGTCGCCACAAATAAGCACACTTCCGCCCTCTTCCAAGACGAAGGAAATAGTTTCTGCTGCTTCGCGCATATTCTTCATTTCAAACGGAGAATGAAAACATTCGCCAAAATAGCTGTGATAGTTTTCCTGCGTTACGCCACGGGCGCTGACGGCATCGGCAAAAGCGCGGGGCATGCCTTGCTCCACGAAAAATTCCACGCTGTTTGCATCTTGCGATTGCCTTTTTGTGTACTTTTGCTTCATAGTTCCTTTTGCCAAACGAATTTTTGTCGTTTTGTTGAAAAACATAACAGCCTTCTAAAAATCTAGAAGGCTGCTTTGAGTTTAGTTTTTTACTTATTTTGCAAGTTTCTTGCCTCTTGCGCTTTCCAAACCAATATTGAAAGAGGAAAACCATCTGTTGAGCCCCATAGTAAAAATGAAGGACAACACAGCGCAATATACCAACGCATTGCCCAAAGGAGCCGTAACGCCGGTGGGGATTAGCCACAAGATGATGCCAACAACCAACACTATTGCGTGAACGATGCAGTTCCATTTGTTGAAATCGGCAAACGCTCTATATCTAGCAGTAGCAACGGTTTTTTCTTGCAAATATTTTTGCAATGCATCAAAGGGCAACACTGTGAATACCGAAATAAGTGCATATCCCAAAACCACGCCGATTGCAGCGGCAATGTTGAACAGGTTGAAATATACAATTCCGGCAAACATAATGAATGCAACAATTGCAATAAGTTGCGTAGCAATTGCAACAAGTGCAAGCTTTTTGTATCTAACAACGTAGAAAACCCAAGTTGCAACAACAATCGCCGCAAAAATAATTGCAAAGATCAACGTTCCGATGGAGGAAACTTCTTCCGTTTCCAACGGAGTAAGGGTTGCGCCCAAAGCACCACTGTTTGTCAAACCAATAACGAACGGAGCATCTGCTTCGCTGTTAACATAGATTTGCAAAGTGCCGTTGGAAGTATATGCAACACCATAAGCAACGGTTTCGTCAATTGCCAAATAAGCGCTCCAGCTGGAAGTGCTGACAGAAAATTTTTCTTCGGCAATGGATTTGCCTTCCTTGTTGAGGTTAACGTTGATGATGTAGTAGGTTGTTCCGCCACTTGCAATCTTTTGCGTGCTCATGCGAGAAACGTGATCGGCAGTGAGAACAACTTTATCTTCCGCATATTCTTGCGCGGAAACAAATTCCACCTTGCCCGTAGCCGTTACGGAAGAAAGAATAGTTGTTTCGCTGACATTTCCTTCATAAGCCGTTTTGGGGATTGTGATGGAAATTTTGTTGTCGGAAACAGCAACAACTTTGCAGAAATAACGACCGTACATATCGCCCAATCTGGATCTGAGCGCAGTTGCCACGTCGTTGATATTCGCTTCGTCATCGAGTTTCACTTTGTATGTTGCAACGATGCTATCCGCAAACATAGAGTCGCCTTGGATGAGGTTGATTGCGGAATTGTAAACGTTGTATTCACCGTATTCAAGTCCACCGGGTAAGCACGAACAAACACCCAACAATAGGGCTATCGCGCAAATAACGCACAAAATTGCGATGGACGCAGATTTAGACATAATTGGCCTCCTTAACTTTCGCCTAACTTAACTAGTCTATTATAATAGCAAGGCAAAAATTAGTCAATCCTTTTGGCGGTTTTATCTTCCACATTTTTCAACAAAAAGCCAAAATAAAGGCCCTTTCACACAACAAACGCCACATATGCCACCAATTTTGCAGCAAATGCAAGTTTTTGTGCCGGCAAAGTATTTTTGCCTGCACATCGCTTGTGAAAAACAAAACGCGCCGCTTATTACAAAACAAAAGAGTTCGGCAAAAACCGAACCCCAAAATTGCACGAAAAACAGCTGTGTTGCGATTACTCAATGACTAGGCCTTGCGACTTTTGACAATTGCAACAAGCATTGCAACCACAAGCGCAACAACAAAATCCAGTGCCGAAAGCCAACCGAAAGTTCCACCCAAAACAACCTGCGCCACCACCGACAAAAGGCAAAACGCGGTTGCAGCGACAACGCCCTTGAAGGCCAATCTTTGCTCCTTGACAAAAATTGCAACACCAAAAGCAAGGGCAGCAATCTTTATTGCTTGGTTTGTTACCTTCAAAACCTTTTGGGAAAATCCAAAAATTTGTGCCAACAGCGCCAGCACCAAAACGCCCACGCAGGCAAAAATAAAGGATGCAAGGCCGGCAGCTAAGCCTTGTTTTAGCACCGATTTTTTGCGCATGAAAAAACCTCCGAATAGCAATAGTATACTATTCGAAGGTTGATTTGTTTAGTACAAAACTATTTGATTTCGTCTTCTTCATTGGCATCCTTTTTTTCGGCCTTTTCTTCGGCAATCGCTTCGGGCGATCCGGGAACGGGCTTTATGGAATGGATGGCTTGACGCAAAAATTGCATTGTGGTTTTGTTGCCTTCAACACCGGTTTCAATCCAAATGTTTTCGTCGTCCAGTTGAACAACTTCGCCGATAATTCCACCAATGGTGGTAACAATGCAACCAACGCACAACTTAGACATCATTTCTTCGGCTTTTTTCTTTTGTTTTCTTTGCGGAACGATCATGATAACGATCATGAACACCAACAAAACGCCAAGGACAACCCACATAACCCAACTGTTTGTGTTTTGTGTGTTTTCCGGAGCACTAACTTCTTCAAAAAAGTTCAAAATGTTAAGCATATTTTTCTCTCCTTAATTTTATGGCGCGAAGCATACGCAACGCATTGCTAGTGACACTAGACTTTTGTTCATTATACAGTATAAAGGCAAAAAATGCAACAGCAAAAAGCAAAAAATTGCTTTCAACTATCTTTAAGCCAAACGCCGCCACCCAAAAACTTTACTTTTTGTAGTATTCGGCGTAGAAATTGCGTTTGTAGTCGGCAAAACTGTCGTTCAAAATTGCTTCTCTTGCGCCCTTTACCAAATTTAGCAAAAAGCGCACGTTGTGGATGGACAAAAGTTCTGCACCCAAAATTTCTTTGCAATTTACCAAATGGCGCAAATACGCCTTGGTGAAGTTTTGGCAACAATAGCAATCGCAGTTGTCGTCTAGCGGCGAAAAATCTTGCTTATAGCAACCGTTACGTACCACCACTTTGCCGTGCGAAGTCATTGCGGTGCCGTTGCGTGCAATGCGCGTAGGCAACACGCAGTCGCACATATCTATGCCACGCTCGATGCCTTCTAGCAAATAGTCGGGCGTGCCCACCCCCATAAGGTAGTGAGGCATATTTTCCGGCAAGTAGGGACGAATGGCATCCATCATGCGATACATCAAGTCGGCCGGCTCGCCAACGGAAAGTCCGCCAACTGCAATGCCACATTCGGCATAATCGCGAACAAACTTTGCCGATTGCACACGCAAATCTTCGAACATGTTGCCCTGAATGATGGGGAACAACATCTGGCTGCCGTTTTGATGCACTTTTGAGCAACGATCCAGCCATCTGTGGGTGCGTTCCATCGCCGACTTTGCGTAGGTTTTGTCGCAACCGTAGGTGGAACATTCGTCAAAAGCCATAATTATATCCGCACCAAGGTCGTGTTCTGTTTGCATTACACTTTCTGGAGTGAAAACGTGGCGACTGCCGTCGAGGTGGGAAGAAAAAGTTACGCCGTCATCGGTAATTTTGCGCAAATCGCCCAAAGAAAATACTTGAAATCCGCCGCTATCCGTCAAAATGGGCTTATCCCAATTCATAAACTTGTGCAAACCGCCGGCTTGGCGAACAATGTCGCTGCCCGGGCGCAAATACAAGTGATAGGTGTTGGATAGCAAAATTTGCGTGCCAAGTTCTTTAAGGGTTGAAGGCAACAGGGATTTTACCGTTGCCGCCGTTCCAACAGGCATAAAAATTGGCGTTTCTATGTCGCCGTGAGGCGTGTGAAAAACACCGGCTCTTGCACCGGTGTGCTTATCCACGTGAATAAGTTCGTAACTAAATTGAGGTTTCATGTTTGTTTTTAGCGGCAAAAGCCGTTCCGTTTTGTATTTTGACGTGGCACATAGCAACCGCAGTTGAAAATTGACCACACGTTGCCATTGCGGCACATGTTTTGCCAAAAGGCAAACTATCTTTCACCGGTTATGAAGGTGGCATCGCCAAAGGAAAAGAAACGATATTTTTCCTTGACGGCCACGTCGTAGACGTGCAAAATTTCTTCCCTGCTGCACAGTGCCGCAACCAGCATTATAAGGGTGCTTTCCGGCAGGTGAAAGTTGGTGATGAGGCCATCCACCACTTTGAATTTATAGGGCGGATAAATGAAAATATCGGTGTTGCCACTACATTCGTGCAACAGGCCGCTTTCGTCTGCCGCGCTTTCTAGCGTGCGAACACTGGTTGTGCCTACGCAAATAACCCTGCGCCCTTCGGCTTTTGCTAGATTGATGCGTTCGGCCGCATGAGCGGATACGGAATAGTATTCCGAATGCATGTGATGTTGAGTTACGTCATCCACCTTTACCGGACGGAACGTTCCCAGCCCCACGTGCAACAGCACTTCCACTATTTCCACGCCCATATCCTTCACTTTTTGCAACAGCTCTTTTGTGAAGTGCAGGCCCGCCGTGGGTGCGGCGGCCGAGCCATCCACCTTGGAATACACCGTGTTATAGCGTGTTTTGTCTTGCAATTTTTCGTGAATATAGGGAGGCAAAGGCATTTCGCCCACTTTGGACAAAAGGTCTTCGAAAACGCCGTCGAAAATAAATTCCACAATGCGACTGCCGTCTTCGCCAATGGATTGCACCTTGGCTTTTAGTTGATCGGAAAACACAAACACGGCTCCCGGTTTTGCAATGCGGCCGGGTTTTAGAATTACTTCCCAATGAGTTAGATCCAATCGTTTTAGCAACAAAAACTCTATTTTGCCGCCCGTGCCTTCTTTGTGGCCATAGATGCGTGCCGGCAAAACTTTGGTGTTGTTAACCACCAAAACGTCGCCTTTTTTCAGAAAGTCGGTTATTTGGCGAAAGATTTTGTGTTGGATAGTTTTTGTGCTTCTGTCGTATACCAACAATCTTGCGCTATCTCTTGGTTCCACAGGCGTTTGCGCAATAAGTTCTTGCGGCAAATCGTAGTAGAAATCACTGGTCTTCATCTTGTTCGTCCTCTGCGTAGATGGAAAGCATTTCCATGCGTTCCTTAGAAAGTTTTTTGCCCAAATGCTTGTAGGCAAGGGGCATGCAAATTCTTCCTCTGGGCGTGCGAGCGATAAATCCCAATTGCATCAGGTAGGGCTCGTACACGTCTTCTATTGTGGCGCGGTCTTCGCCCGTTGCTGAAGCCAACGTTTCCAAGCCAACGGGGCCGCCGCTAAATTTATCTATGATGGTTGTAAGCAAGTTTTTGTCGACGGCATCCAAACCCAGTTCGTCCACTTCCATAACGTGCATGGCGTGCAAACAAACCTCTTTATCCACTCTGCCG
The DNA here is from genome assembly GCA_964521735.1 of uncultured Oscillospiraceae bacterium. Taxonomy (GTDB): domain Bacteria; phylum Bacillota; class Clostridia; order Christensenellales; family CAG-314; genus Fimimonas. Next base: position 35,459 of record CAZFTO010000013.1, on the reverse strand, counting down.
TTGCCAATAACTTCGGCAAAATCGCGCACACGACGCAACAATCTGTTGGCAATACGCGGTGTACCTCTGCTTCTTCTGGCAATTTCGAAAGCGGCTTCGTCGCAAATTTCCGTGCCAAGTTTGGCGGCCGACTTCAAAACTATTTGTTTTAGTTGTTCGGGGGTGTAGAGCACCAACCGCATTTGCATACCAAAACGGTCTCTAAGCGGTGCGGCAAGGTTGCCGGCCTTTGTTGTTGCTCCCACCAAGGTGAATTTTTCTAGCTTCAAATTGACGCTGTATGCGCTGGGACCTTTGCCCGAAACGTAGTCCAAGCGATAATCTTCCATTGCAGGATACAAAATTTCTTCCAAACTGCTGTTTAGACGGTGAATTTCGTCGATAAACAGCACTTCGTTGGGTTTAAGTTTGGTAAGTATTGCCGACAAATCGAATTTGCTGGGAATTGCCGAACCACTGGTGATTGTGATGGGCACGCCCATTTCGTTGGCAATTATGTGAGCCAACGTGGTTTTGCCCAGCCCCGGAGGGCCGTATAGCAACACGTGATCCAAATTTTCGCCACGAGATAATGCCGCCTTGATATAGACGGCCAAATTTTCTTTAACTTTGTCTTGCCCCACGTAGTCTTCGAAGTTTTTGGGACGCAAAATGTTTTCTGTATCCCGTTCCTTTTCTGTAAGCGTGCTAGTGAAAAATTGTTGTTGTTCCATAGTAAGTTCCAAATGTTTTTTGTTGCTAGCTTATTCTGAATGCCATGTTAACCAATTCCGAAGCCGTTGTTGCTCCCAATTTAGATGCCGCTTCAATTAGTTGTTCCGCATCCGCTTGTTTTTTGCCCAGCGAACACAAAATGGCAATAGCAGCTTGTGCTTCTTTGTTGAATTCTGGCGCTACGGCAACTTCCGAAGAAAGTGCAGAAGCATCCACAATCACTTTCTCTTTCAATTCTAGCACCAGGCGTTCGGCAGTTTTTTTGCCCAAACCTTTTATTTTTGTTAGCTGTTTTGTATCTCCGTTGAAAATTGCCACCGCAAGTGAGTTGCTATCCATGCCGGAAAGCACTGCTTGCGCCATTCTGCATCCCACGCCGGAAACGGAAATAAGGCGCAAAAACATGCCTTTTTCCTCCTCGGTGGAAAATCCGAAAAGTTGCAATCCATCTTCTTTAACTTGCAAATAAGCATACAGGCGTTTTTTTTCGCCCACTGTGCAATCGGCCAACGTAAAGGATGAAACGGCCAGTTCGTAACCAATTCCGTTCACGTCCAAAACCACGCAATTATCTTTGCAACCGGCAACTTCGCCAAAAAGGTAGTTAAACATGTTTTACCTCTACTTAATAAAGAATTTGTCCGTCATTCCTGCCGTTTGAATATGAGTCAAGGCAACTGCCAAGGCATCAGCAGCGTCGTCCGGACGGGGCACACTTGGCAAATTGAAATGAATTTTAACCATTTGTTGAATTTGCTTTTTGTCTGCACGGCCATAGCCCGTCATTGCTTGCTTTATTTGCAAGGGGGTGTATTCGTACAATCTGCCGCAATAATGTATTGCCGCAAGCAACAACACGCCTCTTGCGTGCGCAACGTTTATGCCCGTTGTTATGTTTGTGTTAAAAAACAATTCTTCGGCGGCAATTTCGTCGGGGGAATACTTTTCGATAAGCTCTTGCACGCCCTTGTAGATAAGCGCCAAGCGCACGGGGAAACTTTCTTCCTTGGGTGTTGTTATAACACCATAATCCACCACTTTTTTGTTGCGAAAATCGTCATAATCCACAACTCCGTAGCCCACGATTGCCAAACCGGGGTCAAAACCAATAACTCTTGTCATAAAATCTCCGCCAAAAGGCTCATCAGTTTTTAGTCATAAGATACAACACTGCCATTGCCACTGCAACGTAGCAACTTTCGCGTGTGTTGACGGCATTGTAGAGATATTCCTTTATGCCAACGTTATCCACCACGTTTCTGCTGCCCAATAGCGGCGCTTCGATGCGTGCTCTATCCATAAGTTTTTCGGCAATTCCGCCCTGCGTGCCGTAGTATTTGTCGGGGTCGGAAAAGGCTGTTAGGCCGATATCTATAACTGCATCGGCACCGGCAAATGCCGCTTCGGGCTTATCCAAAATGATGCCCTTGCGCGTTGTTACAAAATCGTCGGGCGGCAAATACCACACCAAACCGGAACCAAACAGTTGCAAACAGTGCTTCAATTCGGTGATTTTGTTGCTATCTTTGTTGCCCACAACCAAAACCGAAAGGTTTTGCAAACCATCCAATTTTGTGCTTAGCGTCATCAAGTCGGCCAAAACGCCGATTGGATCGTATTGTCCCGAACCACCGTTGATAACGTTGCATTTGGCAACGGAAGCGAAATTTTTGACCAAGTTGTCGTTTTCGTGAGAAACAACCACCGTGTTGACACCCATGTTATCCAACGCACGGCATTGCGCCAAAGTGTCGTCGGCGCCAAAAACGGGACAGTGAGAACCGGAAAGATAGTTGGTGGCTAGCAAAAACGCCGTACTTGCCAAACAAGGCTTTTGCCAAACTCCGGCCACCATGCTGCCAATTAGTTGCGGACCTTTTTTGTAGGAAGTCATCACAACGCGGCGCATTTGCGTGGCAACATCCAAAATTTGAGTTATTTCCTGCCGATTAAGCGCAGTTAGCGAAAGTAAATTTTTCATACTACCTCAATTCCGTTTTGTCCAAAACGTCCAAAACCTTTAAAAAATATTGCGGCAACGGTGCCGTAAAGGTCATTTCTTGCTTTGTTCGTGGGTGAGTGAAACTAAGTGTTTGCGCATGCAAAAGTTGTCCGTCCAAATTCCACTTGCAATTTTTGCTGCCGTAGGTTTTGTCCCCCACCACTGGGTGCCCCAAAAATTTTGCATGCACCCTTATTTGATGTGTCCGCCCCGTTTTAAGTTCGAAACGGCACAGCGTGTAGTTTTTGTAGCGCTTCAAAACGGTGAAAAGAGTTTGAGCACTTCTACCGTCGGGCACAACGTCCATTTTTTTGCGATCCGACTTGCTGCGCCCCACTGGCTGATCGACAAAGCCGCTATCTTCTTTTATTACGCCATCCAAAAGCGCAACGTAGATGCGACGACATTGCTTGCACTGAATTTGCCGTTGCAACTCTACGTGAGCGGCATCGTTTTTGGCAATAACAAGCAAACCGCTGGTATCCTTATCTAGCCTATGCACAATTCCCGGGCGCAACACTCCGTTGATGCCGGAAAGATCTTTTACGTGGAACAACAACGCATTTACCAAAGTGTCGGTATACACGTTGTTTGCCGGGTGAACCGTCATGCCTTGCGGTTTGTTGATAACTGCCAAATCGGCATCTTGATAGACGATATCCAGTGGAATATCTTGCGCAACCACGTCCAAAGGCACTTCGTCGGGCAAGTTGACTTTCACAACGGTTCCTTCTTTAACGGCCAAGGAAGCTTTTTGCGCCACCTTGCCATCCATCGTCACACAACCTTGCGCAAGCAATTTTTGCAAGTGACTGCGTGTTAGACCGCTGTTTTCCGAAAGAAACACGTCGAGGCGGCGAAAATTATCTTCTGCCGTCAGTTCCAGCTTACGCATTGTCCTTCTCCGCATTGCGCTTGGCGCGTTCGTTTTTTATTTCCGGCACTAAACCGTCGAAATCGAAGAACAAAATTCCCAAAACCGCCAGTGCTACGCCAATAACCAAAAAGCTATCGGCCACGTTGAATATGGGCGGGAAAATGGAAAAGGAAATGAAATCGCGCACCTTTCCACTGAAAAATTTGCCTGCCGTAATTGCCACAAAACCTCTGTCGATGGCGTTGCCAATGGTTCCGCCAATAACAAAGGCAAAGCCCAATTGACTGCAAACGCTGCGCGTTCTGCTGCGGCATAACAACCAAACAAAAAGGGGCACGCCCACCACGGTGATAACGAAAAAGATAATATCGTTGGCATCACTTTGAGCCATCCCGAAGGAAGCACCTTCGTTATAGACGGAATAGAAGCGCAAAAAACTGCCCAGGACAGGCACACTGTTGCCCGGCGCTTTGCCCAAAAGCTGGTCGAATATGAAAGATTTTGTTAGTTGATCCAAAATGATGCATATTGCCACCACGCAAGTATACACGATGGCGAATGCCCATTTCGGCAAAGTGTTTTTGTTTGCCATGTTTTTCTCTTCTAAAATAAATAGTTATTAGCAACGCTTTTGTTAGCGCAAGCTATTCTCTAAATTGAAACACGTCGTCGACGTCGTCCTTTTTTGTGTCGTCAAAGGAAAACACGTCTTCCGCTTGCGGCGTGCTGAAAACCTTTGTGTTTTTGATTTCTGCATTGCCCAAAATGGATTGCTTTTGCAACTTGCGATAGAATGCCCATGCACCAATCGCCAAACAGGCCAAAACGCCAACCAAAATTATTTTTGGCCACAGCGTGTTAAACCACAAAGCGTTGTTCACCAACTGTTCGCGTGCATTTTGCGCTACCGAAACAAATTGCTGATTAACTAGCGTGTTGTACACCGTGCCGGCAACTGCTTCGATGCGTTGCACAATCAAACTACCGTTGTATTTTTGCAAATTTTCCAACGTGTCCGAATTGGTGTTCATGTTGTTTTTTTCGTCCACTATGCTTTCTACGTAGTCCCACGCAACGTAGTTTCCGGAAAAGAACATTGCCGTTGGTATGCCTTCCAAACGGAACGGGGTGTGGTCGGAGCCTTGCACCGACTCGTAGTAACCATAACCATAGACGTCCAAAAAGCTGTAGATACCTTTTGCGTGCGGTTTTTCCTTTAAGTTTGCACCTTCCGATGCATTTTGCAAAATGAAATCGGCAATATCCGTTTGCTTGTTTTCGCAGAACAAATACAAATTGTCGCCGTTGACGATAACATCCACGTTGAATACCAACAAAACGTCTTGTTTTTCCGCCGATGAAAGGCTGTCAACAAAACTTTGCGAGCCCAAAAGTCCACGTTCTTCGCCGCCAAACGCAACAAAAGTGACGTTAAAGGGCAATTGTGCGGCGTGCGGCACCAACTGCTGCATGGCCAAATACAAAGCAGCAACACCGGCAGCGTTATCGTTTGCGCCCATGCCCGTTGCATCGTAGTGCGCGCCCACAACCACCGTTTTGGCAAGCAGCTGGTTGGAGCGTAGCTGTGCAACCACGTTGTAGCCGGCACTTTCGCCTTCGCCAAAGGCAACTATTTGCGATTGCGTTGTCACCTGTTGCAACACGTCATCGAATTTTTGTTTTAGAAAACTGGCGGCAACAAGTTCTTCTGCTGCGCCGTAGCGAGCAGGACAAGCCGTCAAAAACTCTTGCAAGAACAGAAATGCAGGGCTGTTTTGGTAGTCCGTTTCGGCAACGGCAACCGTGTTGACACTTGCAAAACAAGCCAAAAGCGCAACGCACAAACAAACAATCAAAAATTTCTTCATGCCAGCACCCCCAACACCAAAACCACAAGCAAATAGGTTGTTGCAAAGGCCTTGAAATAATAGACGACGGAAAGATCGTTGAAATACAGTTTGGCCGTCACCTTATAGAATGCCAAAGCAGCAACAAGCGACGATACAAACGGGAACAGCACCGCTCCCCAAGTGGCAAACAGCGGCGTGAACAGGTTTACCAAATTTAGCAAACCGCAAATAAAATATCCAAGCGCAAAAAATGCGTGCGCAAGCAAACAATATTCGTTGCGAGGCACCGAATATATTTTTAGGAAATTCAAAACAACGTTGGCAATTGGCGGCAACAAAAACATCCACAATGTGCCGGCCAACACAGAGCAAACAAGGGCAAACCACAACCGCGATGTGCCAAAGGAAATGCCCATTAGCGATTCCACCACCATGCAGGAAGACAACCCTGCTTGCCAGTTTGCAAAAACGTAGGTTAGCACGAACAAGGTGCGCGCCAACACGTTAGATAGCTGATAATTCTTTTTAAGTTTTTCTAGCATTATTCAAAAAATCTCCAAAGCAGCGTAGTCACGCTGCCACCAACTGCAAAATGAGCGAAGTCATAACGTCCGTTTCGTCCAAAAATGCTTTTAGTTTGCAATCGGCATTTTCGAAATAGTTTAGCATACGCTTAAGTTGCATAGGCTTATACTTATCGGCAATTTCCCTTGCACGATCCACTGCATAGGGCTTAACGCCCAAAAGTTCTGGCAATTTTGCGGAAGCATCGGAAGTTTTTACATAGTAGGCGCGACGGAAAGTGTTATATAGCAACGCAAACAAACCGCGCGCATCCTCCCCGGAAGATATAAGTCCCTTATAAAGTTCCAACGCCGCCTTGGCGTTTTTGGCGCAAATGGTTTTGGAAAGGTTGAAAACAACGTATTCCGTATCTTTGTGAACAAGCATTTCCACCGTTTCCGGCGTCACTTCGCCATAGTCCAAAAGTTTTTGTGTTTCGGTGGAAACACGAGACATATCGAACAAACAGTATTCGGCAATTTTAGCAGCGCACAAAGAGGAAACTTCCACGCCTTGACGTTTGCAGTATGCAACAATCCATTTGATAATGCTGGAACTATCCAACTTGTCGCAATTAACAACGGAAAGCCCCTTAACTTTGCCCCAAAAATCCGCTTCGTCCGCCAAAAACACAAGGCAGAAACTGCCGTCGCTTTGCGCAATCAAGCGGGAAATTTTTTCCACCACCTCTGCTTGACGGCCTTGTTGAACTTGAAAATTTTCCACCACCACAAGCTTGCGCGCAGCAAACATAGATGGCGTGCAACAACTCTGCTCCACCTGTGCATAGGTTGGAGCATCCAAATTATCCACGCCAAAATCGTCGTCAATGCCGTAGGCTTCCCTGACGGTGGCAACCGACTTCAACTTTAACCAACGGTCGCTTCCTGCAAAGCACAGCGCAACAGGTTGGTCGTTTTTTAGATGGCTTTTCAAATTCAAAAAAGTTGTCAAATCAATTTCTCCGGAAGTTTAGTATTATTTTATCATCTTTTTGACTAATTGTAAAGTTTCCGTACTTATTTGCGCCAAAGTTAGTGGCATAGTCTTGCTGATAGAAACTTAGCGTTGGCAGGCCCAGTTCGTCAAACACTTTGGCATCGTCACCAACAATCCAATAGTTTGCATCCTGCCGCAGTTGCACAAAATGGTTTGCTTTTGCGTCCTTGCCCAAAACGCTGGCAACGCTAACTTCGCCGGTTTTAACAACAACGCCGGCAAGTCCGCCATCATACACCGGCTGAACAGTTATTGTTTGACCAAGCAACACGTTTGGCTGCGCACGGAAAACCGGCACGTCATTTTGGTGACAAACACCCAAAAATTCGTCGTTGCCACTGCTATCCAACAGGTACACTTTTTGAACGTTGCCTTTACCTATAAATTGCAACACGGTGCCGGTTGCATCCACCTTGGCAGTATCCGTGACGTAGAGTGTTACGGAAGAAATTTTCTGTCCGTCCACAAATTCCTTTGCATATGATGCGGCATAGTTATCGGCAAAATTGCCAACAACGGCAACTTCTCCATTTGGGTTTGTCGCCACAAGCACAACGTCTTCGTAGCCGAAAAACACCTTTATGCAGTTTGTGCAGTTTTGCGGAATGCGAGCAACGCCCACACAAATAACCAACGCCAACAAACAACTTATTGAAGCGGCAAGCTTGCGTTTGGGCTGCAAATTGACGTAGCCGCCCACCAAAAACATTAGCACTATGCAAACAACAACGCCCGCCACCACAACTTGCATGTTAACACCGGCATCTAGCTTCAAACAAAACTTTGCAACGTGCGTGATAACTTGCAAAACTTTATCGGAAAAATGCGCAACGTAGTGAAAAAATGATGGCAACAAACTTACTAAACTTAGCGCAAATGCCACAAATACCAACGGTATTGCCAACAGATTGATAACCAGTCCCAGCAACACTACTTCTTGAAAATAGTAGGCTATTATGAACACCGTGGCAAAGGTGCAGGAAAAGGACATTGCCATCGTGGACAAAAACCAGTGCAAAATTTTGTTCATTTTGCGGCGCAAAAATTTTCGGTCGATAAAGAAATACATCGTTGCAATGCCCAAAACTGACATCACCGAAAGTTGAAAACCTACGTCGTACAAATAGAATGGTTGCGCAATGAGTATTAGCGTAACCGCCCAGCACAGCGAAGTGAGCAGATCGTACTTGCCAAACAGCGTTCGCGCAAAGTAGGTGCAACAGACCATTAGCAAAGCACGCATAACCGACGGCGCAAAATCGCACACGTAGGCATAGAAGCACAGCGGAACAAGCATAATCAAAAGTTCCACCATGGGATGTAACTTGAAAAACTTCAAAAACAAACCGAAAATGGAAATAACAAAACCAACGTGCAAACCACTTACAACCAAAAGGTGAATTATGCCTGCGGCAACGTAGGCATCTCTTTTTTGTTCGTCCAAAGCGTTTCTGTCGCCGGTTAGCAAGGCGTAGGCCACGTCTCCGTTTTGCGGCATGTGTTCAAAAGTGACGTCGTAGACGTATTTGCGAACAATTTCGCCCAAGGTTAGGTCGCCGCTTTCTATGACGAGGTTTTCCACGTCGCTAAACTCGTAGCGCACGCGATTTTTAACCAACGTTGTGTTTAGGTCGTCATGAACGACGTATGCCCGACGAAGTGTGCCAAACATGCTGACGTTATCGCCTGTGTGCAGTTTGGTGCCGTCGTAGACGTAAACTTTAACACGCCCCTCTAGCTTTTCACCATCGATAAGGCAGTTTTCTAGAAACACCGTGTTGGAAAGGTTGCCGTTGCGCTGAATATCGGTAACTCTGCCCACCAAAACGCCTTGCTGGGAATAGTTATCCGTTTCGCCACGCCACACGTAGTTGCCGCCAAAAAGGCCGAACGCTAGTAGAAAAACAGCCAAAGCAAAGGCGGCAAAACGCCAAGCACGCTTTTTGACAATCAAAAATGCAACGGTAAGCGACAACAAAAGCACTGTGCACACAATAAGCGGCACATAGTTGCCAAAAAGCATTTCGTGACAGCCCACAATGCCACACACCATGCAAATTGCCGCAATGAGCGACAGGCGTGGATTAACAATCTTCTTCATAGTCGTCCACGCTCACAAAAAATTTGTAGTGATGCTGCAAATAGTCTTCTTCGCCCAATATTTGCAACAGTTGCTTTTTGTTTGTTATTTTGTGTTGAGAAACGTATTGCGCCAACGCATCCACCACGTGCTGCGGCACGTTTTCGATGGGGTTTGCCGATGCCACCAAGTAGCCGTTCAAGTTTACACAGCTGAAAGTTTTGCCATTTTCACAATAATCCAGCACCAATTGCTTTGTTTGCAAAGTGACGATTTGTAACGGATTTTGCGGATAAACTGTTTGCTTAACCGTTCCGCAACGCAGCAGCACGGCGGCCAGATCGGCGCCCTCACTAACTTCCACAAAGCCTTCTTCCGCCACGGCGCCGCATACGTACACGCGAAAAGTTTGCGCAGCAACAGGATCGGAAACTTTTTCCGCAAACGGGCTGCACGCACACAACAGCATGCACACTATCAAAATGACGGGCAAAACTTTTTTCATTTGTACAAAAAAATTCCCGCCTTGCCGTGTTTTACGTAAGGTTCAACCTGACAAAAACAGGGTGGGTAATCTACCGAGTGCCGACAGTCTTTCACTGAAACATACGTTTTCTGACTCCACACGGAAGCCTTCGTGACCTGACATTGACAATCGAACACGATTCCCTTTTACGAAACGTAGTTGACGCAAAATGTAAAACTGGTCGTACAAGGCAGGAATTAAATTCCTTGTTCAATTTTTATATATTGTACTATATTTCCACTGCCATTTCAACTTAATTTGAACATTTGCGCAAAAAATATGTGTGCTTACAAATTGGCGGTGCAAACAAGTGAATTTCGGCGCAAAAAAACGTCCACGCTGTGTGCGCGAACGCTTTTGGCATTGATTATTCAATTAGTCACGGTGCAATTCTGCCTTGATGCGGCGAACGCCTGCGGAACTGGATTGTTCCTTGGTGATGGTAAATTTGCCAAGCAAGCCGGTGTTTTCGGCGTGAGGGCCACCGCAAATTTCTTTGCTGAAATCGCCCATCGTATAAACCTTAACAATTTCGCCGTATCTGTCGCCAAACAAACCTATTGCACCCGTTTTGCGAGCCTCTTCTATGGGCATTTCTTCACAAGTTACGGGAAGATTGCTTTGGATTGCTTGGTTGACAAGTTGTTCCGTTTGCTTTATTTCTTCCGGCGTCATAGGTCTGCCAAAAGAAAAGTCAAAACGCAAACGTTCGGGCGTGATATTGCTGCCCTTTTGTTTTACTTCGTCACCTAAAACACGGCGAAGTGCTGCTTGCAACAAGTGCGTTGCAGTGTGCAAATAGGTGGTTTCCACACCGCCGCCTTCGGCCATGCCACCCTTGAAACGTTGTTCGCTGCCTGCGTGCGATTTTGCTTGGTGTTCGGCAAACTTTTGTTTGAAGCCTTCCACGTCCACGGTGTAGCCGTTTTCTTCGGCCAATTCCACCGTCATTTCCACGGGGAAACCAAACGTATCATAAAGTTTGAATGCCGTTCCGCCGGGCACAACGTTGCCGGGGATGTGGCTGATAACCTTCATAAACTCTTTTTCGCCGGCAACAAGCGTTTTGCTGAACTTTTCTTCTTCTTTGTTGAGTTCGTCAATTATCTTGTCGCGGTTGGTGGTAAGTTCCGAATAAACGTCGGCATAAACACCAACATAGACGTCGGCAATTTGTGCAATGCTGCCCTTAGGCATTTCCAACGAATTTGCCATGCGAACGGCGCGGCGAATAATTCTGCGAAGAACGTAGCCTTGGTCGACGTTGCTGGGCACCACGCCAATGGGGTCGCCAAGCAAGAAGGTTGCCGTGCGCACGTGATCGGCAATTACGCGCATTGCCTTGGTGGTTTTTGCATCCGTACCGTAAGTTTTGCCGGAAAGTTGTTGAATTTTTGCCAAAGCATCGGCAAAAAGGTCGATATCGTAGACGGATTTTAGGCCGTTAAGCACGCAAACAGTGCGTTCCAAACCCATGCCCGTATCCACGTTCTTTTGCGCAAGAGGCGCATAGGTGCCGTCTGCTTGACGGTTGAATTGCATAAATACGTTGTTCCAAATTTCCAAATATTTTCCGCAATCGCAACTGGGGTCGCAGTGGTCGCTGCAAGCAGGTTTGCCGGTATCCCAAAAGATTTCCGTATCGGGGCCGCAAGGACCGGTTGTGCCGGCAATCCACCAGTTGTTCTTTTTGGGCAGATAGAAAATGCGTTGTTTGGGAATGCCGCATTCTTCCCAGATTTTTGCAGATTTTTCGTCGCGAGCTGCATCTTCGTCGCCTGCAAACACCGTTACAGAAAGGCGGTTTGCATCCAAACCAAGATATTCTTTGCTAGTCAAAAATTCGTAGCTCCAACGGATGGAATCTTCGTTGAAATAGTCGCCGAGAGACCAGTTGCCAAGCATTTCGAAAAAGGTGAGGTGGCTGTCGTCACCAACTTCTTCGATGTCGCCGGTGCGAACGCACTTTTGTACGTCGGTTAGGCGGTTGCCTTTGGGGTGCTTTTGTCCCAAAAGATAGGGAATTAGCGGATGCATGCCGGCCGTTGTGAACAACACGGATGGATCGTTTTCTGGAATTAGGCTGGCAGATTGAATTATTTCGTGGCCTCTTTCGTGAAAGAAACTCAAAAATTTGTTGCGTAGATATTGTGAAGTGATTTTCATATTTCCTCTATTGGCGGAAACCGCCGTTTGTTAAATTTGCAAAAACTCATTGCAATAGTAAAGACACAAAGCATCGCTTCGCGTCTTTACGAACGTTATTAAGCTAGAAAACTTTTAGGCAACGGCTTCCTTTGCCTTTTTGCTTCTGTTGCCCAACGAAATGAAGAAGAACAACCAGTATTGAACGGGAATGACAATTGCCATGTAGCCAATTTGATAGGAATCAATGATGAATACGCTTGCAACCGTTTGCATAAAGCCTTCGGCCGGATCAACAAAGTTGAAAACGAATGCAACGCCCACCCAAAGTGTGGCAAGAATTGCCATGATTAGGTAGAACAAATTTTTGCGCTTGTTCTTTCTTCCACTGAAAATGCGCACCAAATATGTGAAGAATTGGATTAGCAAGGTGATTTCTGTGATGAGAATCAACAATATAAAAATGATAGCGCCTGTTCCCAATTTTTGGGAAACTACCTGAAATGCCGAACCTGCATCTTGAAGAATAACTTCCGCAATGGTCATAAGAAAGTCATCGCCGTATGTGTTACCATTGATGCTGGTGAGAAGGCCGCCGTCTATTTCTGTTAGAAATTCGGGACGATACTCAGCGGACATGAAGGGCAAGAAGTAGCAAACCAAAACAAGCAACAACGAGAAGAATGCAACCCATCTTGCTCCACTTTTGGATTTTTTGGGTGCCGCAATACTTGCAGCCGCTTCGGGAGAAGCATATTTCACGTTGCCGAAGCTATATCCGCAACTGCACACGTTTTCGTTGGCATCCACTTCCTTGTGGCACTTGGGGCAAATTTTGGTTTGAGCGCCAACACGCAAAGGCGCACCGCACGCACCACAGAAACTTGCCATTGGAGAGTTGGTTTTGTGACATTTGTGACAAACTATCACTTCTTGCGGAACGGCCAGTTGTTGTCCGCAACTGGAACAATACTTGGCGTTTAGCGCATTGGCTTTTCCGCAACGAGGACACACGTTGAAGCTATTGGAACTCGACATTTATTTTTTCCTCCCTTTTATTTCTTTGGGTGTGCCGCACGACGTGCAATATTCGTCGGTGACATCGTTAACTTTTTCACATTTGGAGCAAACCCACTTTTCGTTGCTTTCGGGGCTGGTTCCGTCGAACGACCACTGACATTTCGTGCAGAAGGTGTTGCCAACGGGATTTTCCGTTCCGCAATTGGGGCAATATTTTTTTATTTCTTCCACGTCCAGTTTGAAACCGCAGTTTACGCAAAACGTTTCGTCCGAAGGATTAAGCGTTCCACAACTGGTGCAAATTTTCTTTTTGCCACGCTCGTCTTCCAAAAAGGCTTGCGTTACCATTGTTTCGCCAACGCTAACGCTTTCGTGCACTACTTGCATTTCTTGCGTGTCGGAATTGGCCAAAGTGCAAAAACAATAGGAACAAAATTGCGATTCCAAATTGTTAGGACGACCGCAATGCGGGCAAATTTTGCGATGCACCACACGGTGATCGTGCAATTTTGCAACGGGCGTGCCGCACTTTTGACAATAGATTGCGTGGATGGGCACCAGCGCACCACAACCGGGGCACTGTGCCGTTTCGGCTGGGGTAGACAGCGAAATTCCTCCGTATATCTCGTTCATTTGCTCGCGCAAATCGATAGGAACGGGGGCGTAGCCTTCATCATCGCCGGACTGCTGCACTTCAAGGGAAGTTTGCTCTGCTGCCGGTACGGGAATGGCAACGGAATGCAACCTGTTGCCGCAGTTAATGCAAAAGTCGAACGACTTGTCGTTGACGGCTCCGCAATGAGGGCAAAGCGTTTCTTCCTGAAACACAAACGCCGTTTCGCCGCAGTTGCAACAAAACTCGCAATCGTTTGAGTTTATTTCTCCGCAGTTCTTACAAACTTTCATTTTTTACCGCCTTTAAGCAAAAAACTATGCTAATGAATAATATATACCTTTAGGGGCTGTTTGTCAACCTACTTTTTTGCAGCGTTGAAACTATCTTTGAGACCGACAATCTCGTTAAACACCAATTTTTGCGCTGTGGAATCCTTATCCAAAACGTAGTAGCCAACACGCATAAATTGGAATTTATCTTCCACTTTTGCCAATGCCAAACTCTTTTCGGCCTTGGCGGAGACAACCTTCAAACTGTCTTCGTTGAAACGCAGGTTGAAATCGGTTACGCCATCCACCACGTCGTTTAGCAAACTTTGCAATTTGCGAACTTCCACGTCCAAACAATCGTTGGCATCTACCCATTGAACAACGCCCTTAACCTTGATGCCGCTTTCGTCGTGGCCGGACTTGGAGTTGGGCACAACGGAGCAGTGCAATTCGGCAACTTCGCCATTTTCGTCTAGCACAACTTCGTCGCAATGAATGATATATGCGCCCTTCAAACGAACGTAGCCATCCGGTTTTAGGCGGTGATATTTAGGCGGCGGAACAAGTGCAAAGTCGCTGCGATCGATATACAATACCTTGCTGAACGGCACGGCGCGATAGGTGACGACTTCGGCGTTGGGGTTATCTTCCACTTGCAACGTTTCAACACCGTCGTAGTTGGTTAGCACCACCTTCAATGGGTCGAACACAACCATAACGCGGTTAGCGTTTGCATTCAAATTTTCGCGAACGCATGATTGCAAATAGCCTTCTTCCACTTCGCTGTTGGCTTTGGAAACACCAATTCTTTCGCAAAAATCGCGCAACGCTTCGGCGGGATAGCCACGTCTGCGCAAGCCTGATAGCGTGGGCATACGAGGGTCGTCCCATCCCAAAACCTTGCCTTCGTCAACAAGCTTTTTCAAAAAGCGTTTGGACATTATGGTGTTGGTGATATTTAAGCGTGCAAACTCAATTTGTTGCGGACGAGGTTCGGGAAATTCGCATTCGCGAACAACCCAATCGTACAAAGGACGGTGATCTTCGAATTCTAGCGTGCAAATGGAGTGCGTGATGCCTTCGTAGGCGTCTTCGATGGGGTGTGCAAAGTCGTACATGGGATAAATGCACCACTTATCGCCGGTGTTGTGATGGGTTGCATGCAACACACGGTAAATAACGGGGTCGCGCATGTTGATGTTGGGCGATGCCATATCTATTTTGGCGCGCAAAACTTTTGTTCCGTCTTGGAATTTTCCGTCACGCATATCGTAGAATAATTGCAAGTTTTCTTCCACCGTGCGGTTGCGGAAGGGGCTTTCTTCCCCTGCTTCCGTCAAGGTGCCGCGGCGCTGACGAATTTCTTCCGCTGTTTCGTCGCTGACGTATGCCAAGCCTTTTTTGATAAGCTTAACAGCGCTTTCGAACATCACGTCGAAATAGTCGCTGGCAAACAAAAGTTTATCCCACTTAAAGCCCAGCCATTGAATATCTCTTTTGATGCTTTCAACGTATTCTTCCCCTTCCTTAACGGGGTTTGTGTCGTCAAAACGCAAATTGCATTTGCCGTGATATTTTTCCGCAAAGCCAAAGTTTATGCACAAACTTTTTGCGTGGCCAACGTGCAAATAGCCGTTGGGTTCGGGTGGAAAACGAGTGTATACTTCCGTGACTTTGCCACTTTCTAGGTCGTTATCGATAATTTCTTCAATAAAATTTTTAGATTCGCTCATAACTTTTTCCTTACCTTTTTGCTTACTCTTCGTCGCCGGTATATTCGGGAATTTGATCGTCGGCATAAAAATCGTCGCCGGCGGGTGCTTCCAATTCCTCATCGCCTGCAACACCCAAATCCATCACTTCGTCTTCCGGCTCTTGTTGCTGTTGTTGCGCTTCGGCAGACAAATTGATGCGATTGCGAATAAGATATTCGTCGTCGGCAAAACGCACGATTTTGCCAATCCAGTGAAGAGGAATAGTTGCCGTTTCACCGTTACGGTGCTTGGCAACTATCAAACTGTAGTTAACAACACCGCTTTGTGCGTTGGCGTCTTTGTGAATAAACAAAACTATGTCGGCGTCCTGTTCGATTGCGCCAGATTCGCGCAAGTCGGACAAAACAGGTTCGCTAGAACCAGATTTTTCACCTTTGATGTTGCGGATTTCTGCATCACGCTTCAACTGCGACAGAGCAATTACGGGAACGTTCAATTCCTTTGCCATAAGTTTTAGCGCACGAGTGATGTTTGCAACTTGATTTTGACGGCTTTCGTCACGCAAACCAGATGCATCACTGTTCATAAGCTGAATGTAGTCGATAACGACAAGATCCAACCCGTGCATGGTTTTTAGGCGACGGCATTGCGAAACAATTTCCGAAGGCTTTATGCTGGCAAAGTCGTTGCCGTACAATTGCATTTTGGAACAAATAATGTCTTGTGCGGTGCGCAAGCGTTCCAAATCCGTTTCGCTGTTGGGAAGTTGACCGTTTTTGATATATTCCAGCGGAACGGAAGACATGCTGGAAAGCATACGTTCAACCAACTGTTCGTTGGACATTTCCAAACTGAACACAGCAACGGTTTTGCCGCTTTTGGCAACGTTTTCAACAATGTTCATGGCCATTGCCGATTTACCAACACCGGGACGCGCTGCCAAAACAATAAGTTCGCCGCCGTGCAAGCCGTTGGTTAGGCGGTCGAATTTTGCAAAGCCCGTTTCCATGCCACGGAATTGATCGGGATTGCGGAAACGTTCGCTAATTTTAAACAAAACGTTGGCCGTTTCACCGGCAAGGTGCACCAAACCGCCGTTTGCGCCACGCTGCGACAAATTGAAAATAGCTTCTTCCGCTTGGCTTATTGCTTCTTCTGCACTGGCGGAACTATATGCAATTTTTGTGATATCGCCGCAAATGTTGATAAGTTTGCGCATAACTGCCGCACGCTTAACGATGGAAACGTATTCATCAAAATTGGCAGTGCCGGGCAAAACGTTGTTCAAATGCAAAACGTAGTCGATATCCCCCACCTTTGCTAGATTGCCGTTGCGGCGCAAAGCATCCACCACCGTGGTGAAGTTGACGGTGTTAACAACTTGTTGACCTTCCACCTTGTGCGTGCCACGGGAAATTTCCTTCATGGTTTCGAAAATTATTGCGTGGTTGGGTTGATAGAAATCTTCCGAATCTAACTGGGCAAGAATTTCCAATTGCAAATCGGCGTTGCGCATTATGCAACACAAAACGTTTTGTTCTGCCTCTACGCTGTTTGGCATGGTTGTGTAGGGCACTGTGTTTTGTTCGTTCTTCTTTGGCATTTGGGCCACTCCTTTATGACAAAATGACGATTTTTCGCAATTCTAGGCAAAAAGCGCAAACCGCCGCTAATTATCCATATAGCATTATACTATTATTTTGCAGATAAATCAATCACCTTGCGCAAAAAGGTGCAAGCAAATTTTTAAACAAAAAAACGTCAAAAAACGGCACTGCGCACCGTCAATCTGTCTGCAGACGGGGCAAAATTCCTCTGACAACCACTTTGCTGACCATTTTGTAGCTGTTTTGCCTTATTTTTAGCCGTTTAACAAGTCTATTTGCGTCATAGTAGTTCAAAAAAGATTGCGACTGCACACCGTCGCTGCCGCCCGAAAGCACCTTGAATTGGTCACAATAGATAATATCCGGATATTTTTGCGCATCGAATATTTCCACCACTTCGAAGGGCGTGCGCTCGGCAACGCTTTCGCGCACCACTTTGTAGGTGTTGGGCAAGCCAAAAATCGTGCACGTTATGGTTTGGCTAGCAACGTTCACCTTTGCCGAAATGTAGACGGGGCAAGCCGTTGTGTTGGTGAAGGTCAAATCTGCGCCGCCATCGGATACCATTGCATCGAAGCCTGCCTCGACGTAGGAAGACACGAGGGAATGTTGACACGCCGACGGCAAAAATTCGGCAAGCAGCAACGCGTTGTACAGCGTGGTGGAAACTTGGCACACACCACCGCCCACGCCATCCACGTAGGCGCCGTCCACAATAACTTTGGAAGAGCGGTAGCCCCTTGCGGCAGTGCGCGGCCCGACCGTTTGGTTGAAGGAAAATTTTTCACCAACTCCCACTACCGTGCCATCAAGCGCCTGCGCAGCAAGAACAACGTTCTGCAAGCGGTTGGCGTTTCCAGCGGAAAAGATGGTTGAAAAACTGCCCTTTTGCATTGTTTTTTGTTTTAGCTCTTGCACCGTTACGGCAGCATCCGTAACTGTGGGCAGCCTTATTGTTTTTTCGCCCTGCAACATTTTGTTGAACAGCGCAAGACTGTTTATATAAACGCCGTTTTGCCCTTCAGTGTAGTGAAAACCGTTTTTGTCGAAACTTACCGTTGAATTTTGTTTTTGCCGTTCTACAAAACGAAAACAATGCAAAATTTTGTCAAAATTTGGCAAAACGTAGTTAAAAACGGCGGAATTTGGCAGTTGCATTGCCTGTAAACGCTGCGCTAGCAGTTGTTTTTGATGCAAAGAACCGTAGAACGCACGCTGTTGAGCATTTGTGCAACCTGCCATTTCCTTTTTTAGCGAATAGTGAAAAATAACGTCACCGAAGGTTACGTCAACTTCCACGTTCCACGGCAGTTGCGTTGCTTGTGCCACCGGGCAAAGAAAAACGCTTGCAAAAACTGCAAGCGCAAATAGTAAGGTTAAAATTGTTTTTGTTTTCATATTCCCAATATCTTTTTTGTGTAGCCGTTGGGCGAAAATGTTTGTGTACCAAGTGCAACGCCGTGCGTGTAGTCGTGAAAATCGCTGCCACCGGTGACAATAAGCTGATACTTTTTCGCCATTTTGCAATAGAATTTGCGCTCGGCGTTATTGTGTGTGAAATACTGTGCTTCAATACCACCCAAACCGGCAAGCACCAGCGGACGCAAAAATTTTTCGAACTGCGAAAAGGGCATGTGAAAATTTTTGGGATGCGCCAAAACGGGAATTCCGCCAAACTTCAAGGCAAACTGAATGGCTTCCGCAGGCGTTAGTCGACGCGTTTGCACGTAGCAACATTTGCCGGTGCCAAGATACTTATCGAAAGCTTCCGTTGCGTTTTGACAATAGCCGCGCTTAACCATTTCGCGAGCAATTTCGCCACGGCCAATGGAACCATCAGATTTTAGCGACAAAATGTCAATATCTATGCCGTTTTCGTTGAATTTTTGTTGCATAAGGCGGTTGCGTTCGGTGCGAAAATTGGCAATTCGCCGCATTTCCGTCTCAAATTCGGGGTCGGAAAGATCCAAATTGTATGCCAAGACGTGCACTTCACGTCCGGCGGCAACGGTGGAAAGTTCCACTCCGCAAATACATTTTACGCCAACCTCTTCCGCTCTTTTTTGCGCACGCAAAACGCCGCCCACCGTGTCGTGATCGGTAACGGCAACGCAATCCAGCCCTTTTTCTTTGGCCATATCTATTAGTTGTTCCGGCGAAAAAATACCATCCGAAACGTTGGAATGTAGGTGAAAATCGCACTTCATATAGTAAATATATCAAAACATTTGACGTTTGTCAACAGCCGAAAACGGCAAAAAAGCGTGGCAAAACCCTTGCAAGCGCCCGGGGAATTGTCAAGTTAAGGGCAACACTTTTTGAAATTTCCATTGGATAAATCTATTAGTTTTTGTCAACGTGATACTTTCTTAGATTTGGCGTTCATCAACGCCCGGTTAGTTTTGAGTGTTACTGAACTTATTCCTAAAAGATTTATTTTTCCGTTTTGCACATTAATTTTGAAGTGCAGAAAAAATTTGTTTGCCAACTTTTTTCGTAACTTTGCACGGATGATTTTTGGGTTATTGGCCGTTGCCACAAACACAATTTGCAACACAACAAAAAGGGTTCCTTAAATGTGAAACCCTTGTTTTAAACTATGCAACTTTTGCAAAACTATTTTGCCAAAGAAACTGCAACTGCGCAAGCAACTGTTGCACACTGTCACCATTTGCAATTGCCGTGCGCAAGCCACTTTTACTTGCATCAATTTCAACAGCAATTGTTGCCTGCTATGGGCAAATCTTCAACTTGATTGCGTGATTTTTATTTTCGTCACATTGTTTGAAGGCGTGTCGCAAAAAATTGAATTTCACGTTTTGAAAATGCACAATGATTGCCACGTAAATTTGGTTATACTACACTCCCGAATAAGCAGAGAAACCGCCGTCAATGGGAATTACTACTCCAGTGATGAAACTCGAACAATTTTTGTCTAGCAGGAAAAGTGTTGCGCCAACAAGTTCGTCCACTTCACCGAAACGTCCCATTGGTGTGGCCGCAAGTATCTTACCCGTGCGCGCTGTTGGTGTTCCGTCCTCGTTCCAAAGCAATTTTGCGTTTTGTTGCGTAGAGAAGAAACCCGGTGCGATGGCATTTACGCGAATGCCTGTTTTGGAAAAATGCACTGCAAGCCATTGCGTAAAGTTGCTTATTGCCGCCTTTGCACCGCTATATGCGGGAATTTTGGTTAAGGGCGTATATGCGTTCATTGAGGAAATGTTAAGTATATTGCAGTCTTGTTTGCCTACCATATCTTTTGCAAATACCTGCGTGGGAAGCAACGTGCCAATGAAGTTGAGATTAAAGACGAACTCCACTCCGCTTTGTTCCAAATCAAAGAAGGACTTTGTATCCGCATCGATATCTCCATTGGTATAATATTCCTTATCCGTTGTTGCTTTTGGGTTATTGCCGCCAGCACCGTTAATTAAAATATCCACCGAGCCCAAGTCTTTTAGTATTTGCTCGTGGCAATCGACAAGGCTTTGCTTATCGAGCACGTTTGCTTTGTAGCCCTTAGCTATTCCGCCATTTGCCACTATCTCGTTGGCATACTTTGTTGCCATCTCCTCATTTAGGTCGAGCAGGGCAACCTTAGCGCCTGCAATTGCCAAAGCCTTTGCAAGCACAGAGCAAATCACTCCGCCTGCGCCGGTAACTACCGCTACTTTTCCGTGCAAATCTGTGTTTATTGGATTTTTCATAATTTCTATCCCTGCTATTTTACTTTTAAATTTACTACCTTATCGGCCAAATCATCACAAGACAACGTGACTTTTATTGCGCCAGAAGTCAATCCGCTGCGAACAACAGCAAGCAATTTTCCGAAATAGGTTGTGTGATTATCTTGCGTATACTTTTCGGCATTTTGCGGGTTTGCGCTGCCTAGTCCCGCAAGTTCACCCGCCCCCTCTACAGTAACTGTCACTTTGTGTTCGGGCAGGCTTTTAACAACGCCGTTTTCGTCCGCAATTGATATGTCTATAAATGCAAAATCACCACCACCTGCTTCAAGTTCGGTATTATCCACAACAGCATTTATAACCGTTTGACTTTGAGCTGTTTTAAGCGAAGAACGGTAAATTTCCTCACCATCTTTGTCGTAGCCTATGCCAACCACTTCGCCACTTTGATATACGGCGGGAAACTTTGCAAAATAATCCTCGACTATTCGTCTACCGAGTGATTGTCCGTTAATCAAAACTTCCACTTCGTAAGCATCGGTATAAACGTCGACAAAAGTTCTGTTTCCTTCGCATCCTTCATACGTCCAGCTTTCTATCGAATCCGTCCATTTGTAACTACTAAAACCGGGTTCTACGCCTTTGTGAACGGGCGGCTGACTTGCAAGATATAATCCATGATAATTGCCCCAAACGAAGCGGAATTTGTTTATTGAAGGAAGTATGTTTCCATTTAAATCCATCACTCCGCCATAGTTCAATATCCACGGATATGCTCGGTGTGCAAACGGTCCTTCGCCCAGAATTTCGTTGCTATACTTGCTGCCGCACACGTTTACTTCGCCGATATGGTCTTGCAACGTCCAAATAAAGTCGCCCACTATATAGTTGTTGCGTTTGGTAAGTTCCCAATTGTGCACTATAAGGTTGCCGCGCGTTTCCGTGCCCACAAGCAACCGTTCGGGATGAATTTCGTGGAGTTTTTCGAATTTGTCGGTGTAGTAATTGTAACCAGCCATATCCAAAAATGAGTAGATGGGCTTTGTCACCACTTCGTCTTGTTCAATACATTCCTGCGGATAAGCACCTATTTTGGCGGTGGGATTGTTAGATAACGCCTTGGTGTAAACCCAAATGTAGTGCTGCATATCCGTTTTTTTGTTGTCGTCGCTTTGCGCAAGATAATCGTCTTCAAGAACATCCATATACGGCGTATCCATGACGTATGCGCGCGCCGTGTTCATGGCGGGGCACATAACAAGAGGACGCGTCGTGTCGATGTCGCGGATAATATTGCAAATCTTTTTGGCAATTTTAACCGCTTTTAGCGAGCCTATTTCGGGAATTTCGTTGCCGATGGAATACATCACCACGCAAGGATGGTTATAGTCGTTTTGCACCATTGCCAACGTGTCTGTTTCGAAGGTGCGCATAAAGTGAGCCGAATCGCCGTTGAGCTGCTTCATGCGGTACCAAGTGTCGTACAACTCGTCCATAACGTACAAACCGTATTTGTCGCAAGCGTATAACAAATCGGCTGACATGGGGTGATGCGCGCTGCGGATAGCATTGAAACCCGCCGCCTTTATGTTGCGCACGCGCCGCTGTTCTGTGACTTCGTTTGTGACCATGCCAATAACGCCGTTGTCCGCATGAATACACCCGCCGCGCAAAAGCGTACGATTGCCATTCACAAGAAAACCGTGTTCCGCCGACCATTCGAGCGTTCGTATACCAAACGGAATTTCCTGCGTATCAACCTCTTTGCCATCCTTCACCAAGGCCACTTTGGCAACATACAAATATGGCGTTTCCGCCGACCAAAGATTGGCATTTTCAAATGTAAATTGGGCGTTGATCCCTTCTCCTTGTGCAATACAATTTGCACCGTCAAAAATTTGCACGGCGATGCTGTCGTAACCATCGCTTTCCACGTCTGTTTCGATACGAATTTTTGCAGGGGAATGTGAAAGAGTTGTGACTTTTACGCCGTAAGGCTTGATATGCGTTTTGTTAGCAATGCAAAGATAAACGTTACGATATATTCCACTACCAGCATACCACCTTGAATGGGCTTCAACAGGTGTGTCGATTTCCACTTTTATTTCGTTATCCTCGCCAAAACGCAAATGCTGTTCAACGTCAACATCAAATTGAACATAGCCGTATTCCTGCAAGTGCACTTGTTTTCCGTTGACGAAAACAGTCGCATTACGATACACTCCGTCAAAATGCAGCCACACCGCTTTATTCGAATAGTCGGCAGGGATTGATATGTTTTTTACATATTGGTATCTGCCGCCCTTGAAACCCGCACTCAAAAAATAATTGCGCATGTTTGGGTCGCGATCCGAACCTATAGTTGCATCGTGCGGTAGGTTTACTGGTTTGCTTTCGCCAGTTGCGCAGTTTGTGAATATCCAGTTTTGAGTGAATAGAACTTTTTTCATTTGATTTCCTTTTCCACCCCTTCGAACAGACCATTGAGATAGCATGCACCTAGTGCACGATCGTACAAACCGTAACCCGGTTTGCCGTCTTCACCCCATATGTTTCGCCCATGATCAGGTCGAACGTAACCGTCGAAGCCGTTTTGTATTAGGGCTTTTACTATTGCGTATATATCCACGTTGCCGCAAGATGTTTGATGTCCGTTTTCGTAAAAGTCCGTTGCGTTAGTAAATTTAAGCTGCCGTAAGTGCGCAAAATAGATGCGTTTGGCATATTTGCCCGCCATTTTAGGTAAATCGTTAAAACGTCCGGCGCCAAGGCTGCCCGTACAAAACGTAATGCCGTTATGCATGTTGGGCACAGCTTTGAATAGCCTGTCGTAGTCTTCCTGCTTGCCTACTATACGAGGAAGTCCAAAAATATCCCACGGCGGATCGTCCGGGTGAATTGCCATGTTTATTCCTGTTTCGTCACAGGCTGGCATTATGCCATTGAGGAAATACACCAAGTTATCGAATAGCTGCTTGTGTGCAACGCTTTTGTATTCGGCAAACAAACCATCCAATTGCTCACTCGTGTAGCTTTCGTCCCAACCGGGAAGGCGCAAATTGTGTTTATCCAACTTGTTAAAATCCGCCTCGCTATAAGATAGGCACACGCTGCCATCCTTTTGCACGTAGCGCAAATTCGTCCTGAACCAATCGAACACGGGCATAAAGTTGTAGCAAATACACTTCACTCCGCATTTGCCCAAATTGCGTATTGTCTGCGAATAGTTGGCAATAAGCTTGTCCCTTGTTGGCTTGCCCAGCTTGATATCTTCGTGCACAGGAACGGACTCGATCACTTCCATTTGCAAGCCTGCTTGATCGCACAAGGATTTTAACTTGGCAATCTTATCTAACGGCCAAATTTCCCCTACGGGAATATCGTAAATGGCGGTTACCACTCCGCTCATATTTGGTATCTGTTTGATATGTTGCAATGAGATACTGTCGCTCTCACCGTACCACCGAAACGTCATTTTCATGGTTATGCCTCTTTGACTAAATTAGAATAGAACGCTTTGCGTAGAATATCTTTTTCTTGTACGCAGCCGTTGACAAACCTATCCAAAAATTGCGGCAGATTGTTCCAACTTTTTTGTTCTTGATTGACTAAAATAGGATAGAAAGTGACGCCGTTACTTTCTGCTGCTATTAAGTCTCCTTCGGCATCGCCGCACATAATGACGTTTTGTTTGTCGTAGCCTTTTTTTATAAGTTCGGCAATGCAGTGTGCTTTGCTTCCGTCGCTTTGCGTTGTTATCACGTCGACGTTCTCGTACAAACAACAACGTTGCCATTCTTCTACTACGGCTGCATAATTGGCGGAAGAAACTATCGCTACGTCAAAGTTTGATTTGGCATAAATTAGCGCTTGTTTTACGCCGTCAAATGCGTTTTTTTCGTCGTCGGACAAAGAGTTGATGGCGTTATTTACCGCTCTAGACCAATCGTACGCCTTTTTGAACACTTCGTTGCAGGTGCTTTCGTAAGCTTGCAACACGGTTTTTTCCGACAACTCCTTGGCGGACAAGGTCCACGTATCAAACGCCAATATATCTTTATCCTTGGGGTAAAGCTCTTTGAGTATAGTTGCAAACCCCCTGAAACGATTTATGCCGCGGGTAATTTCGAACAGGTTGATTTGGTTCCACCTATCCAATATGGATTGTCTGTTTTCCGTTATTCCGTATACATCCGCAAAGCAAGGGCCAAAGCACTTGAAATGCTTAATGTTCATGGTATCCATTGCGCAACCGTCACTGTCAACGCAAAGCAAATATTTTTTATTTTTAGCAAATTCGTTCAATGTTGCAGCCATATTACACCCTCCACTCGTCATGCCACTTGATTAGGGGCATGTCACCATCGAACTCTATAGGCAGCCAAACGTAGTTTGCAATGGACGTATTTGCCGAACCCATTAACGGCATAGAGGCAAGGGAAGCTTTTTCTTCCGCCGTAACTTTAACCGTCGGATCGTTACGCGAGGTTATAGCGCGCACAATTACGTCGTATTTTTTAGCCGTCATGACAAATTCGGGCACCCACCTATCGGCAATGGCAATGTATTTATCCTTTTCGCCCACCTTTAGTACAAAAGAAATTTGACTGTTAAAGGATGCGCAACTTGGGTCGTCAACGTGAGGATTGCCCAACACGGTATACCCGGTCAGCCAGTCGTTAGACATTGCAACCTCGCTAGGATTCGGAACGTAACCCGTCATTCCGCTAGAAAATACATAATGCTTGCCGTTGCGCATAAAGTGAGAAATACCTTCCCGCGCAAACGGCGGTTGCATATTCTTGTAGATTATGGAATAATCTCCGGCAACCTCGGTATAATCGTCAGATAGTCTTGCTGCCCACACGTCAGTGTGGTTGACTTCCCAATACAAATATGCCTGCCCAGTCGTCTCGTCTTGAGCTAGGTCGAAATCGCCGCATTGGGTATCAAACGGATGATAGTTTTCGTGCACAATAATATAATTGCCCATTAAACTATCCGAAGTTAGCACAGTGAAATGTGCGTTGTCGCAATACTTCAACCAAAGCACATATTTGCCCGTTCTTTTGTTGAAAAGAATGTGAGGCCTGTCGAGCCGTCTTGTGGGATAGAATACCGAATTGCTATCTTCAAGGTTGGGCTCAATCAAATAGCCTTCGTCTTTCCAATTGCACAAATCTACAGAGGAATAGATTTTTACACCCCAAGTCCAAATTTCGCCCTCTTTCGTAGTGTGATCTTTGTTTTCACCTATCCAATAGTAGACGTTATTTTCGTAGTACACACACGCACCGTGGGCTTGTATGCGGTTGCCATCGGTATCGTACCAAACTTGTCCGGGCTTGATTGTGTTGTTTACGGCAATGTGGCGTTGGCGTTCTTCTTCTGTCTGTTTTGCTTCCAATCCCTGTGATTGTTGAATCTCTAAACTTAAATTGATTGCGTTATCGTCGGGAATATCCGCCAAAAGGACGTTTGTCTTGTCGACAATTGCAGACATTATCGCCAAACCATTTGTGCCAAGCAGTGCTGCTACACGACCAAGACTCATTGCTTCTGCCTGCGCAAGAGAAGGGTTTGCAAACAAACCGTTGCTAACGCTGTTGCAAACCTCTTTTACCTTTGCATTTTTTATTATTTCTTTAAGAGTAGTATCAAGTGATATTCTCATGAGTTATACTAGAATCTCGTATCTATAAGGCCACAAAACGCATCAACTGGGGATACGCCTTTGAATTCGCTTGCACCCGTCAACTTGTCGATTAGTGCATCAATCGTGACGTCGTTTGCATCATAGCAGTTGATAAAATTTTTAACCTGCGGAACGTCCACTAGGTGGAATGGACAGTTGAAAGATACGAATATCGTTGGTATTTCGTTGACATACCAAGGGTTATCCCAGCCGCCCTTAGATATGGCCCATTCCAAGCGCTGAGTTGTGCGCATAGTTGAACTGACATTGGCAAAGCAAATCACCATGTCGTAGTTATCGGTCAAAGCGGCAACGGATTGTTTCATTCCGTATGCTCCCTTGTTGCCGCCGCCTTTTTTAGCATTTAGCATTTTCATAGCATCGCCGCCATCCATTTTTTCCATCATGGCCACAAGTTTTGCTACGGGGTCTACATAAATTTCCACAGAAAAGCCTTGTTCTTCGAGCTTTGCTTTTAGTTTTTCGTTGAGTTTGCTTCCGTCGGCGCCCATACCTGCACGAGCAAGAATGGGACTTGGATGCGGTCCTACGGGAACAAGCAAAATTCTTTTGTACTTTTGAGGAGTTACGGGGAATATTTCTTCACCAACGTGCTTAACAAGAGTTATGGATTTGTCGGCAATTTCCTTGGCAATTTGCTTACTTTCGGGCAAACCGATTGTGTTCAATTCTTGTTTAGAAGGGAATTTATCAAGAGTAAATTTGTCAAGTTTGCAAAGACACTTTAAGGCAAGAATACGAGACAAAGCATCGTGCATTCTCTCTTCTGTAAGTGTGCCGTCAAGATAGGCCTCCTTCATAAAGTTGGTGTCTTCCTCTATATCGTTATAGAACAGGAACATATCTATCCCAGCCATGATTGCGCCAGGCACAAGGTCGCGGCGTTTGCTCCTGCCTGTGAGCCCCACCATATGACTAGCGTCGGACACGATAAGCCCGTTAAAGCCAAGTTTGCCACGAAGAAGGTCGCCCAAAATTTCCTTGGACAGTGTTGCAGGAAGCAGGTCTTCGTCACGGCATGATGGATTGAAATGCTTTTGGTATGCCGGCATCATGATGTGCCCGGGCATTAACGATTGCACGCCCGCATCAATCATTCCTTTATAAACCTTGCCGTATGTGTTATCCCATTCCTCGCAAGAAAGCGCATTTACGCTGGTTGCGATGTGAGGATCGCGGTAGTCACTGCCGTCACCAGGGAAGTGCTTCATTGCGCAAACAATGCCGCTTTCGGATATACCCCTAAAATACTCCTTGCTCATTGCAAGCACCTGATCGGGATCGGAGCCGAAGCCGCGTACCGAAATGCCCGGATTGTGCCAGTTGGTGACAAGGTCGACAATGGGCGCAAACGCCCAATTGCTACCCGTAGCCTTTGTTTCTATTCCACAAATGCGTCCCAGTTCGTAAGCGTATTTTGTATCGTTGGTGGCGCAAATTTTCATTTCGTTGCCAACAAACGTTCCATCCCTACTTGCGCCATTGCCGCCTGATTCGACGTTTACGGCGGATAGCACGGGAACTTTGCTGAACTTTTGGAAGTTGTAGTTCATCTCCCACATATCTTCCTTTGCCCTAGGGTTAAAGCGAATGCCGCCCATGTGCATACGGTTAACTTCTTCTTTTACCTCTTCTTCCTGGCTGCAACCTGTAAGGTGAACAAACAATTGCCCCACTTTTTCGTCGACGGACATGCTTGCTATTGTATCGTTAACCCACTTGATTTGTTCGTCGTTTAAATAAAATGGTTTAGCCTTTAAATCTACCATTTGTGCATAGTCTCCTTTGATTACTTCAATAAGCTTATTTCCGTTTCCTTGTCGAACAGGTGGATAACTTCCGAACGGAACGCTATCTTCAACGTGCCGCCGTTGTGGATGTTGTCACGGTCTTCCTTGGCAAGTTCGATTGTGGGGATGCGAACGATAATTTGCACGCCCTCTACTTCGCAGTGAACATACAATTCGCTGCCCATCATTTCGGAAACAGAAACTTTTGCGTCGAGGTAGGTCGTTTCCGCCTTGGCCTTTTCGCCAGATTTAAGTACGCTGATATGTTCGGGACGTACACCCAAAACAATATCTCTTTCCGCAACGCCATTCGCGGCAAGCTTTGCGCAAATTTGCTTGTTTAGCGGAATTATGCTGCTGTTGATTGCCACTGCGTAGTTATCTGCATTTTTAACAAGTTTTGCATCGAAAAAGTTCATTTGCGGTGAACCAATAAAGCCTGCTACAAACAAGTTTTCGGGAGTGTCGAATACTTCGGCAGGCGTACCAACTTGCTGAATAAAGCCGTCGCGCATGATCACTATTCTGTCGCCCAACGTCATAGCTTCCGTTTGGTCGTGAGTGACGTATACGAATGTTGTGTTGATGCGTTTGCGAAGTAGCAAAATTTCTGAACGCATGGAATTGCGAAGTTTTGCATCTAGGTTGCTAAGTGGCTCGTCCATCAGGAACACCTTGGGCTTGCGCACAATCGCACGGCCGATGGCAACACGCTGACGTTGTCCGCCGCTCATCGCCTTGGGCTTGCGGTCAAGATACTGTGTGATATCCAAAATTTCCGCCGCTTCCATAACCTTGTTGCGTATTTCTTCCCTGGTATATTTACGTTTTTTATAAACTATCTCGTTGTTGGAATCGCGCACCACGTCGCCTTTTTTGTGCTCGACGTGAATTGTTTTCGGTCTGCCGTGTTCATCCAAAATTTCGTAGCCAAGTTCGTCCTTTTGAGATTCTCTTGTGGTACAGTCGCGAGAGTACACCTTGGGGATAAGCACGGGATTGCCATGCTCGTCGCGAATTATGCGTCCATACTTTTCCTCGTCGGTATATCTGCGTTTTGCAATAATGGGCACGCCGTTTTTATCCAATTTGTCCGTTCCGTCTTTTTTCTTTAGCGTGGCATAAAGCGTTTCGCCATGCGTATTTTTAACGATTTCGCCATGTTCATCGCGGAGCTCCTGCGGAACGCGACCAAACAAGCGGCCGAAGAAACCGATTTTTCTGCCGTTCTTTTGGGCGATAAAGCTTTCGTCCCTTTTTTCACGCGGAGTACGCGCCATTTTTAGCCCGAACGCCATATTGTCGTAAACCGACATGTGCGGATACAAAGCGTAGTTTTGGAAAACCATAGCAATGTTACGATCCTTAGGCTCTACGTTGTTGACGATACGCCCGTCGATTGCAACCTGTCCGTAGGATATTTCTTCAAGTCCGGCAATCATACGGAGCGTAGTTGACTTACCACAACCCGACGGTCCTACGAACACAACGAATTCCTTATCGTTTATGTCAAGATTGAAATCTGCAACCGCAGGCGTAGGATTTTTTTCGTAATACTTGTAAACTTCTTTTAACGTTACGTTTGCCATAAATTGTTTGTCGTCAATATGACGCTCTCTCCTTATTTATTTTTTATTTAGAATTGTTGTTGTGTTTTTGCTGTTTTTTCAATGCTTCCAATTGTTTGCGCTGTTCTATATCTGCAAGTGCTTTTTCGCTTAAAGGAACAGTGCCTTTGCCAACAAGATCTGGCGCAAACTTTGGATTTATAAGCTCATCCAGGCCATTGTAGGCAAACAGCCACCACCCGAGCATTACCAGCGGCAAAACGACAGAGGAAATTATTCTGCCAACTATCAAGCAAATTAGGTTGGGAATCATTTGCACTACGAACGGCACTGCGCAGCAAATTACCGCAAGTATAGTTTTCCACAGCCGTTTTGCGTACAATGCAAAACCTATTTTTACGTTTTGCCTGAACGAATTTTGATATACCGACATGTTAACTGCGGCATACATAGCAGGAGGAACAAGAAAAATGGAAAATAGTATTGCAGGCATCAAGCCTAGGTAAGAATAAATTTCCCCACTACCCGAAGCCAACGTTGCCGTATTATTGATGTAGGTGCAAACAAATTTCAAAATACCAACCATGATGCCTAGCATCGTGTATTGCAACCAGTTTTCCTTTATGCCCTCCACAAAATCGTAGCGAAAATACACGTTTTCCTCGAAGGCATACTTTTTGACGACTCGTGCAAGCCCGGATAGCCCCACGAACAATACGACAAAGCCCGCAACGTCGATTAGTCCGCGCATATTGCTAAACGAAACTATCGACATTACCGCATTGAAAAACTGTTCGTCGGTAGGATTGTTACCTAACGAGGCAGATATTTGAGCTTTTACGATTGCTTCCCATAGCGCAGTTAGATGCAGCGGGAGCATAAACAGAAATACCAACAATCCGCAAGCAAAAAACGTTTTATAATGCAGCTTGAATACATCCTTAAATACCTGTTTGCGATTGTGCGGAAGCATATCGGAGTTGAAATCTTTTTGCGCAGTTTTGGGTGCAAATAATCTCATAACTTTACGCCCTCCCTGCAAGATAATTGATAAGCGCTACGCAAACCTTGTCGTCCACATCACCTTTGCCGTTAAGTCTGCCGAAATTTACCGACACGCCGGTGATAAATGCATAGCAGTTCTCTCCGGAATGATACTTTGCAAACGTTTCACTGCTAAGTTTGATGCCATAAATCTTGCCATCAAGCAAGTAGGTTTCGACGTCGCCGAAATATTGTTTTGATAACGTTTCGTCTAACTCCACAAAAAACGAAGGAATATCGAATTTGCTAAGGTCGCTTTCCTTGATGATAACGAAATCGGTATCGCTAATAACACGCGTAGACAAGACGGTGCTTAACGTATACATATCCTCAGAATAAAAGCATTCAACGCCAACGTCTTTGATGTTTTGATTATCTGTGAGCATTGGCAAGTTTGCTTGTATATCATCCTTTAACAGCGTGTTTTTTAGGTCGTTGCCAACAAAGGTGATTTTTATTTGTTCGTTAGGTTGTGGACGCGCCAAAACGCCGAACAGGTAGCACCAAAACACAATAGCTATCGCAACAACGGCTACGTACTTCCAAAAGTTGTATACAAAATGATTCTTCACGGAGTTTTTCATTGGTCAACCTCCGCGCTGATTGCTATGTTGTCCGCTGTCGTTATGTTGTAGGCAACACCACGTTCTAGCGTTATGCCACAATTTTCGACCACGAATATTACGCGAGTTTCGTTGCCTTCGACAGTGACCTTGTAGCATTGCAATTGGCTTACAACCTGTGTGCTGTCGGATATTGCGACAACGTTTCCCCGCACTGTTTGAGTCAGTTCCTTTTTGGCGGTGGCCAAACTTAAAATTTTGCGTTGGTTGCTGATGGCGAACTGGTACCACGCAATCAAAAACCAACCGCACGCAATGTCGGAAATTATGTTTATTGCCAAAAACGCCACATGCGTTTCGTCCGAACGGAATACTGAAAACAAGACGTTGAGTATAACCGTTAGCGCAACTGCCAATATGGCAATTATCTTCCGCATAGCAAGTCTTTTTTTATAAAGTTGAATATCACAATTAAGTATCGTCATTTTCCGAAAAAACTCCTTGTGAGTATTGATTTCGGATTTTCCTCGATTTGCTCGGGAGTGCCGACTTCGACGATTTCGCCCCTGTGCATAACTGCTATTCTTTCCCCTAGCATTACTGCTTCGGATAAATCGTGAGTCACAAAGACAAAGGTCGGACGTTGCTCCTTGTGGAGCGTTAGTACAAGCTGGCGCATTTCCATGCGTAGTTCGGGGTCGAGATTGGAAAATGGCTCGTCGAACAAGACTAAACGCGGGTTTTTGATCAACGCACGCGCTATGGCAATACGCTGATGCTGGCCTCCCGACAACTGATGGGGTTTGCGCGTAAGCAACCAATCTATTTCCAACTTCTGCGCGATTTCGCGAACACGCAAGTCTACTTCTTTTTGCGGAGTGCGCATACTCCTTAAAGGAAATGCGATGTTTTCGTACACAGTCATTGAAGGATACAAACTGTATTCTTGCGAGACGTAGGCGATGCTAGAATGCTTTTTATTCACTTTATCGAAGGGTATTCCGTCGATAGTAAGCTCTCCATCAGTCAATTTGCAAAGTCCCAAAATACTCTTAATCAGTGTTGTTTTGCCACAGCCTGATGG
The DNA here is from genome assembly GCA_964521735.1 of uncultured Oscillospiraceae bacterium. Taxonomy (GTDB): domain Bacteria; phylum Bacillota; class Clostridia; order Christensenellales; family CAG-314; genus Fimimonas. The sequence goes on along the minus strand of CAZFTO010000013.1, from coordinate 3,024 downwards.
TCCTACTACAACCAAAAACTCTCCATCGGACATGGTTAAATTGACTTTATCCAAAGCCACAGCGTATTCCTTATTTTTTAGCTTATAAAAAACGGAAAAGTTTTTGAATTGTATATGACTCATACACACCTCGAAATATCACGTGATGCCACGCATCCAAACTACTCCTTAACGCCGCCTACGATAACACCCTTTTCAATCCATTTAAGGAAAAACGGGAAAGCAACGATCATGGGCAGGGTTGCGGCAATTATAAAGCAATATTGCTTCATATAGTTAACCCAATTGACGGCACCGGCTGCAAGTTGGTTTTCCGCTTGATTTACGTACTCGCGCACCCACAACTGTAACGGCCAAAGGTCGGTTTTGTTGGGAATATAGATGGATGCAGGATACCAACTGTTCCATTGCAGAATAACCGAGTTAAGAATAACGACGGTTATCATGCTCATAGCTTGCGGAAGCATGACTTTTAGCAACGTAGTTACGTGGCCCGCACCGTCAATATGCGCGGCTTCGATTGTCGATTCGGGCACGGCGCGAAACGCATTTGCCGTTATCATCATGAATATCGCACTAGTACAGCCGGGGATTAGCAAAGCCCAACGTGTGCCAGTCATTCCCAATGAATCGATAATCATATACGTAGGGATAAGTCCGCCGTTAAACATCATCGTGAACATTACGAAAAACGCAAGCGGACGAGAAAACAACAGTTTTCTGCTGAGAACGTAGCCGCCCAATACGTTAAGAACAAATCCGAACAAGGTGGCTACTATCACGTATATGAACGTGTTAAGATATCCCATCCAAACAGTGCTTGACGAAAATATCTCGCCGTAGGCTTGAGCAGTAAAACCGCCTACCGGCCAAAAGATAAGTCCCTTGGTTGTGAACTGAGTTCTTCCATCGGAAAACGAGCTCATAAGCACGCTCCACATAGGCACAATGCTTACAAACATTACGATTACCATAAACAACACAAGAAAAACGTCGAATGCTATGCCCAACGGGCCCTTGCGCTCCACCATTTGTCCGTGATATCTGTTATACCGTTTTTGTGGTTCGACGGTTTTTATTTCTCTCGATTTTTCGATTTTTTCATTCATAGTTGTACTCCGTTAGAACAGCGAGGTTTTTGCAAGTTTACGTGACAACGTGTTAGATACAATCAACAAGAAAGTTGCTATTAGCGATTGGAACAAACCCGCAGCGGTGGACAAACCGAAATTGGCTCTGCCCACAAACGCTTTGCGGTTAATGAACGTTGCAAGACAGTCGCTGACTGCATCGTTGGATGTTGTCTGCAAAAGTATTACTTTGTCGAATCCCTGCATGAATATGGTGCCGACACGCAAAACGAACATGGTTATTATCAGCGGCATAATAGAAGGAATTGTTACGTGCCAAAGCCGTTTCCACCTGCTTGCTCCGTCGATTGCCGCAGCTTCGTGCAGATTGGGATTGACGCTTGCAATTGCTGAGCAATACACTATCGCTCCGTAACCGCACCCAACCCAAATTTCAATCACAGTGTTGATTATCCAAAACACGGGCGCGTCACTGCGTGCAAGCCAGTTTTGGTTTTCTGCGCCAAACCAACTTAAAAAAGTGGTCAAAGCTCCGTCAAAGCCCAGCATATCCTTAAATAGTTGCACTACTACAACGCTGGAAATAAAGTACGGCAAGTACGAAGAAATTTGCACCGTGCGTTTGAAAAACTTGGGCTTTACCATAGACAGCAAAATTGCAAATGCAACCGTTACTACAAATCCGACAGTGAGGTTAAGTAGCGCCATCACAAAGGTGTTGCGTAGCACAAGTCCGAAGTCTTCCAACGTGAACAAATCTATAAAGTTTTGAAAGGCTACCCATTCGCTACCCCACAATCCTTTTAGAGGCTTGTAGTCCTGAAATGCCATAAGGATACCCACCATGGGCGCATAGTTGAACAGCAAAAAATACAGCGCAACGGGAATGAACAAACAGTACACTACCCAGTTTTGCGACATGTCATCCCTAAACTTCTGTCGAAATGTTTTTTGGGGTATTTGCTTGACAATTTTGGGTGAATTGTCGATTTTTTCGATAGATTGAGTCAAAGTATCGTTCATACTTTTCTCCTTTTAAGAATTTAAGCGGATGCGGCAAATGCACACCCGCTTGAAATTAGCTATTTGTAAAACTTGTCGTACGCCACTTGCAGGTAACCTATAATTTCTTTAGGCTTTCTTAGGTTGACGTTAAACATTACGGTTTCGTACTTGGTCTCGTCCCAAGTAGCAGACTTGATCACATCGGCCATGATAACATCTTTTCTGCTACTGGAAACGTCTGTGCGTACGTTATCGAGGAAGGTGTTATATTTTTCCGATTCCTTGGTGTCCAATTGATTTAAGAAGGATGAACGCAAACTGTGCGATGTGTAGAAATCCCATTCCTCAAAAATGTGAAGTTGTGCTTCGGTGCGACCTCTGTCTATTTTGACTTGAAGTCCAATAAAGCGGTTCAACATTGCCGGAATCTTCCAATTGTCGTCCGAACCTAGTCCATTGCAAAATACAAACTCCGTACCATCGTCGCTAAGCCTTATTGCTCCATCGTCGGCGATAGTTTTGCCGTTTAGTATTGTGGTTTTTGAATAGTAGTCACCTTCGAACTTGACTTTTTCGTACTGTTCCTTTGTGAGACCGGCTGTTGTAAGCAATGCTCCGCCAGGTTGCAAAACGCCGTTTTCGTCTGTATAGCTTTCTTCGTACAAGTGGTCGATTGCGCGAAGCAATGCTTGAATATCTTTGCCATTATCTTCCAACCTGTTTGTGAAAACAAAGGATACAAACTCGCGTCCGGGAGAATAGAAGACTCTGGGCAAAAATTCGTTGATTGACGGAGTGTATTTGTAATCGGTACCATAGGTGTCGTTGATAGGCTGACGCGCAGGAGCCGCATAATAACCTTCAGTGAATTTGTCGCCGTCTTTAGCAAGCTTATTTAACGGAGTATTGGGGTTGCCATAGAAAAGCC
>CAZFTO010000012.1:0-48863 GCA_964521735.1 uncultured Oscillospiraceae bacterium | reverse complement strand
CTTTTGTTGCGGATTTTTTTTGCAAATTTTTGGCACTTTGGTCATATAGTGTTGAATAGCAGTGCAGCTGTTTGGATTCGGCAAAGAAGTGCTTGATTGCCGCCTGGCAGAAATTTCACAGTAAAATTGCAACTGCGCAAAACAAAAAATTGGGAGATACCTTTGATAACGGCAAAACTAGGCGGTTCGTCGGTGGTGGCAGAAAACTTTTGCAACCTTCGCGAAATTTGTCAAGGCCAAAAGTGCATCGTTGTTAGCGCCATTGGCAAAAGTTGGCGTGGTGACGAAAAAACAACCGACTTGTTGCAAAAGTTCTACTACGGACGTGAAGATGCTTGGCAAAAAGTATGCCAAAAGTTTTTGCGAGCGGCAGTTGTAAGTGGTGTAAATTTAGACGTTGAAAAAATGCTTTTCAACGCAAAAAAACAAGCCAAAACGTTGGCGCATTGCTTGTCGCTTGGCGAAGAACTAACGGCAAAACTGGTGGCGGCTTTTTTGAAATGTCCCTATTTGGAAGCGGAAAAAATTGTTCGCTTCAAAAACGGCAAATTTGCAGCAAAGGAAACGTCATGCAACGTAAGAAGTGCGTTTTGCGGCCTTAAAAGGGGTGTTGTTGGCGGTTTCTATGGCGGCTCAGCAAATGGCAGAGTCTTGTTTCCACGCGGTGGAGGGGACGTTAGCGGCGCAATTTTTGCCGTTGGCACAAACAGCGAGTTGTATCAAAATTGGACGGACGTGGACGGCGTCTGCAATGCCAATCCACAGTGTGTTTTTGGCGCAAAAACCATAGGGCAACTTAGCTACGACCAAATGTATTTGCTTGCCCAAAGCGGTGCGGAAGTGTTGCACCCCGATGCCGTCAAAATTTCCCGAAAAGCCGGCATTCCCATTGCCGTTGGCAACAGCAAAAGTTGCAAACTTTTTTCATCAATTTCCTTTTGTCCGTCGCAGCTTCCCTTTATTTCCGTTTGTCAAAAGCCTTGCCGCGTTGGCACGGAAACAACGGTGCTTCACAACCTTTCGTCGATCAAAGCATCTGCTTGCGTGCTTCAAGTTGCACGACAATTGCAACAAACAGGCATTATGCTTTTCAAAACAATTTTGAATGACAAAACAACAAAGTTCTTTTCCTCTGCGCCAATTGTCCAGTGTGTTTTCGACGTTTTCAGCAGCTGCAAAAGGCACGAAGTTTAAGTCTTTTTTTTAGTGCTTTAGTGCGCAAAAATTATTTCAAAATGATTTTTCAACAAGGTGTCGTTAACTAAAAAATAAAGTATCACTAACTAAAAATTTCAATGTAAAGCAAGACGTAAAAATATAAAGTTGCTAAATCTATTTTTTATTGCCCAAATTATAGCTCAACACAAACAGCGTTTTCTTTCCTAAAACCGTTGTTAATACTGCCATATAAAAAACCCAAAACCATTAACGCAAAATTTTCGCTTAAACGTCTTTGCGTATTTCACCGAGGGCACTATTCTTCAAAACAAACGTTCCGTTCCATTTTATTCCTTAAAGGCCCATTCTTGCTTGCAAAGTTATGGTTGACTTATTGGCATTTTCGTTTTACAATGTTTAGCAAAGAGGTACACTATGAAAACGTTGATTATAGGCGGCGGCATGGCCGGCTTGACGTACGGAATTTTGGCGGCAAAGCATGGCCAAGTTGTGCTGTGCGAACGCAATTCGCGCGTGGGCAAAAAAATTTCCGTAAGCGGCAATGGCAAGTGCAATTTGGGCAACACGTTTGTTGATGCCACTTGCTATAATAAAAGCAAAATTGTGCAAACGGTTTTGAATGCCGTCACCGTGCAAGACTATCTAAATTTTTTGCAGTCTTGTGGCATCTATACTTTTGCCGATTCCGTCGGGCGTATCTATCCCCTTTCGGAAAGTGCGTCAAACGTTGTGGATTGCATGCGTTTTGCCTTCGCGCAACTGGGCGGACAAACTCGTTGCGATTGCTTTGTGCGTTTGGTGCAAAAGGTGGGCAAAAGCTACCTTGTGCATTGGGATGGCGGCAACGAAACTTTCGATCAAGTTGTTGTGGCCTGTGGTAGCGGCAGCAGTGTGCAAAACTATTGTGTCGACGGCCTTATTGACAAAGCATATTTCACGCCACGTGTGCCCTCGCTAGTGCCCGTGAAAGCAAACGTCGAAAGGGTTCTAAGCGGATTGAGATCCAAGGCAAACGTTTCACTTGTTGCCGACGGTGACGTTGTTGCAACGGAAAGCGGCGAGGTGCAGTTCCGCGATTTTGGCCTTTCCGGCATTTGTGTGTTCAATTTATCTGCCATCATCGCGCGCGATTTGGTTTTGGGCAAGCGCAAAAATTATGTTTTTGTGCTAGATCTTGTGCCCACAATGTCGCAACTGCAACTAACGCAAATTTTGAATCAGCGTGTTGGCCGTGTGCCAAAGCAAAACTATTTCTACGGGATTTTGCACAACAAAATTGCCGAATGTATCGTCAAGCGTAGTGCAGACGATCCCAAAAGTTTGGCGCAAAATGCAAAGCAATTTTGCTGTGAATTTCAAAAACTTTGCGATTTTTCCGCAAGTCAAGTTACTGCCGGCGGCATAGACCAGAAATTTGTTGACGAAAATCTTTGTTTGCCAAACGGCGTTGTTGCCTTGGGCGAAATTTTGAACGTCGACGGTATTTGCGGTGGCTACAACTTGTTTTTTGCTGCCGCCTCTGCAATTTATGCATTCCAAAGGAGTAAAACGCATGCGTGAATTTCTAACTTCACCCATAAAATTGCCTTTGGGAACAAGCGTTTTGGACGTTAAATCGCGCCTTGCCAAACATCTTGGCCTTGCAGAAAACTGCCTGCAAAAAGTTGTTCTCAACAAGCAAAGCGTGGATGCTCGCAACAAACAGGACGTGCATTTTGTGTGTTCCTTTGTGGTGCAATGCAGCAAAACGCCACGCAAAAACGCCACGCCCTATGTTGCTCCGCTGGACATTTTGGCCGGCAACTTCGACAAGGTTGATGGTTCGTGCATAGTGGTAGGCGCAGGCCCTGCCGGATTGTTTTTGGCGCGATACCTAACCAGTTGCGGGGCAAAAGTAACTGTCATTGAACGTGGAAGTGATGCCGAAAAGCGTGTGCAAAAGGTAAAAACTTTTGCCGATGGTGGTGAATTTGACGAAAATTGCAACGTTCAGTTTGGTTTGGGCGGTGCGGGAACATTTTCCGACGGCAAGTTGACAACGGGCATTTCTTCTTCGCTGGTTTCCACCGTTTTTAACGAATTTGTACGCTGTGGTGCGCCTAGCGAAATTCTAACAAGTTCGTTGCCTCACGTCGGCACGGATAAACTTGTTGGCGTTGTTTCCCAAATGAGGGACGAAATTGTTGCAAAGGGCGGCCGGTTTTTGTTTGATACCACCGTCACCGGGCTTATAATGGATGCCGGCAAAGTGCGCGGCGTGGAAGTAACAAACGGTTCACAAAGTTTTTCGCTAACTGCCGATTGCGTTGCGCTATGCTGTGGGCACAGTGCCCGAAATTTGTTTCACGAAGTTGTGAAACAAGGCGCAGAAGTGGCATTCAAGCCTTTTGCCGTTGGTTTGCGTGTGGAACACACAAGGCAATTTATCAATCAAACGCAATATGGCCCCTTGTTTGCCACTCACCGAGATTTGGGCGCTGCAAGCTACAAACTTGTAAACAACGTGGATGGTCGTGGTTGCTATTCTTTTTGTATGTGTCCGGGTGGCGTGGTGGTGCCGGCCAATTCCGAACGTGAAACGGTTGTTGTCAACGGCATGAGCAACTTTGCGCGCGATGCCCAAAACAGCAACAGTGCCCTTGTGGTTTCCGTTAGCGCCGACGACGTTGAACGGTACGGTTTCGGTCGCAATGCCCTTAGTGGTGTGCGCTTTCAACAAAGTTTGGAAAAACAGGCCTATTGTTTGGGCGGGGGAAACTACGTTGCACCTTGTCAAAACGTTGCTGATTTTTTACAAGGCAAAGTCAGCACAAAACCCGATGTTGCGCCAAGCTATTCACGTGGCACAAAGTTTTGCGATTTTTCCGATCTTCTACCCCAAGACGTTTGCAACGTTCTAAAAACTTCGCTTGTCCAGTTCAACAAAAAAATGAAAGGTTTTGCCGAATGTGGAATTTTGACCGGCGTTGAAACACGAACTTCTTCACCTGTCAAAATTTTGCGCGATGCAAATTTTCAAAGCAACTTGCAAGGTTTGTTCCCTGTTGGCGAAGGTGGTGGGCATGCCGGCGGCATTGTCAGTTCGGCCGTGGATGGCTTAAAGGTTGCGCAAAGCATTTGCAACTTTTTGCAAGGCCGCTAGTTTGCTCCTCCTGCGTGGATAAAGTATAATCGTGCACCAACCATTTATACAAACTGCGTTTTTGCGCAGAAATCAAATTTATGGGTTGCTGCCACAAAATTGCATTGCCACAAACAATCAACTGCGGCTATTGACGTTTAAGAATACCCCAAAGCCGTATGTTTCCCGTTGCCTACGTTTTTTATCAACTGTGGCACCAATAAAATCACAAAAAAAGATTGAGCATCATTTTTGCTCAATCTTTTTGTTTTTTGCGCTTTCCGCAATTGAAGTTGCAATTCTTCATGCTTTCAGCAATTTATTTTCCTTATATTGCTTGTAACAATCTTTGGAAAAATACCGAAAGTTTAACGTCTTTCCATTGTCCGCGTGTCGTTTGGTCGTCGCCGTGCTTGCTTTGGTAGTATTGTTTGGCGGTCAGCGTCGAGTTTGTTGCCCGTTGTATAAAGTAATCTGCAAGGGTACATTCACCGGTGGAATCGAAAATAACGTCCAGTTTGTATTCGTCTTGTTCTGTGAATGTAAGTATGCCGCTGTCTTGCATTTCACGCACGGTAAATTCGCTAACAATGTTTGTCATGCCTTGGCCGGTCATAAGGTTAGAAAGTGTCATGTTGGCCATTTTTGCATTTATTCCTTTTGCCGGTGCGAAGTAGCCTGTTTCGCCCTCCAAACGCACGTGTTGGCTAGCAGAGTGTCCGCAGTTCGTTTTGCAACGCTCATACCAAACGCTAACTCCGTCCGTCTTGTCTTCCACAAAATCAAAAACAACGCCCAGTTTCATCACTTTCATTTGCGTGTTCAACGACATAAGTGGAACGTTGCCCATTGCATCCAAAATTGTGTTGCCTTTAACTCCCAACTTTTTCAAGGTCAGGTTGTCCATAGTTGAGGACAAATTGCCTAGCTTAGAGTTTACAAAACATTTTTGAACGCCGGTAACAGGAATGGTTCTTGCAGCGTTTTTATACCAAACGTACGCATAGCAAGCGGCGGTGTGGGCGTGATCTTTGTCGCAATCCAGTTCTGCAAGGTACCACTTTTTGCCGTCATCGCTTTTGGCAAATTGTCCATCCTTTTGCATAAGGTTGGATATTCCCTCAACCTTCGAGTAGCTGGCAACGTCCACACTCTTGCGGTAGAAGTTCATTGCCGCACCCAAATACACGTTATTCATTTCCGACGACAAGTTTTTAAGCGGAGTGTCTTTAAGTTCCGCCATGATGCCGGTAAGGTTATCCCCCAAAATGTCGCCAACGGTGCTAGAAAGAATAATGTCGTTCAAATTGCTAAGTTCGCCCAGTTTGCTTTCGGATAGTTTTGCCATAAGGCCTTTGGCAGGTTTTGTGCCGTTCATCCATTCGTAGGAATAACAACTGCGGCTGTGTTTATGGGCAGAATCGGTGTTTTCGCAAATAAGTTTTGCGTTGTACCAATCGGCGCCTTCTTCGGACATAACGTATCCATCCCCGTTTTTGCCCAAATAAACGTTGTCAAGTTTTTCAAACTCTTGCGGCATGGTGGCCGTGGTGCGAGTGTAGCCAATAAACGAACCCAAATAAATTTTGTCTACGCTGCCGTTAAGCATTTCGTGGATGGTCATATCCTTGAAGTTGGCCATAACTCCGCTAACCTTTCCTTCCATCATTTCGCTTATGGTAACGTTTTGCATGCCTTCCATAATAATGGCAGAAGAGCCGCCCATCAAATCGCTTATGTAAAGGTTAATAAGCGCCTTATATACTCCGCCAATGCGAGCGTGGTGTCCGTCTTCGTCTATAAGCTCGTTATCTTTGCAATCAGAGTGCCCGGCAGATAACGCAATGGAATTGTACCAGGCAAAGTCGTAGCAACTTGCATCGTGAACGTGTTCAATATTTTTCACTGTGCAATATTTCACAATTTCAAAATATTTTTCGCCGTCCGCTTTTGCAAAAACAGTTTTTCCGTTTTCCTTTTTTGTAAGAATGGTGCCGCCTTCCAGTTCAAGCTGCGTGTAGCCGCTAACGTCTTCAATTTCGTTGCGAATGCAAGCAAGCATACTTCCAACGTAAGTCTTTTTAAGTATCTCGTCAAAGTTCAAAGCGCCGCTTTCGTCCACCATGCTAGCCAAAGATGCATCGCCAAGCATTGCGCCCAACGCTCCAGTACTGCCACCCAAAACTTCCGTCACAGGCAAACTTCCCAGGTCGGATAATCCGCCGCCTTCTTTAAGTTGCATAAACAAACTTTCCGATCCACTAAGCGCGCCGTAAAGCCTGCCAATGCGACCTTGCCCAATGGCCCACATAAATTTGTTGTCCGAATCGGCCGGCGGGAAAGAATTTGCCAGCAAATCGGCAAAACGCACGTCGTCAAAAACGTAGGTAATGCCCTTTTCGCTGTCAAGCAGATCTTTCATGGTGAAGGCGTCTAGTTTTTCTTCCGTTTCTGCGCTAATGTAGCCGCCTTCTTCTGTTGCAAACATGTTGATTATTGCCGGAAGGGTGGCAACGCTTATCTGTTGCAAGGCGTTGTCTACGCCCCCTTCGTTGAAATATTCAAAAACGGGAACATTCAAAACAGATTGCGGCAACGCCAAGCCAAACGCCGTTTCGCAATTGATGTTGTAGTTGTCCAAAAAGTCGCCCAAACTAAAATAGTTGCCGTCTTCGTCCGTCAAACCAAGTTGTTCGGTGTAAAGTTGCTGAACGCTTTGCACCATATCCAGCAAGGACATGTCGGCCAAATCTCCCATGTAGGTGGAAGCGTCGGAACTTATGTCGCTAGGTTTTATCACTGTTATAGCAAGATATATCCCCAGTGCCAAACTGCCCAAAAGGAATATTATGCCAAAAATCATTCCCAAGAAAAAGGCTAAAACTCTTCTTCCCATAATTCACCTCTTTGTGCCAAAGTTGGCTGTTGCCAACTATTTAAGTGGAACGTCGTTGCGCTCCGGAACAAAACTATCGAAAATCATGTTGTCAAAACAGTCGTGCATTTGGTCGTGTTGCTGCTGGCTGCGCACAGTCCAACAAATTATGGGCACTTTCTTTGCCCACTTTGCAACTGCGGCGTTATTGCGCAAAGTGGCAACGTCGTATGCAATAAATTGACTGCCGTTCCATTTGCAAAGCTTCAAGTTTGCTGCCAAATACCGTTTAAGTTTGGAAAGGTTTTGCCCTTCAAAACTGCAAGAAAGTTGGCCGCGAATAACGTTTGGACAATGCACTTTGAACCAGCGCACGATAAACGGATCGAACGATTCGATGCAGTAGTTGCCGTTGTAGGTGCTAAGCGCTTTTGCAACCTTGCTTTCCATTTCACCAATTTCCTTGTGTTTTTTAAGTTCCACAATAAGGTTGGTGCCGCTAGCTGCCTGCAAAAATTCGTCGAATGTGGGTATTTGACAATTTGTGCCACCAAGGCGAAGCTGGCGCACTTGGTCAAAAGTCAGCTGGCAAATGGAGCCGCTAACACCCGTCATTCTATCCAAAGTATCGTCGTGAAAAACCACCAAAACACCATCTTTTGTCATTTGCACGTCCGTTTCGATGCCAAATCCGTTTTGTGTTGCTTTTTCAAAGGCAGGGATGGAGTTTTCAGGCACGTCCACGTTGTTGAACAAGCCGCGGTGTGCAACGTAAGTATCGGTAAGCCAACGATATTCTTGTTTTATCATATTTTCACTTCCTGTTTTTTGTGAAGTTTCTACTTCAATTCTAAATTATATAATCATAAACCTAAAAAATCAAGGGGTTGACGAAAATATGTGCAACATTCTAGACAAAACGGCAGTTTTCGGTTATAATTTAACGGCAGGTAACAATGGGCAATGTCGCCTTTTGTTGCAATCATAGCGCAAACAATGTTTTGCAAAAGTAGCGGTAGACGGTATGACACAAAAAAACAAGAGAAATTTTTGCATAATAGCCCACATCGACCATGGCAAAAGCACCTTGGCCGATCGTTTGATGGAGTTCACTGGCCAAGTTGCCAAGCGCGATTTGGAAGCGCAAATGCTGGACAGCATGGATATCGAGCGTGAGCGTGGCATAACCATAAAGCTTACACCGGTAAAAATGACCTACAACAAAGACGGCGTGGACTACGAACTAAACTTGATAGATACCCCTGGTCACGTGGACTTCAACTACGAAGTTTCGCGTTCTCTTGCCGCTTGCGAGGGCGCTTTGCTTGTGGTTGATGCTTCGCAAGGCGTGGAAGCGCAAACGCTGGCAAACTGCTATCTTGCATTGGAAAACGATTTGGAAATAATTCCCGTCATCAACAAAATAGATTTGCCTTCCGCCGACGTGGAAAGTTGCAAAAGGGAAATTGAAGATGCTATTGGCTTGGATGCTTCCGCCGCGCCGCTGGTTTCGGCCAAAGAGGGCTTGAACATTCAAGACGTTTTGGATGCCGTTGTGGATTTGGTTCCGCCTCCGTCGGGCAGTGAAGATCAACCGCTAAAAGCGCTTATTTTCGATTGTCAATACGATAACTACAAAGGCGTTATCATTTTTGTACGCATTGTTGATGGTTGTGTTAAAGTTGGCACCAAAATAAAAATGTTCGAAACAAAGGGCAAAGTTTTTGACGTGACGGAAGTGGGTGTTTTTGCGCCTTCTCCGCAACCCGTTGCCGAACTTAAAGCAGGCGACGTTGGCTACGTTTGCGCAAGCATCAAGACGGTTTGTGACACTAAGGTGGGTGATACGCTTACCGATGCAGAAAACCCCTGCAAGGAGCCGTTGAAGGGCTACAAAGAGGTTAAACCCATGGTGTTCTGCGGAATTTACCCTGCGGACGGCAGCAAATACAACGATTTGAAGGATGCTTTGGAAAAGTTGAAACTTAACGATGCATCTCTTGTTTACGAACCGGATACCTCCGTTGCCTTGGGCTTTGGTTTTCGTTGCGGCTTTTTGGGACTGCTGCATATGGAAATAATTCAGGAGCGTTTGGAACGGGAATTCGATTTGGATTTGGTAACGACGGCACCCAGCGTAAGCTACAAGGTTTACACAACACAAGGGGAAATGCTTTTGATAGATAACCCCACAAAATTGCCGCCGGTAACAGCCATCGACCATATTGAAGAACCTATTGTGGCGGCAGAAGTGTTTTGTCCGCCAGAATACGTCGGCGACGTCATGGGCCTGTGTCAAGAAAAACGCGGAACTTTTTTGGATATGACCTATTTGGATACCAAACGCGTAAAACTTTCCTACGACATACCCCTTAACGAAATCATCTATAACTTTTTTGATACTCTAAAATCTCGCACGCGCGGCTATGCAAGTTTGGACTACGAACTAAAGGGCTACGTGCCAGGCAAACTTGTGCGTTTGGATATGCTGCTAAATGGTGAAATGTGCGATGCTCTTTCCATCATTGTCAACGAAGAACGCGCCTATGCTCGTGGCAGACAAATTGCCGAAAAACTAAAAGAAGCTATACCACGCCAGATGTTCGAAATTCCCGTGCAAGCAGCGGTGGGCAACAAAATTATTGCTCGCGAAACGGTTAAGGCTCTTCGCAAAGACGTTTTGGCAAAATGCTATGGCGGCGATATAACACGCAAGAAGAAGCTTTTGGAAAAGCAAAAAGAGGGTAAAAAACGTATGCGCCAAGTGGGTTCTGTCAGCGTTCCCAGCGAAGCGTTCATGTCCATTTTGAAGATTGACGACTAGTTTGGTGCTGTCGTTCTTGTTTGGCAGGTAAAAGAGGTGCAATGCCTCAAAATGTCAAATTGTGCCAAATTCGTTCAAATCATAGAGTATTATGTCAAACATAATATGCAATTTTCGGAAAAAACAGAGGAAAAATGGAAAAAACAACAGCAATCTACGTTCATATTCCGTTTTGCAAAGCGCGGTGTGCTTACTGCGCTTTTTCTTCTAGCACAAATTTTTCCGCCTGCAGAACCTATTTCGACGTGCTCGAAAAGGAGATTCGCACAGCACAGCCTTGTGGTAAAATAAAAACTATCTTTTGGGGTGGTGGCACGCCCAGTTCGGTAAAAATTGAATTTCTTCAACAAACTTTTCGTGCACTAAACGAAACCTTCGATCTATCCGAACTTTGCGAATTCACAGTTGAGTGCAACCCCGAAAGTGCAAGCGCCGAACTCTTTCGGTTTTTCCGTAGTATCGGAGTCAATCGCCTTAGTTTTGGTTTGCAAAGCGCCAACGATGCCACGCTTAAACGAATAGGCCGTTTGCACACTTACGATGCATTTTTGCATGCCCTGCAACTTGCCCGTGATGCCGGGTTCGAAAATGTTAATGCCGACCTTATCTTGGGCCTTCCAGAGACGCGTGCCGACTTCCAAAACACGGTTGAACGTGTTTGCAAATTGCCACTAACTCACGTCAGTCTTTATGCACTTGAATTGCACGAAAACCAGGCTTTCAACAAACTTTGCCAGTCCTATGCTCGCACGGAAGACGAACTTGCCGACGACTACGATTTTGCTCGTCAAAAATTTGCTGAAAACGGTTTTTGCCGCTACGAAGTTTCCAACTTTTGCCGTCCCGGCTTTGAATGTCGCCATAACTTGACCTACTGGCAGGAAGACAGATACTTTGGTTTTGGTGCAGCGGCCAGCGGTTTTGTGGGAAACGTGCGCTATGGCAACGCTTTTGGCATTGACGAATACGTTTCTTCTGTCGCTTCCTCAAAGCAATATCGGGAAACAATTTCGCCGGACGAGCAGGCTGCAGAATGTGCAATGGTGGGTTTGCGTTTGCAACAAGGGGTGGATCTAGCATTGTTTCAACAACGCTATAACCGCGACTTTTTCGAAAAGTTTCCCAAAGCCAAAGAACTGTTGCAAAAGGGGTTTTTGTGTTCACAAAACGGTCGCGTTTTTGTTCCTGACGACAAATTCTACGTGCTAAATTCCATTTTGGTGGAACTTTTGCCCGATTGATCTTCGTAGTTCAGTTGTCTGTGCTTTGCTGAAAATTGTCTGCTTTTTTGCCCTTTTAGCGTTTATTTCAAAGTGTTTTCTGCTAAAAGTCGCATACTTTTTTCGTTCTTTTTTGCATTGCAATTTTTTGCTTTATCCACGTAAAATTGCCTATTTTTTGCTGTACAAAAAGTTTTGCTTTTTCACGTACTCTATTTTTTTTGTTTGTTCTGTTGATTTTGTCTTTCAAAATTTTTCGATTTTCACTTCTCAATTTATTCCGATGTCTTTGCCATTTTTGCCACGTCTAATTTTGTGTGCAATGGCGTGTTTAGAGTGCTGCGCAAGTTCATTATCACAACTATTCGCCAAGCTAACTACAATTTTTATTCCCATTCCCAAGGATGTACTTATCTCTTCGACTGTTTTTTGTTTTGTAATTGCCTGCGTTTCCTGCAAGAATTGCCTGTTTTTTCAATGCAAAAGGTTTAGCCTTTTCAATCAATTTTGCGCCATATTGCTGAATTATCATTTCAAATTTCTCAATTCTTCATTTTCTCACTCTTTTTTATCTGAACTGTTCACTTGCTAAGCACTTCATTTCAATTTTCCAACAACTATCAATTTTTGGCGCAAAAGTCTTCAAGTTTGTGCGTTTTTGCTCTCTCAAATTCTTGCAATCCGCCTTGTTTTTTTGTTCTTTTCACTTTACAATAGCGAAATATTTGTTCAAACTTTCTTTTTGCCTGTTCTATTCCTTGCATTTTTGCCATAATTTTGCTATAATCATAAAGATTTTTTATCAACTTGCCGTATTTATCGGCAAAATTTATGCAACTTGTTCGGAGGTTAGCCATGAAGTTGTTGCAACTAAAATATTTTCAAACGGTTTGCAAATACGAAAGTATCACAAAAGCGGCGGAAAAACTCTTCGTCAGCCAACCCACAATTTCCTTTTGCATAAAGGAACTTGAAGATGAGTTTGGTGTAAAGCTGTTTCATCGCAAACACAACAGGTTGCAACTAACGGTGGAGGGGCAATTTTTCTACGAAAAGGTGCAATACATTTTGCAATCGGTGGATGCATTGGAAAGGCAAATGCAAGAATTGTCTTCCAATCGCAACCACGTAAAAATTGCCGTGCCCGCCATGATTTCCACCTTTTTGTTTCCGCAAATGTTCGATGAGTACACAAAAGCTTTCCCCGACGTGCAGCTAGAAATGCTCGAAACTGGGTCGCTACAAACACGCAAGCTTGTGGATACCAACGCTGTCGACCTAGGCATAACCATTTTGGATGGTGCCGTAAACGACGACTACAACATTTTGCCACTTGTCACAACAGAGCTTGTCTATTGTGTCAACAAAAATCACCATTTAGCAAAGGAAAAATCCGTTTCCTTCAAGCAGCTTGCCAACGAAAAACAAATTTTGTTCAAGGCGGATAGCTACCAAAACGTTGTGATAAAAAACGCTTTTGCTAACGCCGGCGTGGAACCCAACATTTTGCTTTATTCTTCACAGCTCTACACCGTCAAACAATTTTTGTCCTACGGCACTGCCGGTGCGTTTTTGTATAGGCAAATTGCCGAAATGGACGATGAGTTGGTGTGCATTCCCTTGGACGAAAAAATCACACAACAAATTGTGCTTATTTGGTCAAAAGGTGGCAGCTTGTTTTCCGATGCGGAAAACTTCATTCAGTTTGCCAAGCAATTCAGATATTCAGAGTAAGCTATGCAACAAGTTATTTGTGTAAACAACAATCCCTTCGAAGTGGTGCGCCTTTTGGGGCGCGGCAAGGGCGGATATTCCTATTTGGTTACCGATGGCTTGCAGCAGTTGGTTTTGAAGCAAATTCACCACGAGCCGTGCACCTACTACAATTTTGGTGACAAGTTGCAATCGGAACTAAATGACTACAAGCGTTTGTGCGGTGTCGGTATGCCTTTGCCGAAGCTAATCGATTGCGACGTGGCAAACGAAAGAATTTTGAAGCAGTTTGTTGATGGTCCCACGGTCTTCGATTTGGTTCGTCAAGGTCGTCAAAGTGAAGTGAACAAGCTAATTTTGCAAATGAAAGAAATTTGCAAAACACTTTATGCAGCCGGGCTCAACGTTGACTATTTCCCCACAAATTTTGTTGTTGATTGCGGCAAATTGGTCTACGTCGACTACGAATGTAACGTCTATATGGACGAATGGAATTTTGAAAATTGGGGCATAAAGTATTGGAGCCAGACGCAAGAATTTTTGCAGTACGTTGCCGAAAACTAGCTGTTTGTTCGCGAATTGTTATAGGTTATGCATCATGCCTATTGTTCGCATTGCGACATAATGAATTTTGCAAAACTCCATCAAAAGCGCATTTCGAACAGTGGTAGTAAATGTTCTCAACGAAGTCGATGTGTCCTCAAATTGCAATGTTTTTGGCAGCATATAAAAACTATTCGTATGCGTTTTTGCGTTTGCGTTGTTTTATCCGTTTTTGCTAAAACGTTTCCGTTTTTAGCCAAATCGCATCCCAATATTCACCTATCCAAAGCTCGAATTATCGGGCTTTTTATTTTTGCTTAGCTTGCTGAGCTTTACTGCTAATTTCAAACGCTTCGTTTTTTATTGCATCCATATTCGCTTGTTTTTTGCTATTCTGTGTGTTTCATTGCGTGTTTTTTAGCAAACTCATGCACAAGAACATTTCCATTGCGTTCAGTGGTTTTTTGTCAGTTTCTTCAGAGGCGCGTCTCGAAATTAACCTATCCAAAGCACAAATAATCAAGCTTCGCACTTTCTTATTGCGTTTTATTCTCAATGCCTCCGCAGCCTGTCGTTTTCCCTCGAATCTAGCGGCTTTTCGTTTTACTTCACTTTGTTTTTCGTCACTAATTATGTTTTCGCCCCGTCGCCTCTATTCAAGTTTTTGTGCCGGTTTTGACGTAACACCTTTTTTTGCTAGATATAGTAAATAATATTTTATTATTTGTATGCTAATTTGCCTTGCAATACGGCAAAAAAAATGGTAAACTACTATCATGACACAGTATGAACAAAATTCAATTTTTCAACAGGAAAAAACAGGCAACGTTCCTTTGGCGGAGCGTATGCGTCCGCATGTTCTTTCGCAATTCATTGGACAGTCGCATTTGATCTACGATGGTTCCTTGCTTTGTCGCGCCATCAAAGCGGATAAAATTGGCAGTTGCATTTTTTGGGGAGCTCCTGGCACTGGCAAAACTTCCCTTGCCAACGTCATTGCCAACACAACGGGCAGTCATTTTGAAAAACTAAATGCCGTTAGCAGTGGTGTCGCTGATGCAAAAAAAATAATTGACGAAGCAACCAAGCGTTTCAATGCCTACGGACAAAAAACCTATTTGTTGCTGGATGAGTGCCATCGTTGGAGCAAGGCGCAAAGCGATTGCATGTTGCCTGCCATCGAAAAAGGCGTTATCACTTTTATCGGCTCCACAACTGAAAATCCCTATGTTTCAATGACTAGGGCAATTGTTTCTCGTTGCCGCGTGTTCGAATTTTTGCCACTAACAAAGCAAGATATTTTGAAGGGTCTCGTTGATGCATTGCAACGCGACGAAGTGCTTTCCAAAAGAAAAATCGTGGTCGATAGCGATGCATTGGAATATATTGCCGAAACCAGTGCCGGAGATTTGCGCAACGCTTACAACGCTTTGGAACTTGCCGTTATGACAACAGATATGGATGCCGACGGCGCAGTTCACGTCGATAAGTTAACGGCTTCACAATCCATGCAAAAACCGGCGCTCTCGGTTGATACGGGCATGTACTACGATATGATCAGCGCATTTATCAAAAGCATGCGTGGCAGTGATGCAAATGCGGCCATGTTTTGGTTTGCGCGCTTGCTAGAAGCTGGCGCCGATCCGTTGCTGCTTGCAAGGCGAATTGTTATTCACGCCGCCGAAGACGTTGGCTTGGCCGACCCGATGGCGCTAGTGGTGGCGACAAGCGCTTTAACGGCCTTTCAAAACATTGGCTTGCCGGAAGGCCGCCTACCTTTGACGGAGGCAATTTTGTATATTTGCAATTGTCCCAAATCTAACTCGGTGGAAGAAACCTTGATGGCGGCAACAGAATGCGCCACCTCGCATCCGACTGCAAGGGTGCCCTCCTACCTGATGGATAAGAACTATTCGCGCGATACGGAATCTATCGACAATGTGCCCTACAAGTATCCGCACAACTACGGCGGATGGGTGGAGCAACAATATTTGCCCGACGAAGTGAAAGACCAGGTATTTTTCACCCCAACAGGAAACGGCTTGGACGTTGGTTGCAGACAGCCCAAAAAGCCCAACAAATAGTGCCTTTATTCTTCAATGAGAAATCTAGAGCAATAGTTTTTGTGGTTGCATTTGTAATTTTCTTCGTTGGCAAAAACAATCGTTAAATTTTGTGTTTGTTAATTGTGCTAAAAGACCACAGGTCTTGTTTGGTAATTTGGGAGGTTTGTATGATTCGACTAACTAACGTTTCAAAATCCTATGCTAAATCCAAAACCCTTGCGGTTGACGATTTGTCTTTGGAAATTTTGGACGGTGAAATTTTCGGTTTTTTGGGGCCCAACGGCGCCGGAAAATCTACAACAATAAAAATGATAACGGGAATTTTGTCTCCCAACTGCGGCACTATTGAAGTGGACGGCGTAAATTTGGCCGAGCATCCAACGCTTGTAAAAAGTCGCATAGGCTTTGTCCCGGACAATCACGAGTGCTACGATACGCTTAAAGGCATTGAATATCTCAATTTCATCGGCACCATGTACGACGTCAAGCCCGAAGTGCTTAAAAGTCGCATTGAGGAATATTCTCAAACGTTTGGCTTGACCGATGCGTTGCCTAGCCTCATTTCTTCCTATTCGCACGGAATGAAGCAAAAATTGATGATTATTGCTGCTCTTATTCATAGCCCCAAAGTTTGGGTTTTGGACGAGCCTTTAACTGGGTTGGATCCGCAATCCGCATATCAATTGAAGCAACTAATGCGCAAACACGCCGATGCAGGCAACACGGTGTTTTTCAGTTCACACGTAATTGACGTGGTGGAAAAGGTGTGCGACCGAATTGCCATAATAAATCATGGCAAGCTTGTTGCAGTGGACACTTTGGATAACATTCGTGCAGACGAAAACGTTTCGTTGGAAAGCATTTTCCTTACTATCACCAACGACGGCGCAAAGTAACGGTGTGGCTTATGAAAAAATATCTTTCTCTACTAAAATTGTTGCTTATTCAGCAATACAGGGCAAAGCCTACCGAAAACAAAAAGAAAAAGCGTGGCGGCACAGTTGCTCTGATAATTGTTCTTGGCATTTGCTTTTTGCCAACGCTAATAGGCATTGCAATTTTTGCATATACGCTTGGGCAAGTGTGTGGAATGGATCTTTCCATTTTGACCTTGTTAATAACCGTGTGCCAAGGTTTAGTTTTGATTTTTGGCACAATGTCGCTAATATCCAACGTGTTCAACAACAAAGATGCCGATCGACTTTTGTGCTTGCCCGTGAGCCCCGTCACAGTGTTCTTGGCAAAATTCACAGTGGTTTATATAAGCGAAGTTATCACAACTGCGGCAACAATTTTGTTTTTGCTAGTGCCCTTCGGCGTTGGTGCAGGCGCTTCGGCAGGTTTCTACCTAACCTTGCCTTTCGTGCTTGTTTTGTTGCCCATTTTGCCTCTGCTTGTGGGATGTTTGCTGGCAATGCCGTTTTCGGCACTTATTTCCAAAATCAGTAAAAACAGCGCCGCTCGCACGGTATTGCAAGTGTTGTTTTTTGTGGTATTCTTTGCTGCCTATGTGCTTATCTTCACTGGGTTGCAGGGGGGTGCTGGTGAGGAATTTGATTCCACCGAGGAAATGATTGCGGCCATGCTTGCGCAATTGCAGTTACTTGGGCAAAAATTCAACGTTTTGCATTGCAACGCCATGCTTTCGGCTGCGCTTATTGCAAGTTCCTTTGGTGACTATCTTGTTGCGCTTGTCGTGTCCGTGGCGGAAAACGCCGCCTTGCTTGCTGTTGTTGCACTTGTTTCCTGGCCGTTCTACAAGTGGATTTTGTCCTCTTCACTAGAAACAACCGGTGGAAGGCGAAAAAAGGTGAAAGGCGAACAACTTGTTGTTAGCAATCGCGGGGTAGTAAAAGAATTGGTGGTGTGCGACTTAAAACGCACGTTGCGCAACAGCCAACTGGGCTTTCAATCCTTTGCCGGGCTAATAATGATGCCGCTGATGATAGTCATTTTCTACTTTGCATTTAATGCTGGCGCTGGCGAGGACTTCGATTTGCTAGGCACGCTGCAAAGCAATTTGATTTATCAAGTGGTTGCTCCGCTTGTTATTGTGGCCTATATGTCAATGCTTGGCATTGGCAGCAACGTTTTGGGAATGTATCCCATTTCGCGCGAAAACGGATCGCTCTATTTGCTAAAAACTTTGCCGGTGGATTTTGGCAAAATTTTGCTTTCCAAAGTAATTTTGTCCACGGCATTGATGCTTATAGTCGACTTTCTGACAATTTTGCTATCCGTTTTGCTGTTTGGCTTGCAATGGTATTTTGGCATAACAATGCTAGTTGCCATGTTGTTGCTTAGTTTTGGCGGAATGTGCATAACCACTTTGGTAGATTTGAAGTCGCCCAAACTCGGCTGGACAAACTTCAACCAAAGTTTGAAAAATGCCAAAAATGCATGGGTTGCCATGCTAGTCGGCTTTGTTATCTTCATTGCGCTTGCCGCACTGTCCGCAGGGTTCATCGTTTGGTTTATGGGCACTGCTTCGCCGGTGGCAATAGTGCTTATGTGGATTGTGCTGCTAGCCGCTTGCTTTGCTTTTGCCGCCATTTCGTATAAGGTGATGAACTCGAAAGCGCACGGGTATTTTGCTCGAATTGAACCATAAAAATTGCAACTAAAGGTTGCATAAGATAAAGGAGTTTTAGTTATGAAAAATGTTCTTGACGTATTGAAGGAACGCGGATTTTTGAAACAAACGGTATACGGCGACGAGCTGTACGAACTGTTAGATAAAGAAAAAGTAACCTTTTATATCGGTTACGACCCGACAGCTGATAGTTTAACTGCCGGCCACTTTGTAACCCTTATGGCAATGGCACACATGCAACGTGCCGGCCATCGCCCCATAATTTTGATCGGCGGCGGCACGGGTATGATTGGTGACCCCAGCGGCCGCACGGATATGCGCAAAATGATGACTAAGGAAACGGTTGCGCACAACGTAGAGTGCTTCAAAAAGCAAATGGCACGCTTCATTGACGTTTCCGACGGAAAGGCAATTTTCGTTGATAACGGCGATTGGTTGTGCAAATTGAACTACGTGGACTTTTTGCGTGACGTTGGCGCATGTTTTTCCGTTAACAAAATGCTAACTGCGGAATGCTACAAACAACGTCTTGAAAAGGGCCTAACCTTCTTGGAATTCAACTATATGCTAATGCAAGCCTACGACTTTTTGTGCCTCAATCAAGATTACGGCTGCGTTTTGGAAATGGGCGGTGACGACCAGTGGAGCAACATGCTTGCCGGTGTTGATTTGATTCGTCGCAAACTGCAAAAACCTGCCTATGCTGCAACCTTCACGCTGCTTACCACGTCCGAAGGCAAAAAGATGGGAAAAACTGCCAAGGGCGCTTTGTGGCTTGACCCCAACAAAACCTCACCCTACGAATTTTTCCAATACTGGCGCAACGTGGAAGACGTAAAAGTGGAAACATGCTTGAAACTGCTAACCTTCTTGCCTGTTGAAGAAATACAAGAAATGTGCGCATACAACGACGAACGCATCAATGCCGCAAAAGAACGCCTTGCCTATGAAGTTACGGCAATTGTTCATGGCAAAGAAGTGGCAGATGAAGTGCTAAAACAGGTACGTGCAGCGTTTTCGCAAGATGCCGAAAACATGCCCACCATAACAATCGAAAATCCCACCAACATCATTGATATTTTGGTTAAATGCGGTTTGTGCAAATCCAACGGTGAAGCTCGCCGCTTGGTAGAAGGTGGTGGCGTTTCCGTCAACGACGAAAAAATTGCAAACATCGGTTGGACTCTTAGTGCCGAAACGCTTGAAAAGGGCGAATTCGTTTTGCACAAGGGCAAGAAAAACCACTTGAAAGTTATTGTGAAATAGTTTGTACAATTTGTTTGCAGCATGAAAGAATTTGTAACCATCGAAAACAATGAAGTGACGACGGAAGTTGTCATTGAAAAATCTCGGTTTATTGCCTCTGCCGTTCACGTTTGCGACGTTCAAGCGGCCGTCGATTTTGTCAATGCTAAGCGCAAAAAGTACTTTGATGCCACACACAATTGTTTTGCCTACGTGGTTGGCGACCGTGTTAAATATAGCGACGACGGCGAACCGCAAGGCACTGCCGGCTTGCCCATTTATGAATGCATCAAAAACATGGGGTTGGATTTTGCCTGCGTTGTGGTAACGAGATATTTCGGCGGAATCAAGCTGGGCGCAGGTGGCCTTGTGCGGGCATATAGTGGCAGTGCGGCAAAGGTTTTGAGCGAATGTAACAAACTGCAAATGACCGATTGTACCCGCTTTGAAGTGACGGTAGACTACACTTTGCTAAAAACTTTGCGCCGCGCGCTTGTTGGCAAAGTGGTGGAAGAAAATGCCATCTATGCCGATAAAGTCACTCTTGTTTTACTGATTCCTACTCTTTCGTATAGTACTATTTTAGACATAATATGCGAAAATACCCTGGGAAAAGCTTCCGTTTGCGAAAAAGAACGGTTGCTTTGCCATATTCAACTGTGAAACAAGCAATTTTCAAAAACATTTTTTGGAGGAACAAATGAGCAAAAAATTGATAAAAGCCGGCACGTTGCTTGCCCCTTTGCCTGCCGTTATGGTCACTGTGGGGGATATGGAAAAATCCAACATAATAACAGTGGCGTGGACGGGCATTGTTTGTTCCTATCCTCCGCGCGTCTACGTTTCCGTTCGTCGCGACAGGTTTTCCTACGAAATGCTTTGCAAAACAGGCGAGTTTGTTATCAATCTCACTTCGGAAAATTTGTTACCTTGTTGCGACTACTGTGGTATTCGAAGTGGTCGCGATGAAGACAAGTTCGCCGAAATGGGGCTAACAAAGGTGGCTGCCGATTTTGTCTCAACACCTCTCATCGAACAATCACCCATAAACTTGGAATGCAAGGTTTTCCAAACGCTCAACCTTGGTTCTCACGATATGTTTTTGGCAGACGTACTAGCGGTTCACGCTGACGATTCCATCGTGGACGAGAATGGTGGCATCAACTATCAATTGGCGCACCTAGTCAACTATCAACACGGCAACTACTACGCAACAGGCAAACAACTTGGTCGTTTTGGCTTTGCTGCTCAACGCAAATTTATTGCTAAACACGGCAAGGGTGTTTCGGTGGATATGAAAAAGGCAACGCTAACAAGGCGCAAACCAAACAAAAAAAGATAATTCGGAGAACAGTTTTGAACCTTCAAAAACTAAACGAGCAGCAGTTACAAGCTGTTTGCGCGCCGCTAAAACCAACTTTGGTTCTGGCAGGTGCCGGCAGTGGTAAAACACGTGTGCTCACCAACAGAATTTTATATTTGGTCAACGAATGTGGCGTAAATCCGCACGAAATTTTGGCCATAACCTTCACCAACAAGGCGGCAAACGAAATGAAACGCCGCTTGTTCGATTTTGACTGTGCTGCGCAGTTTATGCACGTTTCAACC
This sequence comes from uncultured Oscillospiraceae bacterium, assembly GCA_964521735.1. GTDB lineage: Bacteria > Bacillota > Clostridia > Christensenellales > CAG-314 > Fimimonas. The sequence goes on along the minus strand of CAZFTO010000012.1, from coordinate 27,876 downwards.
ATCCACTCTTTTTGCGCAAGTGTTTTGCGCATCGAGGCATCAAGGCTGGATAGAACGGGCAATTTTTCCATTTATGCGGAAGACGAAAAGAAAAGTCTGCTAAAAAAGATAGTCAAAGATTTGTTGGATGACGGCGATGCCAAGGTTGTGGATGATCTTTGCGAAGGCATTTCCGACCTAAAAAACAATTTGCCCGACCTTCCCGACAGTGGTTTGGCTTCGGCTGAAAACTTAGACGAAGGCATTGCCGAAGAAATTGATAAAATGCGCAATGCCGCGCAAGTTGCTTCGCAACAGCGTTTGCTACAAATAATAGACGAATACAGCGCCAAAATGAAAGAAAACAATGCTTTGGATTTTGACGACCTGCTTTTTTACGTGTACAAACTGTTCTCTAATTTCCCCGACGTTTTGGAAAAATATCGTGAACGCTACAAGTACATTTTGATTGACGAATTTCAAGATACCAACCGCGTTCAATATCAAATTTTCAAAATGATGGGGGAAAAGTACGGCAACATTTTCGTTGTTGGCGACGATGATCAATCCATTTATAGTTGGCGTGGTGCCGATGCTCACAACTTGTTGAAGTTTTCGCAAGATTTTGAGAATTGTCAAATTTTCAAGTTGGAACAAAACTATCGTTCCACAAAAAGAATTTTGGAAGTTGCCAACGCCATTATCAGCAAAAACGGCGATCGTTTCGAAAAACAGTTGTGGACGCAAAACGAAGAAGGCGTAAAAGCGCAGTTGTTCACGGCGTATAGCGAACAAGACGAAGCGTATTTTGTGTGTGAACAAATAAAGCAACTTTGCTACCGTGGCGAATATAAGCTTAAGGATTTTGCCATTTTGATGCGCATGAACGCATTGTCTCGATGTTTCGAACAAGAATTTCAGCACAATCGCATCCCCTACAAGGTGTTTGGCGGTTTCAAGTTTTTCGAACGTAAGGAAATTAAGGACGTCGTTGCATATTTGCGACTTATTGTCAACCCAAGCGATTCCGAAGCTTTTTTGCGTGCCATAAACGTGCCCCGCAAGCGTGGCATTGGGGATACTACTCTTGCCAAGTTGCGTGGCCTTTCCGCAGACTACGGCATTTCCCTCATCGACGTCATTTCCGACGAACGCAATTTGGAACAATTCAACTCCGGCATTCGTGCCAAACTTGCCGATTTCTACAAACTCTATGTGGAACTGGATGAACTTTCCCAAAAGTTGCCCGTCAACATGTTTGTTCACTCCATGCTAGATATTTTGGAATTCCGGGCTTTCTACACCGAAATAGGAGACGACGACAGGGCGTTGAACATTGACGAATTTGAAGAATCGGTAAACGAATTTTGCAAAACAAACCCCAACGCAACGCTGGTGGAATATTTGCAAACCGTCTCTCTTGCTACCGATGCCGACGAAGAAAAGCTTGGAGACTACGTTACCGTTGCAACCATTCACGCCGTAAAGGGGTTGGAATTTAAGTGTGTTTTCGTGGTTGGTTTGGAAGACGGAATTTTCCCTTCCTCTCGTTCTACCTACGAATCATCCGGCTTGCAAGAAGAGCGTCGTCTAATGTACGTTGCGGCAACTCGTGCCGAAAAGCGGTTGTACCTAACCCGTGCAAACTCCCGTTTTTTGTGGGGACAACGCAAGCAAACTTTCGCAAGCCGTTATTTTGCCGAAGTGCAACGCATGTTACAACCACAACGCGCGCCAGCAACCGAACGGCAATTATCCGACGATTCCTATTTGGATAGACTTATAAACAAAGAGCCTGTTGCAACGGCGCCAAATCAAGGAAAAAGTGCAAAAGAAGTGGCTTGTTTCAAGGTTGGGCAAATCGTTCAACATTCCACTTTTGGGCAAGGAATAATTTTGCGTTTGGCAGGGGATGTTGCCGACGTTGCTTTTGAAAGTGTTGGAAAAAAGGCGCTAAACATAAAGTTTGCGCCCATGAAAATTATCAAATAGAGGCAAAAACCTATGACGATGGAAGAGATCGTAAAACAACTAAATCAATGGGCCTACGAATACTACGTTTTGGATAAGCCTTCGGTGCCCGACACAACCTATGATGCATTGTACGATAGGCTTGTTGCGCTGGAAAAGCAAACAGGCGTGGTGCTTGCAGATAGTCCAACTCACCGTGTTGGTGGCGAACCGCTTAAAAACTTTGTGCCACACAAGCATTTGGAACGTCTTTACAGTTTGGACAAAGTGCAAAGTTTTGGCGAACTAGCCGAATGGATGTCCAAAGTGAACAAAGCCGTTGGAGAAGTGGATTTTACCGTCGAATTGAAGTATGACGGCCTCACAATCAACGTCACTTATCGCGACGGCAAATTTGTTGGCGCGGCAACGCGCGGCAACGGCATTGTTGGCGAAGACGTCACGGAGCAGGTAAAAACCATAAAAACAGTTCCGCTTTCCATTCCGTTTGACGGCATTTGCGAACTGCGTGGCGAAGGCATTATGCGCCTAAGCGTGCTGGATAAGTACAATAAAGCTCATCCTGGCGACGAATTGAAAAACGCCCGTAACGCTGCTGCCGGAGCTATTCGAAACCTAAATCCCAAAGTCACTGCCGAACGCAATTTGGACGTCGTGTTTTATAGCAGCGGCTATCAAGAAGGTTTAACGCCACGTTCCCAAACGGAATTGGTGCAGTTTTTGCAACAAAACGGCATGCTAACCAACTTTGTTTTTGAAAAGGCAAAAACTTTTGAACAGGTAAAAAAAGTTATCGAATACATTGGTCAGCAACGCTCAAAATTGGATTTTTTGATTGACGGCGTTGTTATCAAGGTTAACGATTATGCCGTGCGTGAGCAGCTTGGCTACACCGAGAAATTCCCCAAATGGGCGGTTGCCTACAAGTTCGATGCCGAACAAGTAACAACAAAACTTTTGGACGTCGATTGGCAGGTTGGCCGCACGGGCAAATTGACCCCCATTGGAAAATTGGATGCCGTTGAACTTTGTGGCGCAACCATCCGCCGTGCAACTTTGAACAACTATGGCGATATCGAACGCAAAAACCTGCGCAAAGATGCGTTGGTGTTTGTTCGCCGTAGTAACGACGTTATTCCCGAAGTGCTTGGCGCTGCGGAAAGTGGCGGCAAAATGATTGAAAAACCGCAAGTTTGTCCGTCTTGCGGAGCGCCTCTTTGCGAAGTGGGCGCCAACCTCTATTGTGTAAATGCCGAAAGCTGTCGTCCGCAAATTGTTGCACGCCTTTCCCATTATTGCAGCAAAGCCGCTTGTGATATCGACGGTATAAGTGACAAAACGGTAGAGTTGTTGGTTGATAAACTTGCCGTCCGTTCTGTTGCCGATTTGTATCACCTAACGGAAGATCAGCTTTTGCAACTAGATGGCTTCAAAAAGAGAAAGGCACAAAATGTTTTGCAAGCAATACAAAACAGCAAGGACGTCGCCTTGCCCCAGTTTATTTTTGCTTTGGGGTTAGATAACGTCGGAACCGTCACCGCCAAGGATTTGGCCGCCAACTTCGGTAGCATTTGCAATCTGCAAAACGCCACGGCACAGCAACTTACGGCAATCGACGGCATTGGTGACGTTGTTGCCGAAGGTATTTTGCAATTTTTCCGCGAATCGCAAAACTTGGATATTTTGCAGCGCTTGCAAGAAGTGGGAATCCATCCCACCTTTGAAAAAACAAGCAAAACAGGCGTTTTCAGCGGCAAGAAAGTGGTGCTAACCGGTAAACTTTCCCGCTACACTCGCGGCGAAGCGTCCAAAATAATCGAAGATCTTGGCGGCGAATTGTCTTCTACCATTTCCAAAACGGTCAACTTGGTTATTGCCGGGGAAGATGCTGGCAGCAAGTTGGATAAAGCCACTGCGCTTGGTTTGGAAATTATCGACGAAGAACAATTTGAAAAGTTGGTAAACGCCTAGCAGCGGACTTTGCGTTTGCAACCAGGTTGAGGCCACTTTTGTGGTTGCAAATTTAACAAAGCAAACGGATGCTGCCCGCCTTGTGCGGCTTGCTCACATAGCTGCTACAAAAAAGCGGTGTTCGGTCAATTGTTTTGCATGTTTGCAGGCGAAAAGTTTGATATTATTTGTGAATATCAATTGAAAAAATAACTTTTTCGTGTTACAATATATTGATTGAAAATCTAGGTGCACTATATGAAAAGTATGACTGGGTACGGCAAGTGCGTTTCCTACAGGGAAAACAAGGAACTTACCGTCGAACTTAAAAGCGTAAATCACCGTTTTTTGGATATTTCCACCAAAATGCCACGCGCATTTTTGGCCTATGAAGATACCATAAGAGCGGCTCTTCAACAATCACTTTCGCGCGGACACGTGGATGTGTTTGTCAACTATCGCCTAACCGGCGCCACCGATAAACAAGTGTGCGTTGATTTTCAGCTTGCTGAAGGATACGTTCTGGCCGCCAACAGTTTGAAAGAAAAATTCGATAGTTTGAGAGACGATTTCACTTTGTTGTCGCTTATGCGCAGTCCTGACGTTCTAACTTTGGAACAAGTTTCCGAAGACGATGCCGTGCTAAAAGAAATGCTACTCGAAGCAGTTAGCGGTGCCGTAGTGCAACTAAACGACATGAGAGAAACGGAAGGCAATCGTTTGCGCAACGATTTGTTAAGCAAGCTAAACGTTGTGGAAGGTTTGCTTAGTTCCGTCAAAAAAGTGGCGCCCACCGTTGCGGAAACCTATCGCGAAAAGTTGCGTTCTCGCATTCAATCGGCCTTGCAAGACGTTGCTTTGGACGAAAGCAAGCTTGCCAACGAAGTTTGTTTCTTTGCCGATAAATGTTGCATCGACGAAGAAATCACTCGTCTCACCGCACACATTGCGCACGCCAGAGAAATTTTGGCATCGGAGCAGCCCGTTGGCCGCAAATTGGATTTTTTGGTTCAGGAATTCAACCGTGAAACCAACACAATTTGCAGCAAATCGCTCAACGTCGATCTAACCAACGTTGCGTTGGAACTTAAAAACGAAATTGAAAAAATCAGGGAACAAATTCAAAACCTAGAATAACACAAAGAGGTACATTATGGAAGAAAAGAAAATGGGCAATCTTATTATCATTTCCGGTCCTAGCGGAGCCGGCAAAGGCACCATTTGCGCAGAACTTATGCGTCAAATGCCCGATTTAGTTATGTCTTGCTCGGCAACAACCAGAGCTCCTCGCCCCAACGAAAGAAAGAACAGAAGTTATTTCTTCGTTTCGACGGAAACTTTTTTGGAAATGGTTCGCAATAACGAATTGTTGGAATACGATCAACACTTTGAAAACTACTACGGAACGCCCAAAAAATTCGTTGTCGATATGCTCAATTTCGGCAAAGACGTAATTTTGGAAATTGACGTAAAAGGCGCTTTGCAAGTAAAACAAAACTATCCTGATAGCATTTTGTTTTTCATCGAAGCACCCAGTGAACAAGAACTTTACGACAGACTTATCAAACGCGGTTCGGAAACACCGGAAAAAATTCAAATTCGCATGGCTCGCAACAAACTTGAACTTGCTCAACGCAGCAAATACGACCATTGCATTATGAACGACAACGTGGACCGTGCCGTTGCAGAAATAATCGAAATTTTGAAAGGAAGGAACTAACAATGATCACAAAACCCCCTATTGACGAATTGACGGAAAAAGCCGGCAATAAATATGCTCTTTGCTGCATGGTTGCAAAACGTGCAAAGGAACTTAACGACACTCCCGAACTTCCTCAAAACAACAAGCCCATTTCGTATGCGGCAGACGAATTTGACGAAGGAATAACCGAAATTAAAAAATAACTATGCTAAAATTGCAAGGAAAAAACGTGGTGTTGGGCATCAGTGGCGGCATTGCTGTCTACAAAGTGTGCCAAGTGGTTAGAAATTTAAAAAAATTGGGTGCAAACGTGGATGTTATCATGACTAAAAACGCCACGCAATTTGTCACGCCTCTAACTTTCGAAACACTTTCTAATCGTCCTGTTGTCACCGATACTTTTGGTAACAAGCCGCATTGGGAGGTGGAACACGTTTCGCTTGCTAAAAAAGCCGATTTATTTTTGATTTGTCCTGCTACCGCCAACATAATTGGCAAAATGGCTAACGGCATTGCCGATGATATGCTTTCCACAACCGTAATGGCAACAACAGCGCCAGTGGTGGTTTGCCCTGCAATGAACGTCAATATGTATCACAGCGCAGCATTCAACGCCAACTTGCAAACGCTCAAGCAACGTGGCGTGTTGGTGGTAAATGCCGGCACGGGCTTTTTGGCTTGCGGAGATGTCGGCGATGGACGAATGGCCGAGCCGAACGAAATTGTGGATTTTTGCACCAAATTGCTTTGTCCCAAACAAGATTTGCTTGGCAAAAAAATTCTCGTTACTTGTGGCGCAACTTTGGAAAAGTTGGATGATGTTCGTTTTATAACCAATTTTTCCAGTGGAAAAATGGGCGCCGCTGTGGTTGACGAAGCAATTAAGCGTGGCGCTGAAGTGACCGTTGTTCTTGCAAGACACGTGGCCACAATAAATCCGGGAGCTGCCGTTATTAATGTTGAAACAACACAGCAAATGTTTGACGAAACGCTTAAACGCGCAAACGACTTTGACGCATTTGTTATGGCCGCCGCCCCCTGCGACTACAAGCCCAAAACGTTTTCTGCCGAAAAAATAAAAACGGATAATTTGGTGCTGGAATTTGAAAAAAATCCCGACGTTGCAAAAGCTGTCGGCAAGGTTAAAGGCAACAAGTTCTTGTGCGTATTTTCCGCCGAAACAAGCAACAGTGTGGAAATTGCTCGCGGCAAACTACTTGCAAAAAATGCCGATTTGGCTGTGCTGAACGACGTGAAAAACAACGTTGTCTTCGGCAGTGATACCAACGTTGTCACGCTGATAGATAAGCAAAATGCAACGCAATATCCCGAAATGTCCAAATCGGACGTTGCAAATTTAATTTTAGATAGGATTGCCGAATGATTTATTCCGTTATTGTGGACGTTTCGGCAAGTGAAGTTGACAAAATTTTTCACTACAAAGGCGAAAATTACCCTATCGGTAGCAGAGTTTTGGTTAACTTTGCTAACAGAAACGTGGAAGGTTTTATTGTCGGTCAGCAACAAACTGCCGATGTGCCTTTGGAAAAACTTAAAAGTATCATAAAACCGCTCGACGATTTTCCCGCCGTTTCGCAAGATTTGTTGCAGCTTGGGCTGTTCATGCGCAAGCAATATAATCTGCGTTGGGTGGACGTTTTGCGTTTGTTTATTCCTGCCGAAATGCGAGGCAACAGGGTGAAAACACTTTCCAAAAAGGTGGCTCAACTTGCTGTCGGTTGCAACGTGCAGGACGTTTTGAATTCACTGAAACCCAATGCCGTGCGACAAAGGGATTTGGTGATATTTTTATGCGAAAACGGCGCCACTTTGTGCGAAAAACTTAACGCACAATTCGGCAACGGTGCTTTGAAAGCACTAGAAGAAAAAGGCTTTGTTTCTACCTTCGAAATGGCTGTTCGCCGCACTCCCTACAAGGGCTTGGCGGTGCAAAATTCCGTTCGGCACCAACTAACGGATGCACAGCAAAACGCCGTAAAATGCATTTTGAAGGGCTCAAACGGCAAGTTTTTGTTGCACGGAGTAACAGGCTCGGGCAAAACGGAAGTTTATTTGACGGTTATCGAAAAGATCGTTGCCGAAGGCAAAACGGCAATAATGTTGGTGCCAGAAATTTCCCTTACTCCCAACATGTTGCGCCGCTTGCGTGAACGCTTTGGCAACACCGTCGCGCTTTTGCACAGTGGGCTTTCGGTTGGGGAACGCTACGACGAATGGCTGCGCCTGAAGACTGGCGAAGCCAAAATTGCCGTTGGCGCGCGTAGTGCAGTTTTTGCTCCGCTAGAAAACATTGGTGCAATCATCATTGACGAAGAACACGACGCCAGCTACATTTCCGATTTCAATCCTCGTTACGATACGATTGCCGTTGCAAAATATCGTGCAACGCAAAATGGTGCGGCCTTGGTGTTGGGCAGTGCAACGCCTAGTTTGGTTAGTTTTTATCAGGCTCAACAAGGCCAATTGCAGCTAATTTCCATGCCGGAACGCATCAACAAAAGGCCGTTGCCACAAGTGGAAATTGTTAACATGGCTAAGGAATCTGCTGCAGGGCACAAAGGCATTTTTTCCAGGTTGCTACTTATGCGCCTTACGGAAACAATTCGCGACGGCAACCAGGCAATGATTTTCCTCAACCGCCGTGGATATTCTTCCTTTTTGATGTGCACAAAGTGCGGCTACGTGGCTAAGTGTTCCGATTGCGATGTAAGCTTGACGGTTCATCGCGAAGACGGCATGCTAAAATGCCATTATTGCGGCAAAAAGTACTATATGCTAACAAAATGCCCCAACTGTCACGAAAACAGTTTCCGTCAAGGCAAGGTGGGCACGCAGCAAATAGTGCAGTTGTTGCAACAAGGCTTCCCGGGCGTAAAAATTTTGCGTATGGATGCCGATACCACTCGCACAAAGGAAGGGCACGCAAAAATTTTGGATGCTTTTGCGCGCGAAGAGGCGCAAATTTTGGTGGGCACACAAATGATAGCAAAAGGGCACGACTTCCCCAAAGTTACTTTGGTCGGAATTTTGGATGGCGACCAAACTTTGCATCACGACGACTTTTTGGCTTGCGAACGCACCTTTCAATTGCTAACGCAAGTTGCTGGAAGAAGTGGCAGAAGTACGGCTGACGGCAAGGTCGTTTTGCAAACCTACACGCCCAATCACTATTGTTTGTCCTTTGCTGCCAAGCAAGACTATTTGGGGTTTTATCGCCGCGAAATCAACGTGCGCGAAATTTCCGGTTTTCCACCTTTCACGGAAATTGTTCGCATTCTCTATCAAGGCGAAGACGAAAAAAGTTGCATCGACGCTTTAACAGAGCAGTATGCCCAAATTTGCAATCTAAAAACGGAAAATCCGTCGACGTTTTTGTATTTAGATAAAATGCGCTGTCCGCTGAAGCGTGCGGAAAAGAAATTCCGTTTTCAAATACTTATGAAACTTTCCAAGGATGGTTTGGAAGAAACGTTGCAACAAATTTATTCTGTTTGCAACCAAAAAACGAAGGGTGGCGTTTCGGTGTTTGCTGAACGCAATCCACAAAATTTATCTTAAAACAGGTGTACTATGGCTAGAAGAAACATTATAAAAATGGGAGATCCCTTGCTTAGAAAAATTTCTAAGCCTGTGGATGCGTTTGATGACCGACTTCATCAACTTTTGGACGATATGATCGAAACTTTGCATCACGCAGAAGGCCTGGGATTGGCCGCACCGCAAGTTGGCGTATTGAAGCGTGTTTGCATTGTGGAATACGACGAAGTCTTGTACGAATTGGTCAATCCTAAACTCGTGCGTTCTTCGGGCAAGTGCACCGACAACGAAGGGTGCCTTTCCGTTGACGGTTTCCGTGGCCTAGTTGAGCGTGCGGAAAAAATCGACATCACCTACTTTGATAGAAATGGCAAACAACATTCTTTGCATGCGGAAGGCTATTTTGCCCGTGTATTCTTGCACGAAATGGATCACTTGGACGGCATTTTGTTTGCCGACAAAATGAAGAAAAAACTTCCCAACTAACAGTAAAGGAGGCAACATGAAAGTTATTTTTCTTGGAACGCCCGATTTTGGAATTTGCGCCCTGCGCGAAATTATCAAGCGCCATGAACTTCTGGCGTGTGTTTGTCAGCCCGATAAGGTTGGCGCACGTGGAAAAGTTGAGTTTTGTGCAGTGAAAAAATTTGCGCTTGAAAACAACGTGCCGCTTTTTCAATTCGAAAAAATTTCGCGTGACGGTGTAGAAACACTTCGTGCGCTTGCTCCGGATATAATGGTGACTGCAGCATATGGTCAAATTCTTTCACAAGAAATCATCGACATTGCTCCACACGGCATAATTAACATTCACGGTTCTTTATTGCCGCTTTTGCGTGGCGCTTCGCCTATTCAATCGGCTTTATTGCATGGTTTCACTCAAACTGGAGTAACTATTTTGCAAACGGTAAAAGCGGTGGATGCAGGCGATATGATCGTCAAAAAGTCGCTCGAAATTCAACCCTACGAAAACTGCGGACAACTGTTTGATAGGCTTTCTGTTTTGGGTGCGGAAGCAGTTGTTGAAGCACTAGAACAAATACAAAACGGAACTGCAATCTTCACTCCGCAAGACGAATCGCAAGCAACTTTCACAAAGAAAATAAGTGCCGAACAGGAAAAAATTGATTGGAACAAACCTGCAAACGAAATTATAAATTTGGTGAGAGCACTTTCTCCCAACGTTGGTGCGCACACGATTTGGAACGGTCAAATTCTAAAAATATTCGATTTGCGCCTCGCCGACAAGTGCACTGGTGCTGCCGGTGAAGTTGTTGAGTGCGGCAAAAAGACGCTGGTTGTTGCCTGTGGCGACGGAACGGGCGTTTCTGTTCGCATGTTGCAGTTACAAGGGGCAAAAAGAATGGACATCGTAAGCTTTTTGTGTGGCAAAAAAATTGCCGTTGGCACAATTTTGGGTGAATAATGAACAATGCGTTTCTAAAGTCCTTTTTGACTTTGCAATCAATATATTCGCAAGGCGCATTTTCAACGCAAGCACTAAACAAAACTCTTGCCGCAAGTAAAGCTCAAGACCGTGCGCTTATCACAAAAATTGTTTATGGCGTTTTGGACGAGGATTTGAAGTTCAACTACGTTGTTTCGCGTTTTGTAAAAAAAATGCCCAAAGGCGACGTTTTGCTGATTCTAAAAATTGGCACCTATTGCTTATTCAACTTGTCTATTCCCGTCTATACCGTTGTAAACGACCTTGCTGAACTTGCAAAAGTTACGGAAGATAGGCGGCAAGTGGGATTTGTCAATGCAACACTAAAAAGTATTGCCGGCGCCGTGCAAAATTTTAACGATTGGCCCACTGATGAAACTACGTGCGTCTCCGTGCAAAATTCCTATCCCGAATGGGCACTAAAAAAGCTTATTAAGGATTATGGCAAAGAAGAGGCGTATAAGATTGCAAGTTGGCGTGCAAACAACGAAACTTGCGTGCGCTTTGTTGATAAAAAAGCACTGAAAAAGTTCGTCGAATATAAACCTAGTTGTTTTGAAGATGCCGTTATTGTTGGCGGCAAATTGCCTCAACCGGACGAAACGTTCACCGTTCAAAGCTTGTGTTCCATGGCCATTGCAAAAGCGGTAGCAAACGTTGCAAAAAGTGCCGTTTTGGATTGCTGTTCGGCGCCCGGCGGCAAGGCTGTTTACGTAAAGCAACTAAGGCCGGAGCTTTCCGTCGTGGCGTGTGACGTGCACGAACATCGTGTTCAGCTTATAAATTCCTACGCAAAGCGTATGAATGCGCTGGTTGAAACGCATTGCATGGATATGACAGTTCCTCGCGAGCAGTGGTTTGGTAAGTTCGACACTGTTTTGTGCGACGTGCCATGCAGTGGATTCGGAGTGTTGGATAATCGCCCCGACATCAAACTTTTCAGGCAAAATGCCGATATATCCACGCTTATGAAGTTGCAACAGGAAATTCTGTGCAACTGCGCAAACTACGTCTCCGTGGGTGGAAATCTTGTATTTTCCACTTGCACGGTTTTTGATAACGAAAACGGCCAAAACGTTCGCAAATTTTTAAAAGAACATCAAAATTTTGAACTTGGCCAAATAGATATTGCCGAATTGCCGCAAACACACGGCAAGGGTTTCTATCAATTTTTGCCGCATAAGGACGGCATGCAAGGATTCTACCTTGCTGTTTTGAAAAGAATTAACTAACGATGACTACCATTTTGAACGATTTTTCAAAAATCGAGCTGGCTCAATTCGTCGTCGAAAATTTCAACGTTAAGCCTTTTGTCGCCAACCAACTATATTCTTGGCTGATGAAGGGCGCCGATTTCGACCAAATGACAAATCTTTCCAAGGCTTTTCGCAGTCAGTTGAAGGATTTTGGTTGTGTAGCCGTTTCTGCTCGCATAATAAAAACGCTATCTTCCTCCATTGACGGAACGCAAAAGTTCTTGTTTCAGTTGCACGACGGCAACGTGGTGGAAGGCGTCTTGATGCGCTATAAGTATGGCAACACACTGTGCGTTTCCTGTCAGGTCGGGTGCCGCATGGGCTGCAAGTTTTGTGCAAGCACGTTGGGCGGCTTAGTGCGCAACCTTTCTGCCGGCGAAATTTTGGGTGAAGTGCTAAGTGTAAATGCCTTAGGCGGTGGCAACGAACGCTACGTAACAAACGTTGTTATGATGGGCAGTGGAGAGCCGCTAGATAACTACCAAAACGTCACAAAATTTTTGCAACTTATTTCTGCGCCGGAGGGCATAAACGTTTCCGAACGCAACGTTTCTCTTTCCACTTGCGGAATTGCCCCCAAAATGCGCCAGTTGGCCGACGAAGGCCATTCTGTCAACCTAACGCTTAGCTTGCACAATCCCGATAACGACGAGCGCAAGCAAATTATGCCCATTGCAAACGCCTATGCCGTTAGTGAAGCGGTGGAAGCGTGCAAATACTATTTCGAAAAGACCGGACGCCGTGTTATTGTGGAATATACCCTTATCGACGGCCAAAACGATACCTACGCACACGCACTAAAACTTGCTTCGCTGCTAAGAGGAATGTCCGTTCATGTAAACGTTATAGCATTAAACCCCGTAAAAGAAACGGGCTTGAAAGGCACTAGCGAAAAAGTACTCAAAAAGTTTCTTGGATATTTGGATAAACTTGGAATTTCGGCCACACGCAGGCGCACCATGGGGCAAGATGTAGAAGGCGCTTGCGGACAACTTCGCCGCCGCTACTTGGAGGAAAACAATGGTTGAAACGTTAAGCGGAATTGTCACCAAAACTGTTGGCGGTGTTTTCACCGTTCAAACCGAAAAGGCAAAGTTCACATGTTTTTCCCCAAAAAAGTTTAGATATAACGATTTTGACGTACTTGTTGGTGATAAGGTTAAGTTTGAAAATTTGCACAAAGGCAAAGGTGTTATTACGGAAATTTTGCCACGCAAAAACAAACTGCATCGTCCGGAAATTGCCAATGTTGACGTTTGCTTTTTGGTTTTGTCTTGCCAACCAAAGCCGGATTTTTATTTGGCGGATAAAGTACTTATAAACTGTTTTCAAGAAAAAATTGAACCAATAATTTTGGTTAACAAAATAGATATCGACGATGGCACTGCAAAAGTGGTGGAGCAAAACTATTCCGCCGTTTGCGACGTTGTCAAATTGTCTGCCTTTAATAACGAAAGCGTTTTGGCCTTGCAAAAGTATGTGGAAGGCAAAACAGTGTGCTTTGCTGGACAATCCGCCGTGGGGAAAACGTCTATTTTGAACACGCTTATTCCAAACGTTAACGGTGAAATAGGTGGTCTATCTGCAAAAACAGGCCGTGGCATGCACACAACGCGCCACAGCTCGTTGCACAAGGTTATGGGCGGCTACGTCGTAGATACCTGCGGTTTTTCTTTGTGCGATATTCAAGATGTTCGCTCAGATGAACTTCGCCTTTATTGGGACGATTTTGTGGAAGTGGCACATGCTTGCAAGTATCCTTCTTGCACGCACACCGTAGAACCAGATTGCGCCGTTAAACAAGCAGTGCAAAAAGGCTTGTTAAACGCCGATAGATACGGTCGCTATTTGGAAGAAATAAAACAATTGCGCGAAGCGGAACAAAAAGAATACTAATTGCGCAAACTTTTTTTTCGGAGGAAAATATGAGCAAAATTTTAGTTAGTCCGTCAATTTTGAACGTAGAGAAGGATAAACTTTTCGAAGTTAGCAATCAACTGCAAAATTGTGGTGCAGATTGGCTTCATTGCGATGTCATGGATGGAGTTTTTGTTCCAAACGTCGCTTTAGGTCTAGAACACATTCGCAATCTGCATCAAAGCGTAAACTTGCCACTAGACGTTCATTTGATGGTAACAAGCCCGCTAGCGGTGGTCGAAGACTACGTAAAAGCTGGTGCATCAATCATAACAATTCACTCTAACACCGATAGCGATGTCGCAAAAACGGCACAACGTATACGAAAATTTGGTGCCAAAGTCGGTATTGCTGTCAATCCGGAAGTTGCCGTTGAAGATTTGTTGCCCTATGCCGACTTGATTGATATGGTTTTGATCATGTCCGTAAAGCCAGGCTTTGGTGGTCAAAAATTCATGCCTTCGTGCATAGAAAAAATCAAAACGGCTCGCAAGCTTTTCCCAAACAAACTTATTCAAGTTGATGGTGGAATTAACGCCGAAACGGCTAAACTTGTTGTGGATGCTGGCGCAAACGTGCTGGTTGCGGGCAGTTTTATTGTTTTTGCAGAAGACAAGGCCGAAGCAATCTCCAAACTTAAAAATTTGTAACCTTTTTCTTGCGCACTGCATAAAATTTTACAAAAAAACATGGAGATGTTTATGAGAAGTAAAATCGTATGCTACAAACTGCCCTCGTTCATAGGAAAAGTACTAAAAGTTTTGCTCGGCAAACTAGTGGTGTAACATCAATTTGTTTCTCCATCAATTTCAACAAAAATCAAAAATCAACATAATTTATTTTTTTAAGGACGGATTTCTTCCGTCCTTTTTGTTGCCTGTCATTCGTGTTAACATTCTATTTGCAACTACTCATAACAATTCGTTTAATATCGGCACCGATATGCGTACGCAAAGTCATTTTCTTGTCTATAATTAAATCACATTTTGTTTGAAGATGAAAATGTGGGGTTTGTCAGTCAACAACTTTCCGCAACGGATTCGTTTTGTTCTATTGCTGCCTGACTTTTACTATCTATTATTGCTAATTGTAACTCTCAAAAAATTTTTTAATATTAACACTAGCAACTTGCAATCAAAACTAATTTTTTGTACTAAAATTAAATTGCTTTTGTATTGGAATAAAAGTGCAGGATTTGCAATTAACAACTTTTCACCTTGCTTAATCATATAAAACAATTGAACATCTACACAACACCTGTTGTCGTTGCCATTTCTTTTGCATCCACAAGCGCACAATGAAATGTCTGTCAACTTTTTTCTCGGTTTGGTGACGCTTGTCAGCTATAATTTTATTTATCGCCTGTTGCTCACGGCATTTTCTCATTCCCTAATTTTTTTATCCTTCGAAGCTATGTTTTTTTGACGTTTCTTTCAGTTATTAAAGTAGCAATCATTTTCCTCAAAACTAACTACAAAACGCACGTGAACTTTTGTGGTGGCGAAAGCTTTCGTATTGCAGCATTCACTGTTGTTGGGAAGTTCGTCACAAGGCGATCGGCCTTGTGAAAACTTTTGTGCTTCCGCCCTCTCCGTTGTGTAAAATTTTTTGCAAGTTTTCTTTCAATTGCCGTTGTGTGGTTGACATCGGTTTGGAAAGGGTATAATCTTATTAGAAGCAGTGCAAGTAAATGCTTGTTTTGGAATATACTACTGCGGAGTGGTGTATGAAAAACAAATTGTTTTTGCACGTGGTTATTAACGTACTGTTGGTTGCTGTCATTTGCTGCGTTTCGGCCGTCGGCCTTGTCGGTGCAACTACAAACGTTTTCGGTAAGGATTCGTGCGACCCAATCTATAGGGGCACAGGCAATAACGTTGCTCTGATGATAAACGTTTATTGGGGCACGGAATTCATCGACGACCTTTTGAACATTTTGCAAAAAAGCGGTGCAAGAGCCACGTTCTTTGTCGGCGGTCATTGGGTGGCTCAAAATCCCGAAATTCTAAAAAAGATTTGCGAAGCAGGGCACGAAATCGGCAATCACGGATACTATCACAAGCAGCATTCAAAACTAACCTATTCACAAAACGTCGACGAAATTTCCACTTGCAACAAACTTATCTTTGAAATTTGCGGCAAAATGCCCGTGTTATTTGCGCCGCCCAGTGGTGATTTTTCGCAAGATACTTTGAAGGCCGCCGGCAGTTGTGGTTGTCGAACCATCATGTGGACTAGGGATACTATCGATTGGCGCGATAATGATAGCAATTTGATCTTCACTCGGGCAACAAAAAACGTTTGCGGCGGGGAGCTTATTTTGATGCATCCAACACAACACACGCTTGCAGCCTTGCCGAAAATGGTTCAACACTTTTTAGATAATAATTTTAACCTTGTTACGGTTAGTGAAATTATAGGTGAACAATGACATTCTACAAACAATATAAAAGCGGATTGCGACTTGTTGCAACTCAACTGGAAAATTTCTACACTGTTAGTTTCGGAGTTTTTGTTAACGTTGGCAGCGTTTTAGAAAACGAGAAAAACAACGGATATTCTCATTTTATCGAGCACCTGTTGTTCAAAGGCACAAAACGCCGCACGGCATTGCAAATTTCCGAAGCCATCGACGATTTGGGCGCAACAATGAATGCCTACACTTCTAAGGATTGCACTTGTTTCTATACCAAAAGCGCCACGCGCGATTTGGAAAAATGCATCGACGTTTTGTCCGACATGTATTTCAATGCCGAAATTCCCGCCGACGAACTAGAAAAGGAAAGAGGTGTGGTGCTAGAAGAAATAAAAATGTGCGAGGATACGCCAGACGACGTTAGTCAAGATTTAATTAGCTCTGCGTTGTTTTTCGACCAGCCTCTTGGGCAAACTATACTAGGAAATCCCAACAATATAAAATACTCTGACAGACATAGCATATTAAATTTCAAGAAAAACCACTATATTGCTGCAAATACCGTCATTTCCGTTGCCGGAAAATTCGATCTTGAACAACTGGATAAGTTTATCGAACAGTACTTTGAAAGCAACTTTTCGGGTGAAAATCGCTGTGCTTCTAGCGCAGAGTCGCCCGTTTCCTACACAGATAAATTCTTGCATCGTTTCAAAGCAATCGAACAAGCGCACGTCGAAATGGCCTTTGGCGGTTTCTCCGTTACTGCTGCTGAACGTCACGCAACATCCGTTCTTGCTAGCACACTTGGCGGCGGTGCCACCAGTAGGCTGTTTCAGTCCCTGCGCGAAAAACACGGCTTGGTTTATTCCGTGTTTTCCTATCCGTCCTTCTATTCCAACTGTGGCATGTTCGAAATCTACGCTGGGCTCAGTCCGCAAAACGCCCAAAAAGCGTGCTTGCTAATTCAAGACGAAATTCGCCGCTTTGTTGATGATGGCATAACGGAAAAAGAGTTGGCTCGCGCTCGTTTGCAAGCGGAAAATGGTTTGTATATGAACTTAGAAAGCAACCTTACTCTTATGCGCCTGCATGGTCGTTGCTTGCTCAAAACCGGCGCTCTTTATGATCCCGAAAAGGAAATTGAACGCTACAATCAGCTGACAGCAGAAGAAGTGAACGCATTGGCGCAAAAATTGTTTTCGCAACGTCACGCAAGTTCCTACGTTGGTCCTGAAGTTTCCGATTTCAATTTTGTTTCGCAACTTAGTGGCAAAATTTTGGCATAGTTTGCCTTCCGTACTTTGTTATTCTTTATTGCGGGTAAAGAATATATTTTACAACTAAAATTTTTGTCCTCCGCAAACAGTTTTGCTTGCCTAGAACAAAAAATCCCTTCATTTTGTTGACCACGACAGGCTTTCTCTACCCAACGTTGCCGGTCTCAAATTGAAACTCTGCGAATTTTCCATCCGTGTTATTTCCAAAGCAGTCGTGCATTCCGCAAATTTTGTTGCATACGACGTCGTCGTGCCATATTCGGTTTGGTTTTTCTACTAAATATAGCAACAAAACTTCATTAACTAAACTGCTTCCACGCAAAGAGCATCTCAAAACAGTCTCACAATTTTATGAGGCTGTTTTTTTGTTGCAACACTTCGCAATTTTTCCAAAAGAATTTTCAAAGGAAAGTTATTATTTTATTTTTTCATTTTCGTTGATTATTTAATAAATATATTGTATAATAATTTCGATTGTAATGTGTAACCATTTTCATCGTTACACTAGTTTTGGGGCCTTGGTGCCCCCACGGAGGAATTATGGCTAAAAGCATATCTACTCGCAAAAAGGTTGTTTGTTCGCTAACCATTGCGTTGGCGGCAGTGCTTATCATTTTCACTTTTTGTGGAGCTTTTTTTAACAATCAAGCACTTAAAGGCATTGCCAACTTTTTCGTTGGCAGTTTTGGCATGGCGTTTTATGGCATGATGATCGCGCTTATTGTGGCGTGTTCCTTCTTGCTTGCAGGCAAAACAATTCGCATCCCTTCCAAATACGCCGTGCATTTTGGCCTTGCTTTTGTGGAAATCGTCATGCTTGTGCATGTTTTTTCTACAATTTACCTATGCTACGATGCTGAAGGCTCGATGATTCCATTTTCGCAATACGCCGATTTTGTCTATAACTACTACAACGGCGTCCCCACCTTTGGCGGCATTGTTTTTGGCACCATAACGTACGGTCTGCAAAAAGTCATCACAATCTATGCCACGGCCGTTGTTTTGTTTGGTTTGCTTGCTTGGTCTGTTTGTACAATCGGAGATTTTTTCTATAGCTATTTCACTGGCAAACTAACACTCACACAACCGTCCTCCGAACCCGTCGAGCCCATTCCCGTGCAACCTGTTCCGGAAGTCTCCGTGGAAGACGAACGCGCAAAGGCTTTAAGAATTTTGTTTGACGAACGCACCGTGGAACCGCAAGTTGTGGAAGAAACGGAAAGCGGCGATGTCTATAACGTTGCCCCTCAATCCTCGTTGGATGGTGGTTATTCCCCCAAAATGGATGCTCATTCCGTGTTGTTCAACCAGGGTGGTGCGCAAACACTCGGCAACGATTTCTTCTCTCGCAACGACGAGGAATCGGAAGAAATGGGCGCAAAAACCTATTCTGCCCCCGTTGAAGAACCTAAACCCACAAAGCCCACCGTGGAAGAGGACAGTTCTTGGCGTATTTCCCCAACGCCTGCCGTTCAAACGCAAACTCCCACTCAAAACTACGAAAAGCCCGCCGCACCTGCTGCAAGTTCAACAACAAGAACCTATGGTGCGGACGAAGGTTGGATAACTCCCAAGCAGGCTCCCAAACCAGAACCCGTCGTCGCACAGCAACCCGTGGACGTGGTGGACGTGTTCACCGAACCAGAACCGCCGCAAACCTATCAGCCGTTTGTGACAACTCAGCCCGTCGCGGAAGAAATCAAGCCGCAACCTGTCACGTCGCAAGTTCAACCGCAACCCATTCAACAGCCCGTTCAACAACCCCAGCAGCCCACTGTTCAAACTTATTCGCAACCGCAAACTGCGCAAACGCTCACCTTCGAATTCGAAGACGAAGCGGAAGACGAGCTTTTTGAACCTCAAAACCAAAGCTATGTTCAACAACCTGCAGCTTCCGTTCAAGAACCGGTTGAACCACACTATGCAAATGCCGACGAACTTGTTCCCATCGAAAAGGAAACGATCGTCCCCGGCGGTGTGCAAGTTGGTTTCGATTTCCGCACCAAGGACGAATTGCGTGAAGTTCAAGAAAAGGTGCACAAATATCCCAAGTACGTCGTTCCGCCCATGGATCTTTTGAACGAGCCCATGATCATTGACGACGATGACGAAGATTTCCGCATTCGCGCTGTGTTTGCCATTACAAACAAATTATCGGTGTTTGGCATCAAAGTGGAATCGGCCGGACAGGTTGTTGGCCCAACCGTAACCCGCTATAAATTCGAAGTTAAATCTCTCAAAACAAAAATGAGCGACTTCAACCAATATGCGCAAGACTTAAAGGCTTGTTTGGAAGCGGAAGGAGAAATTCGTATCGAAGCTCCCATTCCGGGCACAAATTTGGTTGGTATAGAAGTTGCAAACAAGCGCAGAAGCCCTGTTGCATTCCGTTCAATTTTGGAATCCAAGGCTTATCGCGAAAAGAAAGGTGGCCTAATTTTCACCGTCGGACAAGAAATTTCCGGTGAAATGGTGTTGGCGGATCTAACTAAATTGCCTCACCTTTTGGTTGCCGGCACAACCGGATCGGGCAAGAGTGTGTTCCTTCATTCCATGATTGCCAGTCTAATGTATCGCTACGGCCCAGAATATTTGCGCTTTATCATGGTGGACCCGAAGTTGGTAGAATTTGGACGCTACGACGGAATTCCTCACCTGCTTACAAGCGAAACAATCATCAATGCCAACGATGCGCTGTCGGCCATGGACTATTTGATTGCAGAAATGGAATCGCGCTATCAATTGTTGCGTCAAAACAACGTTGCTAACATTGCCGACTACAACGCAAAAATCAACCCAAGACTCACACAAAAGTTGCCCTATTTGGTGCTTATCGTGGACGAATTGGCCGACCTTATGTCCGTTGCTCAAAAGTCCTTCGAAGCAAAACTTCAACGTCTTGCACAAAAGGCTCGTGCAGCAGGTATTCACCTTGTGCTTGCAACACAACGTCCCGACACAAAGATTATTTCTGGCACAATTAAAACAAACTTCCCTTGTCGTATTGCCCTCAAAGTTTCTTCCACTGCCGATAGTATGACCATTTTGAACGGCGGCGGTGCAGAAAAATTGCTAGGACACGGAGACTTGCTGTATATGAACCCCAGCAGTGCCGAATTGGCTCGTATTCAAGGTGCCTACCTGTCGGATGACGAAATTAACGGCCTAGTTGAATTTGTCAAGAGTCAAAACGAATCCTACTACGATCCATCCATTTCTAAGGAAATTTTCACCTCTCAAAACCAAGAAGAGGAAGAACACGTTGTTGAAAAGGCAGAAGACAAGGATGATCAAATTGACCCCTACTGCAAAAAAGCACTGCGTTTCTGGCTGGAACGTCAAGGTGGTCGTGCATCCATTGCATCCATTCAACGTTCGCTAAAAATCGGTTTCAACCGTGCCGGTCGCATAATGGATACTTTGCAAAAAATGCACTACGTGGAAGAACCTTTGGCCAGCGAAACCAGTACGAAACCTTTGCGTGTTTTGGTGACGCTCGATCAACTTGACGAACTGTTCCCCGATATGGACGACAGCTATTGATCGGCTTTCAAACATTTTTTCAAATTTTGCACTTTGCGCAATTGTTTAACGCTAACTTTTGTGCAAATTGCATTGCTTGCCGCGCAAAGGCGGTGCATAATGATTAACAAAAAAATGCCGCAACAAGTTAGTTTGCCGGCAAAATAGTGTATGAGTGAACAACCTATGATAAAAATTGGACTTGTTTCGCTTGGATGCGACAAAAACCGTGTCGACAGCGAAGTTATGCTAGAAAACTTGCGCCAAGGCGGATACGAAATAACTTCTGATCCCGCGCAGGCGGACGTTATTATTGTCAACACCTGTGCCTTTTTGGAATCAGCCAGAAAAGAATCTATCGAAACTGTTTTGGAAATGTTCCACTACAAGGATGAAGGCACTTGCAAAAAAATTATCGTAACCGGCTGTTTGGGACAAAAATTCGGAAAGGAAATTTTTGACGAACTGGACGAGGCCGATGCGGTGGTGGGCACTAACGAATATGACAACATTTGCCAAATTGTCAGCGAAACCCTTTCCGGCGAAAGAAAACTTTATAACGGAAGTAACGTTTGTTTAACTTTTGGCAACCGTGTGCTAACCACACCTAAACACTTTGCTTACCTAAAAATAGGTGACGGTTGCAACAATTTTTGCTCATATTGCCTAATTCCCTACATTCGAGGTCGTTTGCGTTCCGTACCGATGGAACAAGTTGTTGCACAAGCGCAAGATTTGGCCGCAAAAGGCGTGAAGGAATTGATTTTGGTTGCGCAAGATACCACAAAATATGGCGCCGACATCTACGGCGAACCCAAACTCGTGGAACTGTTGCAAGCACTTTCCCAAGTGCCGGGCATACAATGGATACGGCTTTTGTATTGCTATCCAGAACTCACCGACGAACGTTTGGTTCGCGAAATTGAAACCAATCCCAAAGTTGCCAAGTATATAGATGTACCCCTTCAACACGTCAACGACGGTATTCTAAAGGCTATGAACAGGCACTCCACAGGGCAACAAGTGCGCAATCTTTTTGATAGACTTGCAAATTCAACGCCAAAAATAAGCGTTCGTTCTACCTTCATTTGTGGTTTCCCTGGTGAAACTGCACAAACGGTAGCAGAAGTGGACGAATTTTTGCAGCAATATCACATGCGCAACGTTGGCTTTTTTGCCTACTCGCGCGAAGAAGGCACCGTTGCTGCAAAGTTGCCTAATCAAGTGTCCCAGCGCCTAAAAAATTCCTACGTAAAGCGCTTGTATAAGACGCAATACAAAGTTTTGCAACAAATTCAGCAACAAGACGTTGGCAAAACATATCGCTGCATAATTGATGAGTTTGTTCAGCAAGACGGCGATGCCTATGTTTATAAAGCAAGAACGGAATTTATGGCTCCGGAAATTGACGGAACTGTGTATGCGTACAGCGCAAAGCAACTTTCCGTCGGAGATTTTGTTGACGTGAAAATAACCAACTCGTTGGAATACGATTTGATGGGAGACGTGATACAGTGAACCTACCTAACAAACTTACCATACTTCGAATTTGTCTAATACCGGTTTTTGTATGTTTCTACTTTTTGCCATTTGGTTGGGCACCGTGGTGCGCTGTCGCCGTATTCATTCTTGCGGCTTTCACCGACTTTTTGGATGGCCACATTGCCAGAAAGTACAATTTAGTCACCGATTTAGGCAAACTTTTGGATCCTATTGCAGACAAAGTATTATCGGCTACTGCAATTTTTTGCATTGTCGCAACAAATCCCTTGCAATACTTGTCCAACTTCTTGGTTTTTGCAGGACTCTCCAATTTTGATTTTGCGACTTTCGGGACCATATTCTTGGCAGTTTGTGCCTCAATTATCATTGCGCGCGAATTGCTTGTTGATGCAGTAAGAATGATCGCCGCATCCAAAGGCATTGTGGTGCAAGCAAACGTTTTTGGCAAAGTAAAAACGGTTTTGCAAGACGTAAGTTTGCCTGTACTTATTGTACTTAACTACTGTGCTGTTGTTTGTAGTCAGCTTGAACTTGTAGGTTTCCGTCAAGGTCTAAACGGCTGGTTCTATGTGGGCATTCTTGCGATAGTATTGTTCTTTGCAGCAACGGTAATGACGGTTGTTTCCGGCGTTATCTATTTGGTGCAAAACAAAAACGTTTTTTCCAGTTCGGAAAATAAGTAGTTAGGCGGTTGTTATGATAAGAATTTTAGCAAAAGAATATAGCAACGCGCTTTCCAAGCTTTCAACCTATTTAGAAAAAGAAGCGGCAGCCTACGACGTTTACGTTTCGCAAAGCACAAAGCGCCTTGGCGACGTTTTGTATCAATCGGTCAACTTCGATGCACTGTTTTTGGTGGGCGACACCAGCAGTTGGTGTGAAATGCTTGCCGAAACCTTTGGGCTTGCGCTTGTTTTTGATAAGTTTGCCGAAAAAGTGATAAAAGAGCGTTGCAAGTTGGCATCAGCACAACTTCCCGCACAATATCTAATCGATCGCTATTGCGCCCTACCCGAAACCTTCATTCACTATTCGTCTGTTTATTCCCTTCAATGCGGATTCGGCGGAGAATACGGCAAATGTCGCATCTACGCCATTCCCGATGACGTGAACGAATGTCGAAACGTTTTCGACAACTACGTCAAAAAAGATTTATTCAAACGCAACGCAAGCTTGCCTACCTATATTTTCAAAGTGTTTGGTCTTTCTAAACGCGATGTGGAAGATAAGCTTGCTTCACTAAACCTGCGCAATGCCACGGTTCGCTGTGAAACTTCCGATTTGGATACTAAAGTTGCTCTAACTTTCCACGGCGCTGCAAAAAAAATTATTGAAGAATCTGTTGCAGCCTTTGTTGCGGCGTTTGGAAGCTCCGTCTACTGCACAGAGGATAAAACTCTTGCAGAAGTAGTGGTCACACGGTTAAATTCCTTGTATAAAACCGTTGCTACGGCGGAATCTATCACCGGTGGGCTAATTGCATCCTCGTTAGTTGCCATCCCCGGCGCCAGCAACGTGCTATACGAAGGCGCCGTAACCTACACAATCGAATCCAAAAGTCAGCGTTTGGGCATAAGTCCGCACTTCATCGATCAATACGGCGTTGTTTCGTCGCAGGTAGCCAAAGAAATGGCGATGTCACAACTAGCCAATGCGGATTTTTCGGTGGCCACAACTGGATTTGCCGGCCCCACAGCGGATGGTAAAAATCCTGTCGGATTGTGTTTTGTGGCTATCGGCGGAAAAATCGGTGGCCGAAAACTTGTTAAAGTGTTCAAAAACGTTTATAATGGGGACAGAAATTCCGTGCGTAGCCAAGTTGCCAACACGGCAATGTTTTTGCTCAATCGCGCTTTGACTGATGCTGGATTTTTCGCTACTAAAAAAGGTAAATAATTATAGGAGAATATAAAAATGACAGAAGACAAGAAAAAAGCTCTGGAACAAACAATTTTGCAAATTGAGAAAGAATTTGGCAAAGGTTCTATCATGAAGTTGGGAAGTTATGCGGCTTCTCGCAACATCGACGTTATTCCTACCGGTTGTTTGCCGTTAGACTTGGCTCTTGGTGTTGGCGGTTTGCCCAAAGGACGTATCATCGAAATCTACGGACCAGAAGCTTCCGGTAAAACCACCGTTACGTTGCACGTTATCGCGCAGGTACAAAAAATGGGTGGAACGGCCGCATTTATCGATGCCGAACAAGCGTTGGATCCTGTTTACGCAAAGAATTTGGGCATAAATTTGGACGAATTGTACATTTCTCAACCGGATAGCGGCGAACAAGCGTTGGACATTTTGGACTACTTGGTTCGCAGTAACGCCGTCGATTTGATTGTTGTGGACTCTGTTGCAGCACTAACCCCAAAAGCAGAATTGGAAGGCGACATGGGCGATAGCCACATGGGTGTTCAAGCTCGTCTAATGTCTCAATGTTTGCGCAAAATTGTTGGCCCCAGCAACAAATCTAACACATGCGTTATCTTCATCAACCAATTGCGTGATAAAATCGGCGTTATGTTCGGCAACCCCGAAACAACCACCGGCGGCAAGGCATTAAAATTCTATTCCAGCGTTCGTTTGGACGTTCGCAAGGTGGATCAAGTCAAAGACGGATCCGAAATTGTCGGTAGCAAAACCCGCGTAAAAGTTGTCAAAAACAAAGTTGCTCCTCCCTTCAAAACGGCGGAATTCGAAATTGTGTTTGGCAAGGGCATTTCTAACACCGGTTGCGTTTTGGATTTGGCCGTTGCAAACGGACTTATCGAAAAGAGTGGTTCTTGGTTCTCGTATAACGGTGAGAAGGTTGGTCAAGGCCGTGAAAACGCAAAAGGCTGGCTGGAAAGAAATCCCGAAATCACTTCTCAATTGGAAGCAAAAATCAAGGAAATTTTGCAACCCAAACCGGAAGAAGAAGCAGCAGAATAGTTTGCATTTTGACTTTTTCTCAGGATGTCAAAACCTTTAAGCACAAAAACTTAAAACCAACAAAGGCTTCACTAGTAGTGGAGCCTTTTTGCTAGCTGTTCAAAGCTATAAAACTGATTTGCAACTATTTTTTGCCGCCAGTTAAACTGTGCTTGTTATAATAGCTACGTTTTTTCGTAAGTTTTAGCTGTTAACTGTTAAATCAGCAACCTTTATTCTTTTTTTGACTTTACAAATCTTTCCTGTAAAATTTTCTTAAAACAAGTTTTGCACATACACAACATAAAGCGCAATGCGTAGTGCCGCCTTTATTTTGGCAGACATTTTGAAATTCGACAATTATTTGCTAAAAATGAGCGTTATTTTCCGGATAGGTATTGACATATTTGCAAAAATTATGTACAATACATTAGTAGATTTTTGAAATTCGCTTTTTAAAATTTACCACAACTACATATTGGAGGAAACAACAATGGATCTATTATTGTTCTTCCAAGCCTCAGATATTCTATCTTGGTTAATTCCTTTGCTTGTGGGCATTGTTTGCACGGTTGCAGGCGTCTCGGCAGGGGCATTAGTTTACAGACATTTAAGAAACAAAAAAGTTGGCCAAAAGCAAGATGAGCTTGCCCGTATTCAAGCTCAGGCCGATTCCGTCATGGAATTTGCCAAAGACGAAGCAGCGTCTTTGAAGAAAGAAGCCATTAGAGAGGCTAGGGAAGAGACTCAAAAAATCAAAAACGAACAAGAACGTCAATTTAGAGAACGCAGCGGAGAATTGCAAAAGCAAGAAAACCGTTTGAATCAAAAAGAAGAAGCTTTGGATAAAAAGGAAGAGCTTTTCCTTAAAAAATTGAACTCTATCGACGTTCAACAAAAGCAAATTTCCGACAAGCAAGCGGAACTAAACCGCCGCCAACAAGAGTTGGAAAAAACCGAAGAACAAAAGCAACAAGAACTGCAACGCGTTGCTGGCTTGACGAAAGAAGAAGCCAAACAACAGTTGGTGGACGCAATGCTTTCCGATGCACGCAAAGAGGCAGCTAGCCTTGTCCGCAAAATCGAAACGGAAGCAAAGGAAAACGGCGAACAAAAAGCTCGTAACATTATTGCCCAAGCAATTCAACGTTGCGCAAGTGATCAAGTTAGCGAATCCACCGTCACAACGGTTGCTATTCCCAACGACGAAATGAAAGGTCGTTTGATTGGTCGTGAGGGCCGCAATATTCGTGCGCTAGAAAATGCCACTGGTGTTGAGCTTATCATCGACGATACCCCCGAAGTAGTTATCCTTTCCGGATTTGACCCCGTAAGACGTCAAATTGCCCGCATTGCAATTGAGAAATTGATAACCGATGGCCGCATTCACCCCGCCAGAATAGAAGAAATGGTGGAAAAGGTGAAAAGAGATATGGATATCACCATAAAAGATGCAGGCGAAGCAGCATCTTTCGATACCGGCGTATTTGGTTTGCATCCTGAAATCATCAAGTTGCTTGGCCGCTTGAAATACCGCACAAGCTATGGTCAAAACGTTTTGAACCACTCCATAGAAGTTAGCTATATTGCGGGAATAATGGCCTCCGAACTTGGTTTGGACGTTGCACTTGCAAAACGCGGCGCACTGTTGCACGATATCGGCAAGGCTGTTGACCAAGAAGTTGAAGGCACGCACATGCAGATTGGCGCAGATATCGCCAAAAAGTATAAGGAAAGCAAGGAAGTTATCAACTGCATTGCATCTCACCATGGCGACGTGGAACCCATGACGATTGAAGCTGTTATTGTTGCAGCTGCCGATGCCGTGAGTGGTGCACGCCCCGGTGCAAGACGTGAATCTGTTGAAAACTACGTCAAGCGTTTGGAAAAATTGGAAGAAATTGCAAACTCTTTCGATGGTGTTCAAAAATCCTATGCGGTGCAAGCCGGTCGTGAAATTCGCATCATGGTTAAGCCGGAAGTAATCAATGACGAAACCACGGTTTTACTTGCAAACGACATTGCAAGAAAGATCGAAAGCGAACTGGAATACCCCGGACAAATCAAAGTCAACGTTATTCGCGAAACTCGTGCAGTAGACGTTGCAAAGTAACACAAGAAATTCTGCCGCAAGCAAAACACTTGCGGCATTTTTTTGTGGAATAAAAAAGAAAAGCCCTAGATAATTCCCTATCTAGGACTATGGCAGGGGAGATGCGATTCGTAAGGAGCAAACAGGCAACTAACAATGTGTTTGCAAACAAGCAACCTTTTGCCTCAAGCTGCGACGGAATAGCGAACAGCAAAGCGTTCGCGTCACAAAGCAACTCGTTGCGTGTGAGAATCGCCCCTGAAGTTTCTACAGCCAAAAGAAAAGCCCTAGATAATTCCTATCTAGGACTCTGGCAGGGGAGACGCGATTCGTAAGGAGCAAACAGGCAACTAACAATGTGTTTGCAAACAAGCAACCT
>CAZFTO010000011.1:0-52159 GCA_964521735.1 uncultured Oscillospiraceae bacterium | reverse complement strand
AGCACTAACGTGCCTGTCACGTCATAGGTGCTTTCGTTTGCAAGAAGTTTAAGGGAAATATCGAAGGAATATCCCGAAGCATTTATGAGAGACGTTATTTTAGGGATAAACGCTTTTGCAACGTCCGTTATATCAACGTAGTTTTCGGGGTCGGCAATTTCTTCAACGGTGAAACGTTTGGATGGCGAAACGGTAAGTGCGGTTTCTCCAATTGCAACGTAAACGTCCTTCAAACTTAAACCGTTTTCTCCGCGAGCAAGCGAAATCTTCGCATCAACTCCCAAACTTTCCAAGGCAAGCGAAATTTCCACGCCGCTTTCTGTTGCGGTAGCGGTAACGTTTGCAAGTGCTTGCAAAATGTCGTCTACGGAAATGGACGGCATTTCAAGCGAATCGCCAATAAGCGGCTTAATAAGTTCAACAATTTCTTGAACGTCGGCCACGTCAAACTTAACTTTTGCTTCGCCAACACTTGCATAGAGCACGTTGTTTTTGAAGGTTGCTTCCAAGCCCAAATCTTCTGCTTTGGCAATCAAAGTCATGGTGGGCACGTCAAATGCCACGTCGCAGGAAATTCCCAAAACGTTTGCATTCAAAATTATTGCACTTTGGTCAATAAGTTGATTTGCAATTTCCGAAACTTTGGGATATTCTTGCACGTTTTCAACGGAAGGTGCCGTCCAAGCATCGGCAAGAGAAATATCAAGAGAAATGTCCCCCATTTTTGCCGTTGCTTTGGTGAAAGTATATTCTTCCGTTTCTTTTTCGTTTTCGTCGGTAACAACCTTAACAGTTCCCATCAATTTTGCTTCAATGGAAATATCCCCTAGCTCAATGGGAATGGTAATGGTGTAAGCGCCGTTTTCAATGGTGTAGGTCATCGATTCCATCAGCGAATCGACGTCAAAACTCAAACCGCCTTCTTCGTTTGTCGGCAGCAAACCGCCAATAAGGTTCAAAAGGTTGTTCACGTCAATTTGTGCTTTAAAGTCTTGATAGGTAACAAACAGGTTGTTTTTGTATGTTACAAACAAGTCGTCGCCAATTTTCACGTCAACGACAAGTTTCGAAAGGTCTTCAACGTCAAGGTCTTTCAACGAAACAAGCAAGTTTGCATAGTTTTTGCCGTTTGCACTAACACCGATATTTGCATTAAGCGTTTCACCGCTTAAATATGGTCCAAACAATCCCATCAAAACGTCTAGTGCCGTCTTTTCCTTGGGAATATCCACGCCGCCAATAACTTCGGCGTTATCAAAGAAATCGCTGTTGGGCAATGCACCGTTGTAGCCAATGTCAAAGAAAGTTTCCGTTATGCTTTCCGTGCAAGTAACGGTCAGGCCAACTGCCGTTGCGCGATATTCGCAATCGGTGGAGAGGGTTTTGATAACGAAATTGCTGTCCATGGTGATTATCAGTTCTGCGCGGTTAAAAGAACCGAACACACCGGAACCGGAGTTGTTGCGCATTTCATAAAGCACGTAAAACGGAGCAGTTTCAACGTCCAGTACGTAGCGGAATGTGTACAGGCCGGTTGCTTCGTCGTAGTTTTCCAACTTTGCATCAACAATAGTTTTGTCGTTTAAAACGTAGCCGGTAAGTCCGTTGGAAACGTAACCCACCTTGCCCAAAAATTGTCCTTTGGTGTATCCGTAGGCTTTGTCTTGCCAAACAACGTCGTCTCTGGAATTAACTTTTTCTGGAGAGCGCGAAAGGTACCTGCCATCGCAAACGTAAAGTTGCTCGGCAAACTTCATCACTCCCAAACTTATTGCTTGTTTAAACACGTTTTTGCCAACAATCGTGCGTTCCGAAAATACCCCTTGGGATATTCCTGCCGACTTGCTGAATCCCTCCGACGTGGCACGGAATCCACCTGCGCGGTCCAACTCTCCTGCGCAAACGTATAGCGCCTGTTTTGGGTCGATGGATCCGGGTGTTGCGCCGCTAGGTTTTTCCATAAAGGTGTTAACAAGATCTTCCACCGTCACACCTTCGGGCAGCTTAATGCTGGGGTCTTCAATAAATGGATTGTCCCCGTCGTAAACGTCCGGCGTGTTGCCAATAATGGTAGCCACGCCAACCGTAATCATCAAAAGTGCTAATATTCCGCAAATCACTTTGACTTTCATGTTTTTTCTCCGTTGCAATTTCGTTTTTGTTATTGATGTTAACTATGTCTATCTAGAAATAGCCAAATTTCTACTATATATTTGAATATTATATATATTTGTGTAAATTCAAAGTAAACTTTGCGCATTTTTTTGGCAAATTTTCTTTTTTGCGATGCAAATTGCAACGTTTTTTCTTTCGCGAACGGTTCTGCGTGCAAAATCACGTTCGCACTTTTGCGGCAAAATGCCACTTTTTTCCTTTCAAAAAGCCACCAAAAGTTTTGTCGAAGACGCCGAATAATCGCAAAGCGGTGCTAAAATACTGCTTGCACAGGGGGGGGTAAAAATATGTCTCGCAAAATAGTTGTAACAAGTGGCAAGGGCGGAGTGGGCAAAACAACCGTTTGCGCTAATTTGGGCATTGCTTTGGCGCATCGCGGCCAAAGAGTGTTGCTGGTGGATTTCGACTTGGGACTTAACAATTTGGATGTTGCCATGTTGGTGGAAAACAAAGTCGTCTACGATTTTGTTGACGTTTGCGAAAATCGTTGTCGTCCGTCGCAAGCACTAATTCAGGACGACTACGAACCCACCCTCTACGTTATGCCCAGTTGCCATTCGGCCAAGCGGCAAATAACGGTGGATATGGCAAACAACGTGCTAAACAAACTTGCGGATAGTTTCGACTATATCTTGGTGGATTGTCCTGCCGGAATCGACGTTGGATTTCGCCGCGCCATAAGTTGTGCTAGCGAAGCAATTGTGGTAACTACGCCCGGCGTTGCGTGCGTTCGCGATGCCAACAAAACCATTGCACAGCTAAACGAACACGCTGTCTACGTTGTGGTGAATCGTGTTCGGGGAGATTTGGTCTTGTCTGGCGAGGCGCTGGATGCGTTTGAAGTTTTCAGCATACTAAATCGCCCTCCGCTAGGGGTGGTGCCAGATAACGACGACGTTGGTTGCAACTTGCGTGACGGAGTTTTTCGTCCATTTGATGTTTTGGCAAAAAATCTTATCACTGGCTCTTGCGAAATGTACGATTGCGTTTCGCAATATAAAGGAATTTTGGGCCGCTTAAAGCGAAAATTGAAAAGGAATGCATAAAAGTGAAACAAAAAAACAATTATATTCGTGCTAAAAACTTGGTTTTGCAGGATAAATTCCCCATGGATCAGCAACTTTTTTGCAAAGAACTAACAAATTTTTTAAGCAACCGTTTTCAGTTTGACGGCCTAACGGTGGAAATTGTTGGGGGTGAAAAATGCAACGTGATAATTTGTGTAAACGTTAGCAACGTAAAAAATTCCCGCTGTTTGTAGTCATAACGGGTGTAGAAAACGAATAATGTATTTTGAACAACACGGAGGTGCAAAATGCAATACGACGAAATAAACGGTGTCACTTGCGATGCGGAAGAAAGCGATTGGCTGGACGTTTCCTACACCGAACGCAAGTATATAAATGCAAAAAGCAAAGCTGCAAAGCCCAAGCGTGCGCTAAAAAAAGGCTGGAAAGTGGCCATAATAGCGGTGTTGTGCGTTGCTGTGCTTACGGCAACTTTGTTTGTGGACGGTGATTTCCGCAAGGAAGTTTTTGCCGCAGTAAAAACAGCAACAACGGCATTGTTCGGGCAAACAGAGCAAAGCAACAAAATAAATGTGCCTTGCAACCTAACTTTGGAAGACGTAAGCGATGGTGTGATGACTTTCAGTGGCGGCCGTGCGGCGTTGTCGCTAACCGATGGCACAGTTACGAAGGTGGAAGATGGTTCTGTCACCATAAGCATCGACGAAAACACTTGTTTGGTGTATTCGGGGCTAACAACGGTGTTTGTGCAACAGTCCCAAACGGTATCCGCCGGCGATTTGCTTGGCAAGTACGATGGAAAATTCGTCGCATCCATTTTGCGCAACGGAGAGGTTGTAAAACAAGTTGTCGGCAGTCCGTCTGAGTTATCGTGGAACGTCTAAAATTCAAACTAAAACCAAGTTTCATATTGTTCATAGCGGTGGCGACAGTGTTCAAGCGTGGATACTTCGCCACCTTGTATTCTTTGGCAATGGTGTTGCACGAAGTTGCGCACTATGTTGTGGCAAAAAAACTTCGCTATCGTTGCACGGAAATTCAAATAGGCATTTTCGGCGCAGTGCTATATGGTGATTTTGGCGACGTTGCCGGGTTGGATCGCATAAAAATTGCTGCCGCCGGCCCTGCGTGTAATTTGGTTTTGTGTTTGCTTTGTTTGGCAGCCTGGTGGGTGTTGCCGGAATTCTACTATTTCACCGACGAATTTTTTGCCGCCAACCTAAGTATGGCCGCAGTCAATATGTTGCCGTGCTATCCGCTGGATGGCGGCCGAATTTTGACGGGTATTTTGGAAAGAAAGCGCATAAATGCCCTAAAAACCACAAAAATAATCACTGTCGTGCTGTCTATTGCGACATTTTTGTTGTTTGTTTTTTCGCTGCACACGCAAAACAAATTGTTTTCGGTGGGATTGTTCGCCATTGGCCTGTTTGCCGGAGTTTTTGCACAAAATGGTGGTTGCTACGTCCGTGCGCCATTCGTCCAAAACAGAAATTTGCTAAAAAAAAGAGGAATGGAAAAGAAAACTTTGGTCTTCAACGAAAATTGCCCCATATCCGACGTGATTCGCCGAATGCAGGGCAACTATGCCTTTTGTCTGGAAGTGGTGGACGAACGCCTTGTGCTAAAAAAGCGCTATAACTATGCCGAATTGGAAAAAGCCGTCATGCAAAACGATCCGAATATTCCGCTAAGAGAGCTAAAAACCTAGTCTAGTGTGACGTTGGTGGGCGTCGCGTTATATTTTTTGTTAAGCAAACTGTATGCGGCAAGCGCAAAAAGTGCCGAAGCCCACGCTAGCAAATATATTTTCAAAAGGGAAACGGCGGCTGTTGCCAACGTGAAAATTGCTCCACCAAGGTACCACCCAAATCGTTTTTTGTTGAATGCAACTGCGGCAACAATTTTGTGCTGAGTTTTCTTAATGGACGGAAAACACGGCAATTTTTCCGCACGTTCCAGCAAACTGTAGCAATTTGCTAGGTCAACAAAGCGTGTCGGAACGTGTTGGCAGGCCATTTCTATCATGGCGTTATCGGCTCTGTTGCCAAAAATCAGCAACTTTTCGCACTTTTCTCGTTTGGCCAAAATCACCGCACGACGCATGCGTTCTTCACTTAATTTTTCCCTTTCAAAACAAAAGGATACAAGCGTTTTGCCGTTCTTTTGAATCAATACGTTGTCAAAATCCTTCAATTGCACAGAGTAGCCGTAAAATTGCAGTGCCGAAGCAAACGTGTCGGCATTGTTTTCGTTAAACTTCAAAAACAAAAAGAAATTTTGCAAAGTTTTTTTGCGCGCGCATTGGGCGTTGCGCTTGCGTTCTGTTTGTTTGGAAAGCACCCAAAACAGGTAGCAAAAGCAAATTGACGTTATTGCAGAAAGCAACAAAGCAATTTTTGTGTTTTTTAAACAATACGCAACCCAGGCAAATGCCAGCAAAAAAGTCATAATAGTGCACAAAAAAACGTTCAATATCCTTGCCATAGTGCAATTGTTTACACTTTTTTTGTATTTTAATTGAAAATTTGCGTCGAATAATGTACAATAACGGTATGAAGATTGGAATTTTCGGCGGAACCTTCAATCCGCCGCACAAAACGCACTTGCAAATTGCTTTGCAAGCAAAAAAACAGTTGCAGTTG
The DNA here is from genome assembly GCA_964521735.1 of uncultured Oscillospiraceae bacterium. Lineage (GTDB taxonomy): Bacteria > Bacillota > Clostridia > Christensenellales > CAG-314 > Fimimonas. The sequence continues at coordinate 46,311 of CAZFTO010000011.1, read as the reverse complement.
GATAGGCTAATTGTCGTTCCGTGCGGAATTCCGCCGCACAAGCCTTGCGAAGTGGATTCTGCCACGCGCATGCAGCTAACGCGCCTTGCTTTCGGTTCTTTTGCGGAAGTTTCCGATTGCGAAATTGTGCGCCAGGGCAAAAGCTTCACAGTGGATACGTTGCAAGAACTAAAACAGGCCAATCCCACGGTGCAGTTTTTTCTTGTAATCGGCGGCGACAGTTTTCAAAATTTTGAACAATGGCATTGTCCCGAGCAAATTGCCAAGCTGGCCACCCTTGCCGTGGCATATCGCAGTCAAAAAACAACCGATAGAGAAGTGGAGCGTATTTGCAACGCCACCGGCGCAAAAGTAACCTTTTTGGACGTTGTTCCAAACGACGTAAGCTCCACGGAAATTCGCCTGCGCTATCAGTTTGGTTTTGATAACTCGGCTTTCGTGGAACAAGCAGTGGATAGTTTTGTTTTGCAAAACGGCCTGTATGCGCAATATCGTCCTCTTGCCGAAAAACTAAAAAACTACCTAACGCCAAAGCGTTTGCAACACACTTTCTACGTTGTCAAACGTGGGCTGGAACTGGCCTCCGAGCAGGAAAAACATCAGGTGTTCGTTGCTTGTTTGTTGCACGATTGCGCCAAGTACGTAAGTCCGTCCAATCGCACAACCTATGGCTTTGATATGCCAAACGTGCCGGAACCGGTGGTTCATTCCTTTTTGGGAGCACTTGTCGCCAGGCAAGATTTTGGCATAACCGACCAGGCAATTTTGGATGCAATTGCATATCACACAACGGGCTGTCCCAACATGACGCGGTTGCAAAAAATCGTATACGTAGCCGACAAAACCGAACAAACACGGCCGTATCCGTTGCAACATTTAACAAAAGGCACGTTGGACGAGCAGTTTTTGGCCTGTTTGGAAGAAGCCAATAGCTACACGCTTTCGCATCACGGAGAAAACGTTTTTCCTCTTACGGAACAAACTTTGCAATTTTACTTTCCAAATCGTGCAAACTAGCGTAAAATAGAGTAAACACATTTCACAACGGAGAATCACACATGAACGAAAAAGTACAACTCATTTGCAAAACGCTGTCCGAAAAGTTGGCAGCGGATATCAAGATAATTGAAGTAAAGGGCGTAAGCAACGTTGCCGACTATTTTGTGGTTTGCTCGGGCAAAAGCGCGCCGCAAGTAAAAGCCATCTACGAACACTTGGAAGAAACTTTGGAAAAGAACGGTCTGTTTGCCGCTCATAAGGAAGGCTTCCGCGAAGGTCGCTGGATCGCCATCGACTACGACGACGTTATTGTTCACGTTTTCCACAAAGACGTTCGCGACGTCTACGCTTTGGATAAGCTGTGGGATAACGGTGCCAACGTAACAATCTATCAAGACTAAACCGCGCCAAATTGGTGCAAACACAAAAGAAAAGAGAGGTGCAACATGAAATACGTAACAAAGGGAGTTTGTTCAAGAGAAATCAATTTCGAAGTTATCGACGGCAAAGTGTGCAACGTGCAATATTTGGGCGGTTGTCACGGCAACACGCAAGGCGTAGCGGCCTTGGTGGAAGGCATGGCTGTGGAAGAAGCCATCAAAAGGCTAAAAGGCATCAAGTGTGGTCCCAAATCCACTTCCTGCCCCGATCAACTTGCCGTCGCTTTGGAACAATATCTTCAAAATGCTCAATAATTTTGCCACGCATAGGCAAACGTAAATCAAATTTTGCGCAGAAAGTTTTGCTTTCTGCGTTTTTTTTTGTTTGTCAATTCTGTTTGTTTCGTGCCAAGTTCTACGTGTCAAAAGTAGTTTTTGCAAAATATTTTTAGTGTCAGTGTTGGTGGTGTGTAAATATTTTCAGTGTCAAAACTGGCAACACTAACATTGTTCTTGTGCCTACGCTTTCCATTTTCAATCAAGCAATTTTTCTTGCTGCCAAATTTGCACCGCAACTTTGCCGTTTGCGCTTTCCGGTTGGATTTTCAGATTGCCTTTGCAAGTGCGAGCGTGCACCGCATTTTCGCCAACAAAATTATTATTTCAAAAATTCTAGTTCGGTGCAACAGTGGAAAAATCAGTCGCCTTTTTTCATTGTCTTTGCGGAAGAAGACGTCACAAGTTTGCGCGGCACAAGTCTGGTTGCAAAAATGGTCAGACGGTTTTTGGCACCGATGATGTGCAAACTTATGCCTTTAAGGGATTTTTGATAGCCAATTTGCGCAACTTTTGCCGCAGTGATGGGTTTGATTTTTTCAAAAGTGTAGTCGTTGTGGGCCAGTTCAACAAATTTTGATAAGAACGGACCGGGGCACAACGTAAGCAACCTAACTTTTGTCTTGCGAATTTCGTAGCTAACGGCTTCGCCCAGCAACAAAACGAAGCTTTTTGTTGCGTGATAGGTGCACATGTAGGGTGCCGGCATAAAAGCGGCAATGGATGCCACGTTTATTATGTGGCCTTCGTTTTGGGCAAGCATGTCAGTCAAAAACACTCTTGTGAAATACAACACTGCATTGCAGTTTACGTTGGTCATGGCAACTTGTTTGTTCACGTCCATATCTTTGAAGTCGCACCTGTCGCCAAAACCGGCAGCATTCACCAAGTTGTTCACAAAATATCCTTTTTCCACAGTGTAGCGGAAGGCTTTTTCTAGTTCTTCCGTTTTAGAAAGGTCGGCCACAAAAGTATCTATCACCAAATTGGGATATTCACTGTGCAGTTCCGCAGCAAATTGTGCCAAACCTTGCTCGTTCACGTCCACAAGCAACACGTTGTTTCCGTCTTTTGCATAAAGAAGTGCAAATTCTTTTCCCAATCCGCTTGCTGCTCCTGTAACAAATGTAATTTTCATCAAAAAGTCCTCCCAAAATCATCTTTAACTATTGTATCGCACTTTGCAACAAATTGCAATGGGTTTGCAAAATTTGTGAGCCGAACACAGCACCGTTAAGCAGTGTTTTTGTTTGTCTAAACGCCGCCAATGACTAGGCACAAATATCGGGCCGTGTTGCAAAAATGGCACAACGGTGCAAGGTTTTTGTGTAATTTTTGTGTGAAAAACCCAACACAAGCCGTTGCTACGGTCAAAGGTTGCAAGGTTTCCGTGCAGCGCCACAAAAAAACAAAAAACTTTCAAACTTGCCCGGTTGTTTTTGCTCCAAAAAAGCAAAAAAAATTTGCTTGAAGTGCGGCCGAACAACTGCTGGCAATTTGTAAAGCAATCGCAAAAAAACCGTGCGTTTTATCGCGGAAATCGCCCAAAGAGGGGGTTTACAAAACCGCCGTTTTGTGGTATAATGTCGGAGATTAAGCGCTAGCAGCGCAGGAGTTATATTTTGGAAACCAAGTATTTGCAATTCAACCAAAACGATCTGGCCGAAGCAGGTCGTCTAATACGTCAAGGGCAACTTGTTGCGTTCCCCACTGAAACCGTCTACGGTTTGGGTGCCAACGCCTTGGACGAAGCCGCCGTCAAATCCACCTACGTGGCAAAAGGTCGCCCGTCCGATAACCCTTTGATAGTGCACGTTTGGGATAAAAGCCAAATCTATCAAATTGCCGAAAGAGTGCCGGCCGATGCGCAAAAAATCATCGACAATCTTATGCCGGCCAGCATAACAATTGTTTTGCCTAAGAAAAAAATCATTTCCGATTGCATCACGGCAGGGCTTGATACCGTTGCCGTGCGTATGCCAAAATCGGCGGAAGCGCGCGAGTTTTTGCGCCACTGCAACGTTCCCGTGACGGCGCCCAGCGCCAACACAAGTTCGCGCCCCAGCCCCACAACCTGGCAAGCCGTCAAAGAAGATATGGACGGCAAAATTTCCGCAATTTTGTGTGGCAGTCCGTGCGAAGTGGGCATCGAATCCACCGTGGTGGATTGCTGTGGCGAAACGCCACTGATTTTGCGGCCCGGGTTTATCACGGCAGAAAAATTGCAACAAGTGCTGGGCAAACCCGTTCGCGTGGTAACCGACCCCAAGGAAAAGGTGAATTCGCCCGGTGTTCGCTACAAACACTATGCGCCCAAAGTGCCCATGGCGTTGGAACTAGACGGCGACGCGCAAAAACTTATGCAATACTACCAAAATTTGTGCAAACAAGGGCTAAATCCCGTGCTTTTGGTGGAAAATCCGCAACTTTTTGAAGGCTGCAACACCTGGCAAATAGGCAAAACGGACGATGAAGTTGCACAAAACCTGTTCGAAAACTTGCGCTATTTGGAAAAACACTACGACTATATCGTTGCTAGTTTTTCTTCCAAAACGCAATATGCGCAAAGCATTTTGAACCGCCTAATTCGTTCGGCATCGCACAACTTAATTTAAGGCTAGCTAGCAAAAATTTGCAAAATTATTGCCAAAACACGCAAAAAGCACGAAAAATTGGTGCGAAAAATTGTGCAAAAAACGCAAAAACATCAAAATTTGCCACAAAAACGCAAAGAAAAATATCCTAAAAATATCAACGTAACAACGAGGTGAAATAATGAAAGTTTCCATTGCAAGCGATCACGGCGGACTGCAACTAAAAACGCAAGTTGCTGCCTATTTGCAAAGCAAAGGTATTCAAGTTGTAGATTTTGGCACCAACTCAACGGAAAGTTGCGATTATCCCGATTTTGCTCGTCCTGCGGCGCAAGCCGTTGCCGATGGCGCCTGCCAAAAAGGCGTGGTAATTTGCACGACGGGCATAGGCGTTTCCATTGTCGCCAACAAAGTTAGTGGCGTTCGTTGCGCACTTTGCACCAACGAAGATATGGCCACAATGACTCGTCGTCACAACGATGCAAACGTTTTGGCAATGGGTCAAAAGTACGTCGATTTTCCCACGGCTCAAAAAATAGTGGATGCGTTTTTGTTCACCCCGTTCGATGGTGGTCGTCACCAAAACAGAGTGGATAAAATCGAAAAATAACCAATTTGACGGAGAAAAACATGATCGAAGAAGTAGTAAATTCCATTTTGGAAGCGGAAGACGTTGCCGCCAAAAAAATTGCGCAAGCCAAACAAGATGCCGCAAACGTCGTAACCGCTGCGGAAATTCAGTCGGATAAGGACAAAAAACAAGCATCGGCGCAAAGCAAGGCCGATTTTGCACAAAAAAGCAAGCAAATTCAAGCCGAAGTGCAACAAAAAGCGCAAGAAGAACTGCAAAAACTAAACGCTGTCACCGACGAAAAAATTGCCGAATACGCCAAAAACGTAGATGCGGCCACAAAAATTGTTTTGGAGCAATTGTTGTAACATGGCAATAGTAAAAATGAAACGCATGACTTTGTTGGCAATGCAATGCGACAAAGATAAAATTTTCGACGCGCTTATCAAAAGCAACGTCGTCCAGCTGAAGCGAACGGAAGAAATTGACCGTTGTCAAACCGTCCGCTCGACGGACGTCGTTCAAAGCTACGGCGAAAAGGTGCGCCTTGCGGAAGATGCAATGGCATATCTTTCGGAGTTTTCCGACGCTTTCAATGCAGAATTCAAGCGCAATAGCGAAGTTGAAAAGGCGCAGTTGCCCAAGTCGTCTATGCGTTGTCCCAAGCAGGAAGAAACTTTCGAGCAGTTTTTGCAATTTGGCAAACAACAAAGCGTGGTGGAAGATCAGCTGCAAAGTTTGCAAAACTTGCGCCTTCAAATTGCTCAACTGCAAGCGGACCTAACGCAAAACCAAACGGAAACAAATAACTTCCAACTAATTGCCGATTTGCCGCACCCCACAACGTGGTATCAAAGCACCGAATGGGCGGAAGTGCGGCTGTGTCAACTGCCGGAAAGTTACTTTTCGCAGCTACAGGATTTGGCGCAAACCTACGACTTGGTGGAAGTTCAAAAGGTTTGTGGAACGCCGCAAACAGCAGTTGTGGCCGTTGTCGCTCACAAAAGCCAAACGGAGTTTTTCGATTCCGCTTCGGCACTGGGGCTAACAAGATGTTCGCTTTCTTGCAACCAATTGCCACAAACCGTGTTGCAAAACTTGCACGATAAACGTCAAGAGTTGCTTGAAAAGATTCGTCAAACAAAACAACAAGTGGCCACCTATTGCAGCCAAGTTTCCACGTGGCAAACCTACGTGGATTGGATAAATCTTTGCATCAAAAAGGCCGATGCCGACGGTGATTTTCAAAAAACGGCACAAACGTTCGTTTTGGAAGGCTACTATCCTGCACAAGACGAACAAGCAGTGGCTTTGGCGGTGGAAAGTGTTGGCAACTGCTTTGTTGCCGCTTTCGACGAAATAGGCGAAGAGGAATTTGCCCCCACGTTGACACAAAACAACAAGGTGGTTAGCAAATTCGAATGTATCACAAACGCCTACACACCCCCTAGCTATCACGATATCGATCCTAACCCGGCAATGAGCGTGTGCTACTTCGTATTGTTTGGTTTTATGGTTGCCGATATTGGCTACGGCTTGCTGCTTATTGCGGCAGGATTGTTTGCTAGTTTCTACATAAAACAGCAAACGGGCATGAAAACGCTGTTGCAAGTGTTTGGTTTTTGCGGAATTTCAGCAATAGTGGTGGGGGCTCTGTTCGGTTCATTCTTCTGTTACACCTTGTATCCCGGCATACTTCCGGATGCTTCGCAGTATCCCATGCTAACCATTATACTAAGCGTTTTGTTGGGTCTTTGCCACATAATGGTGGGCGTTGGGTGCAGCATGGCCACAAAGTATAAAAACGGTCAAAAACTTGCCGCTTGGCTTTGCGATTTCCCGTGGATAATGGTGTTCATCGGGCTGATAGTTGCCATTTGGAACGCCGCTTTGGATATGGCCGCCTACCAGCCGTATATGGCGCTAAAGCTGCCACAAGTTGTTTCTAACGTTGGGCTCTACGTGTGTTTGGGCGCATTGGCAGTTGGCGTTATATTCGCAGGACTAGGCACGGCAGGGCTAAAAGGCAAACTTTCCAAAAGCTTTGGCAGCGTGTATGGACTGATAAACTATTTTTCCGATGCCATGAGCTACATTCGTGTGTTCGGTTTGATGCTTTCGTCCGCGCTTATTGGCCAAGTTGTCAACATGCTTGCCGAAATGGTATCAGCCGGCGGCGGCTTCGCCTACGTGTTTGGCGTGCTTATTCTAATTGTAATGCATTTGTTCAACATGGTTATGGGGTTGCTAAGCGTATATATTCACAACGGTCGTTTGCAATACGTGGAATTTTTTGGCAAATTCTACGAAGGCGACGGACAATTGTTCGTGCCATTTGGTAGCGACACAAAATACATTTTGCTAAAAAACGAAAAGTAGGTTTGGTGACGAATTTGCCACTACGTATAGCAAAATTTTCAACAATCAGCAAAAAATGCGGCAAAAACCGCAACAAAAAATAACAATAATAACAAAATTTTTCGGAGGAAAAGAAAAATGACAGGTTTAACAATCGGTATCATCGGTTTGGCGCTGACGGCTGTGCTGTGCGGCGTTGGATCCGGCTTGGGCATGAAGGCCACGGGCAGTGCAGCTGCCGGCGTTTTGGCCGAAGACCCCAGCAAATTCAGCAAAGTCATCGTGTTGGCTTTGTTGCCGGCAACACAAGGTTTGTACGGCTTCGTAATTGCCATCATCGGCGCATCCTATTTGCCCACAACGGCAGCGCTAGCAGCAGCGGAAATCACTCCCACTGCAGCACAAATAACCGCTCAGGGCTGGAACCTTTTCTGGGCATGTGTTCCCATGATGCTAGGCGGATCTATTTCCGGTTATTTGCAAGGACGCACCTGCGCTGCAACAATCATTGGCGTTGGCAAAAGAAACGAAGTTTCCAAAGCATTCTTGTTCCCTGCAATGATCGAATTCTACGCATTGCTGGGCTTGGTTGCATCCATAATTTTGTTTGCTAACATCCCCGTTTCCGCAGTGGATCAAATCGTTGTTCCCGAAATTCCCGAAGTTGCAGAAAAAGTAACTGCTTTTTTGGGATTTGCAAGATAACCACGCAACCGAGGCAACTATGAACGGAAAAGACAACATAATCAACAAAATACTTTCCGATGCCGAAGAAAAGTGCAACGAAATTTTGGCCGAAGCGCAAAATCAAGCTGCGGAAATTTCCCAAGCGGCGCAAAAAGCGATAGATGCCGAAAAGCAAACGCTTGCCGCCAGGTTGGAAAAACTATCTGCCGAAAGTTTGCGTAACGGTTTGGCGGGTGCAAAACTTTCTTCCAGAAAGTACGAGTTGCAAAAAAAGCAAACGCTTGTTTCCGCTTGCTACCAAAACGCTTTGCAAACTTTGCAAAACCTTTCCGATGCCCAACGCAAGGCATTTTTGCACAAATTGTTGCAAAACTATGCAGAAGACGGCGAAACGGTGTTTGTAAGCAAAGCCGATGCCGCTTTTGTGGATCAAAAGTTTTTGGATAGCACCGGCAAAAAGCTTGTGCTTGGCAAAGGCAACGTTCAAACGGATGGCGGCTTGCTGTTGCAAGGCGAAGGCTACGACAAGGATTTGTCGCTGAAAAACGTTGTTGCATACGTGCGCGAGCAAACGGAAGGAGCAGTTGCAACGGCTTTGTTTGGAGAGTAACATGAGCAATCAATTGTATGCAAACGGTCGCATTGCCGTTATGTCCACCAAGTTGCTTGGCGCCGACAAGTTTTCTCGGCTTGCCGATTGCGCCACCTTGGGCGAAGCGTTGAAGGTGCTTTCCGAATGTGGCTACGGCGTCAGTTCCGAAGCAAACGGCTACGAAGAAATGCTAAACGCTCAGGCGGATGCAAACGTGGCGTTGCTAAAAGAATTGTGCTTCAATCAAGGCGTGCTAAACTATTTTTCGTGTCAATACGATTATCACAACGCCAAAGTGCTTATGAAGCGTAAATATGCTCGTATAGATGGCGTCGACGGCTGTTTCGAGCATGCAAAACTAAGTGCGCAAGCAATGGCGGAAGGCATGGTAAGCGACGACTATTCGCAACTTTCTCCAATAATGGCGGAAGCGTGCGATGCTGTGGATTTTCAGTTTGCACAGGGCAACAGAAGTCCGCAAGTGGTGGATAGAATTTTGGACGTGGCATGTTTCGACGAAATGCGCGAATGTGCTAGAAAATGCAAAGTTCCGCTTATAAAAAGGTTGTGCCAATGGCATGCGGATACCACCAACCTTATGTTGGTTTGCCGCTTGCAAAAGGCCGGTCGCATCCAAAAGGACTTGGACGATTGGTTTGTGTCGGGCGGAACGCTATCCAAACAAAACGTTTTGGAATTTTGGAATGGTGCCGCTTTGTCCGACGAATTGGGCAAGTTTGCAGAAGTTTGCCAAAAGGATTTGTCTTCGGCGGAAGAATTGCAACGGGAAGGACGCAACAAAATTGTTGCAGAATATGCCGATTCCCTTACAATTCAGCCGGTCGTGGCCTACTATTTCCGCAAACAAGACGAAATTGACAAGGTGCGCCGCATTCTTATCGCCGTAAAAAACGGCACTAACAAGTTAGTCAACAAAAAGCGCTAACGGCGCTTATAAGGAGCCAAATGGTTAACAAAATTGCCGTAATAGGCGATAAAGACAGCGTTCTTGCCTTCAAATCGGTGGGAGTGGAAGTTTTCGATGCTACCACCGCACAGGAAGCGCAAGCGCTAATAAAAAAATTGTCACAACAGCAGTACGCCGTGTTGTTTTTGGCCGAAAATCTTGCAGAGCAAATTCCTGCAGTATTGGCAAAGGCCAAAACACAGCCTTTCCCTGCCATTGTGCCCATCCCAACCTCCACAAATTCGTCGGGGTTTGGTTTGCAGGGCATAAAAAACGACGTGGAAAAGGCCATCGGCGTTGACGTAATTTTTAACAAAGAGGACAAATAAATGGTTGGAAAAATCGTGAAAGTAAGCGGTCCGCTTATCGTTGCGGAAAACTTGGCCGACGTGGAAATGTACGACGTCGTTAAAGTTTCCGATAAAAAACTTATTGGCGAAGTCATCGAATTGCGTAACGACCGAGCAAGCATTCAGGTGTATGAAGAAACCAGCGGCCTAACGGTGGGCGACAGTGTCGAATCCACCGGTGCGCCCCTTTCCGTGGAGCTAGGGCCGGGTCTTATCGAAAGCATTTTCGACGGTATTCAACGCCCGCTAAATAAGCTTATGGAAAAATCCGGCAACCGTATTTGCCGTGGCGTGGAAGTTAATTCGCTAAGCCGTGAAAAATCGTGGCACTTTGTGCCCGTAGCAAAGGTGGGCGATGAAGTTCAAGCCGGCGACGTTTTGGGTACCGTGCAGGAAACAAAGGTTGTTTTGCACAAAATAATGGTTCCCTATGGCGTAAGCGGCAAGGTTACCTCCATCGTGGCGGAAGGCGACTACCTTATAACGGACGAAATTGCAACAGTTGGCGAAAAAAGCTTGTGCATGATGCAAAAATGGCCGGTGCGTAAAGGTCGTCCGTATAAGTCCAAAATGGCGCCAGATTATCCCATGGTAACAGGTCAACGCGTAATCGACACGTTGTTCCCCATTGCCAAAGGTGGTGTGGCGGCAGTGCCCGGTCCTTTCGGCAGCGGCAAAACCGTTGTTCAACACCAACTTGCAAAGTGGGCAGATGCCGATATAATCGTTTACGTAGGCTGCGGCGAACGTGGCAACGAAATGACGGACGTTTTGCGCGAATTTCCCGAACTTAACGACCCCAAAACGGGCGAAGCACTTATGAAGCGTACCGTGCTTATTGCCAACACTTCGGATATGCCCGTTGCCGCTCGTGAAGCCAGTATCTACACAGGCATAACCATTGCCGAATATTTCCGCGATATGGGCTACACCGTGGCAATAATGGCCGATAGCACCTCGCGTTGGGCAGAAGCCTTGCGTGAAATGAGCGGCCGTTTGGAAGAAATGCCCGGTGAAGAAGGCTATCCTGCCTATTTGGCAAGCCGTCTGGCCGAATTCTACGAACGCGCAGGCATAGTAAAGGTTTTGGGCAGTTCCGATACCGTCGGTGCGGTTTCGGCAATTGGTGCCGTATCTCCTCCGGGCGGCGACCTTTCCGAACCTGTTTCTCAATCCACTTTGCGCATAGTAAAAGTGTTTTGGGGCCTTTCGGCACAACTGGCCTATAAGCGTCACTTCCCCGCCATCGATTGGCTAACAAGCTATTCGCTCTACGACGACAAATTGGAAGATTGGTATGCCGAAAACGTGGCGGAAGATTTCAACAAACTAAAAGCAGAAGTGCGCTACGTTTTGCAAGAAGAAAATCAACTAAACGAAATTGTGCGTTTGGTGGGTATGGATGCATTGGGTGCACGCGACAGATTGACCATGGAAACGGCAAAATCCATTCGCGAAGACTATTTGCACCAAAACGCTTTCCACGAAGTGGATACATACACTTCGCTTAACAAGCAATATCGCATGATGCGCCTAATTTTGGGTTTCTATCACGAAGCCACAGCAGCGTTGCAACGAGACGTGGAACTAAAAGATTTGTTGAACTTGCCCGTTCGCGAACAAATTGGTCGCAGCAAGTATATCGAAGAAGCGCATCTGGATAGATTCGACGAAATCGAACGCAACATCAAAAAGCAAATTAACGAACTCAACAAGGGTGAAGAATAATGTTTAAGGAATACAAAACCATTCGAGAAGTGGTTGGTCCCCTTATGTTGGTGGACCACGTAAGCGGCGTTAGCTATAACGAACTTGTGGAAATAAAGCAAGAAAATGGCGAAATTCGCAAAGGCAAAGTGTTGGAAGTAAACGGCGATCGCGCTTTGGTGCAGTTGTTCGAAGGCACTCAGGGCCTAAAAATTTCCACTGCAAAAGCTCGTTTTTTGGGTAGAAGTTTGGAACTTGCCGTTTCCGAAGAAATGCTTGGCCGTGTTTTCAACGGAATGGGCGAACCCATCGACGGCGGCGCTCCCATCATTGCCGACCAACGCTTGGATATCAACGGACAACCCATCAACCCCTACGCACGTGATTACCCCAACGAATTTATTCAAACGGGAATTTCCGCAATAGACGGGCTAAACACGTTGGTTCGTGGCCAAAAATTGCCGGTGTTTTCCGCAAGCGGCTTGCCGCACGCACAACTGGCGGCGCAAATTGCACGTCAAGCAAAGGTTTTGGGCGACGACGAAAAGTTTGCAGTAGTGTTCGGCGCAATGGGCATCACCTATGAAGAAGCAGATTTCTTCATTAAGGATTTCAACAAAACCGGCGCAATCGAACGCACCGTCATGTTCATGAACTTGGCAAACGACCCCGCTATCGAGCGTATTTCCACGCCGCGTATGGCACTTACCGCTGCCGAATATCTGGCTTTCGAAAAGGGCATGCAAGTGTTGGTTATTTTGACGGATATCACCAACTATGCCGAAGCTCTTCGCGAAACCTCTGCTGCTCGCAAAGAAGTGCCCGGCCGCCGTGGCTACCCCGGATATATGTATACCGACCTTGCTCAAATCTACGAGCGCGCCGGCCGTATTCACGGTTGCAACGGATCCATCACGCAAATTCCCATTCTTTCCATGCCGGAAGATGACAAAACGCATCCCATTCCCGACTTGACAGGCTACATCACCGAAGGGCAAATAATTTTGTCGCGCGATTTGTATAAGCGTGGCTACAATCCTCCCATCGACGTGTTGCCCAGTCTTTCTCGTTTGAAGGATAAGGGCATTGGTGAAGGTAAAACCCGCAAGGACCATGCCAGCACAATGAACCAACTGTTTTCGGCGTATGCACAAGGCAAGGAAGCCAAGGAACTTTCTGCAATTTTGGGTGAAGCGGCGCTTTCCGACGTAGACAAACTGTATGCAAAGTTTGCCGTCGAATTTGAAAAACAGTACGTTGCACAAGGTTTCACCGTTAACCGCACCATAGAAGAAACGTTGGATCTTGGCTGGAAACTTTTGGGAATTTTGCCCAGAAGTGAACTAAAACGTATTTCCGAAGAATTGTTGGATAAGTACTATAAACCCTACGAGGACTAAAAATGGCCGTAATGAACGTAAACCCCACGCGTATGGAAATGAAACGCCTTCAAGCAAGGCTAAAAACAGCAACGCGCGGGCACAAACTGCTAAAAGATAAAACCGACGAAATGATTCGCCGATTCATATCGCTTGCCGAAGAAAACAAGCGTTTGCGCATGGAGTGCGAAAAGGAACTGTCCTTGGCACTGCAAAACTTCACCGTGGCGCGCGCTTGTTCGGATAGCCGCATAGTGGAAGAAGCCGTTATGCTTGCCGGCCGCTCGGTGTCGCTAACTTGTGGCAAACGCAAGGTTATGGGTATCGACGTGCCCTCCATAAACATCGACGAATCGACCGAAGGTGAACTTTATCCATACAGTTTTCTTTCCGTAACGGAAAAACTGGATGATTCCGTGCGTGGATTGAACGCCGTGTTGTATAAGCTTATTCAGCTTGCCGAAACGGAAAAAACGGTTAATATGCTTGCCGACGAAATAGAAAAAAACAAACGTCGCGTAAACGCATTGGAAAATATCATGATTCCGCAACTAACCGAAACGATAAAGTATATCAAAATGAAGTTGGATGAAAGCGAGCGTTCCGCAACCGTTCGCTTGATGAAGGTGAAAGATATCATCAACGGTTAGCAAAATTGTTTTGCGTTTTGTATCAGGCGTGCAGTGGTTAGCAAAGCGTTTGCACGTTGTTGCAAAAGGCCCTGCTAGTTTTTGAAAAAAACTTGCACAACCGCAAAAATTTTACAAAATGCGTTTGTTGCGTGCCAACCACTTTGTTTTTATGCAAAACGGTTGTGTTCAATAAAAAATTTGTCCGAGGGTTTTCCTCGGACTTTTGTTTTGTTCCGTGGGTGGTGGTGTTGCCGGTAATCCCCAAAAGGATAGTTGCAAAATCTAGCAGCACACTTATTTGCCGGCAAACGCCCAAACAAAAGAATCACGTTTGTTTTCATGCAAAAACAGCCACACGCCGCAAAAAACAGGCGTGAACAAAGCAAAAATAAACAAAAATAAAAAAAGTTTTGTTGTTTTAGGGGAAAATGAATTTTTTTGTGGAAATTATAGTTGTCAAAGAATTTGGCAAAAACGGTGCAGTATGAACGAACTTATGGATTTCATTCAACAAGTCAAGCACGCCAACGATATTGTCGACGTTATTGGCTCCTATATCGAATTGCGCTCGCGCGGAACAAACTTTCAAGCGCGGTGTCCTTTCCATGGGGAAAAAACGCCCAGTTTCAACGTTAACAGGAACATGCAAATATTCAAATGTTTTGGTTGCGGCGAAAGTGGCGACGTTTTGAAGTTTGTTCAAATGTACGAATCGTGCACCTTCATGGAAGCGTTGGAAATTTTGGCCAAGCGTGCCGGATTGAAAATGCCGGAAACGCAGGCACAAAAGAGGGACAAGGCCTACGACGAAAAAAAGAAAAAACGCGATACCTACCTTGCAATTTGCAGGGAAGCGGCTGTTTTCTACTACAAAACTTTTCATTCGTCGCGCGGCGAAGTTGCCCGTCGCTACATGGAAAAACGCGGCTTCGACGAAGAAACACTAAAAAAGTTTGGTGTTGGCTATTCGCCGGATATGTATTCGCTTGTAAACTATTTGGAAAACAAGCACTTTTCGCACGACGATTGCGTTGCGTGCGGCGTGTTCCAGCGCAAGCCGAACGGCACGGTTTTCGATGCCTTGTCGAACAGATTGATTGTGCCTATTTTTAACGTCAGCGGCAAAGTTATTGCCTTTGGTGGCAGAGGGCTAGACGAAAAAACAATTTCTTTCGGCAAGTATAAAAACACTTCCGATACGCCTCTTTTCACCAAAAAGGATAACGTTTTCGGTTTGAATTTTGCCAAAGAACAAAAACAACAATCGGCATTGCCCAACATTGTTATGATGGAAGGCTACATGGACGTTATGGCCAGCTATCAGGCAGGATTTAAGCGTGCCGTGGCCAGCATGGGAACTTCACTGACGGAAAATCAGGCAAAGTTGCTTTCTCGCCTTACCGAAACGGTGTACATTTGCTACGACGGCGATTCCGCCGGGCAAAAAGCAACGGTGCGCGGATTGGATATTTTGGATGCGGCCGGGTTGGAAGTGCAAGTGATGTCGGTGCCGGAAAACTTAGATCCAGACGAATACATCAAAAAGTATGGCGCGGACGAGTTTGAAAAACTTATCGACCAAGCAAAAGCTTTGCCAGACTACAAATTGGATTTGCTAAAAAAAGCATTTCCTCTTAACGTAGATAACCGCACTCGCAACAAAAACATGCCAAAGTTTGTTAATGGCGCAGTGAAAATGTTGAAGCAACTCGATGACGTTCGTCAAGCGCACTATGTTGCGCAAGTTGCCGCCTACACGGGTTATTCGCAGGAATTTTTCCGCCGCAAACTTAGCGAAACGGTTGAAGAAGGGGCCGAAACAGAAGAGGCTGCTATCACCGATTCCCTTTCTGGCGAAACAAAGGCAAAATATTTTGTTGCGGCAAGTATGCTAACAAATCAGCCCTACGCTAGGCTAGAAAAGAAACCCTATTGCGAAACGGACTTTTTGTCCAAGTTGTTCGATTATATTTTCCAACGCCTAAATGACGGCCAGGTGCCGCAATCGGATATGCTCTACACGGTTTGTCCAGATGCAACTGCGGAGGAATACGCGCAAATAGTGGACGTGGATTTTTCGCCCGAACGGCAGGAAAAGAACCAACGGTATTTTGAAGAATGTTCCCACATTTTGCAGGTGGAAGCGTTGCGGCAACAACAGGCCGAAATAACCAAACGCTACAAGGCCAATCCCGACCAAACGGATTTGCTGTTGCAAATAACGGAAATCAACAAAAAAATCGACGAAGTGTTGAAAAGGAGATAAACAATGGAAATCACACAAGATTTTTTGAAAAATTTGCTTTCGGAAGTTAAAAACGACACTTCCAAAGTTACCTATGAAGAACTGGAAAACAAGTTGGAAAAACTTGACCTTTCTGTCGAACAAAACGCAGAAATCTACAGATATTTGGAAAACAACGGGCTAAAAATTGTGGATTCCTTCGAAAAGGATAATTCCGCGTTGTATAAAACCATTGGCGACGTAGCCGTGGACGACCCCGTAAAAATGTATTTGAAGGATATCGGCAAAGTGCCCCTTCTTTCCGGCGAGGAAGAAGTGGAACTTGCGCAAAGAATGATGGAAGGTGACGAAGAAGCCAAGCGCAAACTTTCCGAAGCTAACCTGCGTTTGGTGGTTTCCATTGCAAAACGCTATGTTGGTCGTGGCATGTTGTTTTTGGATTTGATACAAGAAGGCAACATGGGCCTTATGAAGGCGGTGGAAAAATTTGACTGCACCAAAGGCTTTAAGTTTTCTACCTATGCAACGTGGTGGATTCGTCAAGCAATCACCCGTGCCATTGCCGACCAAGCAAGAACAATCCGCATCCCCGTACATATGGTGGAAACCATCAACCGTCAAGTGCGCACGCAACGCATTTTGTTGCAAGAATTGGGTCGTGAACCCACCTCTGCGGAAATTGGCGAACGCATGGGCATTTCTGCCGAAAAGGTGGAAGAGATTCAAAAAATAGCGCAAGACCCCGTCAGTTTGGAAACGCCCATCGGCGAAGAAGAAGATAGCCATTTGGCCGACTTCATCGAAGATAACAAAACAATTGCGCCCAGCGATATGGCCGCCCAAACAATGTTGCGCGAACAACTTATTGCCGCTTTGCACAAACTTACCCCGCGTGAAGAAAAGGTTATTCGTTTGCGCTATGGTTTGGACGATGGCAAACAACGCACGTTAGAAGAAGTAGGCCGCGAATTCAACGTTACTCGTGAAAGAATTCGTCAAATCGAAGCAAAAGCACTAAGAAAATTGCGCAACCCCAGCAAATCCAAAAAGTTGCGCGACTATCTTGATTGATATGACCAAACGATTGCAAAAAATTCTTGCCGCATTGCCGCATTGCCAAGTGCTTGCCGACGTTGGTTGCGACCACGGCTACATTGGTTTGGGCGCACTGCAAACGGGTGTTGCGCAAAAAGTGGTGTTTGTGGATATTTCCGCACCCAGTTTGCAAAAGGCACGCAACAATTGTCCCGAGCAGATGCTACCACAAGCAAGTTTCGTTTGTCAAAACGGTTTGGGAAAAGTTTTGGCCGATTGTGCCGTCATTGCCGGCATGGGCGGCATGGAAATAATTTCCGTTTTGGATGGTGCCGAGCACTTGCCCGAGCATTTGGTTTTGCAACCAATGCGCAACCAATTTGAATTGCGTCAAAGGCTGATGCAAGATTACCAAATAGTTTCCGACGAAATGTTTTTCGACGGAAAATTCTACGACCTTATCACTGCCAAAAAATGCAAAAGCAACGTTGTTCCGACGCAAAGACAGTTGCTTTTTGGCAAAGACAATTTGCAAAATCCGTCACAAGATTTTGTTGCGTATTTGCAAAAACTAGATCAAGAGCGTCAACAAATACTATCAAGAAGCAGCGACGTTTGCCTATCGCAAAAATACGAAGAGGCTGTGCGCGTGCTTGCCGAAATTATGGAGGGTAAAAAATGATACAACAAGAAATGTTGCAATACCAAACGTTGGATATCGAACTTAACAAAATCGAACGCGATTTGCGCAAAAACCAATTTTATGTTAAGCGCAAGGAAGTTAAAGCGGCTTTGCAGGCAGGTGAAGAACAACTTGCTCGCTTGGAACACAAAACGCTAGACCTTCGCAACCAACTTTCCGCAGCAACCCAAACGTTGCAAAAAATAACTGCCGTCATCGAAGAATACACCAAGGAATTGGCCGATATCGAAGATCAAGACGAACTAAACTACATGAGCAAAAAACTTGACGAACAGTTGGCACTGCTTTCCACAACGGAAAAAGAAGTGAAGCAAATTTTGCACGACGGCGAAGATTTGGAAAAGACTTTCGACAACATTTCCAAAGTGCAAATTCCCCGTTTGGCAGGCGAATACAATAAGTGCAATGCCGAATTCGATAAAGCCACCAACCAAGTTAAGCCGCGCGTTGTGGAACTAAAAAAGCAACAGGCCGAGCTTAAAGGAACTATCGAAGCATCGTTGTTCGAAAAATACAAAAAGCTTTCCGAACAAGTTCGCCCTGTTTTTGTTCCCCTTATGGACGGAAACCGTTGCGGCGGCTGTCGCATGGAAATGCCTTCGGCACAGGTGGAATCTAAAATGGCCAAAGGCTACATGGTGTGCGAGCACTGCGGTCGCATAATCTACAAGCAATAGGATAAACGCAAAAAATCAATTTTTAGAAAAACAAGGTATAGTCGCAATTTGACTATACCTTGTTTTTTGCAATGAAATGCTGTTTGTTTTGTTAAGTCTTGCGTTTTGTCACGTCTGCAAAGCGGTGCATGTTCGTTTGACTTTTAACTGCATTTGCCGTTATTACCGCAAGCGGTGCAATGCCGTTATTTGCAAACATCTTCATCGGGCGCAGCAGCGTCTTGTGTTGATCCGTTGCCAATTCTACCACTTGTTGAACACTTTTTCTGCAAAGCCCAAAGCATCGGTCAGATGCACAGCAGTGCCGTCATCTAAAATGGCGGTGCCGCTAAATTTGCCAAAAATTTGGTGTTGTTTGGATGCCAAAATCAGCAAGTCGGTCACGTCTTTTCTATCCAAAATGGGTTCAAAACGCAAATCTAAACGCCCTTCGTTGTCGCAAATTTTCCACGGCGACATAAAGTCGTCCTTGCCGTCCTTTTGCGGAATTTCAAAGGTGACTTGATCCAGTTTGTGTGCAATTCCGTCAAAGAACAGCATGTTTTCCGAAGCGGCGGAAGTATCGCCAAAGCCGTAGCCAAGGTTGAACCCAAAGGTTTTGCCGTTCACGTAGGTTTGCAAACTTCCCCAATACCAAGTGTTTTTGTACGTCCAAATTCCACGTCCCCAATCCAACGTGCCAAGGCTGTTCGTTTCGTCAAAATCCCAGCGTTGGCCTTTCACAATGCAGTAGCCTTTTGCCTGCATGCAGTTAATTTTGGTGTTGTAGTAGAACGCATGTGGTTTGTTGAAAGGTGTTGCAATGGTCATTTGGTCTTGCGGAAAGTTGAACAGTTCAAACTTGCATTCAAAGTGCGATCCGTCCCAAAAGTTTTGCATGGTGCAACTCAAAATGCGTCTGTCCTGTTGCCTTTCAAAGCTAAAATTGCATCGTTTGGATTGGTAGCGTATATCGCCGGTTTCTGGGCAGGATGGCAAATTCAACTTGCCGAAAGTGAAAAATTTCATTTCACTCGTGGTTTTGTAGCAGGGCTGTTCAAAGTTCAAAAAGGATGCCGAAACAAGTGACATGTAGCTGTTATCCGCAACGGTAAGCGCAACGGCCTTTTTGCCATCGGTTATTATGTAGTAATCCCATTCTTTTATTCTCCACGAATGTCCAACAATATCTTTGCGGCTGTATTGCCGCACGGTTTTTGTGGAATAGCCAGCCTCAACCAGTCTGCCGTTTTGCAAAAGTTTGCCTTCACTAAGTTGTTTTTGCACGAAAAAGCCCTCCGTTTTTTCTTTTTATAATTGTAGCACAGCAAAAAAAAGATATCAACAATGGCGAAAAATTTTGTGGCAGTTTCATTTTTCAACTGTTTTTGCCGCTCAGCAACTATTTTCAAAAGGAAGTTGTGTTTGTTTGGGCAACAGATGGCCACTTTTTCGCCGCAATGGCGCCGAGTGTTCGTTGATTGTTTGTGCGAACGGTGGTGCGGGCAAATGGTCAAGGCAAAGTGTTTTGTCTTGTGTCGTAGGCCGTTTGTTTGCGCATCCCATGCGTTCGGAAGGTGGTTTTTCTGCGTTTTTTTGTTCGTTATATTTGGGCGCAAGGTTTGGTATGTGCAATAATCGCACTTGACAATCGGCGACTTGTGTTGTATCATTAACAGAGAATGGGTGCATGTGCGGTTTTTTTGCAAAAAACTGCTGCATATCGTAGCTATATCGAAAAGTATTTGGTGGAGGAAACAACATGATCAGCATCAGACCATATCAAAAAAAGGACTTTCGTTTTGTGCAAGATATTTGCCTTGCAACCTCTTGGCTGGGCGAAAATCCCACGCCGCAAAACCGTGCGATAGTGTGTTCGATGTACTGCGATTACTATTTGGATAACGAACCGGAATTTTGTTTCGTTGCCGTTGACGAAAACGATTGCCCCGTTGGCTACATTTTGTGCGCCGTGGAATTGGATCAATACCACGAACAACTAACGCAAAACTATTTGCCGTTGGTGCGCAAAATTTCCGGAACGGACTACTATCGTTTTGCAGCGGAAGTAAAAATGGAACAACGCTATGCAAAGCAAGGCTACACGGCACATTTGCACGTAGACATTTTGCCGGAATATCAACGTCAAGGCGTTGGCACGGCGCTTGTGGATGCTTTGCAAGAAAAACTAAAAGCCACCTTTGTGGAAGGCATTTATTTGGTGTGTGGCATCAAAAACGAAGGCGCCAAGGCTTTTTACGAAAACCGTGGTTTCGAAGATATCGATTACCTCACCGGTTGTGTTGTCTACGGCAAAAAATTGTTTAGCGAAGACGAATAGCAATGGAATTTTTCAAGGTTATTTCCAAAGAACAAGCGCAAAACGTAAACGCGCTGTCGTTGGCGTACGTAGGCGACGCCGTTCACAGTTTGTTTGTTAGGGAACGCTTGGTAAAGGAACATGATTTCAAGGCGGGAGATTTGCACAAAATGTCATCGCAAGTGGTAAACGCCCACGAGCAGGCATTGCGTGCGGAAAAGGTTTTTCCGCTTTTGACGGAAGAAGAAAAGAGTGTGTTTTTGCGTGGACGCAACAGCAACGCTCATCACAAGGCAAAAAATCAAAGCGGTGCCGATTATCGCAAAGCCAGCGGCTTCGAAGCGGTTATCGGGTATTTGTATTTGATTGGCGAAACGGAAAGAATAAAACAACTTTTATCAGATGAAAATTGAAGGAAGAAACTGCGTTCTAGAAGCATTGCGTTCCGAAAACGTCACCGTCAACAAACTTATGTGCGAAAAGGGCAAAAACAGCGACGTAATTGCTTTTGCGCGCAAAAACGGCGTAAAAATCCAGTTTGTGGATAGAGCCGTTTTGGATAAGGAAAGTGTCGAAGGCAAGCATCAAGGCTACGTTGCCGACGTGACGGAATTTAGCTATTGCGAATTGGAAGACATTTTGGCGGCAAGCGAAAATCACTTTATCGTGGTGTTGGACGGAATAAACGATCCGCACAATTTCGGCAGCATAATTCGCGTGTGCGAATGTGCCGGAGTGGATGGCATCGTCATTGGCAAAAATCGCCAAGTTGCCGTAACCGACACCGTTGCGCGTTGTTCGGCCGGGGCCATTTCTCACGTAAAAATTGCCCGCGTCACCAACGTAAATTCGGCCATCAAACAGCTTCAACAAAACGGTGTTTGGGTTTATGCTTGCGATATGGATGGGCAAGAAATAACCAAAGCCAACTTGACGGGCAGCGTTGCGCTGGTTATCGGCGGCGAAGGCTCCGGTGTGGGCAAACTTACGCGCGAAGTGTGCGACGGCATAGTTTCGCTAAAATTGAAGGGAAAAGTAAATTCGCTTAACGCATCCGTTGCTTGCGGAATTGCCGTCTACGAAGTGGTTCGCCAAAGAGGTTAACATGCAAGAATTGATTTGTCGCGCCAAAAACGGCGACCAAGCCGCAATGAACGAGATTTTCGAAAACTACAAAGGGCTTATTCGTTCGGTGGCCAACAATTTCTATTTGGTGGGCGGCGACAAGGACGACCTTTTGCAAGAGGCAATGGTGGGATTGTTCCACGCTGTAACCAATTTTGACGAAAACAAGGGCAATTTTCCTTCGTTTGTTAAGTTGTGTGTGGTGCGCCAAGTTATTGATGCGGTAAAAAGGGACAATTCTGATAAAAACCGTCCGCTAAAAGACCACATAGATATTGCCAAGTTGGAAGACGTCACTGCGGAAAGCACGCCGCTTGGCGACCTGCTGGAAAAGGAATATTCCCAAAAGGTTAACAAAATCATCAAGGAAAAGCTAACTGCCGTGGAGCAAAAGGTTATCAGCCTTTTTGCCGAAGGGTACAGCTACGAAGATATATCAAAAAAACTTAACGTAACCTACAAAGCAGTGGACGGCGCAATGCAACGCGCTCGCAAAAAATTGCTGCTGCATTTGTTTAAGGAGTGAATATGAACTACGTTGCTTTATACCGAAAGTATCGTCCTCAAACTTTCGACGACGTTATCGGGCAAGATCACATCGTCAACACTTTGCGCAACCAAATTTTGAAGGACAAAATATCTCACGCCTATTTGTTCACCGGTACGCGCGGCACGGGAAAAACTTCCACCGCCAAAATTTTTGCAAGGGCCGTCAACTGCCCTCACGCAAAACAGCACAATGGCAATCCGTGTGGAGAATGTTTCACCTGCAAATCGCTTACCGAGGCAAACGTCGACGTGGTGGAAATGGACGCCGCATCCAACAACGGCGTGGATTATGCCCGCGACATCCGCGAAAAGGTGCAATATCCGCCTGTCAACGGCAGGTACAAAGTGTATATCATCGACGAAGTTCACATGCTTTCGGTGGGGGCGTTCAACGCTCTTTTGAAAACGCTAGAAGAACCTCCCGAACACGCTTTGTTTATTTTGTGCACAACGGAAGTGCACAAAATTCCCGCAACAATATTGTCTCGTTGCATGCGTTTTGATTTTCGTTTGGTTTCGTCGGTGCAACTTACGGAACTTGTGTGCAAAATTTACGATAAGGAAGGCAAACAATACGATCGTGAAGCAGTTGCCGCCATTGCCCGCGCAGGGGAAGGAAGCGTGCGCGATTGCGTTTCCATTGCCGATCGTTGCGCATCCGTTTCGGAAGGCAAACTCACCTACGAACAAGTGGTTTCGGTGCTGGGCGGATCTTCTAAGGAAGGTATTGCAAACCTTGCTGTTGCCGTTTTGAAAAACGATGCCGCACAAATTTTGACGGAAATTAACAAGCTTGTTTGCGATGGCAAGGACGTGGTGCGTTTGTGCAAAGATCTTGCTTCCTACGCACGCGATTTGCTAACGGTAAAACTGTGCAAAAACGCAAACGAAATGCTTTGTTTGCCTGGCGATGCGTTCGAAAGCTTGGTAGAAATAGCCGCTCAAACTACCGACAAAAAGTTGTTGTATGCTTTGGATGCTTTGGCCAAGGCCGAAAACGAATTGCGTTTTGCCTTGTCGCCGCGAATTTCCTTCGAGGCATTGGCCTTGCGCATTGCCGCAAGCAGTGGCGAAGTGGACGTGGAAAGCTTGGAACGCCGCATAACCCGCTTGGAACAACAACCGCAAAATTCCAAACCTACAAGTCGCTACGTGGTGGATAAAACCAACGCAAAATCCATTTGGTTGGGTGTTAAATACGCTTTGGAAGAAAGGGATTTGCCCTTGCTTTTGGGTGTCTGGCGCGAATCGGATGTTAAAATTGCCGACGGCAAGTTTGTTGTGAGCTGCTCTAAGGGGGCAATGATGCTAATCGAATCGCAATACAAACAGGCACTGTTGCAGGAAATAAAACCATTCTGCGACAAGCCGGTGGAATTTTGCCAAACGGAAGAAACTTCGGATGGCGAAGTGGAAAAACAACTAAAATCCTTGGGCGATAACGTCCGTTTTGAAAGCAATATTAAAAGATAAGGAGCAAAACCATGGGAAACAAATACGGATATAATGGTGCCGGCGGCGGCGTGAAAGGCGGCGGCTTCGGCGGTGGAAATATGCAAAATCTGATGAAGCAAGCGCAACAAATGCAACAAAAATTGCAAGAAGCGCAGGCGGAATTGGAAGAACTTGAAGTGGGCGGCAGCGCTGGCGGCGGTTTGGTAGAAGCAACGGTTACCGGCAAAAAAATTGTAACTTCCATAAAAATCAAACCGGAAGCTTGCGATCCCGACGACGTGGAAATGCTAGAAGATCTTATCCTTGCCGCTATCAACGATGCATGCGCAAAAGCGCAACAAAAAGAAGATGAGCTTATGGCTCCGTTTGCCGCAATGAAGGGATTGTTGTAATGCTAAAATACGTTGAACCTATCGAAAGGCTTATTCATCAGTTCACAAAACTGCCCGGTGTTGGCGCAAAAACAGCACAACGCTATGCGCTAAAAATTTTGGCAATGTCCGAAGAGGAAGCACGCACTTTTGCCGAAGCGGTGATGGATGCAAAACGCAACGTAAAGGTTTGTTCAGTGTGCGGAAACTACACCGACGAAGACCCTTGTTGCATTTGTCGCACGCGCGACAAAACCACTATTTGCGTGGTGCAAGAAGCCAAAGACGTGATTGCAATCGAACGTCTTGGCGAATATAAGGGCGTATATCACGTTTTGGGCGGCGTTATGAACCCGCTAAACAAAGTGAACGCATCGGATATTCGCTTGTCACAGCTGTTCCAAAGATTGGCAGGCGACGTAAAGGAAGTTATTTTGGCTACGGATACTTCCACCGAAGGGGAAGCAACTGCGGCCTACGTTGCAAGGTACGTTAAGCAATGCGGCATAAAGGTTACCCGTTTGGCACAGGGAATTTCCGTTGGCAGCGAATTGCAATATGCCGATGAAGTTACCCTTTCTCGCGCGTTTGCCAACAGAAAGGAAGTGTAGAATTGCCGTTTTTGTTACGGAAGGTGCAAAATGAGACTAGACAAATTTTTGAAAGTTTCAAGAATTTTGAAGCGCCGCACAGTTGCCCAAGAGGCGTGCGACGGTGGCAAAGTGGATGTCAACGGACGGGCTGCAAAACCCGGTTGTCAACTTAAAGTTGGTGACATTGTGTGTGTGCATTTTGCCGGCGCAAACTTGAAATTTAAGGTGCTTGACTTGAAAGAGACGGTAAAAAAGGAACAAGCAAGCGAAATGTACGAAATAATTTTGGATTGATGAGAAGCGCAGTTATAGTTGCCGCGGGAACTTCTTCCCGTTTTGGCGAAAACAAACTTCAAAAAAAAGTGTTTGATCGCAGTGTTTTGCAACGCTCTGTGGATGCGTTTGTGGACATTGCCGACGAAATAGTTGTGGTGGGCGATTGTGTGGTTAGCGGCGCAAAAACCGTTGCCGGCGGCCAAAACCGCAGCCAGTCGGTTGCGCGTGGTTTGGCGGCCGTTTCACCCAATTGCACGGTTGTTGCCGTGCACGATGGTGCTCGTCCGTTTGTCAGCAGAAAGTTGGTGCAAAAACTGTTTGACGAGGCGGAAAAATTTGGCAGCGCAGTGCCATTTTTGCCAGTTACCGATACCATTTGGCAAAGGAACGAACTTGCTCCACAAAACCGTGAAAACTTTTTCACAGTGCAAACGCCGCAAGTTTTTGGTTACCAAAAGCTTTGCGCAGCATTTGAAAACGGCAGCGCACAAACGGACGAAAGTTCGTTGTTTTTTGGAAAATTTGGCGACGTTCACTTTGTGGAAGGGGAATTTTCCAACAAAAAAATAACCGTGCCAAACGATTTGCCTAATTTCCGGGTAGGAACGGGTTTTGACGTTCATGCTTTCGGCGAGGGTGACGGCATCATTTTGGGCGGCGAAAAAATTGCCTACTGCAAAAAACTTGTGGGACATTCCGATGCGGATGTTTTGGCACATGCCGTGTGCGATGCAGTGCTTTCGGCATCGGGAAACAGAGATATCGGCGTGCAATTTCCCGATACGGACGATGCCTATTTGGGTGCAGATAGCTTGCAATTGCTTGCAAAATGCGTGCAATTGGCGCAACGGAGCGGATTCGCCGTGCAAAACGTTTCCGCCGTGGTGATTTGTCAACAACCCAAAATTGCCCCGCATATTGACCAAATGGCGCAAAACTTGGCCAAAGTGTTGGGTGTTTCGCCCGATTGCGTAAACCTTTCGGCAACTACAACGGAAAAACTTGGCGCATTGGGCAACGGAGACGGCATTGCCGTTCAAGCGCAAGCCTTGCTTTCAAAAGTGTTCTAACGCACTAAGCGTTTCAACACTTTTTTGTTTTTGGCCGTTTGCCAATGTAACCATAGCTTTTGTGTGCTTGACTTGAAAAATAACAATGCTGCTCACAACAAACAGGTCGCTGTTATCTGCGATCGGCTGCAAGTTTTGCGTTCAAGAGTGCTAAACGCTTTTTGTCATTTCTTAGTGCGTTCGCAAATTTCCTAGCAAGGTTTTTGCGGCCATTAACTTTGTCAAGGCAAATTGCTTTGTGTTTTTGGTCGTGTGGCTATTTGCACAATTTGCTTTCAAAAGTGTTCTAACGCACAAGGCGTTTCAACAGTTTTTGTTGGTTTTGCAAAACGGCACAGTTTTTTGTCCATAGTTCAAATCGAACAAAAAACGTCACAGCACAGCGTTGGCACTGGTGCTTTTTCGTCTAGGCGGAGGCAGTGTTTTCTTTACAAAATATTTTTTCAAAAACATTTATAACGTTTTTGTATCAAAATTTTTTCAAAATTGCGTTGACTATTGACAAAAATTTGCGAATAGTGTATTATCTAACAACAGTTTGGAGGCAGATGCTATGAATATTTGGCACGATATCTCTCGCAACCGCATAAAATCCGACGATTTCTTCGCCGTGATTGAAATTACCAAAGGCGGAAAAATGAAATACGAGTTGGATAAGGAAACAGGCTTGCTTGTGTTGGATAGAATTTTGTATACTTCCACACACTATCCGGCAAACTATGGTTTCATT
Source organism: uncultured Oscillospiraceae bacterium (assembly GCA_964521735.1). Lineage (GTDB taxonomy): Bacteria > Bacillota > Clostridia > Christensenellales > CAG-314 > Fimimonas. The sequence goes on along the minus strand of CAZFTO010000011.1, from coordinate 19,631 downwards.
CCGCGCACGCTGGCCGACGACGGCGACCCGATGGACGTTTTAGTTTTGTCGTCCGAATCGCTTTTGCCCATGTCCCTTGTAAGATGCTATCCCATTGGCGTCATCACCATGAACGATAACGGCTCCGGCGACGAAAAGGTTATTGCCATTCCCTATACCGACCCTACCTACAACGGCTACAAATCCATCAGCGAATTGCCAGCGCACATTTTTGAGGAAATGCAACATTTCTTCCGCGTCTACAAGGAATTGGAAAACAAACCCACCTCCGTTTCGGAAGTGCACGACGTAGAAGAGGCAAAACAAGTGGTGCAAAGATCCATCGAAAACTACGTGGAAAAAATTCTAACGCAAAGATAATTTTTGAAGAGGCCGAACTTCCAAGGGGGAGTTTCGGCTTTTTTAGTTTAAGAAAACCACCGAGACCGGTGGGCAAAAAAGTTACAAACAAAAAAATCCTCCTGTGGTAAAACAAACGTGCTTGGTGGCACGCGAATAACCACAGGAGGATTTTGTCTAGAAATCAAGATACTCAATGTTTAGCACATGCGTCGTCGAATTGCAAGCGGCAAACTTTGCGTTTTTGCAAGGCCGTTTTGCCATTCAATTTTGCGGTGGTTGCGCCTGATCGTTTGCAGGTTGCTCCGCCAGAGTTTCGCCGTCGCTTGTCACAGCTAGTTGCGCTTTCTTTTGCAATACAGAAGGCAAAATTTCCACTAGCACAACGGCAAGTAACACAAAGAAGCCGCCCACGCAAATTTGCCACGAAAAAACGTCTGCACCCAACGCAACGGAAAGTATTGCGCCAATGGGCGATTCGCAAGCGATAATAAGGGACGTTTCGGTGGAGGTGAGGTGGCTTTGCGCAAAGGTTTGTGCAAAGTATGCAAAGGCTGTTCCGGCAAGCGTAACTATTGCAAGCGTCCACCAACACACGCTCCAATCAATTTGCAAAGACGAATAGCTTTTTGTTTCCAAAACCAGTGCAGATATAACAAAAGCAATGGCGCAAACCACAATTTGAACAACCGTCATGCCAAGAGAATCGGCACCTTTGTCTTTAAGTGCGCGGTCCGCCCAAATAATTTGGATGGCAAAAAACAACGATCCGCCAAGTGCCAGCATGTTTCCAAGCAGTTCGTTTTCGCCCTGAGCAGCGTTGCCGTTGGGAACGTTTAGTATAAGCAAACCGGCCAAAGCGGAAATAATGCCGAATCCCACTATCCACGAGGGACGCTTTTTGAAGAATATCCAACAAATAAGGGGAACAAACAGCGAATAGGACGCCGTGAAAAATCCGCAGGAAGCTGGCGTGGTGTATTTAAGCCCAATAAGTTGCAATGCAAAGCCGCAAAACAAAAACACGCCGCCCACCGAACCGTAGAGCAAAAGTTGTTTGCTAAGCTTAATCTTCGTGCAAAAAACAGCCACAAGAACAAGCGCGGCACAGCCGAACCTAAGCGCATTTAGCGTGAAGGGAACGTTCCTAAAACCGTGAGTTAAAAGTGTGTCGCTCAACAAAAAACCCGCGCCCCAAACAATCGCCGTGGCGGAAAGCATTATCAACGCTATATTATGTTTTTTTGTCGCTAAATTTTTCATAGTTATAAAAAAAACGACGCACTAAAATATTAGTCTGTCGTTTACTCCAAAAGGCGAATGGACAAGGGATTTCTCCCACATTTCCTTTTTGTATTCAATTTTTAACTATTATAACTGTTTTTGTAATTTTTGTCAACCAATATTTGTCCTAGTTGGCATCGTGTCGCTGTTTTTGGCGAACGTTGTGCGCAAATTTTGACACATTGCGCCCGTTTGATAGTTTATCCTAGGTGCAAATTTTGCTTTTTAGGGGACGCATTGTGCGCCCCCTCTTTTTTCTTTTGTTATGTACAAGGATTGTTGCTATTTGTTGCAGCCAAAGGTCAATCCGCCGCAACAAACAAGCAGCGCCAGCATCAAAATTAGGCAACAGGGATTGACACTAAGATTGAAGTTCTTCATCTTTCCGCCACAGCAGCACAGAAAGAGAATAATCAACAAAATCCACGTACAATTGCAGCCGCCCTTTTCGCAACCGTCGTTGCAGCCCTCGTTGAACATTCCGTTGAACATACTTTCACCTCCGTTCGCCGAAAAACAATCGGCTTGTAAATTTGACTTTCAAAGTCTATTTCACAATATGGAATTGACAAAAATTGTGTTACAGCAAAATGTTTCATACGCAGTGTTTTTTGTTAGGCAAAGCGGTGAAATTTCAAACGTGTTTGCCGCACGTGCATTTTTGCGTTTGCACGAGCAAAAAATGGTGGCTTTGCTAGCTGCAGCCAAATTTTCCAAAGCAGCGCAAGCGGACGTGTTTTGGCGTTTGTGCCGTGGCTATGTGCAAGTTGTCGTTTCCCGTTAAATGTTGCAAGGTGGCATCTAGTCGTTTGACAAAAATTCACGCTTAAAGTATCATAGGCTGGTTATGATTCAACTATCCGATCACTTCACCTACAAAAGGCTGTTCCGTTTTGCGGCATCGCCCATAATGATGATGGTGTTTTGTTCCATCTATTCCGTTGTCGACGGCCTGTTCGTTTCGCGTTTTGCGGGGCAGGATGCCTTCACGGCTGTCAATTTGATTTTCCCGTTTGTTATGGCGCTTTCGGCAGTTGGGTTTATGTTTGGTTCCGGCGGCACTGCGATAGTTTCCAAAACTATGGGCGAAGGCAAAACACAACTTGCCAAAAAATATTTTACGCTTATAGTTGTTGTCGCAGCAGCAAGCGGAGTGGTGCTTGGCGCAGCAGGTTTGCTTTTGCTACGTCCGTTCGCGCTTTGGATGGATGCTTCGCCAGTCGTTTTGGAATTGGGCATGCAATATGGCATAACGCTTTTGTGTGCTTTGCCCTTCTTCATGCTGCAAAACATGTTTCAAAACTTCCTTTCCACGGCGGAAAAACCGCTGCTAGGTTTTGTTTTTACCGTTGCAAGCGGCGTTGCCAACATGGTGTTGGATGCTTTGTTCGTTGCCGTTTTTCAGTGGGGAATTTTGGGCGCGGCAATTGCCACGGCAATAAGTCAAGCAATCGGTTCTATTGCGCCGATAATCTACTTCGCGTGCAAAAACAGTAGCAAATTGCGCTTTTCCAAACCCGCTTGGTACGGCAAGGTGGTGCTTAGTGCCTGTACAAACGGTTCGTCCGAATTGTTAAGCAACGTTTCGGCCTCGCTTGTGGCAATTTTGTATAACAAACAGCTAATGGCAATAGTTGGAGAAATAGGCGTGGATGCCTACGGCGTTATTTGTTACGTTCAGTTTGTTTTTGCAGCCATTTTCATTGGCTATTGCATAGCCGTCACGCCCATTGTCGGGTTCAACTTCGGCGCACAAAACAAGTTGGAGCTGCAAAACGTTTTTGCAAAATCGCTAAAAATTATTTGCGGCATTTCCATTTTGATGCTAATTTTCAGCGTAAGTTTGGCGCGTCCAATTGCGCAAATATTCGTTGGCTACAACAGCGAATTGTGCGAAATGACGGTGGACGGCATGCGACTGTTTTCCATTTGCTACTTGTTTGTTGGTTTCAACATGTTTGGATCGTGCTTTTTCACGGCACTGAACAACGGGCTTATTTCTGCAATACTTTCCGTTGCACGCACGCTGGTGTTTCAAATTGTGTGCATCTATGCTTTGCCGGCGGCAATGGGGTTGGATGGAATTTGGCTGGCAACGGTGATTGCAGAAGCATTGTCGCTGGTGGTCACCACAAGTTTTTGGGTGGCTTATCGCAATCGCTACGGCTACGTAAAAACTCGCCAAAAATCAATTTGCTAAATTTTTACCGTTGCTAAATGCGCAAAACAGGTGTATAATACTGTTACAATGCAATTCGGCGCATCGCCTTTGCATTTTGGAGCAAATGCTCAATACTTTTTAGGGGAACCGTTATGACAGCAAAAAACGAATTTATTGACGTTTTTACTACCTACGTTAAGCGTGAAGGCGCCGACAAGTTGCTCGAGTATCTTTGCAACAGCGATTTCTTTTCCGCTCCGGCATCGGCTCGTTTCCACATGGCGGAAGTGGGCGGATTGTGCCAACATTCGCTAAACGTTTATCACCGTTTGGTAAAGATGGTGCGCTCTGACGAAGCAGAAAGTGCAAAGTATTCGGACGAAACGCTTGCAATCGTCGGTTTGTTGCACGACGTGTGCAAAGTCAATTTCTATTCCATCGAATACCGCAACGTAAAGGAAGAAAGCGGTTGGGTGAAAAAGCCGTTTTTCAAAGTGGAAGAAAAATTCCCGTTTGGGCACGGCGAAAAATCGGTGTTTATCATTTCTCAATTTATCAAACTAACCGCCGAAGAAGCCATGGCTATCAATTGGCACATGGGCGGTTTTGACGATCGTGTTCGTGGCGGAAGCTATTCGGCAAGCGAAGCGTTTGGCAAATATAAACTTGCAGTGCACGCACACGTTGCCGATTTGTTGGCTTCCTATTTGGACGAAGAACGGGGCTCCAAGCTATAAGTTTTGCCGCGCGGCTGGCGTTACCGCTTTGCTTGCAATGCAACTAGTTGAAAAATGCGTTTAGTTTCTAGACGCAGGAGGTTATGATGGATCAACTTTTGGAAAGATTTTTAAGATACGTAAAAATAGATACGGAATCGGTTCCCGACGTGGAACAGTATCCTTCAAGCGAAAAGCAAAAAAACTTGCTTCGTTTGTTGTGTGACGAACTTAAAGAAATGGGTGTCGGCGCAGAAATGGACGAAAACTACGGCTACGTCTATGCTCGCATTCCTGCAAACACTACGGGCGACTACAAACTTGGCTTCATTGCGCACGTGGATACTTCCAGCGCAGTAAGTGGCAAGGACGTTAAGCCTATTTTAACAAAATATACCGGTGGCGACATTGCTTTGGCGGAAGGTCGAAAAATTTCCCCCACGGAATTTCCCGAATTGTTGCAATGCGTTGGTAAAACGGTGGTTTCTTCCGACGGCACAACCCTTTTGGGCGCCGACGATAAGGCCGGCGTGGCCGTCATAATGCAAATGGCGCAAACGCTTTCTAGCAGCAACGTTCCGCACGGCGAAATTCGCATAGCTTTCACTCCCGACGAGGAAGTGGGGCGCGGCACGGACTTTTTTGACGTGGCCAGGTTTGATGCCGACGGAGCATACACTGTGGATGGCGGAGGTTTGGGCGAATTGGAATACGAAAACTTCAACGCCGCTGCTGCAAAAGTTAGTGTGGCAGGCAAAAGCGTGCATCCCGGCTCGGCAAAGGGCGTTATGGTTAACGCTTGCTTGGTGCTTATGGAATTGCAAAGTTTGTTGCCTGTTTTCCAAAACCCCATGTATACCGAAAACTACGAAGGATTTTTCCATCTTTGCGATATGCAAGGTGATTGCGACGGCGCAGTTGCCAACTACATTATTCGCGACCACGACAGAAACAAGTTCGAAGAAAAAAAGTGTCTTTTCCAAAAGGCCGTTGCCTTTTTGAACGAAAAATACGGTGCAGGCACAGTTTCTGCGGAGGTGAAGGATAGCTACTACAACATGAAAGAGCTCATTTTGCCGCATAAGCACCTTATAGATAACGCTTGTTTGGCAATGGAAAAGGCAGGCGTTACACCCAAAGTTTGCCCCATTCGTGGCGGCACGGACGGTGCAAGATTGTCCTATGAAGGTTTGCCTTGCCCCAACCTGTTCACCGGCGGACACAACTTCCACGGCAGGTACGAATTTGTTGCAGTGGAAGACATGCAAAAGGCATTGGAAACGGTGCTTAACCTTGTTGATTGCTACAAAAACGGCATCTAGTTTGTTTATTAACAGCGCAAAAAGGCTTGCCAACTTGGCGAGCCTTTTTTGATGCTTTGCTTTTTTTGCAATTGGTTTTGTGCACCTTTTTGCATCAACGAACATTTCGCCTTTTTTTGGTTGAATTGTTCCGCCTCTAGAATTACGTTTTTTCTATCAAATTGTTTTTTGTGATTTCTGTTTTGCCATTTTTAACAGTCGTTTGCTTTTGGACTGGTCACAACGGTGGAAAGCCAAAAGGATAGAATAACGCGGCATCCAGCGGCAAATTTTGTCCGGGTATGATTTTGGGCGCCCTCAAATTTTTTACGTCGCTAAAAATTTCGTCCTCAAAGTTGTGTTCGTTCATCGTCCCACCGAAACGTTGTCGTGTTTTCTGTCGCGCAGTTCTTCAACGGGGTGTTCTGCCGTCTGAAAGCGGTAGTCTTTGCCATTATCGGCAATAAATTTACTAATCACGTTGTGGCTTGCAACGTCGCTATCCTTTTTGTTCACTTGGCGTTGGTATTCAAAAAATTTTGCATCTTGTGGAAGGTTTTCCACGTGGTCGTATCCTTCCCCTTGCGCCGTCAAATTCACCGTATTGGCAAGTACTTCTCGAACGTATTTCACGTTGGAATGAAATTGCAACAGTTCGGGGAATTGTCCTTGCGGAATAACCTGTTGCCACACTTTGTTTTCGTGCTTTTGCAAAAGTTCGGCAGCCTTGTGCAAATGGGCAAGTTCGTCGTTGAAGTGTTCTTCCCACACCTTTTTCACGCGGGCATCCGTTTCGTCTTGCCACAACGAATAGTACAAATAGCATTCTGTGTATTCGTGCATAAGCAGTTCTTCCAGCCATGTGCAAGTGGTGTCTTTCAAGCCGCCGTATAACGTCACGTGCTGTTCTTCTATCATGCCAATTTCCGTAAATAACTGCCGCCCCAATTTGTTTTGGTAAAAAACCGCTTGATTCATGTAGTAGTTCATGGTTTGTTGCTCGGCGGCCGTCAGGATGTTTATATCCAGTTTGGTTAGTGACGATGCCTTTTTAAAGTTGGTGTAACGCTTAACTTCGTCGGTGGGGTAGCGGTGTTCGGAAATTGTCGGCCGCCCCGGCATAAGCTCGGTGTAGCCGCCCACAAGTTTTTCGGCAATTATGCCCTTGTCCATTTCCAGCAAGTCGGCATAGCGATATAGGTGGTCAAAGTCTTCTAGCAAGGCAAAATCCATTGCCTGCTTAACGTACTTGTCGCTTTCGCGCTGGGCAAAAATGGCCGTTAGGTCAACTGCCAGTTGCTCGTAGCCGATGGTGTGCTCCAAAATGCCTTCGCCTATGGGTTTTAGGGATGCAATGCGTTTTTGCTGTTGCTGCTCCTTTCGGCGCAACAGGGCAAGCTCGCGGCGCAAGTCGTTATCCGTTTCGTGGCGGTGAAATTGGTGCGAAAACCATACGGCTTCAAATTCGGCGCCGTTTGCCAAAATAACTCTAACTCGGGTGTAGGGATCCACGTCAAACTTGTTGTAGGCAAGCAGCGACATCTTTTTCCAGTCGTAGAAGTCGTCTGCTCTTTTAAGCGGTTTTTCGACAAAAGGATTGATACTCATTTTTTGTTTCTCCTTGTATATTGTTGTGTAGATTGTTTCCACCTTTGCAAAATCTATTCCTTTTTGGGCGCAAAACAGGCAACCTATTTATGAAATAGTTGCTATTACTATTTGTGAAATAGTTTGTTTTCTAGGGTGGCAAAAAACGTTGTCAATAGCAAATTCGGAGATTAAATGTACTATTCGGATATGTTTTAGAACGTTTCTTTCACTAGCTTTTGTTGTGGTGCTGTTTCATGTCCTTCGTGAAACAGGTTATCCACCTTGCTGTGGAAAAATGTGGATAACTTGGTGGATAAGTGTATAACTAGGCACTTTTTTACGCCATTTTTGTCGAATTTTGCTTAAAATGATATACTTATGTTATAATAATGTCAGGATTGCGATTTTACTTTTTGACGGAGGCGCAAGTGTGTTTGTGGTGATTAAAAGGCGTAGCGTTTCGCTAGTGCTGCTAGCGATGATAGCGTTGCAATTTGCTTTGACGGCGGTGCTGTGCGCCGATTTGTTTGAGCCAACTTCTTTGCTGGACGTTACCGTTGTTATCGATGCCGGGCACGGCGGCGTGGATGGCGGCGTGCAATCTCAAAGCGGCACTAAGGAATCGGACTTAAACTTGCAATACGCAAAAACTTTGCAAAAATATTTTGAACGTGCCGGGTTCAAGGTGGTGCAAACTCGCAAAACGAAGGAGGGATTGTACGGCTTGGCCACAAACGGTTTCAAAATGCGCGATATGCAAAAGCGCAAGGAAATTATCTCCGCTGCCAACGCCGATTTTGTTGTTAGCCTGCACATGAACAAGTTTTCGCAAAGCTGGCGCAGTGGTCCGCAGGTGTTTTTTCAAAGCGAAAGCGACCAAGGCCGTGCCCTTGCGGAAAGTTTGCAAAACGTTTTCAACCGCTTCACAGGCAACAACCATCAGGCCATTGGTGGAGATTTTTTTATTTGCCGTGAGAGCCCGTGTGCGGCAGTGATAGTGGAATGTGGCTTTCTTAGCAATGCGCAGGAGGCGGAAAAATTGCAAACGGAAAGCTACCGCGAAGAATTGTGTTCAAAAATTTTCGACGGCGTAATGCTGTTTTTGTATTCTGCATAGCGGCGCTCCCAAAGTTGTGGCAACAAAAAACGGCCACCGTCAGGTGATTTTTGTTGCAGGGCAGTGACCTGTGTAACGCTTCAATGCTAGTTGGGCCTTTGGGGGAGCGGTGGGGACGAACAGCGCAAGTGCGCCCCGTTGTGTTCTGCGGCAAACTTTTTTGCACAATCACACGCTTGCATTGTGCTTGTGCAAAAAAAAAATTTTTGTGGCCAACATCTCCCCTTTCACGCACTGTTGACGGACTTGCCCTTTTGGCGTATAATTTGGCTATGATACAAAAAGTAACAAATTATTTGCAACAAATAGGCGCTAGTTATCAGCTCATTAGGCATCCGGCAGTGGTAACCACGGAAGAATCGCGGCAAATCATTCACGTGGAAAATTGCGCCTCGTGTAAAAGCCTTTACGTAAAGGACAAAAAAAGCGACAATTTCTATTTGGTGGTGTTGCCCTTCGATAAGCGTGCAGAAATGCGAAAGCTGGCTTCCTACGTTGGTTGTGCCAAGTTCGAATTTGCCACCGAAGAAAAGTTGTTTGCCGATTTGGGCGTGCACCGCGGAAGCGTTTCACCCTTTGCGTTTTTGAACGAAAATCCGCAAAAACCCTGTCCCTTGCTGTTGGATAGGCAAATTCTAACTTTTCCCAGCGTAAAATTTCACCCGTGCGACAACACCGCAACGGTTGTAATGCCCACGCAAGATTTCCTAAAATTTTTGCAAAGCATTGGCAAGCAAACAATTTTGGTGGACGACTAGACGCGAACTGAAAAAAAATTTGCGCAGAATGCAAAATTTTGCAAATTGCATTGCATTTTGGCGCAACAGGTAGTATAATATACGTATCACAAACGGAGGTTTTTTTGTATGGCTAAGAAAAGAAAAAGTTTGGCTTCCTCTTTGTTGAGTTTGCCTTGGATCGTTCGCGTTTTGCTTGCAATCTTTTTGGACGTTGTTTTTGGTATCGTTCGTTTTATCGACGGTATTGCTCAAAAGAACGTTTTGAAAGCGCTTGTAGGATTTTTGTGGATTTTCTACGGATTGGGCATTGGCTGGATTTTGGATATCATTTGCGCGTTGTTCAACATCAGACCTATCCTTATGTAACAAAACGTTTTGCCTCGGCATTGTGCCGAGGCATTTTTTTGTCAAAACATTTTTCAAAAAGTTTTTGCTTGCCGTTTCACAAGACACTGCAAGCTTTTTTATTGGCCAGTTTGCGCCGTTGGTTGCATCAAAAAAAAGCGAACGGTGTTCAGTTTTTGCGCAAAAAAGCATTGCGTTTATTTTCGCAGGTGAAGTGGTGGCGGCTTTTGCGTCGTCAACTACTTTTGTCTTTTGTTTTTGGCAACTTTTTTCTAAAAACAGCCTTCTGTTTGTCGAAAAGTGTCGTCAAAATGCTTATTTAGTATTGACAATACTTTTATTTGTGGGGTATACTGTAAAAGTAAACAAATGTTAATGATTTTGAGGCTTACAACACAAACGGGGATATTATGAAAAAGGACTACAAACAAAAATTGTTGAATTGTTCGGTCAAGCGACAGTCTTTGGGCACTCGCATGTTTTTCTACTGTTGGCTGGGCAGCAAATGTCGCAAGCACAAGGTTAAATACACCTACGAATACGACAAAAAAAGCATAAAACACAAACAAATTTTGTTTATTTCCACCCATGCTTCTCGCAACGATTTTTTCTACACCCTGCATGGGCTAGGCCGCTCCGATATTCACATCGTTGCTGGCTACCAAAACTTTTTCACTAGCAAAACCAACTATTTTGGAATGTCGGCGATGAATGCAATTCCCAAGCTGTTGTACCAGCCGGATACCTATTGCACGCGCCGAATGTTGCGTGTGCTAAAATCGGGCAGAAGTTTGGCACTTTTCCCGGAAGGCATCCAATCTCTTTCTGGCAGCACTCATCCCATAAACCCCGCCACGTGCAAGTTTATCAAGCGTGCCGGCGTAACTGTTGTTTTGGCAACGTCCACAGGTTCGTACCTAACAAATCCACGCTACATACGGGAAATAAAGCGTGGCAAAATCGTTGTCAACTACAAAATTTTGTTTACCCCCGAACAACTAAAAGAAATGACGGAAGAACAAGTTTATAGTGTTCTTTTGCAAAACTTTGTCTACAACGATTTTCAGGCGCAAAAAACAATTCGTGCAAAATACGTTGGCAAGCATCCCAACGTTGTTGGCATCGACAACATTTTGTTTGTTTGCCCCGAGTGCCACGGCGTACACACGCTAAAAGTGCAGTTGGGCAAAAAGAAGGGCAGCGAAAAGTTACAGTGTCAGCAGTGTGGCTATGCCATAAACGTCAACGAATACTACGACCTTGTTCAGCTAAGCGGCAAACGCTATTTCGACGATATCGACCAATGGGTCAAGTGGGAACGCAATTTTGTGCGCAGTGAAGTTTCGAAAGAAGATTTTCAACTGCGTGGGCGTGGCAAAATCACGCAACTGCGCACCGACAGTTGGAAAAAATATCCCCAAAATCGCATCACGCTTATTGAAGGTGACGTTTTGCTAGATAAAACCGGTCTAACTGTTTCAAACGGCCAAGACAAATTGTTTTTTGACATAAAGGGGTTGTATTCGCTAACGATGGCAACGGGCAGGTTTTTGGAATTCTACTATCACGAAGACTACTACAACCTTGTTTTGGAAGGCCCCACCAACCAAATGGTAGAGTGGATGCTGGCCAGTGAAGAATTGCACAACTTGACGGATGAAAAATGGAATTCCGTTTCTAGCGACGTTTTCGACTATGCAAAAGAGGGGTAAATTCGATGACTACAACCATTAATCCTAACGATGCGTCAAACGACGGCAAAACAAAGGTACAAATAGGCGTAAAAAGTTTCATTTTGATGGTGTGCATTTTGCTTGCAGTGGTTATTGCTGCCGGTGTGCTTACTTTTGTGATACCGGCCGGCAAATACTACCGCTACGAATACACCCAAGACCAAACGCTTGTTGGCACGCGAAACGACCAAACGTTTATCGAATATACCGACGACCAAAGCAAAAGCGGACAAGTTGTTCCCGATAGCTACGTTCAGTTAGAAAGCGGCAGCAGCACCCGTTTGCCAGTTTGGCGTTGGCTAACTGCGCCATTCGAATCGCTTATTTGGGGCAACACGGAAAAAACTTTTCCTGCATCCATCAACGTCAACGAAATTTCTATTTTGGCTTTGTTGTTGGTGCTAGGAGGCACCTTCAAAGTGTTGGAAAAAAGCGGTGGTTTGGAATCGCTGGTTCGCCTTGTTATAAGCAAATTGTATAAAAACCGTTTTGTTGCGGTGTGGGCAATCACCTTCATGGTGATGATACTTTCCGCAGTGTTCGGCTTGCAAGAACAGCTGTTAATTTTGTATCCGCTTTTGGCAATGTTGTGTGCCGCAATGAATTGGTCCAAGTTCACCGCCATCAGCTTCATTTTGATGACTTCCGGCGTCGGCTTCACAACGGCCATAACCAACCCGCTAACCATTGGCCTTGCATCACAAAACGCAGGTGTTTTGATAACCGACGGTATGTGGTATCGCCTTATCATTTTTGGCGTAATGTTCGTTGTAACTTCGCTATACATGACGTATCTGTGCCGTCACGACGAAAAACTTGCCACCGAAGCGCCGGATATTTCCAAATTTATTGTGGAAGATCCCGTTCAGAAGCGTGAAGACGGCAAAAAAGCCTTGCTTGTTTGCTTGCTGTTTGGCATTGCTTTGCTGGGCGTTATAGTTGCCGTGTGCGTTCCTGCTTTGCGCAGTTCCAGCATGATAATAATGGGCGTTGCGTTTATCGTGGGTACCATAATTGTTGGCCGCATTTTGTTGGGTGGTTTCAAACCAATGGGCAAGGCGTTTTTGGAAGGCGCCAAGGATATTGCTCCGTCGCTGCTCATTATCATCATTGCTTTTGCCGTGCCCTACATTGCAAAGAAAGGGGAAATTTTGGATACCATTTTCCACTTTTTCTACGGAATTGTTACCGGTTCTAGCCCCTACGTCGCAGTTTTGGTGCTTTATGCGTTCATTTTGGTTTTGGAATTTTTCATTCCCAGCGCATCCGCAAAAGCCGTGCTTATCATTCCAATGCTCACCCTTGCGCCGATCGAAGGCCTTAGCATAAACGTAATTTTGCTAACCTATTTGTTTGCCGATGGCTACACAAACGTATTGTTCCCCACCTGCGGAACGTTGCTTATAGGTCTTGGCCTTGCCGATCAAAGTTTGGGCACATGGTTCAAACGCACAATTTTGTTCCAACTGTTGCTAATGGCACTCTCCATGGGATTTTTGTTCCTTGCCATTGCAATAGGCGTGTAGCAGTTTTGTTACCTTGCGTAAGCCGGTAGTTGCAAAGTTTTTATCAAAAACATTCAATAGGCGTCTCAAAGTTTTTGGGGCGCCTGTTTTGTTTTGTGACAACTTGTTTTTTAGGCGTTTCTGCAAAACTTTTTGCAAAAGCAAACGAAAAACACGGTTGGCAACGCGGCCTGTTGAAAAATGTTTGTGTTGTCGCATTTTGTTTGCAACTGCGGTCAGTCGTCAAGGTGCTGTTTAAGTTTGCCTAGCGCCCTAGTTTCTATACGCGAAACGTAACTGCGGCTAATGCCCAGTTTTTGTGCCGTCTCCAGTTGCGTCATGGGCACGCAATTTTCTTCAATGCCATAGCGCATCAAAATTATTTTTTGTTCCCTGTCCGTAAGATAGCGTCTTATTGTTTTAAGCAAAGTTTCGCGCAAAATGGCAATTTCTGCCTTGTGGAATACGCTTTCTTCCTTAACGGCCAAAACGTCAAACAACGTGTATTCGTTGCCGTCGCTATCCACACCCAATGCGTTGTTCAAATAGACGGTGTTTTGATGTTTTTTGTTGGCTCTAAGCGTCATCAAAATCTCATTTTCGATGCAACGCGCCAGGTAGGTGGCAAGGGTGGTGCCCTTTTCCGGCGAAAAACTTTCCACCCCTTTTATCAGCCCTATGGATCCAATGGAAATAAGGTCGTCCAAATCGTTTTTGCTATATTTTTTTGCAACGTGGGCCACCAGTCGCATGTTGTGGGTTATCAACTTTTCTCGCGCAGCGTTGCTTCCACGGCGCATATCGGCAATGCATTTTTCTTCTTCCTCTGCCGAAAGTGGTTTGGGGTAACTGCCGTTGCTGAAATATCCCGTGAAAAACAGTGCGCGTTTCAATAGTTCCAGTAGTGCAAACATAACGTCTCCTGCACCTATCATATTTGCAACGAAATGCTTCTAGGCTGTACTGCTTGTGCCTTTTTGCACCAAATTGTTTTTGTGTTTTGTTTGCAAGGGCGTTTGCGCTTGCAAAATTTTTTGGTGTGAACTATAATAGCACCATGAAATGTACTCTTTGTCCCCGAAATTGCAACGTCGAAAGAAATTTGCGCCTTGGTTTTTGTGGAACCGATGGCGTCGTGCTTTCGCGCGTTGGCAGGCACGATTGGGAAGAGCCGTGCATATCGGGCACAAAGGGCAGCGGCACGGTGTTTTTTGCCGGTTGCAATTTGAAATGTCGGTTTTGTCAAAACTACGATATTTCCGTTGCGCCGCACGGCATTTCCGTTACGCCACAAAAACTTGCCGACGTCTTTTTGCATTTGCAAGATCAGGGAGTTGCTAACGTAAATTTGGTAACTGCCTCGCACGTGGTGCCGCAAGTGGCGCAAGCGCTAAGCATTGCAAGACCCCGCCTAAAAATTCCCGTGGTGTATAACACTAGCAGCTACGAAAAGGTTAGTGCGTTGCAACAGTTGGATGGTTTGGTGGACGTATATTTGCCTGACTTGAAGTTTTGCGACGGCGCCGTTTCGTCATTGTTGTGCGGTGCGGCGGATTATTTTTCGGTGGCAACGGCCGCCATTTGCGAAATGCGCAGGCAACAGCCCGTCGACCTGTTCGATGCCGAAGGCTATATGCAAAAAGGCCTGCTAATAAGGCATTTAGCTTTGCCATCTTTCACGGAAGATAGCAAACGCATTTTGGATTGGATTGCAAGTTTTGGTAAAGAAACGTGGGTAAGCCTTATGTCGCAATATTTTCCAGCGCGACAGGATGCAGTGGTGTTGCAACTTAACAGAAGGCTATATGCGCACGAATATGAAAACGTGTTGCAATATTTCCACAACGTAGGCCTAAAAAACGGTTTTATGCAAGATGCTTCGTCGGCAGTGGTGGATTATTTGCCCTTGTTCGAAGACGATAGCGTTGCAAAATTGTTGGAAAAAATTTAACATTTAAGAGAGACGAAATGAAAAACAAAAAGTACGAAGTAAGTTTGTGGCAATTGTTCTGGACTTTCTTCAAGGTGGGCGCATTCACCTTTGGCGGCGGATACGCAATGATTGCCATTTTGGAAGAAGAACTTGTTGCCAAAAAGAAATGGATAACTTCTCAGGATATGTTGGATATCATTGTCATTGCGGAATCCACCCCTGGTGTTATTGCCGTCAACACAGCCACGTCGGTGGGATACCGCACTCGCGGAGTTTGGGGCGCGCTTGTTGCAACGTTGGGCGTTGTGTTGCCCTCCTTTGCCATTATTTACGGTTTGTCATTTGCCCTTTCGGCTTTTCAAGATAACAGATGGTACAAAGCGGCATTCACAGGAATTCAAGCGTGTGTAACAATTTTGATTGTCAACGCATTCACAAAACTTTCCAAACAGCTAGAAATAAGCGTGTTTTCCATAGTGTTGTTGGTTGCGGCGTTTGCAGTGGCCACTTTCACCAATTTCAACGTTATTTTCGTCATTCTTATTGGTGGCGCGTTGGGCGTTATTTATAAGTTTGTTTTGGAAAAAGTTTCTGGTAAAAAAGCGCAACAGCAGCAACTTCCGTTAGAAAACGTGGTAGTTGCCGATCGTGACGAAAATTGCGTGGTAACGGACGAAGATTCTGCTACGTGCGACAAGGAGGATAAATAATGGACTTCTTGTGGCTGTTTTGGGAATATTTTCAAATAGGTTTGTTTACAATCGGCGGCGGATATGCAATGTTGCCCATGGTGCAACAAGCAATTGCTCGTCATCAATGGCTAACCGGCACGGAAGTTATCAACTTCATTGCCGTGGCGGAATCCACCCCTGGCCCCTTTGCCATCAACTTGGCAACGTTCGTCGGGGTAACCGTTGGTTCCAAAACTTCGCTGGGTGTTTTTGGCGGAATTTTGGGCGCCATAACGGCAACTTTTGCAGTGGTTTTGCCTTCGTTGGTGATAATAGTTGTCGTCACAAAGGTGTTCGAAAAATTCAAAACCAACAAATACGTGCAAAACGTTTTGTATGGCATAAGGCCGGTTGTCGTGGGCTTGGTGCTATCCGCAGTTATTTCCGTTGCGTGCGCCGTGGTGTTGCCCAACTTGGATCTAACAAACATTTCTGCCGGTAGTTTTTCGCAGTTCAACTGGATTTCGCTTATTATCATTTGCGCATTCTTCCCCCTTTCCAAAGTTAAAATAAAGGGCAAAAAGGTGCATCCCATTTGGCTTATTTTGTTGGCGGCCGTTGTGGGCATTGTGATTTTTGGCGTATTCGAAGTGGTTCAATAGTTTTTTGCTTGGCCGTGGTTTTCACGGCCTTTTGCATTGATTTTGCACCTAGTGTTTGCGCTGTTTGGTGTTTTGTTGCCGTGTGCATATAACGAAGCCAAAGTCAAAATGACGTTGGACGCAAAAAACAGTTTACGTAGTGATTTTTTTTGAAAACCGATGCACGCATTGCAATTTTTTTGCACGTAATTGCAAGTTATCGTTGTCAAAGTTTTGCATTTATTGTATAATTTTACTTAGAGTTTACCATTTTGTTATACAATTTGGTATATCGCAAAAGAGGAGATTTTTTATGAGTTTTAACGTGGCAGTGACAGGTGCAACGGGCAACATGGGCAAGGAAACGCTCAATTTCCTTTGCAAACTGGATGCAGTGGATAAAGTTTTCTTTTTGTGTTTGCCTTCGGAAATAAAACGTGGCAAAAAATTGCAAAAGATTCACGCCGGCAAGGCGGTTATGATTGTCGGCGATACTTCCAATATCGAATCTTGCCGCACACTGGTAAAGGACGTTGCCTACGTCATTCACATGGCAGCAGTAATTCCGCCCAAATCCGATCAACGTCCCGACCTTTCGGACAAGGCAAACTACTTCGGCACAAAAGCAATGGTGGATGCCGTTTTGGAATTGCCCAATCAACCCAAATTCGTGCATATTTCAACCGTGGCACTATATGGCAACCGCAACCACGTTCACCCGTTTGGCAGAGTGGGCGATCCACTTTTGCCCAGCGCATACGATCCCTACGCCGTTTCTAAGCTGGAAGGCGAACGCTACGTTTTGGAAGCAGGGCTAAAAAAATGGGTGGTTATTCGTCAAACGGCCATGCTGCATAACAGAATGCTCACCGATAACCTTTCGGATGGCCTTATGTTCCACACCTGCTACAACGCCCCGTTGGAATGGGTAACGGCGCGCGATAGCGGCCGACTTATGGGCAACATTGTGGAATATGATTGCAAAGGCGAAGTAACAGAGTTTTGGAACAACGTCTATAATCTTGGCGGCCCTGCGGCCAACCGCATCACCGGCTACGAAGTTTTTGACGGCGGATTCAAAATTATCGGCGGCTCTACGGAAAAATTCATGAAGCCGCACTGGAACGCCGCACGCAACTTCCACGGCGTTTGGTTTTGGGACGGACACGTTTTGGACGACCTGTTCCACTATCAAAAGGAAAGTGTCGACGACTACTGGAAGGAAATTCTAAGCAACCACAGATATTATGCCGTCGCAAAAATCATTCCCCCAAAAGTTATTTCCGGTTTGGCAATTATGCCCCTTTTGAAGGATAAAAACGCACCCAGACGTTGGATAAAAAACGGCGACGAAGGGCGCAAGTGTGCATATTTTGGCGCTAAGGAAGAAGATTGCCATCTTTCCAGTCGCTGGCAGGATTTCAACTTGCTTTGCAAAGGCAAACTGCCCGATGGTTCGGATGTCGACTACGAGGCGCTGCGCGACCCCAAAAATGCAAAACTGCTTTCGCACGGCTACGACGAAACAAAACGCGACGAAGATATCACCACCGACGATTTGCGCCAATCAGCCGCTTTCCGTGGTGGCGAACTTGTTTCCACTAACTTCCAAAAGGGAAATTTGTTCCAAAAACTTGTTTGGCGTTGCCAAGACGGGCACGAATTCGAACTTACGGCGTTTTCCGTTTTGAAAGCCGGTCACTGGTGCCCCGAATGTAACAAACGCTATGTTTGGGACTACGACCGTTTGGCAAAAGGCAACCCGTTCTATGCACAAGTGTGGTACGACAGTCACGAAAAGGACGAAGATTGCAAATATTGGCTCGACCAAGATTTCAACGCTCATTTTGAAAGGAAAAAATAATGAACGCAATAATCTACTATTTTTCCGGCACGGGAAACACGTTGAAGGCTTGCAACTGCTACAAAACTTGTTTTGAACAACACGGCGTGCAATGTTTGCTATTCGATATCACTTCCAACGCCGAAGTTCCCAGCCCGGCCAACTTCAATTTGGTTGGTTTTGCCTATCCAATTCATGCGTTCAACGCGCCCTACGTGATGTATAAGTTTGTGCGCAAGTTGCCGCAACAAACGGGCAAAAACTATTTCATTGTCAAAACTTCCGGAGAACCGCTTGCAATAAACAACGTTTCGTCTATTCACCTTTGTGACAAGCTTAAAAAGCGTGGTTTTGGCAAACTCACCAACGAATATCACTATGTGATGCCCTATAACATGATTTTCCGCCACACCGATTTGCAAGCGCAAAAAATGTGGCAAACGGCGCAAGCACTAATCAATTTGGATGTTTGCGACGTTTTGGATGGCAAAATTTGCTTGCTAAAACGCCCTGCGTTTGGCAGGTTGTTTTCGTGGGTGTTGCGCATCGAACACGGTGCAATGAAAATTAACGGCAAGTTTTTCAAGGTGAAGAAGCAGTGCGTCAAGTGCATGAAGTGTGTGAATAATTGCCCCGTCGGCAACATTTCCTACGACGAAAAAAAAGGCAAATTCCGCTTTGGCAACAAGTGCATTATGTGCACCAGATGTTCCTTTTCTTGCCCAAAGGATGCAATAAAAATAGGTGTTTTGAATGGTTGGCGTGTCAACGGAACCTACAATTTCGAAAATCCCGACCAAACTCAGGTTTGCAAACGCCCCAAGTATTGCAAAAAGGCCTATGAACGCTATTTTGCTGCTGCCGAAAAACGAATTGAACAATCGCAACAAAAGGATAACTAAAACCCTTGTTTGACTGCGAAAACTGAAAGTAAATTGAAAGCCCATTTCATTGCTAAAAAACGCAAACTGTGATATAATTCGCATCATGATAGATCACTTTTGTGCGGAGGTGAAAAATGGAATTCAAAGACAAAGTTAAGTACGTCAGAAAAAAATTGTATTTGAGCCAAGAAATGATGGCAAAGGAACTGGGAGTTGCTTTTGCTACAGTCAACAGGTGGGAAGCAGGCAGGTGCCACCCCAACTACAAAGCGCAAAAGGCCTTTGCTGATTTTTGCACTGCCAACGGCATCAGTGTAAACGATTTGGAAGCATAGTTTGCATTTTTTTGTTTGCAAAAGGCTTCAAAAACTAATTTTAGATGCTTATAACAAAATTTTTTTAAAAATTGCGACAAAACGTTTGCTAAATTTTCAAAATGATAGTATTGTATAAGCACCATTTGGAGGCATAGCTCAGTTGGTTAGAGCGCTCGCTTCACATGCGAGAGGTCGTAGGTTCGAGTCCTACTGTCTCTACCAAAGCGGCTCGCATTGTGGTCGCAAAAGAAAAGGAACGGATTTTGCCGTTCCTTTTTCTTTTGCTTCTTTTGGCTTCGCCGCTTTGTGTCATCAACAGTGCGGAAGTCGAAATAACGTAGCGCTCCGCGTTGTACCAAATGTTGCCAGTCGCGGCGTGGTGGCATGGTGGTGTGTTGCATCAAAATGGCGACCAACGCAAATCAATCGCTTCGCTTACCCTGCGCTTCGCTTCGGGACGAGTCCTACTGTCTCTACCATTTAAAAAGCATAGGTTTGATACGATAAGTGT
>CAZFTO010000010.1:10187-56298 GCA_964521735.1 uncultured Oscillospiraceae bacterium | reverse complement strand
TAGTTTTGCAAAAGATTTTGCCGAATGGCAAAAGATTTTCTTCGTATAGAGTATACCATCACGCAATGAGCGATTTCAATTCAATTATATTTATTACTTATTCCGCTACGGAATAAATCTATTGACTTGCACCTGGATTTTTGCTATAATTGATTGAAAAGGGGGTGCAATTATGGAAATAAATTATCTTAAAGAGTTTGTCCATCTTGCCGACGTGGGCAATTTTTTGACGGCCTCGGAAGATTTGTTTATATCTCAATCTTCTTTATCTAAACACATCAAGGCAATTGAAAACGAGCTTGGAGCACAGCTTTTCAACCGCACCACCCGAAAGGTACGGTTGACGGAAGTAGGCGAAACTTTTTTGATTTACGCAAGGGAAATTGCCACACAGCAAGCAGAATACACGAAGAAAATAAAAAAAATGCTAACTCGTAAAGACGACGTTGTTTCGCTTGGTGCATTGCCCACAATGGCACAGTACGATATAACAGACATCGTGTATACCTTCCAGCGCAAGCACCCCGATTTGAAACTGAATCTAATTATGAGTGACACCAACGATTTGAAGCAGAAATTGGAAGATGGCGTTTTGGATTTGGCTTTTTTGCGAGAAACAGAGCAAAACGACGAGTTTTATCGCATATTTTTTACCAACGATAACCTTGTGGCGGTAATCCCGAACAAGCATCGTCTTTCGTCGTGCGATTGCATACGATTGGAACAGCTAAAGGACGAGGATTTGTGCGTAATGGCGCAAGGAACGATGCTATATGAGCTTTGCGATAAGTTTTGCAAACAAGCGGGCTTTGATATGAAAGTTTTTTATTCGGGACATCACCTTACAAACATAGCCGACTTTGTAACGAAGGGGGAGGCAATTGCACTTATCACCGAAGGACAAACTAAGTTTATGCGCAATCCTCACATCAAGATTTTGCCCATTGTTCCAACTATAGAAATGCAAATTAATTTGTGCTATAAAAACGGTTACAGCCCCAATCAGGCGGGAAAAGTGTTTATCGACACGGTAAACAGTTTTTTAATGAAACGACAAAAAGAAAAGCGGGAGTAGCCTTTTGCGCCACTTCCAACTTTTATATACGTCGTTTCCCTGCTTGCAATGCAAGTGATTTGCATTTTAGACCGACCGTTTAGTGATTTTGCCGCTTGTTGCTTTTTTTGCAAACAGGCACAAGTAGAAACGTAGTTTTGACAAAATTTTTAGAATAATATTGAAACGTTAGATTGTGTGATATTATAAATTCAACAATAGATAAGGATTTTGTAGAGGGAAAAATGTCTAAATTGTCGCAGATGCAAAAAAAATTTTGATGGAAAATTTTGAAAAGACAGCGTTATTGCCCTAGCAACAACAGTAGATAATAGGCCTTACGTGCGCAGTACAAATTCATTTTATGATAACGGCTCGTTTTATGTTGTTACTTGTGGCCTTTCAAATAAAATGCAGCAAATGCGGAAGAATCTGCTTGTTGCAGGTGCTTGTGGGAATGGTTTACCGCAAATGGAAGAGGCATAGACTTAGGCTGCTTTGACAAAAAAGAAAACACGCAAATTGCGGATAAAATGAAAAAAGTTTTTGCGGCGCGGATAAATAGTGGTCACAATAATTTTGAAGATGAAAACACACGTGTATTCTTCAAATTGAACTGACTGATGGGATATTGTTATCACACGGGACGAAATATGATCTGGATTTTACCAGGTAGCAATAAGAATTTTGTTAATACCTATTTGCAACTTGAATTGGCCGCGTAGAAAGTGCGGCAAGTGCCCCCAAAGCACAGTTGGCCCAATTTGACGACTTGATGCATGCGGGGGCATATATAAAAATGTTCAAAACAGTTATGTTCTGTTGAGACTCATCCTGCTTACGCCACACGGCGGCTTGCTTGATGGTCGCAAAAAATGCACCAAGGGACAAACCCTTGATGCATTTTTGTTTTTTCATAGATTTCCTTTTGTGGGCGCTACTTCCACTTATTGTAGCATTTATTTATCGGAGAAAAGGAGATTGTTTACTACCGCTTCGAGGTATTCCTGACGACCGGAACCCGGCAAGGCAGGTGCGCCCATTTTTTCGGCATAGGCGGCCAACTCTTCCAAAGTTGCTTCTCCGGAACGAATTTTGGCACCGATGCCCGTTTGATATGATTCGTAACGTTTTTCTATGAAGGAATCTATGCGACCGTCTTCGATTATTTTGTTGGCTTTTATCAGTCCCAATGCAAAGGAATCCATACCCAAAATGTATGCGTGGAACATATCTTCCGCCGTGTAGGAGGGACGACGCGTTTTGGCATCGAAATTGAATCCGCCTGTCAAACCACCGGCTTTCAACACTTCGTACATGCACATGGTTGTTTCGTACACGTTAAAGGGGAATTCGTCGGTATCCCAACCCAAAAGGTAGTCGCCTTGGTTGGCATCGATGGAGCCCAGCATGCCGTTGATGGCAGATATGCGCAAATCGTGTTGGAACGTGTGCCCGGCAAGCGTGGCGTGGTTGGCTTCGATATTCAACTTAAAATCTTTATCCAACCCATATTGACGCAAAAAGCCTATGGCAGTTGCGGCGTCGAAATCGTATTGATGCTTCATGGGTTCTTTCGGTTTGGGTTCAATGTAGAAATCGCCTGTGAAGCCGATGCTTCTGCCGTATGTCACGGCCAATTTCATAAGCTTGGCAATATTTTCTTGTTCGAACTTGACGTCGGTGTTCAAAAGCGTTTCGTAGCCTTCACGACCGCCCCAGAACACGTAACCGCGTCCACCAAGTTTAACGGTTATATCCAAAGCTTTTTTTACTTGCGCTGCGGCAAAGCAAAAAACGTCGGCCGAGTTGGACGAACCGGCACCATTCATAAAGCGTGGGTTGCCAAACATGTTGGCCGTTCCCCACAAGCATTTTATGCCGGTTTGTTGCATTTTTTGCAATACGTAGTCGGAAATTTCGTCCAAACGACGGTTTGTTTCCTTAATGTCTTCTGCTTCGGGCACCAAGTCTACGTCGTGGAAACAAAAATATTTTATTCCCAGTTTTTGCATAAATTCAAAGCCAGCATCTACCTTTGCTTTTGCATGTTGCATTGTTCCCTTTTCGCAACCGAAAGATTTGTCGGCAGTATCGCGTCCAAACATATCCGTGCCGCATGCGCACAAGTTGTGCCACCATGCCATTGCAAAGGGCAAATGTTCGCTCATGGGTTTGCCGGCAATTATTCTGTTGGCATCGTAGTACTTAAATGCCAAGGGATTTTTCGATTCGGGACCTTCGAAGGGAATTACAGGAATATTTTTGAAATACATAACTTTTTTGCCTCCTTAAATTAGTTGCGCAAACAGATTTTTGCACGCAGGATATATTTTTTTGAATTGTTGATATTTGTTTTGATAGTTCTTTGCAAGTTGCGGTTCGGGGCGAACGACCGATGCAACTGAAACCAACTGTTTGCAACATTCGCCAACGCTTGCGTACTCTCCGCAAGCCACCATTGCCAGCATTGCGCCGCCCATTCCCGGCCCCTGTTCGGATACGGGAATTTGCAATTCGCAGTTCAAAACGTTTGCCAATATTTTTAGCCACAATGCCGATTTTGCACCGCCGCCACAAACTTTGGAAGTGTTCACTTCTATGCCCAGGCTGCGCGCCACTTCAACACTGTCGCGAATGGCAAACGCAACGCCCTCTAGCACCGCTTGCACAATATCTGCGCGCGTGGTATCCAGCGACAATCCAACAAAAGTACCCCGTGCGTTTGTATCGTTAATGGGGCTGCGTTCCCCCATCAAATAGGGCAGGAAAAACACGTGATTGTTGCCCAAATTTTGCTGGTTCACTTTGGATTGCTCTTCTTGATAGTTGGTTGTGTGCAACACTTCTTCGCACAACCACTTGTTGCAGGAAGCTGCCGACAACATGCAACCCATCAAATGCCAACCGCCGTCCGCATGCGCAAATGCATGCAAAGCATTGTTTGGATCTACTCGAAATTGTTTGGACGAAACGAACACCGTGCCAGACGTGCCCAAACTTATGTTACAACCGCCTTCACCCACAACGCCTGTACCAACAGCAGCTGCGGCGTTATCGCCGGCTCCGGCGCAAACAACAACCCCAGAGCCAATGCCCAGTTGTTTTGCAACACTTGGCAACACGTTGCCAATGGCACTGTAACTTTCCGCTAGTTTTGGCATTTGCTTTTGCGAAATGCCGCAAATATCCAACATTTCGTCGCTCCAACGCTTGTTCTCAACGTCCAACAAAAGCATGCCGGAAGCATCGGAAAAATCGGTGCTGTGCACACCCGTTAGAATATAGTTGATGTAGTCTTTGGGCAACATTATTTTGGCAATACGACGGAAATTTTCCGGCTCGTTTTCTTTTAGCCAAAGCAACTTGGGTGCCGTGAAACCTGCAAACGCAATATTTGCCGTAAGGCCGGATAACTTATCCTTGCCGACAACTTGATTTAGATATTCTACCTGCGCCGTTGTGCGCCCGTCGTTCCACAAAATGGCCGGACGAATAACCTGGTCGTTTTCGTCCAAAACAACCAAACCATGCATTTGGCCGCCACAACCGATGCCGCAAATGCTGGCCGCATCAAAGCCTTTTATCAGCTGCGGAAGACCTTCGAATAGGGCCTTTTTCCAGTGCGCGGGGTCTTGCTGACTCCACCCCGTTTGAGGAAATTCCAACGGGTACTCTTTGCTGACGGTATTTAGAATGTTTGCGCGGGAATCCATCAACAACAATTTCATTGATGAAGTCCCCAAATCAATGCCTACGTATAGTTTCATTTTTTCCTTTTGTTTGCGCCTTACACGCGTTGAACACTGCATTAGTAACTATTGTGTTGACACAAAGGCCAAACACGAATATAATATGATTATTGCTAAGATAATATATATTGCACACCGCTAGGAGATAGAAATGCGCGATTGGTCAAAGTATTTTTTTCTGAGTTTTTTCACCGATAAACACACTTACGAAGCATATAAGCGTAGCCTTTTGAACGGCATAGGCTGCTTTTTGCTTTCCGTCTTGATACTTATGTTGACGTTAGCCGGAGGCTATATGGCGGCAATGCCCACGCACTTCAGCCATGCAACGGAATACAAACAAACAATTTGCAATGCACTTGACAACACAAATTGCACCATTGCAATTCAAGATGGGAAAATTAGTGCCCTTGCGCAAAACAACGCGGTGGTGATAAACACCTTCACCAATGACACTAGTTGCAAAATAATTGTTGACACTCGCTCAATAAAGGATGTCTACACCTCTTTTGAAATTAGCTATGCGAACAAAGAGGGCGCAACCATTTTATACGATGAGTACCTTGAACTTGACGAGACTGCGCAAAAAGAATATTCGTTGCAGGTGAAATACTTCGACACGCCCATTCAATTTGACAACGCCTTGCTTGCCTCGTTCGAAAACTACCTTGGCGGGGTTGGCGATGCAACCGTGCAAGCATCCTATGGCGATTTGCTAGCTCGCAAGCAAACAATGGAACAATCGGAATATGCCGTAGAACTATACAAACTGTACGTTTGCACATACTATCCGCAAGAAGTGCAGGCACTAGACCTTTACACTTTTGCCCCCACCTTGCACACCTATTACGAAGATTTGATAGACAAAAATCGTTTGGAAAACTTCTTTGTGCTTTATGACGACTTGCTGTATGCTCGTTTTCATGGCGAAGACAACGTTTTCTATTCCGCTTCGGCGTCGGCATCACAACTGAAAAACCAAACCATTGGTGGCAACAGCGCAAACCTTTCGAAGGAAATAGACAACCTGTTTTTCGATGCCTTCAATGCTTCTGCCGGCATTGTTTTTGTGGAATACATTTTTAACGTGATAAGGTTTTGCCCGTTTGTGATAATCGGTGCCGTGGTGCTGTCGTTGATATGCTGGCTTATTTTGAAATCCACCAAAAACAACAAGTATTCTTCCTACGCCACCGTCTTTCAAATTTTGTTGCTATACACCCCGGCATCCGCTTTGATAGGCGGAATAACCGGCTTTGTGCTTAGCTGGTTTGTGGGCAGAAGTTCGGCGTATGCAACTGCAATGCTTGTATACGTTGCTGCAATATGCTGCCGCACCATTGTCTACACCGTGTGCACGCTTCTAGGAGAACGCAAAAACAAAACAAATGCCGACTAGCGCAACACGCTGTTTTGTTTGCTAGAACAAGCGAATTCCTAGCGTGGGCTCAACAACAGTGATATCTTCCGGAGCAACGGAAATGGCAATTTCTTCGCCCACTTCGTCGCCATCCAACTTCACCACTATTTGCGTTTCACCCACTTTGGCAAGCGCGTATTTTTCCGTTCCGTAGTCCAAAACCTTTTCCACGACGGCTTGCATGCCGTCCTGTGCAATTTTTGCGGCGGCCACTTGGAAATTAAATCTGAGTGCGCAACCGCATATTTTTTCGTTTACGTGCGAGAATATTTCATCGGTGATTTGGGGACTACACAAGAATTTGTGTCCTCCGATAAACATGCTGTAACTAGTTTTTTTAACTTTTCTTTCTTTGCCGTTGACAACTTCTGTTGCAACGACTTTTTCTTTTAGTATGCTGCCATCAATAACGTTGACTTCCGGCAAAGCATTTACGATTGTTTCGCCGCTGCGAAGCAACGTTATTTGTTTGAGGTCGATATCAATTTCCACGTTGCCAAGTTGATAGTTTGAATTTTTATCATCCGTTGCGAACAACACTTGATCGCCGACACTTAGCGTTAGCAAAGTAGTGCCGTTAACGTCTTCGACATCAATAATTTTAGCTTTAACACTGCCGCCAATTTTCACTGCGGAAGTGGGCACTTCCAATTCGCAAGCGCCGTTTTCTACAGCCAAGGCGGAAGGAAGTGCTATTTTTTGCGCATCAATGCACAACTTGCCATCGGCAACGTCGGCAACAACTTGCGCAAACTTAGGAATACGAGGAATAACGCTTTCGCCCGTTTGTTGGTCGAAAACGTGCATTTCGTTTAGGTTGATTGCAACGTCCACCACTTCGCCGGGGGCAAAGTGCGAGCAAGCCGGTGCACGCAAAATAAGTTTTGTTGCACTATCTTCAATGGACAAATCGCTTGCTTCCAAGTTGAAATCGGCATAAACCTGATCGTTCACACCCAACTCTTCCACGTTCATAATTCTGCATTTTGCAATGTGCGGATATTCTTTTGTGTTGGTTGTTATGTGCTCTGCACGAATACCAATTGTGACGGGAACGTCGCCGGTTAGGTATTTTTTGTTCACCTTGCGGAAATATTGAGCAGGTGCCGAAAGTTCAAGGTCGGTACCATCCAACAAAACCTTTACATGGTCGCCCTCCTTAACCAGCTTGCCGGCAAAGAAATTCATTTGAGGCGTTCCGATGAACCCTGCAACGAATTGGTTGCACGGATAGCGATAAAGGTTGCTGGGCGTATCTATTTGTTGAATGTAGCCATCCTTCATAACGACAATACGCGTACCCATTGTCATTGCTTCCGTTTGGTCGTGCGTAACGTAGATGAAGGTTGTTTGCAATCTTCTGTGAAGTTTGGAAATTTCCGCTCTCATGGCCGTGCGCAATTTAGCATCCAAGTTGCTTAGCGGCTCGTCAAGAAGAAACACTTTTGGCTCGCGAACAATGGCGCGTCCCAAAGCAACACGTTGACGTTGACCGCCGGACATTGCATTTGGTTTGCGATCCAAATATTCGGTGATGCCCAAAATATTTGCTGCCTCTTTTATTCTTCTATCAATTTCCTCTTTGGATAAATGACGCAATTTCAAGCCAAAAGCCATATTGTCGTAGACGGTCATGTGCGGATACAACGCATAGTTTTGGAAAACCATTGCAATATCCCTGTTTTTAGGGGCAACGTAGTTCATATACTCGTCGCCGATATACAGTTCGCCGGCGGTAATTTCTTCTATGCCGGCTATCATTCTTAGCGTGGTTGATTTTCCGCAACCGGAGGGACCAACGAAAACGATAAACTCCTTATCTTCTATTTCCATAGAAAAGTCGTTTACTGCTTTCACTCCGTTGGAATACACTTTGTATATGTGATTTAGTTTTAGTTTTGACATTTTGTTACCTCATTTACCATAGTGCTGCCAGGTGCATTTTGCACTTAGCAAAGGTTGGCGCTGTGCCTTAGTTTTGCTTTTCGACGTAGCGGAAATAGCGGAAATCGGCCGTGTGCTTGCCGTTTGAAAGGTCTTGGCAAGCCATGCCAACGTAGGGGCCGGTGAAAGCCAAGGGACGGTTGTATTCGTCGCTCAGTTTGGATGCATCGAATGGCGCGCCGGCTTCCAAATAGTTTTTGCCGTCTAGCGAATAAAAGAACTGGCCGTCTGCGTGATCCACGACAACTTTCATCCAAACGCCGCCTGTGGACGGCAATTTGCAAATACGTTCCAAATTGAAACGAGAATCGTCATAGGTTATTTTTAGCAATTCACGTTGGTTTGTGGCATCATCCCACGATACGTACAAATAGTGAAGATTGTTTTCACTGTAACGATAGGTTAGCCCTGCCCAATGGTTGATGTCTTCCGGTTGGAATTCCACCATCGTTTCTGCCTCGAAAGCAAACGCTTCCTGACGGCGAACCAAAACCGATTGATCTTGCAAAGCAAGCAAGCTTTTGCCACCACGAATTCTAAGCCAACCGTCGCGAGCAGTTAAATCGAACACCTGCGAAGAAATGGGTTGACGAAGCGTCATGAAGTCGACATCCAACTTGCCGTTGCTGCTAAATTGATAGCACTTATCTGCCAGCGTGTTGGGCTGCGGGGCATAGGCCAAGAAAGTGTCGGATGGGTTCATTGTGCCGTTGCAAAGATACGGCCAACCGTCTTCGTGCCATTCCACGTTTTGCAACGCCGTTTCGCGTCCCAACATGCAACGACCGTCCGGCAAAGGTCTGCCGCACAAGTGCGCCATCATCCATTCGCCGTTTTTGCCTTCGCAAAGGCTTGCATGGCCGGCCTTTTGCAAATAGCAATCGGTTTGCCAAGCGGTGATTATGTGTTTGTTGGGGTGAAGTTCGAACGGACCAAATGGGGAACGACTGCGAGCCAAAGTTGCAGAGTGCGGCAAGCCCGTGCCGCCTTCGGCCGTTAGCAAATAGTAGTAGCCGTTGCGTTTGAACATGTGCGGGCCTTCCGTTATTTTGCGTTCCGTACCGGTGAAAATGCGTTGCGGCTTGCCAACAAGTTTCTTTTGTTCGGCATCGTATTCTTGCATCAAAATGCCCGTAAAACGTTGTCCGTCGTCATCCAAACGATAATCCCAGCGCATGTTTAGCAAATATTTTTTGCCGTTGTCGTCGTGGAAAAGAGAAGGATCGAAGCCACTGCCATTAAGGTAGACGGGTTCGCTCCACTCTCCGTCAATTTTTTCTGCCGTGGTAAGATAGTTTTCGGTGTCCTTCAGGTGCGCATCCGTCCACTGTCTTTGGTTGGTGAAAATAAGCCAAAATTTACCGTCGGCATAGGAAAGTGCCGGCGCCCAAATGCCGGTTGACGCCGCATCGCCACGCATATCCAAAAGTTTTAGGTTACTTAGCGGATAAGAAACTGTGCGCCAGTTGGCCAAATCTTCCGAGGCGGAAATTTTTACGCCGGGGTAGTATTCGAAGGTGGACGTTGCTATGTAGTAGGTGCCATCCACGTAGATCATACACGGATCGGGGTGAAAACCTCTTAAAACGGGATTTTTAACGGGATATTTCATGTAGCCTCCAAGTTTATTCCTTTATTCCCGACGAAAGCGAGATGCCTTGCAACAGGAATTTTTGTGAGAACAAATAGATTATTAGTACCGGTATTGCCGAGACGGATGCTGCAGCCATTATGCTGGCTTTTTCTCTGTCGTATTCGCCTTTGAGTTTTTCCAAACCGGCAGTAAGAGTAAGATTTTCGTCGGACATAACCAAAGACGGCCAAAGAAGATCGTTCCAACTGCCCAAGAAGGTGAACATGGCAACTACCACAAGCACGGGAACTATTTGTGGCAAAATTATTTGAAAATAGGTGCGCACTTTGCTTGCACCGTCTATTGCAGCGGCGTTATCCAAGTCGCGCGGGACGGAGTACATAAATTGACGAATCAAGAAAATGTTGCCCACGCCTGCCAGTCCAGGAAGAACCAGCGCCCAAATTGTGTTTTTGAGGTTTAGCGTAGAAACAATTACGTACTGCGGAATTAGGTTGATTACGCCGGGAATCATCATTGTTACCATCAAAATGGAAAACACAATGCCCTTGCCCTTGAATTCCAACCTGGCATAGCCATAGGCGGCCAAAGAAGATACCAGCACTGTTAGCACGGTGGATAAACTTGCAACCAGCAACGAGTTGAAAAACCATTTCAAAACAGGTTGCCCAGAAGCGCCGGAAAGAACCTTTTCGTATGTTTCGAAAGTTAGCGGTTCTTGATCGTAATCCATGCCCAAAAACGTGAAGGCATCGTCGGTGTGCAGTGAAGTTTCTATCATCGACCAAATGGGAATTATCCAAAGAACGCAAATAAAAACCATCACCGCTATCAATATGCACTGCCCAATAGGGAAGGGTTTTTTCTTTGCACTGTATACGTTGATATTTTTCATATGTTCTACCCTAGTCCCTCGATCTCATCATTTTGAACTGAATTGCGCTGAAAACGGAAATGATAAGTCCCAGCAGCAACGCCATTGCCGAAGCAATGCCTGCAATGTTTAGCTCTATCAAAGACCTTATGTTTTGCATCAAAGTTGTGTTATACGCATCGCCGCCATACATTGCCGTTTGACCGAACACGTTGAAACCGCCAATCGTACCCATAACCGTGGAATATAGCAGTTGAAAACGCATTTCTGGCAAGGTTATTTTCCAAAATTTTTGCCACGCGTTTGCGCCGTCTAGGTTGGCCGCTTCGTATAAGCTGGGGGAAATGTTAGACATTGCCGACATGAATATTATCATGTTTCCGCCAACGCCCGACCACAGCGTGAAAATGAAAATTACAATCCACGCACGTGGCACGGCATCGGTTACTATGCCTGCTTCGTAAAGTTTGTTTACGCCCCAGTTGACGTTGATGGTATCGAAAAATTCGTTTACCGGGCCAAGATCTTGGTTGAATAACCACAAGAATATCAATGCAACGGTTGCTACTGATAGCAACGAAGGCGCATACAGTATGGCCTGAAAAACGGAACGTAGCTTTTTGCTCTTTATTGCATTTAGCAAAACGGCAAAAAACATAGGAACAATGATGATAAGCGGAGTGGCCACCACCGTGTAGATAAGTGTGGCGCGCAATCCATCAAAAAACAACCTGTTATAGTAGGTGTCGCCAGCTTCACCAACAAAAGTGAAAATCTTTTTGAAGTTGTCGAAGCCAACGAAAACAGGGTCGCCAACCATGTCCCATTGGAAAAAGCTCATTACAATGCCGAACACAAATGGTATCAGGAAAAAAATAGCAAAAAACACCAAGTGCGGCCCGATGAATATGGCGGACTGCAACTGGTTTAACAACGTGCGCTTGCGTTTTTGCGCAACGTGTTGCTTCGCTCCGGAAAACATCTCGATGGATGCCGCCGGAAAACTATTTGTAGCTGATAATGTTTTTTCTTCTTTCATTTTGGTTTACCCAAGTTAGTTACAAATAGCACTTCGCAATAGCACGAAACTCACCGTGCTATTGCGAAAAATGCTTTGCCTGTTAAATTGTTATCTGCCGGAATTCAATTCTCTTGCCAAAGTTTCGCCTTCGGAAGCTGCTGCAGCCAATGCTGCAGGAATATCTGTAACGCGGCCTTCGCACAAATCTGCAACGTATTTGCCGATTCTGCTTGTAATTGCTTTGTAGGTGTTAACTTTCACCGGGGATACGATGTTGGCAAGTTCGGTGGACAAATAGCCCCATTCAAGACTCATATATGCAGCATCGTTGGCAACGTCTGCTCTTGCGGCCACTTTGCCGCCTTCACACCACTTAGCGCTGTGGTCGATCAAATACTTAATGAAAGTGCCAATTGCGTTTTGTTTGGCTTCGTCCACTTTGCCGCCGTTTGCCGTGTTGAACATTGCAAACACGTGGCTGTCGCTAGAAACCGTTCTTCTTGCGGTTGCATTAACTTTGGGAAGCAATGCAACGCCTGCATCCAATCTTCCTTCCACCTTTCTGCAAGCCGAAGGTGCCGACCAAATGCCGTCCAGTGTGAACAATGCGCGGCCTTGGCAGAAAATATCCAAGTGGTCTTTGCCCGATTCGGAGCTGATAGAAACGCCGGAAGAAGTTTTTGTTAGGGGCATATCCATAATGGCGCGAGCGGCCGTTTGACCTTGTTCGACATTGAACAATGCTTTGTAGGGATCACTTTCACTTACGGGATTGATGCCTTGTTGCGAAAGAAAACTTAAAAACAGCGCTTCCGTATAGGAGAAGTTGAAAGAAATGCCGTAGGTAACTTGTCTGGGGTTAGAGTTGTTATAGGCAGCCTTTGCCATTTCAATCATTTTTTCAACGGTAAAGTCGTCGCTGAGAATATCCTCCTCGGTGTAGCCGGCGGGGATAAGTTCGCGGTTGTAGAACAAAACGGTGGGCAACACGTCGTATACCATTGCATACATTTTGCCGTCGAATTCGCACGATTGCCAACTGTCGCCAACGTAGTCGGACGATTTGATGTCGTTAGCGGCCAAAAGACTGGTCATTTCCCACAACAAATTGTTGTTTACGTATTGAGGAATACGGGATTTGTGCACCAAGCACAAATCGGCAGTAGACTTATCCGTGAAACTGTTTGTGATTTTGTCGTAGTGTCCGGCTTCTGCTTGCGCACTTGCGTTGACATTTATTTTGCCTTTATATTCGTTGTTGAAATCCTTGATTAGATCCTGCATATATTTGGAGTCAGGACCGGTGATGGGATGCCAAAAAGTGATGTTAACTACTTCGCCGTCGCTAGGGCTGGGGGTGCAACCCACAACAACCGAACACATGCTTACTAACAAAGCAATTGCTAAAACAACTACTGCAATGCGATTTTTCATGTTTTTTTCTCCTTATTAACGTTGGTTTATTTCTCGAATTTTGTTCAAATCTACTTTGGGATTGTGGTCGGCATCTAGCAAACCGTTAACTTCCTGATAGACGTCCGTCAGTTGCGTGTAGCAATATCCACACACGTTCTTCATGGATTTTACCGTGCTAGTCAAGTCGTCGTATTTGCGAATAAGCGCTGCTTCATCCGCCACCTTGCCGTTATAGCCCCAGCCATCGCCGTTTGCCATGGCAACACCGCCATACTCGCTTATTATCACGGGTTGTCCACGATACGCGTTGCCTTGCGCAAATGCAAACTTATATTGGCCGTGCGCAATTTTGTTGGACAAAATACCAACAAGCCCATCACTATAGCGCGTTAGCATGTGCGCACCATCGCCGTCGTAGTCGTGAAGGGTTATCACGTCGGAACAGGTGTGTTCCCAACCGTCGTTTGTTATCACCGGACGGGTGTTGTCGTGCGCCTTAGTAAGCCAATAGATACCCTTTGTGAACGCTTGTTGTACTTGAGAAGTGAACACGTCGGGCACGCCCCAACTTTCGTTGAAGGGAACCCAAGTTATTATGCTTGGGTGATTGTATTGCTGTTCTAGACATTGAATCCATTCTTCCGTTAGGCGTTGTGCGGCCACGTCGGAAAACTCGTAGGTTGCGGGGAATTCGCCCCAAACAAGCATGCCTTCGCGATCGCAACATGCCAAAAAGCGTTCGTCTTCAATCTTTTGGTGAATTCTCATGCCGTTGAAACCGGCCGCTTTCGTCATTTCCACGTCGTGCATTGCTGCTTCGACGTTGGGCATTGTGTAGCCGGAATGGCGCCAGTAATTTTGCGCCAGCACAAGTTTTTGATATAGCGGTGTGTTGTTAAGCCTAATTCCGTTGCTATCTGCTTCGATTTTGCGCATGCCGAAATAGGAACTTACCTTATCCACCACCTTGCCGTCCTTATAGAGGACAAAATCCACGTCGTATAAACACGGGTCGCCGGGACTCCACAACTTCAATTTGAAATCGAATTGGTCGCAACGCATATCCATTGCTAGCGACAGGTTGTTTCTTGTTGCTGCAACCCTGTTTTTATTTACAAGAATTCCCTTGTAGGATATTTCCGTTTCTAGTTCCAGTCCGTGAATATCCCCGGCAAATTCAAAAGCAAATTCGACACTTTCTTTATCGACGTTTGGTGTTATTTTGGCACGTTCCAGCCTGCTAGCCGAAACAATTTCGCTCCAAACGGGTTTCCAAATGCCGGTGGTTTGAACGTACCAGCAGCCAAAACTATCTTTTAGCCAACGTTGCTTTCCACGAGGTTGACAAGTGTCGAAACTGTCTTGGCAACGCACCGTGATGGAGTTTTCCCCTTCCACCAACAAATTGGTCAGGTCAAAGGAAAATCTGCAATAACCGCCAACGTGACGGCCAACGTACGAACCGTTAGCCCACACGTCCGTTTGATAATCGGCACCCTCAAAATTCAAAACGTAGCGTTGATTGTTCGACAAACGGGGCACTTCTATGGTCTTTTGGTACCAAACGACGTTGTGCGCCGTTTGGTCCGCAATGCCACTTGCCTCCGTTTCGTACGAAAAGGGTACCGTTATCGTGTGAGAAACTTTTGGAAAGCTTCTGTAAAATTCTTTTTCTAGTCCTTCATTTACATCGTCAAACACAAATTTCCATTTTCCGCAAAGGTCGTTCCATTGCGAACGGACGAATTGTGGACGATAATAATTTTTATCAAAACAATACATATTTTCTATCTAATCAATTATTTTTCAAGTGTAAATGTGGCACGCGTGTTTGCGCCCATGTTTTGCATGTCGAAAGAAACTTGCACTCTGCCGTTAGCAAAATCCCAACCTTGAGGAGCATATTGCGTCAAATCGATGTTCCAAACTTCACCGCTCATAGAAACCGCAACGTTGGGTGCTTCATTCGTTCCCCAAGGATAGAAATCCAAGTTTTCCGTGCGAACGTCTTGGGCGTTGGGATCGCGAGATGCTCTGTAGTAATCATCCAAGTAGAAATACACGCTGTAGGTGTAGCTTTGTGTTGCTTCATCGA
This sequence comes from uncultured Oscillospiraceae bacterium, assembly GCA_964521735.1. Taxonomy (GTDB): domain Bacteria; phylum Bacillota; class Clostridia; order Christensenellales; family CAG-314; genus Fimimonas. The sequence goes on along the minus strand of CAZFTO010000010.1, from coordinate 41,128 downwards.
AGAAATCTACTCTCATGCCCAAAGTGCTGTTCTTATCTAGTTGAACAAGATTGCCTTCGGTTTTAACTGTAACTTGGAACTGCGACGGAATTTGTTCGTAGGTGATGCAACCGTTTGCGTGAGCTTGTCCCACGAATTGTCCGTTTAGACCGCGGCTGTCGCCCATACCCAAATACATGGTGTTGCAAGTTCTGTCAAAATGTTGATAGCTTCCAACGTATCCGGCAAGGTTATCTTCATAAAGTTCTCTGCAACCTTCCAAACCACGATATCTATCTTCGTAGTAGTATTGCGTCTTTATGTCGTTTGCAAAAGCATCGCGCTTGTTGTAATCGTCGAAATCCTTTGCAGAAGAATCTTTGTTGATGGTGATATACACCACACCTTCGGCAGGAACGGTGCCCGTCCAAACGGTGCCGTCGGTGCTAACCTTTTTGATGCCTTCGGCAACCAATTCGGCGCTGGCGGTATCGTCGAAGCTGCTTGCATGTTGTCCGTCAATGCGATATACGCGGCGTTGACCACTTGCAAAAGCAGGGTTTGCAAGATTTATTTGAACGCTCTTGTCGCCTGCGGTGGTAACGTTGCCGTTGCTATCTTTTGCGGAATTGTCGTTCCAAATAAGGATGCTTATTTTGTCTTCCGAAGAGGAAACCAACGTGGTTATGCCACTATTTTCGGAATCGGCTTGCACGTTGTAGCGCCAAACGGGCATATCCATATAGGCTTTTAGTGCGTTGTAGGCAGCCTTTATCGTGCCGTCTTGATGAATCAATCCGTACGGATCGTATCCGCCGGTAGATTCCATAAATTGTGCCCAGTAGATCCATTGCACCGTGGTTCTGCTAACGGCTTCCATCAAACCGTTGAGTGTATCGGAAGCGCCGCCGTAGTAGTTGAACGGGCTCAAAATACCATCGCTGGAACCGTTTTTGTCGTTAAGGTGCGAAAACTCGTTGATGTGAACGGCAGTTTTAAGGAAATAGCTGTCTTTGCCAAGTCCTTGCACTACTTTTTCAATTTCGTTGGGGCCTTCGCTTTCTCTTACGTCATCGGGACGGAACCAAGTGTTGCCATCCAAATAGGTGTGGAAAGAATAGAAATCCAACGGCAAATTGCTGTTTTTAACGGCGGGGAGGAAGCCAACCCAATCTTCAACACCAATTTCGCCCAAAGCAAATGCGGGGCCGCCAACCGTTGCATCGGGGTCGGCACGCAAAATGCCTTTTACACCATTGATATACATGTCGTTATAAACGCCCTTGCCCGGTGCACATTGCATACCCAAGCAAAAGTCTTCCCAATCCAAGAAGCCGTCGAAGGTTTCGTCAAAAACGCCCCAGCACTTCAAAATTTCCAAATCGGGTTCGTTATAAATTTCGTGATAACCAATTTTAATGCCTTGATCGAGATAGTGTTTTGCGTATTGATAATACACTTCTTCCCACACTTCTTGCCAGTTGGTAACCGTTTGATCAAGGTCGTTCCATTTGCCGTCTGCTTGCAAAGGATAGGGAATATACGACCAAGACATGTACGGACGAATGTCGTAATCCGTCATGTACTTAACGACGGAATCGAGTTGTGTAAAATCGTAGGTTAGCGAAGATGGATCAATAACGTAGCCATCAGCATCGTTGCCGGTGCAATCGTAGCTGTCGCCCACCAAATATTGTCCGCCCGTTCCGCCATCCTTGCCGATAGACAAGTCGATGCGCAACGCATCGGAGTTTAGATCGATTATGCGATTGAAATCACGTTCGTAGTTGGTTAGCGGTTGAATACAACCAGCGTTGTACATAGCCACTTTTTTAAGCAAAGGGGCATCGAGGGGTTTACTGAAATCGGCCGTCAAAATAACGCCGTTAGTTGCATCGAACGGCTCATCTGCCGAAACAACGCAGCCGCTAAGTGTAGCTGTGCTCATAACCAGTGCCAAAATAACTGCGGGCAATCTACCTTTCTTTTTCATTGTTATCCATTCCTTCTGTTAAATTTTTTTGTGCCGGCTTGTTGTATTCCAAATACATGGAAATGTTTTGTTGGTAATCACCAAACTTTTCACCAAAAATATTCATACCTCCGCAGTTTGCTGCGTCGGGTTTTATGCCAATTTTAAAAGATATACATTCTCCCTTTTCCAAGGCCAGTTGGTCGATTGTGACGGAAGAAGCTTTTATTCCATCAATAAACGAGCCTTCTTTGGTGACGGAAAAAGTTTTTAACAATCCGTACTGGGTGTATGTATCCGACCACCACGACGGATTAAGTTTGCCACGCCTGCCGCCCAAATCGCCGGGGGAAGTATACGTGCAAATTTCGTGGCCGTTAATCCAAATAGTGATATCCGACGGCCAATCGTTGCGATAATTAGAAATTTCGCTGCAAAGTTCCAACGAAAAACCAATTTTGTTGGCCACATTGCCGTTTGTCAACGCACTGTTAGGAAATTTATATTCCAAAACGCCGCGCGACAACCAAATTAGTTGCGCCTCGAAGTGCGCAGGTTCAAAAAAGCTTTTGGGATCGTCATCTGGACTTAAATAATAGTGCTCGCCGGCTATTCCGCAGGAAGCTTGAATATCTTCCGCACCGGTATAGTAGCCAATGGGCATATTCACAACCACCGATTCGTTTGTGTTCAATTCGAATTTTTGAGCAAAGTCAAATTGCAAAAAGTCAATTTTGCGCGAACAAACTTTTTTTCTTCCACGAATACCGGGTTGTTGTGCAGAAAAAAGCAAACCTGCCTCCAGCAAAACGTTTACGTGCATAGAAACGGTGGAAATAGGCAATTTAAGCGTTTCGGCAATTTCGTTGACACTCATAGATTCCTTGCTTACCAACAAAATTATTTCCACGCGAGTAGGAATAGATAAAGCCCTAGCCACGTCGCTTAGTTTTTCTATGTCGTTTAGGTCTAGTACTAAATTTCTTTCCATAAGACGTCCTCTGTCACAAAAACAGCAATACGACTGCTGTTTTTTTTGATTTGTAAAAATATATTGTAAGGTGGGGCGGAATGCCCCACCCTACAAGTGTGCTTACGCAATTGCTAGCGTAAAAATATTAAGCAACAAGTTCAAAACGATCCAAAGCCCAAGGTTGATCCCATGCAGCGCCGCCGGAGGTATTCAAACTTGTAACACCTTCGCGTTGTGCATCGTTACAATCGTCGTCGTTGATGTTGATCATAATGTCGATGTGTTCGCCAACTTTGTTAGCTACACCTGCAAATGCAGAGAGGTGAATTTTGTATTCTACTGCATAGCCGGTTTCGGTGATTTTAACAGCAGTTGTGCGAGGAACACCATCGCTCCAATCGTACATCCAGTGTTGTCCGCTGAGTGCATTGTTGGTTTGAACGCGGAATCCGCCTTCGCCACAGTAGTCGCCGGTGGGTCTAATGTTGCCCCAGCCTTCGTTAGGAAGAATGCGGCAGGTGCTGATCCACACTTCTACGCTGTCGTTGTTGTAGGAATCGCCAACTTGATTATCGGCGGGAGTAACGTCGGAATCGGTAACTTCAACAAGAACGTACAGATATTCGTCGTCCCACTTCAAATATGCTTTGCCGGTTGCGGAGGGGTTGCCTTCTGCAACGGTGTTGATATCGATAGCAGCATCATCATAGGCAGCATCTTTTTCGCCGTCAATGGTGATGGTTCCGTCCAACTTGGAAATGGTATATTCGTTGCGGTTCCAGGGGTTAGCAACAAGTTTAAGGGTGCAAGGAGCAGTTACTGCAGATGCATCGCCGTCTTGATAGCTAACGGAGAGATCGAACAAACCTTTTTCTGCGTAGGTGCCTTCAATAACAATTTCGGCAGGTTCGCTAAGGTTTACGTTGTGAACGGTGGCACCAACTGTCAAAGACAATGCTTTTGTGTTAGTTCCGGGAACGGGGCGAATATAAATTTTATCAGCCGACCACAAAACGTTCAATTTGCTTTCGCCAATTTGAACGGCGCTGAAATCGGTGAATCTGCCTGCAGTGAACATTCTGTCTCTGATGGCAAGATCTTCATAATCCCAGTGTGCGCGCACGCCGTTAACGCTTGCAACGATAGCATCGGGATTGTTCTTTTCGTTTGCAACAAGTTCGGTGTTGGTCAACTTTTTAACGCTGGAGTTGTAGCCGTCAAAGTTTTCAAGGCCTGCCCAACCTTTGCCTTCGTCATTGATAAGGATACCCATACCAATTTGTTGTCCAATGTGAGGAACAAGGTCTTCGTCAACGGAATCGAAACCGTTGTTTTCAACTTTGATAACCCATTCTACCGTGTAACCGGTTTCCGTTCTTACACTCATGCCTTGAGCGGAATTGCGTTCATCATTAAGGTGAGACCAATATTCCCAGTATTTTTCTGTGGAGGTAGCTCCACTCTTGATTTTCCATCCGCCTTCGCTTGCGGCATCTTTGCGGTGTCCACCCCAGCTGCCGTTCCAATCGGAAGCAGCATACTTATCGGTGTGCAAAAGTTCCAAACGAAGTTCTACAAAGTCGTTGTCGTTAACGGTTGCATCCGTAACTTCAACAAATACGTAGAAATATTCGGCAGACCAAACAACGTATGCTTTAGCCGTCGTTTCTGTTCTATCAGATGCGATTTCGAACGGCGTCACGTCGTCGTATGCACCATCTTTAACGCCATCGGCAACGATATCTGCCAAGTTGCGAACTTCGGTGATTTGTACTACTTTAGAAGTACCAAAGCTTTCGTTCCATTTAGCGCTGAAAGATTGATCGGCATTGAATACCTCAATTTCGCCTGCTTCCATTTCTGCTGCACTAATGCCTTGCCAGCCTGCAAAGGTATATCTAGAATCAGTGGATTGGGGAGCAGCCGGAATAGCCACTTTTGCGCCCGACACTACCTTTGTGCTAGATACAACGTTTTCACCGTTTGTGAAAGTTACGGTGTACACTGTTTCACCACAAATATCGCACAGCTTATCATCGCCGTCATCTACGTGGGTGTGTGCAACAACCGCATTGCAAACGTCGCATTTTCCGTCGACAGTTTCGTCGATATGGTTTGCAACGTCCGCCCTTTCGGTATCGTGCTCGCAAGTTGCGGCATGCCAGTGCTGTGTGCTATCGCTTGTCCAAGTGTCGCTATACGTGTGTTCGTGTTCGCAAGCAACAAGGAACATAGCCATGATAATAGCCAAAACCAACAGCGTTGACATTAAAATCCTACTACGTTTCATCATCATTCTGTTCTCCTTTAAAAATATTGCGCATGGTCATCGACCATCCTTAATAAAATTTTATCACCCGCATTTTAGCATGTCAATATGCATTTTTAATAAATTTCAAAAAAATTAGAACTTTTTGAAAAAAAATTTGCAAATTTTGGCTCAAAAACACTTTTATTTCAGTCATTTTGTGGGATTCGCTGATTTATTTGACAAAATATTTGAAACTTTTTTGAAATTGCCTCTTGGTTTGCTTCAGTTTTCTTGAAACAAACAAAAATCGCCATACTTATAATATTAGAACAAAAATAGACAAAGCCGCCTAACGTATTTGGCAAAAGAACGCTCCGACGCACTGGCAACAAAGCGGCAAATTACAACGGCACATAATACATTTTGGACTGGCCGCGCTTTTCGCCCTACAAAATCTTCTACATAGCTTGCGGGATCAAATTGCAAAAGGTCGTCGATGCCTTCGCCAACACTGACAAAATGGACAAGAACGTTCCTATCGTGTTTTATTGCCAGCGCAACTCCGCCCTTGGACACCATTCACCACACACCCCACAACCACAAACCCCAAAAAAGTGCAATATAAACGATGTTGTTTCCGCACACCTAAAGAACACAGGTTTTATACGAAAATTATTGAACCTTTATTCGTTTATGCAAACGAATTGTTTTCCTATTTGTAACGAAAAACTTTGCCTTGTATGAACATTAATTGATATAGAATTTAGGACGCAATATTTCTACACTTATGATGCCGAAACAGACAAATACGTCGAGGTAAAAGCGAGTGTTCCCATGCTGTTTATTCAACAAGAAAATTTTGATACTTTCTCTGCGGACGTTAAGAATACAAACAACTTAACATTAACAGTTGAATTGAACGAAGAGATAATCGATGCGATAATCAACCACTACACAACGCTGATACCCGTTTTTGTAGACAACAAGAACAAAATCACTTCTGCAAAAATTGTTGAAAACATCGGAGAAAAAATAACGTTTTAGAAAAATAAACCACACAAATAATGCCTATTATTGATTGAATTATCCAATAATTACCTAAATGTTAACGTCCCAAAACCTGCACTTTGTAAAATAAACGCCAACGAATAAACTTCAATCAAAAATCAAGTTATTAGCGAATGAGCTCAGTGTTGATCTGAGCTCATTTCTTTTGGATTAATAAATTAAATGCTAAACGGCCCACCTATAAGCAAATTTTCGAATCCCGCAAAGTCAATTAGTTTTAGCATTGTTATAACACAGGTTTTTATTTTTATTTTTGTGTTGACTTTTGGTGTAGGAAAAAGATATAATGTTAGCATGTCTAGTAAAAAAGTTATGATAGTTATTGCTATTGTTGCGGCGTTTGCAAGCGTTTTTTCCGTTGCAATAGGTGTACCAACAGGCATAGCAAACAACAAATTTGTTGCACAATTAGAACAGCAAACACCACTGTTTCCGTCGGTGGATTTTATTCAAAGTTGGTACGCGTGCTCTCTTGACGCGGAAGACTGGGACAACTATTTTGAAACGTTGGCGCAGCTTGGGTTCGACACGGTTATTTTGCAATCCTCTTTTGATAGTGAAAGCGGCGAAGTTGCCTACTACGAAAGCAAAACGTACCCTAGCGGAGAATACTATTCGTCCACGCTGGAACTGATGCTAACTTCGGCAGACGAACACAATTTTGACGTATATGTTGGCACTTACACACCGCAAAATTGGTGGCACACCAACTATAACGATCAATACGTTGAAGATGCCATTGCCGTGCACAACGTTCTTTTTGAAGAAATCTACGCCAAATACCACACGCACAAGTCGTTTGTTGGGTGGTACTACACGCCGGAAATGTTTTCCACCATTTTGGGATATGAAGACCAGTGGATTAAGCTGCTTAACGGCGTTATTGACGGCATTGAAAAGTACGGCAACGGCTTGCCAATGATATTTTCGCCCTATCGCGGGAAATACACCTCTCCATTTTTGGAATGGGGCAACACCTTTGATAAAGTTTGCAAGGGCGTGCACTTCCGCAAAGGCGACGTGCTGGCGCCCCAAGACGGTTTTGGCGCACATTCCCCTGGCAAACAAAGTTACGTGGTGGAACTATACGAATTTGCGCAATATTGTTTGAAGGCAACGGAAGGCACAAATCTTACGCTGTGGATAAACTGCGAATTGTTTTCTAGCAAGGGGCAATTTTGCGACAAAGAAAGAATGTTGCAACAATTTAGGCTTGCCAACGTATTTTGCAACAAAACACTGTGCTTTTCCTTTGCGCACTACGCTTTTGCGACGGAAGACAAAACTCTTTTTGAAGACTACAAAGAAATTTACCAAACAAGATAGCTTGAACGATTGCAACGCAATTGAAACTTACATTGCCAAATACACACGCAACGCGCAAGTTTGGTTTTTATAAAGATGTTTTTGCTTATAAATATTGTTAAGGAGAAAAGAAACGTGACTAGAAAACTTGGTTTAGGCACAATGGGCATGAATTTTGAAAACCACGAAACTTCCACTGCCACCATTGCTCGCGCACTAGATTTAGGAATTACCCATTTTAACACCGGAGATTTTTACCAACGAGGACAATCGCAGGTTGTTTTGGGACAGGCGCTTAAAGGTGCCAAGCGCGACGACGCTTTTGTTTCGCTGAAATTTGGCGTTACGTTTACGCCAACGGGCGCGTTTTTGGACGTTAACCCAAAAAACATAAAGGGAAAACTGGTTGATTCGCTAAGCCACATGGGGCTAAGCTACGTAGACTTATACCAACCGGCAAGGCAAGATACAGCCATTCCCGTGGAAGACATTGTTGGCCAAATAAAAACTTTGGTGGATGCCGGCTACGTTAGGAACATCGGGTTATCCGAAGTGGATGCGCAAACGCTTAGACGCGCGCACGCCGTTCACCCGATACACAGCGTAGAGGTGGAATATTCGTTGCTAAACAGAGAAATAGAACGCGAATTGATTGCAACGGCAAAGCAACTGGGCGTGGATGTTGTTGTTTATGGTGCGGTTGGCCACGGTGTGCTTACCGACAAGGTGTTTGACGAGTCCGTTAGCAACCCGATGCTACACAGAGGCGTGCTATCCCCCGAGCACCGCCAAAACAATTTGCAAGTGCTAAAAAAGTTTGACGGAATTGCCCGCAGCTTGGGACTTAGCATGAGTGAACTGGCGCTAGCTTGGACGCAAGCCAAATACGACAACGTTGTTTCCCTTATTGGAACAACAAAACCCAACCATTTGGAAAGTTCGGTTAAGGCCATTGAACAAAACCTAGACAAGCAAACGGTAGAATTGATTGAAAACACCGTTTCACCCACCACCATTGGCGGAGTTTTTCGCAGAAATTGGGTGTTCACAAACGGCATTGGAAGACTTGTTTAGAATAGCAAAAAAATTTCGTTACGATGCGACTTTTTGAAATTTTAGTGATATAATACAAAAAGTCTTTTATGGAGGCGGATCATGCAAAACGACAAAATTGAAAAAGCTGTGCCGTGGAACCCTTGGCATGGGTGCAAAAGAGTTAGCCCGGGATGCAAAAACTGTTTCGTATACAAAATGGATAAGCGCTACGGGCGCGACACCACCATTATTACCAAAGGCAAAACAACCTTTACGTTGAAGGACAAAGATTGCCCGCCCGATTCGCTAGTTAAACTTTGTTTTTCTTCCGATTTCTTTTTGGAAGAAGCGGACGAGTGGCGTGAAGAGTGCTGGGACTTTATCAGAAGAAGAAAAGACTGCATTTTTGTTATGACCACCAAAAGGCCGGAACGCATTGCTAATTGCGTGCCTGCCGATTGGGGCGATGGTTGGGATCACGTTCACATTAGCATTTCCATAGAAAACCAGGAATGGGCCGACAAACGTTTGGAACACTTTTTGAAAGCCCCCGTAAAGCACAGAGAAGTGTTTTGTTCGCCGCTTATTGGGCCAATTTCGCTAGGTAAATATTTGGATACCGGCCTTATTAAGTGCGTTAACGTCGGCGGAGAAATGGCGCCCGTCAAAGATGTGAGGCCTATCCGCTACGAATGGGTTAAAAACCTATATTTGGAAGCAAAAGAAAGGGGCATAGAGTTTTATTTTCACCAATGCGGTTCCATGTTTTTGAAAGATGGCGTCAACATTGGCAAATGGAAATTAAACGAGCAAATTGCCCGTGCAGAAGAAATACAGCACGAATTGGAAAACCTCTATTAGCCGCATAAGGGCCGCAAAAACACGCAAGGCTGCCGCAAATTGACACAATTTTGAACATACGTATGGCATTTTTTCACACAATGGCGAAATTAGCAACGTTGTTGCGGTTTGGCAACTTGCCTGTGCCAAAACAAAATATTTAGCAGCAAAAAGCACGATTGCAACAAAGCAATCGTGCTTTTGGTTTGTTTGTGAAAAACCACGTTTAGCATGCACACCATGCCAACGGGCACAATGCAAAAGGCAAAACTATTTCAAAATAGAAATTGCATCGCCAATGGTTTTTTCCAAAGCTTCGCGGCCGTATTTATCCACGTCCGACTTGCTTTTTTCGCCGTGTGTTAGGCAACCTGCACCACCTATGCAACCGCCCATGCACGCCATCCCTTCAATAAAATTGCCGTCCAAAACGTTTTTGCTTAGTTTTAGCAAGGCCATGCGGCAAGCTTCAATGCCATCGCATACAACCGGTTTAATTTGGAAATCGATGTTTTGTTCTTTCATTGCTTGCACTGCCGCATCCGTCAAGCCACCGCTGCGAGCAAAAATACGTCCGAAGTAGGAAGCGTTATCTAGCACGCCTTCTTCTAGCGAAGCCAGATCCAAATCGCGGCTGTCGAACAGCGCTTGCAGCTCTTCGAAAGTTAACACTGCATCCACGTAGGGCTTAACTTCTTCTAGTTGCGCTTCGGCCTTTTTGGCTGTGCAAGGCCCAATGAAAATAACTTTTGCATCGGGCGTTGTTTCCTTGATATACTTGGCCAGCGTTGTCATGGGAGACATATTGTGAGAAATATGTTCCACAAGTTGCGGAAATGCCGTTTTGATATATCTTACGAAAGCAGGACAGCAAGAACTGGTTAGCAAGCCTTTTTCGGAAAGTTCCTTGGCTTCGGCCATGGCAACCATATCTGCGCCCAAAGCCGCTTCGATAACGTCGTGGAAACCGAGCTTTTTCATTGCCGTAACAACTTGCCCTAGTTTAGCATAGGAAAATTGGCTGGAAATGGATGGCGCCACCACTGCATACACCTTGTAGTTGCCGCCGTTTGCGTTGCGCTCGCTCTTTTTAAGGATGTCGATGGCATTAACCATAAAGGACTTATCCATTATTGCGCCAAACGGGCATTGATACACACAGGCGCCGCATTGAATGCACTTATCGTTGTCGATGGCAGCAGCCTTTTGCTCGTTCATAGAAATTGCCTTCACCTTGCACGCGTTTTGGCAAGGACGTTTGCGGCTGACAATGGCTGCATAAGGGCAAACACGCGAACAAGCGCCGCATTCCTTACACTTTGTTTTGTCGATGTGCGCAACGTGATCGCGATCGAAGGTTATTGCGCCAAAACGGCAAACGTCTTCGCAACGGTGCGCCAAGCAACCGCGGCAAGCGTTTGTAACTTCGTAGCCGCCAACGGGACATTCGTCGCAAGCAATATCTATAACTTCGATGATGTTGGGATTGGTCTTATCCCCGCCCATTGCAAGCTTAACACGCTCGCCAAGAATGGCTCTTTCCTTATACACACAGCAACGCATTGTGGGTTCGTTGCCGGGCACAATGGTTTTGGGAATATCAATAAGATCTTCCAGCAACCTGTCTTCCCACGCCAAACGCGCCACTTCTCGCAAAACTTTGTATTTTAAATGCTGAACTTTTGTATCGAACTTACGCATTTTTGCCTCCTAGAAATAACTAACCTTTATGCGCTTACCCATTTTTTTGAGGCAAGCCGACAACTCCTCGACCAAATTCATTTTGATATTGAAGTTGATGGGAAGATCGGGATTTTGGTGCGCCGGGTTGATGGCACGACCAACGTAAAAATTGATATCCGTTGCTTCCTCGAACAGCAATCTGCTTATAAGCGATGCGCCGTCTTTTTTAAAATTCCATTCCTCGTACAAAGCGTTTTCGCCAAGATAATCCTTTGCGTACTGAATAACCTTGTTCATGGTTATCACGCCTTCCGTAACCAAATCGACACCGTCGATATGGGCAATGGGAGGAACGTCTCCTCGCTCGAAATTCAAGCTTGCACGAATAGGCTTGCCCAAGTATTTTGCGGCAATAGAGGACGTTGTGCCGCCGCAAATGATGTGTTTGCCCTCTTTGGAAAAGAACAGTGCCATCATGCGGTTGGCATCGTCTCGGTTAGAAGGTGGCCCAAACAAAATGTTCATAGGCTCGCGCTTACGCACCCTAACCACACACGCCGTGGTGTCGTCGCCCGGCTTGTGGCCATACAAATTGTCGCATTCATCCACCAACATGGTAGATAGGTTTTTTGCGGTGTAGCCACCGGCAACCAGCGCCAACATGTATTCGGCAATATCTTCGCGTTTCCAACCGAAGTTGTATTTTCCGCCCATACCTGCGTGAGGGCAACCGTCGCTCATTGCAACAAAAACGTCGTCTTCTTGCAGTTTGATGGTGGATTTATAAATCCTTTTGCCGCCAATGTTCATTTCCGTTTTGGGATAATCGTATATTTGAAAATCCCTTATCACAATAACGTGCGGATTGTCGTATTGAATGATTTCGGCAACTTCGTTGTTTTGCAAGTGGATTATGGTGAAAGTGGAATAGGCCACACCACGCACGGAACACACGGGCAACGTTGCTGCAATTGTGGAAACGCACTCTTCTATCGGCAGGCCTGCCGCCATCATTGTGGAAATGATTTTTGAAGTTAGCGTAGACAAGATGCTGGCTTTAACACCAGAGCCAAGACCATCGGCAAGCACGATGACGGTGGAATTTTCGTTTTCTTCCACCACGTCTACGTGGTCGCCACAAAGTTCTTCACCGACGTGATTTATGCTTTTGTATCCGATATCTGCACACAAATCATTCATCGCCGATGGACTCCTTCAACTTGGTTAGAGCAATTTTGGTTTCTGCTGCCGTTTCGCCCAAAAGCGATGCAATTTCTTGCACGATGCGCATTTGTTTTTCCACGACGGTATCGGCAACTTCCACCGTTTGTTTGTTTATTCTTCCCTTCTTTTCCCTTTCGGCCTCTTCGTCCGTTATATCTCTCATTATGCCAATCAGCAAGCGAGAATCGGGATCGTACACTACCGTTTGTTCAACGTACTTTTTGTATTCTGGCAAGTAGGTGCGTTGATCGCGCACTATTCTGCCGCTGTTGCGCACTTTAACAAAAACGGTGGGATCCAAAATGCGCACTACCGGTTCGCCTAGCACGTCGGACGCGGCGCGAATGTTCATAATTTTGCGAGCCGCTGTGTTTATTTGTTGCACTTCCAAGTTTTCGTTCAAAACGATAAGTCCGTTGGGAGTGTTTTTGACGATGGTATCGGAAAAACTTTCCGCCTTGTCCTTCAAGTAGGGCATGCACATGGAAATTTCCGCCTTGCCTTGAATTATGGCAATGGCCTTTTCGCGGCAGGAATTGTAGCCGCAAGAGCCGCAGTTCAATTCGTCGGAAGGTTTGAATTTGCCCATTTGGCGCAAAACCGCCATAATGTCCGTTTCGGAAGGTTGCGTCAACTTGTGCGCAATCATGGAAAATTGCTTCTTAATTTCCATGGGCGCCGGTTGGTCCACCTCAAAATCATGCTCGCCGGCATAGTTGGCAATGGTGATATAGTCCTTCACAGTGGAGGCACCGTGGTATTTTTCCATTACGGGGCCGCCGATGCAACTGCCAACGCATGCGGACATTTCGATGAAGCACTTGCTAATTTTGCCGCTTTCGATATCTTTAAGCGCTGCAATGCAGTTTTCCACGCCGTCCAACGCCAAATAGGTGTAGCCTGCGACGTTTTGCGCCATGGTTTTGAGCACGCCTCCCGTTGTGGGAAAGAAACGTGCACGACTTTGCGGATTGACGTCCTTTTCTTTTTCTAGCTGAATGTTTTCGGTATTCAACCACTTTGTTAGTTCTTCGAAAGTCAAAACGGCGTCAACAATGCCTTCATAATACTCCGCTTCGTCCTTTTTGGCAACACACGGCCCAATAAACACCGTTTTTGCAGTGGGCATTCTCTTTTTGATATCCATGCAATGTGCTTGCATAGGAGACATAACGTCGGCAAGATACTCCAAGCAAGATGGAAAATACTTTTGAATTAGCAAGTTTACCGAGTGACAGCAGGAAGTGATGATGATGTCCCTTTGCTCCTCACGCAACATGCGTTCGTATTCCGTTTTTACGATGGTTGCACCAATGGCCGTTTCTTCCACGTCGTAGAATCCTAGTTTTTTCAATGCACGGCGCATGGATTCGATGCCAACACCGTCGTAGTTAGCAACGAACGACGGCGCCAAACTTACGAAAACGGGATCGCCACTTTGTAACAACACCCTTGCTTTTTCCGTGCCGTCCACAATTTCCTTTGCGTTTTGCGGACAAACAACAAAGCAATGGCCGCACAAAATGCATTCGTTGCCAATTATGTGCGCCTGATTGCCAGAAAAGCGAATGGCTTTCACCGGGCAATGACGAATGCACTTGTAGCAGTTTTTGCAGTTGGATTTTTTAAGCGTCAAGCAATTTGCCATAGCAATTATTTCCTTTCGTTAAGTACGTCAAGTATATTTTTTTGAAAAAATTCTCGAAAATTTTCTCGTGTGACGCCAATGTGCACGTCTTCGCCTACTTGCACGGTTACGCCCACGCGGTTGCACTTGCCTATGCAAAAACTGCCGGAAAGCACAACTTGGTCTTGCAGGTGATATTCTTCGATGGCGTTTTGTAGCAGTTCAACAATATCTTGCGAACCTTTTAGGTGGCAAGAGGAACCGACGCAAACTTGAACAAACAACATATCCTACACCTTGGCCAAAATTTCTTTTGCAAAAAATTCGGAGACGGTTTCCGGCGTGACGGAATGCAATGTTCCGTTCACCGTTACGCACACACCCTTTTGGCATTGTCCCATGCAAAATGCACCGCCCAATTCCACTTTGTCGCCGATACCTTTTTCGGCAATGAGATATTGAAGTTGTTCTACTACTTGTCGAGAACCTTTGATATGGCAAGAACTTCCGATACAAACTGTGATTTTAAACATAATATTTACCTCTTATATTCGTTGATTTTGTGTTTTGGGGCGCATTATTGATAGTCGACAACGTCAACCCAACTCATAAGAAACTCACGTTCCTTTTCGTTGCCCTTGACAGATTGCGAAGCAGCCACAATGGGCATCCATTTTTGAACGTACTGCTTGGCAGTGTCGCTCTTTTTGCAGAAAGTGTCGAGATAAAGCTTTGCACCACTTATATCGCCGTTCAACCAGAACAGCAAATAGGTGCGTGCCACGTCGGCCGATGCGTTGCCTTGCGTGGCATGAGACCAATCCAAAACGTAGGGAACGCCGTCTTCGGTGATGATAACGTTGGACGGGTTAAAATCGCCGTGGCAAACCTTGTTGTGTTTGGGCATGCCCTCCAAACGGGTGTGCAAATCGTAACGAGTGGTTGCATCCAATTCCGTTTGGGCAATTTTGCGGCTCATTTTGTCCTTCAATTTGTTAAGCAACGGGCAGGTTTTTTCGTGAATACTCATTTGCAAATCAACAAGCGAGTTGATGTATTCCGTCTTCTTTTCGGGGTTTTCTTCCATAAGTTGAGCAAGCGTTTTGCCTTTGATAAATTCCGAAACAATGGCCCATTTGCCTTCGATCATGGTAACTTCCAAAACTTTGGGAATGTTAAGACCCGTTTCTTCTATTCTGGCTTGATTCAGCGCTTCGTTCAAAACGTCCGCCTTGGAATATTGTTCGTTAAAAACTTTTATGCATCTGTCGCCATCGCGATAGATTGTTTTGTTGTTGCGTACTGCAATTACTCTATCCAATTTCATTTTGTTTGCTCCTTTTTGCTAGGCCTTTTTGCTTTTTGCGACGCGAGCCTTTTGGCTTTTAGGTTGGTTGGGCATATCTTGTTCCACAAAGTGTCTGCCATAGTATGCGTTTAGGTACATTTGCTTTATTTCGCTCATAAGCGGATAGCGGGGGTTTGCTCCCGTGCATTGATCGTCGAAAGCTTGTTCCACCATGTCGTCCAAACGTGCAAGAAAATCTTGTTCGTCGATGCCATAATCTTTGATGGTGGGTTTGATGCCTACGCGTGCTTTCAAATCGTTTACGGCCTTTATAAGGTTTTCTAACTTTTCTTCGTCCGTTTTGCCGCCAAGTCCCAAATAATCGGCAACTTCGGCATAGCGAGCAAGGGTATGAGGATGATCGTATTGCGAGAACGTTCCCATCTTGGCGGGGGCTTCGGCGGCGTTGAAACGCAACACTTCTTCTATCATCAAAGCGTTTGCCACGCCGTGAGGAAGGTGATGGAATGCGCCCAGTTTGTGCGCCATAGAGTGGCACACACCCAAGAATGCGTTTGCAAACGCCATACCTGCCATTGTTGCGGCGTTGGCCATTTTTTCGCGCGCTTCCACGTCTGTTTGACCGTTGTCGTAGCATCTGGGAAGATATTGGAAAATAACTTTCAGTGCACGAAGGGCAAGACCATCGGTATAGTCGGTTGCAAGCATTGCCGCATAAGCTTCCAATGCGTGTGTTACGGCGTCAATGCCGGATGCTGCCGTAAGTCCTTTGGGTGCGGACATGTGGAAGTCGGTGTCGATAATTGCCATGTTGGGCAACAATTGATAGTCGGCAAGTGGATATTTCACGCCGGTTTTTTCGTCGGTGATAACGGCAAAAGGCGTAACTTCCGAGCCAGTTCCTGCCGAAGTGGGGATAGCAATGAAATATGCTTTTTCGCCCATTTTGGGGAAGGTATAAACTCTTTTGCGGATATCAATGAATCTCATTGCCATATCCATGAAATCTGCCTCGGGGTGTTCGTAGAGAACCCACATAATTTTGCCTGCATCCATTGCAGAACCGCCGCCCAATGCAATGATTGTATCGGGCTTGAAACTTGCCATTTGCGCTGCGCCTTCGATGGCGTTGGCAAGTGTAGGGTCGGGTTGAACGTTGAAAAACGTTGTGTGTTGAATGCCCATTTCGTCAAGTTTATCGGTGATGGGCTTGGTGTAACCATTTTGATACAGGAACGTATCCGTCACGATAAACGCCTTTTTTGCACCGCGCACCGTTTTCAATTCGTCAAGGGCAACGGGCAAGCAACCTTTCTTTATATAAACCTTTTCGGGTGTTCTGAACCAAAGCATATTTTCTCTCCTTTCGGCTACCGTTTTGATGTTGATAAGGTGTTTAACACCTACGTTTTCGGACACGCTGTTGCCGCCCCAAGAGCCACATCCAAGTGTCAAAGAGGGGGCAAGTTTGAAGTTGTATAGGTCTCCGATGCCGCCCTGCGAAGAGGGGGTGTTCACCAAAATGCGGCAAGTCTTCATGCGAGAAGCAAATGCTTGCAATTTTTCCGTTTGAGATACTTCGTTTAGATATACCGACGAAGTGTGACCGTAGCCACCGTCGGCGACCAAACGTTCGGCCTTTTCCAATGCTTCATCGAAGGTTTTTGCCTTGTACATCGCAAGCACGGGAGAAAGTTTTTCGTGAGCGAATTCTTCCGAAAGATCAACACTTTCCACTTCGCCGATGAGAATTTTTGTTCCGGCAGGAACGGTTACGCCGGCAAGTTCGGCAATTCTTGCCGCTTTTTGTCCAACGATTTTTGCGTTGAGTGCGCCGTTGATGATGATGGTTTTGCGAACCTTTTCCGTCTCCAAATCGTCAAGAAAATAGCAACCGCGAGCAGCAAATTCTGCCTTAACCGTGTCGTAGATGCTTTCCAAAACGATAACCGATTGTTCGGACGCACAAATCATGCCGTTATCGAAAGTTTTGGAGTGGATAATGGAATTGACTGCCTTCAAAATGTCCGCACTGTCGTCGATGATGGCCGGAGTGTTGCCTGCGCCAACGCCAAGGGCCGGTTTTCCACTGGAATAGGCGGCTTTAACCATGCCGGGACCACCGGTTGCAAGGATGATATCCGCCTCCTTCATAAGGGTGTTGGTCATTTCCAAAGAGGGAACGTCAATCCAATCGATAATTCCTTCTGGAGCGCCTGCTGCAACGGCTGCTTCTAGCACCAATTTTGCCGCTGCAATGGTTGCATTCTTTGCGCGGGGATGAGGGCTGATGATGATTGCGTTACGTGTTTTAAGTGCAATAAGGCACTTGAATATTGCCGTGGACGTGGGGTTGGTTGTGGGAATTACCGCCGCAACAACGCCAATAGGTTCGGCAATCTTTTTGATTCCGTAGGCCTTGTCTTCTTCTATTACGCCACACGTTTTAACGTCTTTATAGGCGTTGTAGATATATTCTGCGGCATAGTGGTTTTTTATCACCTTGTCTTCCACGATGCCCATGCCGGTTTCTTGCACCGCTAGCTTTGCAAGAGGTATTCTTGCTTTATCCGCTGCGGAAGCTGCCGCCAAAAAGATTTTGTCAACTTGCTGTTGCGTGTAGGTTGAAAAAACTTTTTGCGCCGCTCTTACGCGAGCAATGGCGGCGTTAAGCGTTTCTACACTGTCCACAATTTCGTAAACTTTTGTCATATTCTTATCCTCTCAAAAATTATTTGCACAATTGATTGTTTAGATAGGCGAGGGATAACGCCAAATTTTCTTGCCTCAACAAAACACCTTTCGGCACACTTAGCGCGCACGGTGCAAAATTCCAAATTGCCTTTATGCCACTTGCAACAAGAGTGTTGCACACGTCCTGCGCAGAGCCCTGCCCCACTGTGATTATGCCAATTTTAACGTTGTGCTGTTTGCAAAAAGCATCTAGCGTTGTTATGGGCAAAATTTCCTTGTGAGACGAACCTTGCAAAATGGTTTGTTGATTGCAATCGAATGCGGCAACAACATGAACGCCAAATTCTTCAAAGCCGTCGTAATCGAGCAATGCCTTGCCAAGTTTGCCTGCACCAACCAAAATGGCGCTAGTGAAACCGTCTTGCCCCAAATGGCGTTTCAAATCCGCAATTAACTTTTGCCTTTCGTAGCCGATTTTGGGTTTCCCCGCACCGGATACGGCGGCAAGATCTTTGCGCACTTGCACTTCGCCAAGCGACAAGCCTTTGGCAATAGACGTGGCCGATACGTTACTTCCGCTGCACTGCAAGCTGTTTAGATATTGCAAATATTTTGGGAGTCTGCCAAGCGTGGCTTTGGAAATAGAATATCCGTTCATTTGCTACCTCCTCGTTTATCTCTGGGAATATTCTATCACTTTTTCGCCGGCTTGGGGAATACTAAAAAGTTATATCGGTATTATGTATATCGATATAATAATGTCCGATAAGCACTTTTGGCCAAACAAATGCGGCCCGAGTTGCACAAGGGCAAGTGTTTGACGGGCAATCGGCGGCGATTTTGCAGCAAGACCAAACTTGCACAAATATCACCGAATACATAATAACATACAAAAAGAAACAATTCAATACGTATTGCGTGCTTTATCGACAAAAAAATTGCCTGTCAATTTGTCCAAAGCCGCTCAATTTTTACCGCAAAAACTAAATTTTTGAGGAATAAAGGGCCTGTGAAAAGCCCCAAAACGGCAATTTTCGGCGCAAAAACGTGAGCAATGCGCACAAAAAGGCAATTTTTCAAACAAAAACATCACCCGAATTTTGAGGTTTGCAATGCCTGTGAATAATTGCGGTTTTTCCGCCCACCGAAGACATTGACAATAAGCGGATTGCCGGCACAACGCCACCACTTTTGCAACAAAAAAAAGCTTCCCGAAAACAGGAAGCTTATTAAAAAGCAAAGCTATTTCAAAAACTTGCGGCGAGATTCGCACAACTCTGTTAGAAATTGCCTATCCAAATTGGTGAGTTTGTAGCCTTCGCGATAGATAAGCACATCCTTATATATCCGTTTGTTATCCACGCAAGTTTTTTGCACCAAGTTGTAGCGATCCAAAATCTTTTGCGGCGCAGGGGAAACCCACATGAAAGTTTCGGGGTTTTCCGAAAGAAGGTCGAACTGGCTGGCACGTTCGAAAATGAAAATGCGGCGTTCGATGTTGTCGGGCAATTCTTCCTTAACCACCTTGGAAAGGGGCAAAGAGGGCACGTATGGGTCGGCATGGGCAATTTCCACGTAAGGCGGAAGGTCGTCGAAGGTTATTTGCTGTTTTTGCGAAAGCGGATTGTCTTTGCTCATAAGCAACACGTAGGAAAATTCCGCAACCATTTCGTATGCAAGACCTTTTTCCTCCAACATGGATTTGAAAAACTTGTCGTAGTTTTCGGCATAGCGAATGATGCCCAATTTGTAGTCCTTGTTTAGTACGTTGTTTATGGTGCGTTGAGAGTTTGTTTCCTTATAGAAAATTTCCGCAGCATCGTCGCTTAGGCACTTAGAAAACTCTGCAAAGGCATCGGAAATGTAGCATGCACGTGGCACGGAAACGGAAAAACGCTGTTTTTTGGGTGAACCCTGCTTATAGTGCAACTCCACTTCGTCTAGTTGCTTCAATATGCTTTGCGCATAGCCGATAAATTCTTCCCCTTCAGCGGTCAATTCCATGCCCCTAGCGCTTCGATTAAAAATGGAAATGCCAAGGTCGGATTCCAATTCCTTTATGGAACGGCTTATGTTAGGCTGAGCAATTAGCAAGGATTCTGCCGCCTTGTTGAGTGAACCAAGCTTAGCCACTTCTACGGCATATTTCATGTGAAGTACGTTCATTTAGATGCCACCCTTTGATAGTTTTTGCACACTGGGGGTATTATATCACAAAAGCCACCAAAAATGCCACGATTTTTGCCGTGTGTTGCAACACTTTTTGAAAAAATTAAAATTTACTCCAGCCAACTTGTGCGTCAAAACTAACTTTGCGGCGCACAGCAAGTTTTGCTACTGTGGCAGTTGAATTTTGTTCAAAGCGTTGCACCTATCCAAAAGGTATTTAGATATTTCTTCGCGCGTTTGAAAACGCTGTTTATGTTCCGAATACAACACGGGCGCATCAAACACGTAGATGCGCTGCTTCTTTTTGCAGTAGGAAACGTAAATGGAAACGTCCTTGCCGTGCTTCAAACAATATTCCGCACAGGTCAAAAAGCCTTCGTAGAACGTGGGCAGTTCTTCCAAATAGCCTTCGGACGAATCCTCTGAGAACACGACAACGTTTTCGCCGTTGGAAATGGCATTGAAACCTTCTCGCAAGATTTTGATGAAGTTTGCATCTTGATAGGTGGAAATAAGCTTAAGCCCCCTATAAAACAGGTTGGTGAGCGGGCTGGCAAGCAAACAAAACAGCCTTGCCAAATGCAAATTCCAGTGCTTTTTGATGGTAGTATACTTGCGTTTGATACTTATTCATTTTGCGCAAGCCAGAGTTCATTTCCGCAGTGCCCCCATACGCACTGAAAATTGGCAATATATTTCCAACACCATGGCAGCATCGGCGCCTTCGTGATTGCTGACGATAATGGATCCATTAGTGGGAGCATCTCCCAAAACCAAACTGCGGTTTTTTGTAGCGAATTTTCATCATCTTTTTCATTCCGCGATGCCAAGCGGTTCTGTTTTGCTTAAACTTTTTCACAATTTTCCCGTTGCAATCAGCAAATATTTTGTCGAAATTTGTTGAACGCTTATTTTTTTGAGGAATATACCCCCACCAAAGTAAACTTATAGCAAACCGAACCCCGATTGCGCCAATAGAGTTTGCAAATTGGCCACGCTTGTTCTATTGATTGACAAAACGTGGCAAAAGGATATAATAATTAGAATATCTTTGAACAAGCACTTGGAACGAGGAACACTTATGAACAACGTGATGATTTTGGAATCACCCGTGAGAAAACGGTTGAAAAAAGCATTGATTGTGCTGATATTACTGTGCATTGTGGCAACAAGCCTTGCATTGCTTTTTTCCAGCGCAAACAAAGCCAACTTCAACGGCCGCACAAAAGAAATTAGCGGCACTGTTATTAGCGCCAAATACGACGAAGACGACATGACTTTGACGGTAAACTTCGCCAGTGAGCAGGCTGTTTTTGATGCGTCCGCACTGTTTGAGGAACCCGATTGGAACAATTTGCAAGGCAAAAACGTTACGTTCAGCACACCACTTAACCAATTTGGAAATTCTTCCCCCATAATTTTGGGCATTACTGCAAATAGCGAAGTGATTGTTGACACTACCGAAACAATACGCCTAAACCGCGAAGAAGGGGAAACTTTTGTTACGGCGTTTGCCATAATTGCGGCAACACTCGCCGTGTGTTCGTGTGCGGCGGCTGTTTGGCGCATAAACGTTAGGCCTGCCAAAGAATATTCCCTTGCGGAAGTTTACGCAAAGTTTTTTTCTAACTATTTCAGTTTGTTTAGACCGCACGGCAAAAAGTTTGTGATACTTTATTGGGTGGAACTTGCTGTGTTTTTGGCAGTAGCCATTACCGGTGCTTTTTTGCCAGATGGAACAAACGACAGCGTATATATAGTACTGATTGTTTTGCTGGCAGTACTTGCAATAGTTATGGTTGCATCCATTGTTTTGGGCGGCAAAATTCAACTAAAAGAGCGTGCAAAGTTTTTTGCAAAAAACTTTCCCTTTGCTTTTACCGACACGGACAAAATGTGCATTCCCAAAAAGCAAAAACAGCAAATTGCGTTGGAATTTGGGAAATATCGCCTGTTCAACCCCTACAGCCACCCCGACGGCGGCAACGATTGCGAGGTGGAATTTGGCGAAACGGGTGTGATTTTGGATTTTGGCGTGCCGCAAAACCAACAGAAACAAAATCCGTTTGAGCAACTAGAACATTTGCAAAAAAACGTTAGCTACGAAGATCTAAACCTTGTGGCATTGCCATTCTATTTCAAAAATGCGCCGCTTATGGTTGTTGTTAAAAGCCAATTGGCTAGCCTTTACGAATTAGGGCTAGAAAACGACGTGCACCTTATTTTAGATGCCGATTTGCTTAGCACAATTACTCACTGGAACGTTCCTGTGGAAAATTTGCAACACATTTTGCAAAACAAAGAAAAACTTATTGAACAACACTTACTAAAAAAGCACTAAAACACACCACTTGAACGGACGAAAACGTCCGTTCTTTTTTGCCGTTATGCAGTGCGTTTGTGAAAAACGACAAAAAGCGACGGCAAACAAAGGCAAATAGCAAATATATTGTGTAAAGATTTTGCAAACAGTCAACAATTTGCGTGAGAGGTGAAACCATGAACGCAACTGACTTTTTGAAGAAAAACATATTGTGGAACTGTGCAAAAAATTTGCACGATCACCTGGTGTGCGCACCCACCACAAAACAGCAACTATTCGACCAACTGCAACGACTTTCGGAAAAATACTATCCACAACGGCAAAAAGTGCAAACGCTATACGTAGAATTCAGTTTGAACGAAATTGCCCTTGCACGCCCCAAAAACCAAGTGCAAAAATTTGCTAAGCAATTGTTTTTTGCGCAGTGGACAGATTTTTTGCAGTTGAAGGAAAAATTAGGTGTGCCGAATGCAACCTTTCCGTCCGACGGCGGAAAAACACGGCTAGAAGCAATCGCCACGCTCGTTACGCAATGCACACAAAACTGTCTGCTGGCGGCGGAAAAAGAGGAAGTTTGCCAAGTAGTTCGGGAAAAATTTGACCTTGAAGAATGTGAAAGCAACCATTTGGAAGACGTTTTGCGCTTGTTTGAAATAAAATTTTATTGCGCAATTTGCCGCAACGTTTTTTGCGGTAAAAGCATTGAAAAGTTTGCCAAAGCATATTGCAAAAGGCCGCTAAAATCGCCCCTTGCCCTAAACGAAAGCTTGAAACACGCATATTATTGCGACGGCACGTTGTGCGCCAACGTCGATTGTTTGGGAAACAGTGCAACGCACTTTCACACGCAAACGCACGTGGATGTTAACACAAAAATTTTCCGCATGGGGCGCAACGTGTTTGACACATTTTGTTTTAGCAATCTCGGCCAAAAAACGGCACAATTTTGTTCGGAAAGCAAAACGCTAAAAGTTGAAATGCAATACTTTTTGCAAAACAACACGGAAGTTCGCAAGTACGTTTTGACAAACACGGGCAACGGAAAACAACGTTTGACTGCGGATTTTTTTCTTTTGCACCGCAACCCATCGGCAAAAACCACCTATTTTCAACACGAAGGCGCGTTGTGCTTAGCTGTGGAACAAACGGAACAATTCTATTGCGCACTAGCCGCCATTTGCAATGGAAAACTCATCGAAAGCCCTTTTGAAGAAGGGCGAATTTCTGCAAAATTTTTCGCGCAAAGCGGCGAATCGGTTTTCTTCGACCTTGTTACCGTCTACGCAGAAAACGTGCAAACGCTTTTCGACAAGGTGCAGCGCCTAGCATATTTTGGCGAAACTCACTGCCCCTACCCCATTGACAATGCGGCAAATTGTGTGCAGCCCAAAACTCCCCTTTGCCCCACCATGCACGGGCACACTTTGCGCTTTTTGCCACCAAAGACGGCCTCCAAGCTAGATTTTTCCTATCAGCTAGGGGACGATGCCGTTGCAACCTTTTTGGACAACGCCGGCAACGAAACAACCCTTTTGAACGGGTTTTGTTTTGGCACAGCCGGAGCAAAAGTGTTTTCGATTAAGAACGGAATTGCGAAGCAACTTAACTGTGGAAAATTTAGCCTATCCACCGGCGTTTTGTATCAAAAAGACGGCACCGTTTGTGAAATTTCGCACAACGGCGAAAAAATTTATCAAGTGAAACACGCTTGCGCAACACGTACTCTTTTTGTTTTGCCGTTGGAAGAAAAAAGCGAAATAACCTTTTGCAACGGAGTTTTTCACGTGAAGAGTGCGTTGCGCAATTTTGAAGTTTGCTGCGATGGCGTGGAGAGTTTTACCACCAACGCATTGGAATGCAACACGGAAAGAATACGCTACAAACTTTCGGGCGAACTGCGTTGCGGAACGTGCCTTGCCATTTGCTCGAAACCATCTCTCGGCGCAAAACTTGCCATCCGGCGCACCGATATTGCACCGCAACGCACACCACTTATTAGGGAAAGTTTGGTATCTACCTACTTAAACTACGTAAACGACAAAAACACCTTTTGCCTTAGCAACTTTTTGAAACGGGCCGACTGTCTTACGCTAGCCGCAATAGTTTATACCAACCCAAACTTCGTAAAAAAGTTTATTCAAAGTGCAGAAGGCGGCTTTTTCTACGATGGGTGCGGGCAGCGAAAAAACTTTCGCGATAAACTTGCCGTGCCCCTAGCCGCCGTCTACTACGCCACTGTTACCGGCGACAAAACCTTGTTGCAGCAAACCAAAGATGTTATTTGCGACGTGCTGTTTGCACAGTGCTTTTCCGGCAAGGATTTGTGCATTCGCGCGCTTATTCTAAAAAAGGCGGCGCAGCTAAAAATTTTTGACAAAGTGCGCTGTTTGATAGAATACAATCAGGCAAAAAAGACAATTTGTAGCGATGCGGCGTTGTTTGGCTACGCCCAGGCGATAGGCGCAGTGCCAATGAACAACCCGTCCAAACAGCGACTTAAGGATTTATGCAATACCTATGGCATTGCGAAAAGTTGGTACTATGTTTCGCAACTAGAAAACATTTACGGCATGTCTATTTGTGACGGTGCGTTGAAGTTCTCGCCCAAAATTAGTCAAGACAACGTTTTGGAACGACTGGCAATAACCATTGACGACAAGCGCATAGACGTAACCTTTTTGAAATCGACAGTGCAATCGATGACACTAAACGGAACGCAGTACTTTGCGGCATTCAAACCGCAATCACTAAAAAAGCAAAACAACAAGCTTGTTGTTAGATACTAAAAAAGCCCCGCAACTGCGGGGGTTTGCAAACTACACAAGGTGGTTTAGATCCGGTGTCATTAGGTGCGGCACGTAAGAAAGCAACTCTTCAATCACCGAAAGATGGCTCAGTAGCTGAGCAAAATCCTGTTGCTTGGCAAAGGCCTGCGCCTCGGCAAAACGCAAGTTTAGTTCGTAAACGTCCTGATGCGGCAAAAATAACTCGCTTGTTTCGCGCAGTTTAACCCAGTTTTGACGAAAAATGTCAAATTGCTCTTCCGTTAGAGTTTTATTTTCGGCTGCATCTATAACGTGTGCGCACTGTTCGTGCAACTTTTGGTAGGCGCCACGCAAACACACCACTTCGGCAATGCCGCAGCCAAGCACCAAAACCAAAGCAACAATGCCAGCAATTACGCTTTTAGTCACGCAAATTCACCTCCGCATTTTTGAAAATTATTGCACCACCTTGCCGCTGCAAAGAAATGCGGTTATTTTCGTCCACGGCAAGCAGCACTATGTTTTTTAGTTTTACGTTTTCCATTTGCAGCAAGCGGGAAAGTGCACTTTTAGAAAAGCCGTGTTCGGCAATTTCTTCGTTGTTCCACTTGCCTTCCAGCACCACCGGGACAGGCAAAGTTTGCTGTTTGTCTTCCAAACTTTTGTTGGTAACAACGGTAAGTTGACCGTTTGTTTCCATGATGCCATAGGTAACTTCTTCCAACGAAAAATGTTGCGAAGTGCGCAACGCTTGCAACACGTCGTTTACGTGCATGTTAAGGCTTTTAAGGGCAGCCACGTCGATGCCGCGCGGTGTTATTACCATAACAGGTTTGCCATTGATAACTTCTTGCAGTTTTGTGCTTTTGGAAAGCAGCAAAATGAATTGGTGAATGACAAACATTGTTAGGATGGCCACAATGCCAAAAGTTATGGGAATTGACCTATCGGCCATTGGTATGCAGGCCAGTTCGGATATTACCAGCGTTATAACTAGCTCGAAGGGTTCCATTTCGCCAATTTGCCGCTTGCCCATAAGCCGAATGGCCAGTAGCAACACGGCAAACAAAATTATTGCACGGATGAATATTATTATCATACGCTTAGTTTGTGGCAGTTGTTGGGAAATATCCGCACAATTTGCACCGTTTCGCCACGTTTTTGTTATAAAAACAAGGCAACGTATGGCTGTTTTTGGAACAAACCTTATCTTGCGTATGTCACACACAAAACAGCACCCACTCGCAGCAAACACAACTTCCGCTCGAAACGCAAAATCTGTTGCATGGCACATCAAAAGCCCAACGGAAATAATTGTGCAAAACAATTTACTTTTTGATGCAATGGAATTATAATAAGTGCAGCAAAGTTGATGGCTCGCGTCAAGTGTCACGTCTAGGAAAAGGCGTGGACGAAAGAACTCATTCGTTCTGCGGTGCGCCGTCGTAGTCCGTTGCCGTGTGCAAGCATTGCTCATATGCATTGCGTTGCGCTGATTCGGACTGCTTTTGCAATTGTGCAAAAGGAGTTTTTTTATGAATAAAACACTTAAATTGGCCACCACTGCTATGCTTACGGCTTTTGGTGTGTTGGCAAACATATTCACCATTCCGCTCACACCCACGGCAAGCAAAGTCATTTCATTTTCTTTGCTGTTTTCCGCCCTGGCAGGAATGTACCTTGGCGCAATCCCTGCCGTTGTGGTTGGGTTTGTTGGCGACTTGCTGGCGCATTTCATCCATCCGCTTGGGCCCTACAACTTTTTTGTGGCGCTTTCTAGCACGCTGGTTGGGCTTATTTTTGCCCTTATCTACAAGCTGAAATGGCACAAAATTGCAAAACTTGCGCTTTCGTGCGGCGTGTGCCTTGTTGTTTGCACAAGCTTTTTGAACACCTTTGGCTTGTGGTTGCAAATTATTGTGGGAGTAGACCCCGGCCCCATTGGCCTGATTGAGTTTTTCGGCATGGATCCAAGCGGCATCAAAAAATCCTTTTGGGTGTATTTGATAGGCCGCGTACCCATTCAACTGCTAAACTGGGCTGTTAATGCCGTTATTTTGGCAACGCTGCAACAAACAAGAGCCTTGGATAGGTTGTTTGCAAAACTATCGCAACCCCGCAGCTCTACGCCAACAGATGCCAACGACAACTAGAAATTTATATGCGTAAAAACATAGCCAAATTGCGACGCCGCGTGCGTCGCTTTTTTTGCGTTTCCGGTGGAAAAACACGTAAGCAATCCGCCGTGTGCGACGTTTTCGTCGACAAAAACCTGCGCCATTGCGCTTGCACAGTTAACAATTTTGCAAGGTGGCAAGCATTGCGCTATTTGCGGCAACAAAAAGGGGAAATGTGTGCACCCCAAAATTGCCGTATCGAAATTATGCCCTTGCAGTTGTTGCAAACGGCTCCGAACCACAGCAATTTTGCGATGGGGCGTGGCGTTGCCTTCTACAAGCGGCACAAAACAATCGCAATGCAACGCTTCAACACTTATGCCCTGCCGGCGCAAAAACTTTTGATACTTGCCACTTTTCACCGTAAGACTGGTGGCAAACAAAACAACCTTGCCGCTCTTTGTTGTTTGCAAAACGCTGTCACAAGTGGGCAAAATTGCATCGAAAACGGGCATGTTGAGTTGCTTGTGAACTTCGCTGGCAAAAACCGACGCCGTATTGCACGCAAGAACCACCGACGTTGCACCACGATTTTTCAAAAAACTTGCAACATCCAGCACACGCTGACGCACTTCCGCGGCAGGTTTTGTTCCGTACGGGCAAAAAGCGTGATCGGCAAAGTAGACAAAATTGCAACGCTTGTGCACTTTTTGCAGTTCTCTTAGCACAGTCAAACCGCCAATGCCACTATCCATAACCGCCACAAAAGACAACGTTCTCACTCCCACAATACTATATGCAGCGCACGAAAATTTGCGCACACGTTTGACAAAAGGAAAATTTTTATGCAAACAGTTGCGAAATGCGCAAAAGTGCTGTATAATATGTAGCGTTGCACCACAAGTGCACCACGGAGTTTGCCGAAGAGATTTATCCGTATGGCACCGTCAGGGCAGTTCTCGCCATGTAAAAATAGGGGACGTTTGCGGATGTGGCGAAATTGGCAGACGCGCATGATTCAGGTTCATGTGGGAAACCATGCAGGTTCAAGTCCTGTCATCCGCACCAGAAAAAGACTTGGGATTAAGCAGTCCTAAGTCTTTTTTAACTAAATGCGCCTTTTGCGGAATAAATTCACTATCGTGGATGAGATCGCTACGCGACTAAATCTTGCTACGCAAGGTAAAGGACGGGCGGATTTAATTTCATCTTCGGTGGCACACCGAAGATTTCATCCAAGTTTGCTTGGATTTCATCACCGCAGGTGATTTCATTTATGATTTGCAACGTATATTTTTTTGTTTTCTCCCGTTTTGCTGCGCAGCCTTGAAAGTGACAATGTTGTGAACAACTATGCCGATGGAATTTGAAAAAAGTTTTTGAAAAAGCATATTGACGAAAGCGATTTTTTGATATAAACTCTATGTGCAGGTTAGAGTTTTGGAGGTGGAATTTTGAAAGAAGAATTGCTTTCTATTGGAAAAATGGCAGAAATTAACGGCGTTAGCATCCCAACCTTGCGCCTTTATGACAAAAACGGATTGCTAAAACCAGCCTACGTAGATGATGAAAGCGGCTACCGCTATTACACGCTGCAACAAACGGCAAGGCTGGATATCATTGCCTACATGAAGGAACTGGGGATGAGTCTGGGCGAGATCAGCCACATTTTGGAAAAGGAAGATATTGCCATAATCGAAGACGTTTTGGCACAAAAAAATGAACAATTGCACGAACAAATACGCAAGCTAAAAGA
The DNA here is from genome assembly GCA_964521735.1 of uncultured Oscillospiraceae bacterium. GTDB lineage: Bacteria > Bacillota > Clostridia > Christensenellales > CAG-314 > Fimimonas. Next base: position 12,038 of record CAZFTO010000010.1, on the reverse strand, counting down.
GCGGCACGATGCCGTTGAGCGGGCTATTGCGCAAATTGAACGGTATCGAAAATCGCCCACAACCGGCACCACTTCGCTGGAATATATCGATCGCAGGTACGTTTGGGCCATAGATTGTCCGGAAAATTTCTACGAAAAGGACCGAAACAGCTACGAATCGACGGTTATTGCACTAAGAAAAGAGCTGTTGCAGGCTGGAATTTCGCAAGTGCACAGCTATAACCTGGGCACCACCATTTTGCAAAAAGATTTTGAAGAAGGCCGCTTTGTTGCCGACAAAGCATTTATTTTTGCCGACAAACACATCTTGGAAAAACCCGGCCACGTTGGCACTTTGGATAGCGGTATGTTTGCCTGCATCTATTTGGATAACTACGACGACGAAATTGAATTTGGCAAGCAACTGTTAGATTTTTGCCACCGCCACAACTACAAAATTTGCGGCGACTACATTTGCGAAGAAATGACTGAGTTTCACGTTTTTGACGATAGCAAGCGCAATATGTTTTTGAGATTGCAAGTTCCAATAAAATTTTCAGAAAAGTATTGACTCTAACCTTGCGTTAGGGTTTATAATAAGTTCACCTAAAAAATAAATTTTCAGGAGGAATTTTTATGGACAGAAAAGTAAGAGTTGTGCAATACGGTTGCGGCAAAATGGCGAAGTATATTATTCGCTACCTATACAACCACGGCGCAGAAGTTGTTGGCGCAATCGACATCAACCCCGAAGTTGTTGGAATGGATATCGGCGATTTCGCTGAACTCGGTTTCAAAACAGGCGTAATTATTTCTAACCAAACAGATAAAGTTTTGGACGAAAGCAAAGCAGACGTTGCAGTTGTTACACTTTTCAGCTTTATCAACGACATCTATTCGCATGTGGAAAAATGTGTTTCTCGCGGAATTAACGTTATCACCACCTGCGAAGAAGCAATTTACCCCTGCACCACGGCTAAAGAACAAGTTGAACGCCTTGCAGAAATTGCAAAAGAACACAACTGCACCATTACCGGTTCCGGAATGCAAGACATTTTCTGGATCAACATGGTTTCCATTGCTGCTGCAGGATGCGACAGCCTTACCAAAATTAAGGGCGCCTACAGCTACAACGTGGATGAATATGGTTTGGCACTTGCAAAAGCGCACGGCTGCGACCTTTCCGCAGAAGAATTTGAAGCCCAAATTGCTCACCCCGACGTGTTTGAACCTTCCTATGCTTGGAACGCAAGCGAAGCAATTTGCAACAAACTTGGTTTGACCATTAAATCCATCGACCAAAAACACGTTCCCTACATTGTTGACCACGATGTGTTCAGCACCACGCTCGGCTCCACCATTAAGGCTGGCCGTTGCATTGGTATGTCCGCTGTTGTTACCATCGAAACAGAACAAGGCATCACAGTTGAAGAAGAAACCATCGGCAAGGTTTACGGACCGGACGACGGCGATATGTGCGACTGGTGGTTGACCGGCGAACCCAACGTTGAGTATCACGTTGTTAAGCCTGCTACCGTAGAACATACTTGCGCCACCATTGTTAACCGCATTCCTTCACTTATCAAGGCTCCGGCTGGATACGTGACTTGCGACCAATTGGAAGAAATTCGCTATCTTACCGAATCTATGGAAAAATATTGCTAAGTTTGTTTTTGAAACATAAGGCATAAAACAAGTCGCGTCCAACTAGGGCGCGACTTTTTTTTGTATTTGTTAGAGTGCAATGGCTTTTCGGCACACAACCACAACGTGGAAGACACGTTGTTAAGCCTGCTACCGTAGAACATACTTGCGCTACCATTGTTAACCGCATTCCTTCACTTATCAAGGCTCCGGCTGGATACGTGACTT
>CAZFTO010000010.1:0-10087 GCA_964521735.1 uncultured Oscillospiraceae bacterium | reverse complement strand
TTTTGAAACATAAGGCATAAAACAAGTCGCGTCCAACTAGGGCGCGACTTTTTTTGTTTGATATGTAAAATTTTTTATGCACACACCACTTATATATGGTTCTTACAGCGTGCCTAAAATAGCATCTATTTCTGCAAGTTCGGCCGCAGTCAAATCGGGAAAGTACAGTGATTGCACGTTTTCTTCCACCTGTTCGGGGCGGCTTGCGCCAATAAGCGCACTGGTGACGACGGGTTTGCGCAAAACCCACTGCAATGCAAGTTGCGCCATGGTTTGTCCGCGTTGGCGAGCAATTTCCGCAAGTTTTTTTACAACGGCAATTTTTGCATCGGTGATATCGGTGGGTTTTAGGTAGCGCGGATCGTGCGCCGCGCGAGAATCAGAGGGAATACCGTGCAGATATCTATCGGTGAGAATACCCCTGCACAACGGTGAAAAAGCAATGCATCCAACACCTTCCTGTTGCAAAACGTCCAAAAGCCCGTTTTCCGCAGTGCGGTTGAACATGTTGTAGTTGGGTTGATGAATTAGCATCGGCGTGCCCAATTTTTTTAGCGTTTGAACGGCAATGCGGGTTTGTTCGGCGTTGTAGTTGGAAATTCCCACGTACAACGCTTTGCCACTGCGCACTATTTGGTCGAGCGCACCCATCGTTTCCTCTATGGGCGTTTCGGGGTCGGGCCTGTGATGGTAAAACACGTCGACGTAATCTAAATGCATGCGTTTTAGCGACTGATCTAAACTGGAAATTAGATATTTTTTGCTGCCAAAATTGCCGTAGGGGCCATCCCACATATCGTAGCCGGCCTTGGTGGATATAACAAGTTCGTCGCGATGCGTGTGCCAATCCCTATCCATATGAATGCCAAAGTTGCGCTCCGCCTCTCCGTAGGGCGGACCGTAGTTGTTGGCAAGGTCGAAATGGGTGATTCCAAGATCGAACGACTTGCGCAAAATGCTTTGCTGCGTTTCGAATGGGGTTATGTTGCCAAAATTGTGCCACAATCCAATGGAAATGGCCGGCAACTTTAAGCCGCTTTTGCCAGAGCGGCGATAAATCATTTTGTTATAGCGGTTTTCAGCAGGTTTATAGTCCATAATTTGCACTCCTTTGCTAGAATTGCCGCCGAGCCACTGGCGGCACTGCCACGCTAGTGAAACTTTTGCGTATAGTGCTTGGAATGCCGTTTGCACATCCCAAATGCAGCCATCTTGAAAATTATATCCGCAATTAGGCACAGCTTGGGCCCGTGTTACGCCAAACCGGATTACTTGCCAAAATGCAAAAGAAACACTTGCAACAATTATATTTTAGCACAAATTGTTTGTATTTTCAACACATATTTTTTCCCTGCCCGAAATGTACCACAAAATTACCAGATAATCAACGATTGGGAAAACCTTCCGTTCTTTGCGCGAACAGAGTAGAAATGGTATTCATTGTAAAGCTGATATAACATTTGGGTAAGTTTTACCAAAAATGAAAATATTTTGCTGCAATTTTTTTACAAAACATATAAAACAGTTTGTAAAAAAGTTAAAAAGTGGTAAAATTAGGGTTAGAGGTAGCACTATGAATTCTGTAGTAGTTGAAAGGCTTAATGCCGCTAAAAAGAAACAATCGTTAACACTGAAGCAACTTGCCGAAAAAAGCGGAATAAGTTTGGGCACCGTAAACAAAATTATGAGCGGCGCTTTGTTGGATATAAAAACCGACAAGCTTAACAAACTTGCCGCTGCACTGGGCGTTTCCACAAACTATTTGTTGGGCCTTGAAAATGAGCCGATAGTTCACGCAACGCACCGTTTTTGGGGGCTGGCAAAGGTGGCGTGCGTCTCTCCCAAAGTTAGAGTGGCAGATTGCGCCTACAATGCCAAACACATTGTAGAGGGCGCAATAAACGCCGCAAACGACGGTGCAAAAATAATTTTATTCCCCGAACTTTGCATAACTGCATATAGCTGTGGAGATTTGTTCTTCCAATCGACTTTGCGCACTGCCGCTTTGGATGCACTTCGTTACGTTTGCCAACAACTTCGCACCCTTAACGCAGTTGTAGTGGTAGGATTGCCACTTGTAGATGATTCTGGCAAACTGTTTAACGTTGCTGCCGTTTTGTTCGGCGGAGAAATTTTGGGAATAGTGCCCAAAACCAACCTGCCCAACTATAACGAATTTTTTGAGAAACGCCTGTTCACCGCCGCGCCGGATAAAAACACCACTGTCACTATTGATGGCAAGCAGGTGCCATTTGGAACAAAAATTGTATTCACCGACAGCCTTCACCCGGAAATTCGTTTTGCCGTGGAAATTTGCGAAGACATTTGGGTGGCAGAATCCCCCTCCTTCAAGCACTCCACTGCCGGCGCAAACCTTATTTTGAACCTTTCGGCTAGCGACGAAATAGTTACCAAGGCGGAATATCGCCGCAAAATGGTGGAAATTCAATCGGCAAAGGCCGGCGCCATTTACGCCTACTGTTCCTCGGGAGATGGCGAATCCACATCCGAAGTGGTTTTTTCCGCTCACAACATAATTTGCGAAAACGGATTGATTTTGTCGGAAAGCAAACCTTTCGGCAACGGCTATGCTATTGCCGAAGTGGACTTTGAGTTTATTCAAAACGAACGTGCAAAAATGTCCAGAGCGTTTTCGGACGACGGCTATTTGAAAGTATGTTTCGAAATGCCGGTGGACACCACTCCCACACGTTGCTACGACATGTCTCCATTTGTGCCATCCGACAAAAAGGTTTTGGCCGAACGCTGCGAAACCATTTTGACGTTGCAATCGCATGCGTTGAAAAAACGTTTGGAACATACTCATTGCAATAAGCTTGTTATTGGCGTTTCCGGCGGTAGCGACAGCACTTTGACTTTGCTTGTTTGCAAGCGTGCACTGCAACTTGCCGGCCGCGACAGTTCGGATATTATTGCAATAACAATGCCCTGTTTTGGCACTACACAGCGCACTCTTAACAATTCCGTTGCGCTTGCAACGGCGTTGGGCGCAACACTGCGTAAAGTGGATATTTCCGCCGCCGTAACGCAACATTTGAAAGATATTGGACACGACTTGACAACTACCGACGTTACTTTCGAAAACGCGCAAGCGCGCGAGCGCACACAAGTTCTTATGGACATTGCCAATGCGGAAAACGGATTGGTTATCGGCACGGGAGATATGTCGGAATTGGCCCTGGGTTGGGCAACGTACAACGGCGACCACATGTCTATGTATGGAGTGAATTCTTCCGTTCCCAAGACCATGGTGAAGGCAATTATTGCCCACGAGGCCGGCCGTGCTAGCAACGAGCTGAAAGCCATTTTGTTAGACGTTTTGAGCACGCCCATCAGCCCGGAATTGCTTCCGCCACAACAAGAAAACATAAAACAAGTTACGGAAGATTTGATTGGACCATACGAACTGCACGACTACTTTTTGTATATGACGGTGCGAAAAGGTTTTGCACCTTCCAAAGTTTTTGCAATGGCAAAAATTTCCTTCAAAGAAAAGTATACCGACAAAACCATTTTCTTTTGGCTTAACAAATTTGTTAGAAGGTTTTTCACACAACAATTCAAGCGTTCGTGCATGCCGGACGGCGTAAAAATTGGCACGGTGGAACTTTCCAAAAACGGTTGGCGTGTGCCTAGCGACGCTTGCTACGATGCGTGGATTGCCGACCTTGAAACGATGAATCCCAACAGGTGACGATATGAGAATGAGACACAAAAAACACCTAGGCGAGCGTCTGACTAACTGCGACGATGCTTTTTTGGCGCGCGAAAGCCAAGATTTTTACGACACGCCCATTGACGAGCGCAACTACGTTGTTGATCCATTCTGCGCTTTTGGCAACAACAACCCCATTGTTTTGGAAATCGGTTGCGGAAAAGGTTCATTTGCAATACAAAGCGCACAACTGCACCCCGACGTTAACTACGTTGCGGTAGAAAAACTTTCTAACGTAATCGTGGTTGGTAGCGAGCAGTCTCAAAAACTAGGCCTGAAAAATTTGAAATTTTTGAATTGCTCTGCCGAAAATTTGCTTTTCTTTTTGCCAGAACACTGCATAAGCGAAATTGTTTTGAACTTTTCCTGCCCGTTCCCCAAGAAGGGATACACTAACCGCCGACTGACGTACAAATCCTTTTTGGAAAAATACAAAAAGTTGCTTGTTCCCAACGGATTGATTCGTCAAAAAACCGATGACAGCCAATTTTTTGAATTTTCGCTAGAACAATACAGAAACTGTGGATTCGACGTGCAGGACGTAACCTACGATTTACATTCGGAAAACCGCGAAAACGTCGTTACAGAATACGAATCAAAATTTTTGGCAGAAGGCAAAAAAATTTGTGCTTGTGTTGCAAAACTTATCTAGATTTCTACGCAAAAACGAACGGAATACTAAACGAGTTTATTTTTGAAATAATTATTGACACTGCCTGCAAAAATGGATATAATACTGTTGTAACGGAACGCTGTGAGTTTAGTTTTGCTATGACACACCGTCTGACAAATTGATTGGCTCTTTTCTTTCGGTTACAAATATAATTGGAGGTACCTCGGTAATGACTGGTACGGTAAAATGGTTTAACGCAGGCAAAGGATATGGATTCATATCCAACGACGAAGGTGGCGACGACGTGTTCGTACACTATTCCGCAATTCAGGTGGATGGTTACAAAACATTGACGGACGGCCAAAAAGTTTCGTTCGATGTGGCGCAAGACGCATCCAACGGCAAACTTCGTGCAGCCAACGTTACTCCCATTGAATAATTTTTGACTCACATTTTAAGGCGCGGAAATTCCGCGCCTTAAATATTTGTGGCGCAAACTATTGTTTGTGCCTTTTTTGTTGCAATAGAATTATTTTATTTTGCAGGCACTGTTTATGCTTTTGGAGCGCGCTTTTGCACCCGAAATTTTAGCCATTGAAGTTCCTCTTGCGAAAATAATGCCTAAGGGCAATTTTTAGTTATCCATCCAATTGCTTGACAGTTAGCACTGCGTTGACGTTTCGATTTGGCACAAAATTTAGCGAAACGTTAGATTGCATTTGCAGCGTTATAACGTCGCCGGCAGAAAGTGTTGCAAAAAGGGTGTTGCCAAGCGTGCCAACGCCGTCGTCAACAAAGTTTTTGCTTACCGTCGATGCTGCAAGGGCATTTCCGTTTTGCGCCACCGCTGCCGTCACCGTGCCTGCCGCATCTACACTGCCGGCGAGCCAAAAATTAATTTCGTAGTTGCCGCCGTTGCTGACACTGATGCCGTTGTTTGCAATAACAACGTTTTTTAGCGGCATTGAAGTGCCCAGCGGAACAGTGACTGCCGTGGTTGTTAGCGGTTGTACTGTTGTTGAAGTGGAATACGCTCCGCCATAGCTAGGCAAGCCTCCGGGCAATCCTTGCAGACCACGATCCCCCTGCGGACCTTGCGGGCCCACCGCTCCCGTTGCACCGGTGTATCCTCTTGGGCCACGGGGACCACGCTCAATTATCACCAAGCCACCGTTCGTACTCGAACATCCTTTGTTGGCACTGCTGTTACAACAAAAACACATACTTTTTCTCCTTGTACTTTTTGCGCCGCAAAGACGCTATTTCATCTTATTGCGGTTGCAATTTTTGTGACACAGTTTGTCTCCAAAAAAAACGTTAAAAAACTTTTTGATTTTGCTTGACAATACCATTGCAATGGCATATTATATCAACAGTTGAACAATTATTCAACTGTTTGACAAAAATCAGTTTATGGAGAACGTATATGACATTTGATTGTTGCGAAGAAAACTTGGTTCACGAACAAACCGTGAAGCGTGTAGAAAAACAAATTCCCGATGAAGATTTGCTTTACGACGTGGCAGAACTATTCAAAATTTTTGGGGATTCCACGCGAATTAGAATACTTTCGGCATTGCTTGCCGACGAACTGTGTGTTTGCGACATTTGTTCTCTGCTTAACATGACAAAATCGGCCGTTTCGCACCAACTTCGCATTCTGCGACAAACAAAACTGGTGAAAAACAGACGAAGCGGCAAAGAAGTTTATTACAGTTTGGCTGACAATCACGTTGTGTCGATAATCAATTTGGCACTAGAACATGCAAAGGAGTAGAATATGAAAAAAGTTATCAGGATGGAAAATTTGGATTGCGCAAACTGCGCTGCAAAAATGGAAAACGCAATTAAAAAAATTGATGGCGTTCAAAACGTATCCGTCAATTTTATGACACAAAAAATGACTTTGGAAGCAGATGATGCCGCTTTCGACAACATTCTTGCCGAAGCAAGAAAAATTTGCAAACGTGTGGAACCCGATTGCTTGCTTAAATTTTAGTGACTTATGACTAGAAACAAGAAAACTCTTATACGAATTTTGGTTTGCTTAGCATTATATTTGGCTGTGTTTGCGGTAACCAAAACCGTTTCGCTGCCCTATTGGCTGGAACTATTACTATATGCAGCCGTGTTTTTTGCAATAGGCTACGACGTGCTGTGGCGCGCAGCAATAAACACCATTCACGGCAAGCTGTTTGACGAAAACTTTTTGATGACAATTGCCACCATTGGCGCATTTGCCATCGGCGAATACTTCGATGCGGTGGCCGTTATGTTGCTATACCAAACGGGGGAATTATTCCAACGCTATGCCGTAGGCAAAAGCCGCAAAAACATTGCTTCTCTTATGGATATACGTCCCGAAACGGCAACTTTGTGGGAAAACGATGCGGAAAAACAAGTGCACCCTTCGGAAATTGCCATTGGACAAGTTTTTGTTGTGCGTGCGGGCGAGAAATTGCCCCTAGACGGCATTGTTATTGACGGCGAATGTCATTTGAACACTGCCGCTATCACCGGCGAGAGCGTTCCCAGACGGGCAAGCAAAGGCGACGAAGTGCTTTCCGGCTGCATAAACACCGACGGCGTGTTGTTTGTTCAGGCAACGTCTACCTACGACGATTGCACCGTTGCAAAAATTTTGGATTTGGTGGAAAATGCCACCAGTCAAAAGGCGCCGGCCGAAAATTTTATCACAAAGTTTTCCCACTTCTATACGCCCATTGTGACGGCGCTAGCTGTGCTGATTGCCATAGTACCTTCGCTAATTTTGGGTGCAAGCGACCTTGCCGTTTGGACAGTTTGGTTGCGCAGAGCAATGATGTTTTTGTTTGTTTCCTGTCCGTGTGCGTTAGTAATATCCGTGCCTATGGGATTTTTCGGTGGCATTGCCGCCGCCAGCAAAAAGGGCATTTTGGTGAAGGGAAGCAACTATTTGGAAATGCTTTCACAAGTTAACACTTTTGCCTTTGACAAAACCGGCACGCTTACTTGTGGCAATTTTGCCGTTACCGCTACGCTGCCGGCTGAAAACAGACAGGAAATTTTGCGCACTGCAGCCATTGCCGAACAATACAGCAACCACCCCATTGCCCTCTCCATTTGCCAGGAAGTATCTGTGGAAAAAGTGCCGTGTGCCGTGCAGGAAGTGGCAGGCAAAGGCATTGTTGCAAAGGGAATTGGTTTCACCATTTTTTGCGGCAACGCCGAATTGATGCATGAAAACGGCATTGAACCACAAGTTTGTGATGGAGGAACGGTTGTTCACGTGGCGAAAGACGGCGAATACGTTGGTGCAATTGTTATTGCAGACCAAATAAAAGAAGATGCCGAACAGGCAATATATCAACTGAAAAAAGAAGGTTGCAAAACGGTGTTACTAACCGGAGACAACCAAATTGCTGCAAAAAAAGTGGCGCAAACACTAGCAATTGACGAATTTCATGCGCAACTCCTTCCGCAAGACAAGGCGGAAATTGTTGCAAAACTAAAAAACAAGGGCAAAGTTGCATTTGTTGGGGACGGAATTAACGATGCGCCCGTGCTTGCCACCGCCGACGTCGGCATTGCAATGGGCGGAGTTGGCAGTGATGCTGCTATAGAGGCGGCCGACGTTGTTCTTATGAGAGATAACCCCACCGCTATTGCCGAAGCCAAGAAAATTTCCAAAAAGACTTTGGTGATCGTCCGAGAAAACGTTGTGTTTTCCATTGCCGTTAAAGTTGCCGTGCTTATTCTTTCGGCAGTTGGCATTTTGGATATGATAAGTTTTGGCATGATAATTGCCATTTTGGCGGACGTTGGCGTTTGCATGTTGGCAATTTTAAATTCTATGCGCGCAATGATGACGAGAAAGGACAAAAAACAACGCTTGACCGGCAAATAGTTGCTTGCGTAGCACTGTAGACGAAGCTTTGCACATCCCAAAACGGTGCAATACCTGCCAATTTGCACAAAAACTTTGTTTTTTGCGGTTCAAGCATGTGATATTGAGAGTTTTGGCTTGTCACAAACAAAATAAATTTTTTAGTATTTTTAATAAAAACTCTTCGCTAGGGCAAACGATTTTGCACGGTGAAGAGTTTTTTTGACGATTGTTCAACAATATTTGACGTGTCACGTTCCACGCTGATACAACGAATGATTCCTACGCAAGGGCGATATTTTTTGTGAGCGGAACAGGAAATAAGCGTTTGAAAATATCTGCAAAACAAAGGTTAACAGCGGACGTTTGCGCAACGTGGATTTATTTGTTGCTATGCCGCCAGTAGCCAAACGGGCGCAAAGCAAACAAAAAGCACGAAGCAAACGCATCGTGCCTTGTTTACAAAATGTTGTTGGTTTCAACAAAAACGCAAAGCGGTTTTACGCAATCGGTTTTATTTACCTTCGATATAGGTGCAAATGCGCGCCATTTCTTCCGACGGAATTTTGCCGTCTTCCATTGTCCATTGTTTTATGACGGCGCAGACGGCGGCACTCCACGAACGCTCAACGTAGCGTTCCCTATCGCTTGGGTTGCGGTATTCCGACATCAGTTGCGCATAAATGCCATCCTCGATTTTTTCTGCGAAACCGTTTTTTACGAGCAATTTTATTTGCGCCACGTAGGGCGTAAGGCTTTTGAACATTGTGTACCAAAAATCGTAGGCTTTTGTTTGATAGTCGTATTTGTGCATGGCCGGACGAATAAGACCAATTGCTTCCGCCACCATGTTTTCCAAAACGTCCTCCTTCGACTTGTAGTTGGTGTAGTAGGACGTGCGCGAAACGCCAGCCTTCTTGACAATCTCCGTTATGGTTATTTTGTCGAAGGGCTTGGAAGCCATCAAAATTACCAGAGCTTCCTGAATGCAAGTTCTGGTTAGGCAATTTGATTCCCTGTTGGGAAGGCGAGAAACTTCGTGGTTTTCCATGACTGTTTGGGACATATTGCTACCTCTTCTGCAATTTGTGCGTCACAACAAAACTGTACACTTGTAACGACTTAACACTTGTATTATATAGCAACAAAAAAACATCGTCAATACGGCAAAACGTTTTTTTGAAAAAACGCAAAAAAATTGAGTACGTTGTTACAAAAAGCAGACAATTTCTAATGAAGACGAATAATGCGATTAAAATTTGCAACGATTTAGGCACCAACGGATATATCACAAATAGCAGTTATTGCGCCTCTTCTAGTGAGCAACTGACTGTTATTTTATATAGCACAGGCAACGTTTAGTTTTGTGAATCAGCTAGAATATTGATTTGAAAATTCTTTGTTTTTTGTTAAATGTTATAAATAATAAAGCCAAAATTGAATTTTGGAATTACAAATGTTTTAATAGAATATAAACATAATTGTGCCACCTTGTTTTTAGTTATGCATTAAAAGATATTGAAACACGCATCGGATAAATGAACCAAATAACAACAAGTTAAAAACAACGAAGGGCTACAACAACGGAAACAATAAGAAAATAAATTGAACAACAACAAACAAACGCAAAAAAACAAAAGGCACGGCGGAACCGTGCGGACATATTGTTTGAGGTATAAAAAGGGTTTGGTTTTTGCGTGTGACGGTGTTTTGTTTTATGTACCAACCTTAGCTTTTGCCTTTTAGGGAAAGTATTTGATGCACACAAGGCGTCTAGGACATAAAAAATATTTAGTGCACAACAAGGGTTTAGGGCATAAAAAGAACCCGTTAAGGGTTCTAAAATGGGCATAAAAAAAGAACCAATTCTCGT
>CAZFTO010000009.1:53779-57249 GCA_964521735.1 uncultured Oscillospiraceae bacterium | reverse complement strand
ACTACTTTTGAGCAACACGTCTACGCGACGGAATATTCCGAACAGTGCATACTTTGCAACTATTGCCGCAAAGTTCCCATCACCAAACTGGCGTTGTTGTTGTACTACGAAATTGGTGCCGATTACACGTGGGTCACTCAGTGGGCAGAAATGCAAGAAGAATTTGGTTGCGTTGCGTATGCCGTAATGTACAAGGATGTCGACTGGAACAATGGAACTTATACCCTTGTCGAAGTTGTCGAAGCCGGCCAATCCCACACTGCCTCAATCGTTATTTTGTTGGATAAAAAATTCGACCTTTCCACACTTACAACGCAAACAGTTGTGGCGGAGAACGTTGATGGCGAAGATATCCACGCTTTGTCAGTTGAATGTTTCGCGGAATATTCGGATAGTTGGGAAGTGTGCATAAAGTTCGAATTGCCCCCGCTTACGCTGATGATGAATCACTTGCACGGTGGCAAATGGACGGACGGCACACCTGCAACTTGCACGGAAAGCGGCCTAAAAGGCTACTATACCTGCACGCTTTGTGGCAAAATGGCTCTCGACAGTTTGACACTTGTCGAAAGTGAAGACGACCGCAAAATCGACCCTATCGAACACGATTGGACCCTTATGTTCTGCGAAGAAGCAGCCGAAAATGGTGAAGGCAACTTCCACGATTACTGTTGCCTATCCTGTCACCAATGGAAGGGTGAACGTCAAGAATGTGATATTTCACCCGATTGGCAACGCGACGACAACAATCACTGGCGCATTTGCGAAGATTGCGGCCACAGGCACCTCATTGGCGAACACACACAAACAATCATGACCAACAGCAGCAAACACTGGACTGCTTGCCCCGTTTGCGACAAAGAATTTGGTATGCGCGTAAATCACGTGTTCGAAAACGCACAATCCACAACCTGTTCCACCGAAGGTTGCCCCTATCAACGCTATTCCGACTTGGAAATTGAAGTGGAAAACTACGTTATGGACGGTTTGATGACGGCATTTGATGCCATGGCACACATCAACTCGCTCAACAAGGATATGCCTCTTCTTCGTGCATATTTCTACGACAAAGATACCGACGTAATTGAAATTTGGCGCGACGAAGGCGGTTTGGAATTTGGCGCAACCTTCCAACCGGAAACGAGCTACTTCGTGCAATTCGTTTTCAGAAGTGACAACTATTTCTTTGATACTAGCACAGCATTAGAAAACCTAAAGTTGCCCGATGGTTTCTCAATTGTCGAACTGGGACACGACTATGAGCGTGACGACCCCGACAAACCACGTTACAACGTGTTCTACGTCATCACAACTATGCCGCTAATCGGTGGTGTAAGTCAGCTCGAAAAGGTTCCCGATTTGCAAATTGAAGCTAGCAACTTTGCTGTCGGCACATTTGTTGGCGACGTCGAAATTGTGGCAAATGCCAATGCGGAAGTTGTCAAACAGGAAGTGCTTCGAGGCGGTTTGACTATCTTCAACGATATGAAAATTGACAGCAACGGTTTCTACACCCTGAAAGTTACCCTTTCTGCACCTGCTGGCTACACCTTCCGTGGCTACACTGTTAGTGACGTAACCATCAAAAACAACATTGGCGAAGTTGTTGCGGTAAGTGTCTCCGATACCGGCAGTTTGTTGGTTGTTACGATGGAAACACGCCTAGATGCTGCCGAACACAAGTGTGACGAGCATCTTGTTTGCATCAACCCCGATATAGACAGCATTGCTAACCCCGATGCGGAAAACAAGCACCGTAGTTATTGCGAAATTTGCGGTGAATATACCTACCAAAACCACGTATACGACGACGACTTTGATGCAACTTGCAACTTGTGCGTATACAAACGCAGCTACAAGCTGGATCGTTTGGATATCACCGTTGAAAACTACGTTTTGGACGGTTACGTTGACCAAATCAAAATAAAGATTCCTCAAAACGACTATTCCGTTCAAGTGGTGGGCACTTTCAACAACAACTATCACGTATATGATAGCAACGGCAACAACTACTTCGGCGACTACTCGCGTTTCTTGCCCAACGAAAAGTATACTATTCGTTTTGACGTCACCGCAAACGAAATCGTCAGCTTCGAAAACGTACTGGAAGGCAACGTCTACATCAACGGACAAGCGGCCGAACTCAAATATGCGTTTGTTTATTCCAGCACCCAAAAGGTGACCTACGAATTGTATTTGCCCAAACTTAGCGGCACAACAACTCAACAAAAGGCAACGGGCATAAACTTCACCGCTACAGGCGCAACCCTTGGCGGAAACGTGTACGACTTCATTTTGCACGCTAGTTCCGAAAACGCCGCCGTTGTGGCACTTGCAAGATACTTCTATCGCATCAACGGTACAACTAAAACGCAACTTGCCACCGACGTTGGCAAGTTCGAAGCAGGCTATCAATACTATGTTGAACTAAAAATCAAACTTGCCGATGGCTACTATGCAAAGGGCATGGGCGAAGGCGACGTTAAAATTGGCAACTTCCCGCTTGTTGGCGAAGTGACCTATTGCGACGGCGTGTTGGGAGCAAGCATAAGCCCCGGCGCGGCAACAATCGTAACCTACACCTTTAAGATTTTGTTCGATCAAGGCGAAGAACACGTTCACGCTTTCACAGGCGAAAACTTGCACTACGATATCACGGCTGCTGGCCACGCAGTTATTTGCGATTGCGGCGTTTTGAGCACAAGAGTAGCGCACGTTCCGTCCGAAGCAAACGAATCCGTTTGTTCCGTCTGCGGCGCAGAAATTGTGGAAATGCTCGACAAATTGGTATTTGTTCTTTCTGGCTATCAAGTTGGCACATTCATGCAATTACCACAATTGACAAGCACCAACCAGTCGCTAATCATTGACTCTGCTTTTTATTGTGACGAGTACGACTTCGACAACTTAAACCTCATCCAAAACTCGATGATTGTTCTGCCGGGCACAAAATACGCTCTAGTTGTGATGTGCTACCTTCTTGGTGACGTTTCCAACATGACTCTCAACGACTACGTTCTTAAAGGCGTTGGCAAAACGGATATCACAGCATGCTATTTGGATTTCAATATTTACGGAACGATCAGTTCCATGATGATTGGATTCGAACTTCCCGAACCTGCCAGCGGAACATCACACATTCACGGCGGACTTTGGGTGGAAGAAGTGCCGACGTCCTGTACGGCAGCGGGCACAAAAGGCCACTACGAATGTACAATTTGTCACGAAAACTTCGATGCCCAAAACGAGCCTATCGAAGACCTGAACATCCCGACAATCAGCCACAACTACGGCGAACTTATCATCAAAGTTGATGCAAATTGCACCGAAACAGGCCTTGCCGCTCACTTCGAATGTGCTGTTTGCCACACGTTGTTCGACGAAAACAAAGCACAAAAGACTTTGGCCGAACTTACCATTGCAGCGCTTGGCCACAAGTGGAGCACGACGGAAATTATTGCCGAAGTTCC